>JBEPZK010000037.1:0-10445 GCA_041640855.1 Candidatus Kryptoniota bacterium
TGTGCATAGAAGTCATTCTCAACGTCGTTGTCCGCATAAACAAGCGTCCCTCTGCCAGTACCAGTGAAAACAATTGTCAAAACACTATCATACTTGGAATTTGAGATTATATAAAGCGTATCCCTGTAAGTTCTTATATCCTGAGGAGCAAATTCAACCACAAGATTAAACTTTCCGTTTATTGCTGGAAGCTCAAGAGGCAAATTTGGCATGTTTATGATCTTAAATATGCCTGATGTATCTGCAAAATGAATATCATAAATCCAAAGTGCCTTTTCGCCGTTGCTACCAATTGTCACCGTTATCCGATAATTTCCTTGCAATTCCCTCTCTATCAAATCAACCGCTACTTCACCGAAGTTAACGGTTCTTGATGCAACTGTAATCTGTGGATGTGTCGGAACTTTACGAACACGAAGCAAATCTGTCCTCAAAAAGTTGTTCGACGCTTGCCCAGGGTTGCTAAAGATTACCTGCGTTGGACCACCGGGATTAAGTTTGAATGTATAACCTGGTCCACCTATCTGAGCCCAAACAACCGCTGTAGTGATTTGTCTTTCATTAAATCCTGTCACTCTTTGTGTATCAGCAAAAAATGGCGTTACGACATCGATCTGAGCTGCTGTTGCAGCATTTGGCGAGCCAGCAGGTCCACTGTATTCAAGTATGTAATCGCCGCCAAGCGTGTCAGGGATTACAAATTGATAAATTGCGTATGGAATCTGATCAGTCCCAGTGTAAACCCTGCTATATCTGTTTCCTCCAGGAATCGGGAACGGATATGGGCTTGCAACTGAGTTCAACCATCCGGTTGGCACCTCTTGATAAAGAACTTGGTCTCCACCGGGAGCCCTCCAATGCGGTTCGGTTCCATCGCTTGCGTTCATAATGAAGTTATAGTTCAATCCTTGACCGATGACATGAAGATAAGCGATTGGCTCCTCAGGGTCATCGCTTTCAATTGCAAGAGAATCAACAGCGAGTTCCTCTTGATAAGGTCTAAATACAACTGTCAAATCGTAATAGCTTCCAGGCTGTATCCTTATTGGCATCGGGTCAGCCGTGTAAAACCTTCCCGTATGTCCATAAACATTGTAAATCGTTAAAACGCTATCACCAAGATTAAATAATCTGACTTTCTTTTCAGCGGTTTCACCAACGGTCACCTCTGGTAAAGTTTCCCCAATCCTGTATAAAGCGAAATGGTCAGCATTTGGTCTCGTCGTATCTGGAGTTGCTCTTTCCCAGGGATTTCCTTTCATTCTGCGTCCAAATTCAAGGTCTCTCGGAAGTTTACTTCTCAAAAGCCTTACCGCGTCAGCTCTCAGAAAAGCCGGCGTCAACGTATCCGCACCAAGCGTTACAATTGTCGGTGCACCCGCATTTAAACGCAAAATTGTAAGCGGATACCATGAACCATCAAGCGTATTTTGCGTTGGATTCCATAAACCAGCCCCTTGTAACCTCGGTAAATCAGCGCCGGTTGACATTTCATTAAATCTTAACGAGTCCGCATAAAAACCTTCTCCGAACCTTTCAACTGTAACATAGATGTTTGGCGAAGCATTAGGACTTTGCTGTAAGTAAAAGTAAAGTATGTAATAATCATCCTCATCAAGGATGTTATTCTGCGTTTGTGTCGGAATCCCAAAGATATACTTTGCCCAAGCACCAGACGGGCTTCCAGCTGTGTAGGGAGTTCTTCTGTGGTCGGGACCAATATTTGCAGTACCCGTGTTTGTAAACCATCCAGGACCTGGCTGACCACTCGCTACGGTATTCGGTTCCTTTTCATAATAACCATCCGTGCTATCGCGATCAACTTCCCAATTTTGGCTCGGTGGAACTAAACCGGCTAAGTTAGGGGTATTATCAACTGTGAACCATTTGTGGGTCGCTGTGTCAAGCGGTGCCCACTGTGAATAAACTCTGCCTCCAAAAACAAGCAGAGCAACCGCGATTAATATAATAATTTTACGCATGGCTTTTCACCTCTTTAGTTTTAGTTGCGATAAAGAGTTACTCGAACTATCCCGGGTTTCCCGAGAAACCTATCATATCCAACAGGAATAACCTTGTAATAAACCCAAATGCTATCCTCAACAAAACTTGGAATCGTCGAATCAGCATAATTTGGAACTTTAACTGGCGGTTGAAGAAACGAATAATTACCACCAGCGGTGTCACGCAAAGCCCTGTAAACCTCCCACTCCCTCAGGTTCCCATTATCTACATAATCCCATTTTAAAAGAACTAATCTCTTCCCCGTTGCTGTCTTCCCAACCTCCGCTTTTAAATTTTTCACCTCAGGAACTCTGTCAATATGCGTCGGCGTAATCAAATCTCTTGGTTTATCGCATCCATAAGGCAAGATAAAAATTAGTAGTGTTAAGAAACAAGAGAAAAATGCGATTTTTGGCATACCGGAAAAAATTTGTTTTTCAAGCCAAAGGTAAAATAATTTCGAGGTAGTTAAAAAGCAAGGAAAATTGCGGGAAAATCTTTGGATCTTTAAAAATCTCCCTTATCACACATCGGAACGCGTCAACGCAAGTTCACCTATTGGAACAGATGAGTATTCGTTCATTAATTTTTATCTTACCCTATGGCATCCATCGTTTTTGGTTGTAGAGGCGTATTGCGATGCGCCCGTTATTTAAAGACAAGCTCCCATCAAAGCCAAAAGTTATAACAATGCAAGTGACAAAGTGTGCACAAGGTTTTTAAACGGAATAAACACAACTTTTTATCTTTTATGATAAGAAAGAATTCAACGCTTGTTTTTATCGGGGGTTTTATTTATATTTTCAAAGCAAACCCAAAACAAAATCTAAGTTCCTATGCCCACAACTGCTGACATTAGAAATGGTTTGAACATAAGATATAATGGCAAAGTTTATACAATCATCGATTTTCAACATGTGAAAAGAGGACGCGGTGGTGCTTTTGTGCGTGTTAAATTAAAAGATGTAAAAACGGGTCGAATTCTCGAGGAAACTTTCGACTCCGGCGAAGAAATCGAAATTGTGCGCCTTGATTTTAAAAAATTTCAATTCTTGTACAAAGACGGTGATGAATTCGTCTTTATGGACCTTGAAACATTTGACCAAATCCATGTCCCGGCAGAATTGGTCGGAGATAACGCTCTGTTTATGAAAGAAAACGAAACAGTTGACATACTATTTGATGGCGACCAAATCCTTGGCATACAACTTCCAACTTTTGTCGAACTTGAAGTTGTCGAAACCGAGCCCGGAATCAAAGGCGATACAGTTACAAATGTGATGAAACCTGCAAAACTTGAAACAGGCGCAGTTATAAACGTCCCGCTCTTTATCGAACAAGGAGAAAAAATCAAGGTCGACACAAGAACTGGCGAATACGTTGAAAGAGTAAAATAAAATTGAGGTCTTAGAAAAATGGATCTAAATTACATCAAAGAGCTTATCAAAGCAGTTGACGAAAGCGGTGTTGAAGAGGTTGAAATAGAGATTGAAGGTTCAAGGTTAAGGATAAGTAAAAATAAAAAAGGCGAGACGAGCGTATCCGGAGGTACAAATTCATTCCCAAACTATATTCCGATTCCTTTCCCAATTTATCAACCTGCTGGTTTTCCGCAATTCCCGACACCTGTTCCACAAGTTCCACCTGTGACACCGCAAGTTCAACAAACAACCTCAACTGAGGTCAAAGAAGAAAAGAAAGTTGAAACTTCGGAAACACCAGCGGTTGAAGTTGGCAAAAAATATCATGAGATAAAATCTCCGATAGTTGGAACATTTTATCGGGCACCCGCTCCAGATGCGGAACCGTATGTAAAAGTTGGGGATGAAGTTTTCCCAGGCACAGTTTTATGCATAGTTGAAGCGATGAAACTTATGAATGAAATTGAATCGGATGTACATGGCAGAATTGTCAAAATCTTGGTCGAAAATGCTCAACCTGTTGAATATGGTCAACCTCTTTTCTTGATAGAATTACTTGATTGAAAAATAAAGCCGAATCAAGTTTTGTTCAGAAAAATTTTAATTGCGAATAGAGGAGAAATCGCTTTAAGAATCATCAGAACTTGTAAAGAGCTCGGGATAAAAACCGTCGCTGTCTATTCTGAAGCAGATAGATATTCCCTCCATGTCAGATTCGCGGATGAAGCTGTATGCATAGGTCCTGGACCAAGCAAAGAAAGTTATCTTAACATTCCGCGGATAATCGCTGCTGCGGAGATAACGAATGCAGAGGCAATCCATCCCGGGTATGGTTTTCTTGCCGAAAACGCAATGTTTGCAGAGATTTGCGAATCATCTGGGATTAAATTTATCGGTCCAACACCTGATGCGATTGAAGCAATGGGAGATAAATCACTTGCAAAAGAAACGATGCGAAAGGCTGGTGTCCCGGTAATCCCAGGGAGCGAAGGCATCGTTGAAACGCTTGAGGAGGCGAGGGAAATTGCAAACGAAATCGGTTATCCGATAATGCTAAAGGCTTCCGCAGGCGGTGGAGGCAAAGGGATGAGGTTAGTACATAACGACAACGAACTTGAAAACGCTTGGCAAACCGCAAGGGCGGAGGCAGAAGCAGCATTCGGAAATCCCTCGCTTTACATCGAAAAATTTATCGAAAAACCAAGACACGTCGAAATTCAAATCCTCGCGGATGAATACGGCAAAGTAATCCACCTCGGCGAGAGAGATTGCTCAATTCAACGAAGACATCAAAAACTTATAGAGGAATCGCCATCCCCAATCATTACCCCTGAATTACGCGAGGCGATGGGACAAGCCGCTATAAAGGGCGCAAAAAGCGTCAAATATAGAAACGCCGGGACAATCGAATTCTTGGTCGATAAAGATGGAAACTTTTATTTTATGGAAATGAACACTCGAATTCAGGTGGAACACCCGGTCACGGAAATGGTTTATGGAATCGATATAGTCAAAGAGCAAATTAGAATCGCAGCTGGCGAAAAACTTAACGTTAAACAGAGCCAACTGAAACCAAACGGACATGCTATCGAATGCAGAATTAACGCGGAAGACCCATTCAATGGCTTTAGACCATCGCCTGGAAAGATAACCGCCCTTCATTTCCCGGGTGGATACGGCGTAAGAATTGACTCGCATATTTATCAAGAATATGTCGTACCACCGTATTATGATTCATTGCTTGCTAAACTTATCGTCCATGCGAAGACAAGAGATGAAGCAATAGCGAGAATGCTCAGGGCACTTGAGGAATTCGTCATTGAGGGGGTTCATACGACGATACCTTTTCATATCAAACTTTTAAATTCACCAGAATTTCGAGGTGGCATCGACTACGATACAAAGTTTGTAGATTTAAAATTCAATATGAACGATTAAGAACTAAAAAGGAGAAAAAATATGCAATTTCCAGAAAATTTAAAGTACACAAAAGAACATGAATGGATAAGAGTTGAAGATAATCAAATTGGCGTTATCGGAATAACCGACTATGCCCAAAGCGAACTTGGCGATATTGTATATGTCGAACTTCCACAGGTCGGGAAGATTGTAAAACAACTTGAACCATTTGGAACAATTGAAGCGGTAAAGGCTGTATCAGATTTATTTTCACCAGTCTCGGGCGAAGTAATCGAAGTTAACGAAAAATTAAAAGAGTCACCGGATTTAGTTAATAAAGACCCATACGGGGAGGGATGGATAATTAAAGTTAAAATTAGTGATTTAAAAGAACTCGACAATCTCCTCTCCGCTCAAGATTACAGAAAACTAATAGGAAAGTAAACTTTAAAATTTAAGGAGCACATCAAAATGGGCTTCGTTCCAAACACCGAAGAGGACAGACGGGAGATGCTGAAAACAATCGGCGTCTCCTCATTCGAAGAGTTAATTTCGGATATCCCTCCTGAAATAAGATTAAAAGAAGACCTTAAACTTCCGGAACCACTTTCCGAATACGAAGTTTTAAAAGAGCTGCGCGAGATATCCGAAAAAAATCTCGATCTAAATCATTCGATATCATTTCTCGGCGGAGGAGCTTATGACCATTTTATCCCATCCGCGGTTTTTACGATAATAAGCAGGTCTGAGTTCTACACCGCTTATACACCTTATCAAGCCGAGGTAAGCCAAGGGACGTTGCAAGCAATTTATGAATATCAAACGATGATTTGTAGATTAACAGGGATGGATGTGGCGAACGCTTCAATGTATGATGGTGGAAGTGCGCTTGCTGAAGCGGTACTTTTAGCGATTGGATATACAGGAAAAAATGAAGTTGTAATAGCAGGCCCACTCAATCCAAATTATCTATCCGTTGTCCGAACTTATACTCATCCGAAAAGAGCGGAGATAAAACTAACAAAATTTGACTCCGGGATTTGCGACATTGATGATTTAAAAAGCAAGGTCACCGACCAAACCGCGTGCGTTGTCGTTCAACAGCCAAACTTTTTCGGGAACATTGAAGATGTTTTCGAAATTGAAAAACTTGCGCATAAAGTTGGGGCATTGTTTATAGTTGTGGTCGACCCAATATCGCTTGGCATTTTAATTCCACCTGGTGAATATGGTGCTGACGTCGTCGTCGGCGAAGGTCAACCTCTTGGGATTCCATTAAGTTTTGGTGGACCTTATCTTGGTATTTTTGCAGTGAAAGAGTTTTTAATCAGAAAAATCCCTGGCCGACTCTCCGGCGTAACGATCGACAGAGATGGGGAAAGGGGTTTTGTGCTTACGCTTCAAACAAGAGAACAGCATATAAAACGAGAAAAAGCAACTTCAAATATCTGCACAAATCAAGGATTGATGATGCTTGCTGCAACTGTATATATGGCTTTGATGGGAAAGCAGGGAATAAGGGAAGTTGCGAAATTATGCCTTCAAAAAAGCCATTATCTTGCCGAACAAATATCGAAAATTGATGGCTTCAAACTAAAATACAATCAACCGTTTTTCAAAGAATTCGTCGTGCAAACTCCGATTCCCGTTTCCGAGATAAAAAGAAAACTTCAACAGAAAAAGATTCTCCCGGGAATTGATATTTCAAAATTTAACGGCTACGGGGACGGTTTGCTCATCGCTGTGACTGAAAAAAGAACTAAGAAAGAAATGGATTTATTCATCGACGAGTTGAAAAGTTTATAATTTGAAACTTATCAATTTGACGAAGAAAAAATTGAAGGGGGCACATAAGATGCCCCCATTTTTTTAACTAACAAACAAAAACATTTCCCCGATGCACCGATTTTCGGTGATAATCCCAACCCTAAACGAAGAGAAAACCCTCATCTGGGCGGAAAAAAACTTCACAAAAGAAATAAAACAAAGATACAATTTTGAGGTAATAATAAGCGATGGCGGAAGCGTGGATGAAACGCTCGAGATAGCGAAACATTTCGCCGATAAAATCATCACGAACAATGAAAACATCGAACAAACAATAGCCCGTGGAAGAAACATCGGCGCTTTTGCATCTGATGGTGAAATCCTCATCTTCTTGAACGCCGATGCAAGGATAAGCGATATTGATACTTTTTTCAAGTTATGCGATAACTTAATGAAATTGCCCTCGGTTGTAGCGCTTTCATTCGATGTTTATGTTTATCCCGATGAAGAATTGTTAAAGGACAAAGTTTTTCATTTCTTGCTCAACAAATTCTTCACAATGTTAAATATCATCGGGCTCGGAATGGGAAGAGGTGAATGCCATGTGGTAAAAAGGGAAGCCTTTTTTAAAGTCAATGGATATAACGAAAATCTCGTAGCAGGTGAAGATTTCGACCTTTACATGCGACTTCGTCGTCTTGGGGAAATAATAAATGTAAAAGGCTTGAAAATTTATGAATCGCCGAGAAGATACAGAAGATACGGATACTTGCGAACACTTGCACTTTGGTTTTTAAATTCGATTTCAATTATATTTTTTAAAAAATCGATTTCAAAAGTTTGGGATGCTGTAAGATGAAAAAAATTTTAACGCTATTGTTTTTCCTCTCAACCCAACTCATCCTTTCACAGGTTGAAAACGTTCCAATATCGCATAGGGTTTATGATTTCCTGAAACGAATGGAGGTAAGAGGGATAATTAAAAATTACGATGACGGTTCACTTCCCCTGTCAAGAAATGAGGTCGCAAATTTTTTGCGCGAAATTTACGCAGCAAGAGAAAATTTAAGCCCGAAGGAAGTCGGTTATCTCGAATTTTTGATGGTCGAATTTGAAAATGAACTTAAAACCGAAAAATTTTTCGAAACTACAATTTTAAAAAACGGATTGAAATCCTCGGATATTTTCTCAGACAAAGCAAAATATCTTTATGCCTATAGAGATACAAACATCTCTTTCTTCGCCGACGCGCTTGTGAACTTTGATTATAGATTTTCGAAGAAATCCAATGTTCTTCTTGCTGAGATAGGCGGACGACTTCGCGGGACATACGATGGAAAACTTGGTTTTTACCTTCAATCAACGGATGGACAATCATTTGGAGACAAAGAACTTGCGCTTGAGGATTCTCGATTAAAGCAAAATTATAAATTTAATGAAGAAGGCTCTGTAAATTTCGACTTCACAGAAGCATATATAAGATATCAAACAAAATATCTAAATTTTCAAATTGGAAGGGAATGGATAACGCAAGGTTATGGTTTTTCTGGGAAATTATTTATCTCAAAAACAGCACCGATTTTTGACTTTTTTAAAATTCGTTTCAAATATAAAGGCGTCTCTTACGATTTCTTCCATTCGTGGCTACTTGGAACAAAATTTAGCATACCTGATACAATTTCGGGGAATATTACTGTGATAAATTCGAAATATCTTGCGACGCACAGGCTCAACTTCAACTTTTGGGATAAATTTAATTTCGGTGTGTGGGAGGGAATTATTTACACAAAACGTTTCCCAGAACTTGCGTATCTCAACCCAATTAATTTCTACAAATCCGCTGAACATTCGCTTCAGGATAGAGATAACGCATTGCTTGGCTTCGATTTTAAATCAAACTTATTCAAAAACTTTCAAATCTATTGGACGATTTTAATTGACGATATAAATTTCCCCAAAATTGGCACAGGCTGGTACGGGAATCAATTGGGTTATCAATTTGGTTTTTACCTCGCCAATTTTATAAAAGATGCAGATTTGATATTCGAATACACTAGGATTGAACCATACGTTTACTCCCACAGATTCAACGAAAATAATTATTCACACAACGATTTCCTCTTGGGGCATGAAATAGGCCCTAACTCGGATGATTTTTTTGTCAAAATTATTTATCTTTTATCAAAAAAAGCGACTTTGACAATCTTCGCGGAAAAAATAAGACATGGGAAGAACATTGTTGTAAATCAAGATACAATAAATGTCGGTGGTGATTTTAAACTTGGACATCGAAGTTGGGATTCGGAAAAAGTAAGATTTCTTGATGGAGTTATTGAAAACAATTACAGATTTGGGCTTGACCTACTGTGGGAGGTGAGGAAGGACATTTTGTTCAGTTTCGGTGTTGGAAAATATGAGAAAAATTTTTTAACTTATTTCAAAATAAAAGTAGACTATTAGGAGGTAGGCAATTATGCTCAGGCAAAAATTTTCCTCGTTGACAATCGTGATAGTTTTGATAATTGGAATCGTAATAGGGGCAAATTTAAATAGCCTCTTTTCAAGCGATGACATTTATGTTCAAATAATGAAATTAAACGATGTATTGAATCTGGCAAGAAAAAATTATGTAGATAAAATTGACACTCAAACTCTGGTTGAAGCAGCGATAGAGGGAATGCTCGGCGTCCTTGACCCACATTCGGTTTACATCCCAGCGAAAAATATGGAAAGGGTAAATGAGGATATAAGAGGTAGTTTTGAAGGAATTGGGATTGAGTTCACGATTATAAATGACACAATAAACGTTGTCTCGCCAATCGCTGGTGGACCAAGCGAACAACTTGGGATAATGGCTGGGGATAAAATAATAAAAATAGACGATGAACCCGCCATCGGATTAAAGAACGAAGATGTGATAAGAAAGCTGCGCGGTCCAAAAGGGACAAAAGTTAAAGTCACAATTTTAAGACCCGGTGTAAAGGAACCGATCGACTATGTTATAACCAGAGATAAAATCTCAATTTACAGCGTTGATGCTGCGATGATGGTGACGAAAGATTTAGGTTACATCAGCATAAACAGGTTCTCTGAAACGACCGACCGAGAGTTTAAAGAAGCTGTTCAAAAGCTCAAATCGCAAGGGATGAAGAAACTTATTCTTGATTTAAGAAACAACCCCGGAGGTTTACTTTCCGAGGCGGTTAAAGTTGCTGATGAATTTCTCCCAAGTGGAAAACTTATTGTTTACACAAAGGGACGATTGCCCGAATACAATGAGGAATTTTACGCAACTGAAAAAGGTGTGCTTGAAAATATCCCAGTTGTCATCCTTGTAAATCAAGGCACTGCCTC
>JBEPZK010000037.1:10545-20027 GCA_041640855.1 Candidatus Kryptoniota bacterium
TTTTGAAAGCGCATGTCGCCAGATATATTTGGAGAAATGAAGGCTGGACATCAGTGATGCTTGAGGTTGATGACCAGTTCCAGAAGGCGCTTGAAGTATTGCCACAGGCGGAAAAACTTCTGGCAAGTGGTAAATGATTTTAATGGCTCCTGCTTTCGCGCGGAGCCTTTTATTTAAAAATAAATTCGGGATGCAAAATGAAATTTAAACTGTTATTTTTTTTAATTCTTTTTTCGACAAATCTTTTCGCACAAGCCCAACAGCAACCGACGAAGTATTCCGTCGACGACGTTATGAAAAAACTTGAGGCGATGGATAACTCTATAAAAGAAAATGTCAACTCACTTCGAAATGAATTTGACCAAAAACTAAGCCAAAGCGTAAATCAAATAAGAAACGAATTGTCGCTAAAAATCGAAAGGATCGATTCAAAAGTTTCAACTCTTTCATCATCAACTGAACAAATTGAAAAAAGAATTAACAAAGTAGAAGCGCAAAACAGGGATTTGAGAAATCAAATTACGAAGTTTGACGAAAGACTCTCAGCGGTTGGAAACGAAATTGGGGACGTTAAAAGGTCGGTTGGCGAGGTAAATGCTGGGGTTAAAGAAGTTTCATCTAAAATTGACGAAAACACAGCTAAATTCGACCAAGTCATATCGAAAGTCACTGCAAACAGAGCTACATTAATAGTTGGGTTTATAATTGTGATAGTTCTCTCTGCTGGAATTGCTGTTGGGCTTTCAAACCTTTCAAAGCTAACCAAGTCAGTTGAGAAGAATATACTTGATAGTTTTGAAAGTACTGCTGGGAAAATTGAAGTGACTACAAACGATTTGAAAACGCTCGCGGACGTCATCAAACAACAAACAAGCGAAGTTTCAGCATATCAAAGAATACTTGAAGAAAGGATAATCTCAGCGCAGCAACAACTTGAGGCAAAATTAGAGGAAAAACTCGCACCAAGACGAAGAACGCAAAGAAAATCTGCTAAATCTGAAGAATAAATTATGCAGTTTATCATCGCGCTTATTTTAACCTTGAACTTTGCTATATCTATTCAACAGGAATTTGAAAAATTTACGAAGTTTTTCGATACATCGTTCATTCAAGTGGGCGAGGAACTTGTTTATGAGGTTAAATATCTCTTTTTTAAACTTGGTCAGATAAAATTTAAAATTGTGGACAAGTTCATTGAAAATGGGCAAGAATTTTATAAGGTTGAAGTAAAGATAGATTCTTATTCTGTTCCATTTGTTGACATACATGCAAATTTTAAAGCGATTTTTGATTCCAAATTCATAGCGCGAGAATACTATAGCGAGATGAAGGAGAAAAAATATTATCAAAGCGTCAAATATAGACTTGCTGAAAATCTCCGAGCCTACATAGTTGAAAAAAATTATCATAATTTGGCAAACAACACAAAAGGAATCAGGTTGGACACGGTGAAGATATCAACGATGTATTGCGATGGACCATCGCTTTTTTATTATGCTCGTTCAAATGCACACTTTAATAAAACGGTAATTTTGCCGACATTTATCGAAGGAGTAAAAGGAGTTACGCTGATAAACTTCGGGAAGAGGAAGACAAAGATTAAAATAGATGCGATAGATGGGTCGGTGGATGCATACGAAATTGATGGCAAAGCAAATTATGTTGGTTTCTTCGGATTGACAGGCGATTTCGTTGGCTGGATAAGCGCTGACGAAAGAGCGATTCCGTTAAAAGGGAAATTAAAAGTTCTTGTCGGAAGCGTCGTAGTTGAACTGAAAAGTTGGAATGGAAATTGGAAACAAACTCAAAAATAAAAAACGATTGAACCATGAAAATTTTACCCTATAGAGGTAAATTCCCGGTGATAGACGAATCAGTCTTCATAGCAGACGGCGCAGTCGTAATTGGTGATGTTGTCATCGGAAAAGATTCAAATATATGGTTCAACGCTGTAATTCGGGGTGATGTCAACTATATTAGAATTGGGGAACGGACGAACATTCAAGATGGGTGCATTCTTCATGTCACAACGGAGAAATACCCTTTAATAATTGGAAACGATGTGACAGTAGGCCATGGGGCAATTTTACATGGTGCTGTGATACACGATAAATGCTTAATTGGGATGGGGGCTATCGTACTCGATGGAGCAGAGGTTAAACCCTATTCCCTCGTTGCAGCAGGTTCATTGGTAAAACAAGGATTTGTTGTCCCTGAAGGAACCCTTGTTGCAGGCGTTCCAGCTAAAGTTGTCCGCGAGTTAACAGAAGATGAAAGGAAAGCGCTTGAAGAATCCGCAATCCATTATGTTGAGCTTTCAAAAGAATATAAGAACTTAAAGGGGGTAAATTATGAAGTTAAAAATTTGGGGATGTAGAGGTTCAATCCCCACTCCGGGGAAAGAGACGGTTCGCTATGGGGGGAACACTCCATGTATTGAACTTAAACTCGACGACAACAATCTGATAATCCTTGACTCCGGAACCGGGATAAAAAATCTTGGGAATTATCTTATTCGAAAAGGCGAATCAATCCGAGCTCATATCTTGATAACTCATCCGCACTGGGACCACATTCAAGGCTTTCCATTTTTTAAACCGCTTTTCATCTCGGGAAACGAGTTTACAATAGTTGGCTCAGGAGCGAGGACGAAAACACTTGAACAAATCGTAGCAGACCAAATGGACAGGGTTTATTTCCCGGTGAAGTTAAGCGAGTTGAAAGCAAATATAAAATTTTTACAAGTCGGGGAAGAAGAGTTTAAAATTTATGACGCAACCGTTCAAACGATATATGTTAATCATCCCGGTTTCACGCTCGGCTATAGAATTACCTTTAACAATAAAACTATCGTCTACATAAGCGACAACGAACCCTTCGATAGAGAGGTGACACCATATCTTTTAAATTGGGAAAAAGAAGTGATAGAAAGATTTAACAATGTCGCCGGAGACCCAAACAAGAGAATTTTTGACTTCGTAAAGGGTGCGGATCTTTTGATCCATGATACAACCTACACACCCGAAGAGTACATCGAAAGAGTCGGCTGGGGACATTCACATTATCTATTCACATTGCGAGTTGCGCACGAAGGCAAAGTAAAGCGACTTCTTTTGTTCCATCACGACCATATGCACACAGATAGTATGATAGATGAGATTTACAAGCATTGCAAAAATGAGATTAAAAAGAGAAAATACAAATTCAACTTACTCGTCGCAGCAGAAGGTATGGAGATAGACATTTAATTTGTTTTATTTTATATGGTTTTATAAATTGTCTTCGGCAATCTTATTCTAAAAAACTTCCTTCGACAAAACTACGATGAAAAGGATAGCAATTTTGGGCTCAACTGGTTCGATTGGAAGGAACGCAATAGATGTGATTTTAAATTTTAAAGATAAATTTAAGGTTTCTTATCTTGCGGTTAATAAAAATACCGAGCTTCTTCTCGAACAGGTAAACCTTTTGAAACCAAAGGGCGTAGCGATCTTCGATAAGGAAAAAGCAAGTGAATTTTCAAGGCTAGTCGATGGTAAAATCGAGGTCCTCTCAGGTGAAGAAGGATTGCTCGAAATAGTAAAAAGGGATGATGTCGATATAGTGTTGAATTCGCTTGTTGGATTTTCGGGGCTTAAACCAACCATTCAAGCGATTGAAAACAAAAAAAGAATCGCTCTCGCAAATAAAGAAACGCTTGTCGTAGCAGGTGGAATCATTATGAAGCTCTTGAAAGAAAACAATGTGGAATTAATCCCCGTCGATAGCGAGCATAACGCGATCTTTCAATGTCTTGTTGGAGAAAAAATCTCAAATGTTAATAGGATAATTTTAACCGCATCGGGTGGACCATTTCTTCACAAGGATAAAAGCGAGCTTGAAAACGTAACCGTCGAAGAAGCCTTGAAACATCCGAACTGGAAAATGGGAAATAAGATAACAATTGACTCAGCAACGTTGATGAACAAAGGTCTTGAAGTAATAGAAGCACATTGGCTCTTCGGTTTAGACATCGATAAAATTAAAGTTTTAATCCATCCGCAATCGATAATTCATTCGATGGTTGAATTTGTGGATGGCTCGATAAAGGCGCAACTTGGCGTCCCGGATATGAAGATACCAATTCAATATGCTCTTACATATCCGGATAGGACACCGGCGAATTACGGCTGGGTCGATTTCGTCAAGCTTGGACAAATGACGTTTTTCGAACCAGATTTTGATAAATTTGAATGTTTGAAAATCGCATACGAAGTCGCAAAACTTAACGGGACTTATCCAACGGTTCTAAACGCTGCAAACGAAATCGCTGTAGAGGCTTTTCTCCACAGAAAGATAAAGTTCACAAAAATACCGGAGATAATAAAACGCGCGCTTGATGCACATAAACCCAAATTTGATCCAGACCTTGACGATATTTTTGAGGCGGACCGAGAAACAAGAAAATTTGTAAAAAATATGGAGGGAATTAGTTGAAATGGAGGTCATAAAAACCATATTTTACTTTGCGATAACAATTGGAGCTCTTGTCCTCGTTCATGAATTTGGTCATTTTATAGCGGCGAAACTTTCAAAAATGAAAGTTGAAATTTTCTCAATTGGTTTCGGGACAAGATTAATTGGAAAGAAAATCGGTGATACTGATTATAGAATTTCAGCATTCCCACTCGGTGGATATGTTAAAATAGCGGGAATGGTAGATGAAAGTCTCGACACCGGATTTGTAAGTTCAAAACCCCAACCATACGAATTTAGAAGCAAGCCATTTTATCAAAAGTTTTTCGTCATCACCGCTGGAGTTATTATGAATATGGCTTTTGCGGTGTTCTTATTTTGGTCTATCTTTATGATACAAGGGAAAACATTTAGAGATGTAAATGAAGTTGGTTATGTGATTCCAAATTCCTTGGCTTCTGAAGCTGGCTTTCATGAAGGAGACAAAATTTTAAGTTTGAATGGCAAGAAGATAAACTATTGGGATGATATATTTAGGATTGGATTTGTTGAAGATTTATCTAAAGATTTAAATTTCGAAATCCAACGCGGTAATCAAAAACTTTACATCTCAATCCCACGCTCAAAAATTTCCGAATTCACAGCGTCGGAGGAAATACTTGGAATTCTACCAAAATACATAGAGACAACTATTCTTGCAGTTGAACCAAATCGCCCCGCTGAAAAAGTTGGGCTACAACCGAAAGATATAATCGTTTCAGTTAATGGAGAAAAAATATATAATCCTGCCCAATTAACCTCAATCATAAAATCAAACGCAGGAAAAGAGGTAACATTAAAGGTCAAGCGTGGCGATAAAATTTTCGAACAAAAAATTATACCTGACCCAGATGGAAGAATTGGGGTGCAGATAACAAGTTTCTACAACGGCCCAGTTAAAAAGGAAAACTACAACTTATTTGAAGCTCTTTGGATTGGGATAAAAGAAACTTATAGGATTTCGGCACTTACCATAAATGGCATAAAGCAGCTCGTCACGGGGAAAATTCCTGTCCAAAAGGGGATAGCGGGTCCGATAAGAATTGCAAAATTTGCAACGCAAAGTGCGGATATCGGTTTCACCGCTTTTCTCGGATTTATGGCGATTTTGAGCATAAGCCTTGCGTTCTTAAACATTTTACCGTTTCCTGGGCTCGATGGTGGACATTTGCTGATTTTAATAATCGAAGGAATAATAAGAAAAGAACTTTCTTACAGGGTTAAAATCGCGATTCAACAAGCTGGGATAATTATCCTTATAATTTTGATGATATTTGTGCTATACAACGATATTGTACATTTCTAAGTGCGTGATACCGTTCACTGACACAGAACGAGTCCATTGAGTAATTTTCAAGTGAATAAAAATAAAACTTTGGTGTATGCCATGAGGATAATTTTACTTCTACTTGTCTTCTCTGTTTTAGCCTTTGGTCAAGAGGTTAGGCTTCAAGTTTCTGCTCCAGCAACACTTGACCAAGTAAACGTCGCGGACCTTGATGTTAGCAGGTTAACCGACCTTCCTCTTCTATTTTCCATAACGATTACCAGCGATGTAGCCGTTGAAGTAAAGATGCATTTCCAAGTATTTGCAAAAGTTGGAAGCGAGAAAGAAGATATTTTCGCTGACGTTTGGAGCTCATCATTTAAAGTTGATAGAATCCTAAGCTTCACAAATCAAGATCTCGCCTCTGGTAGAACTGGCATCAAAAGCGATAAGGATAGAACTCGGATTTATGAGGATAAGATAAAGCGAATAAAGGAAATAGCACAATCGACGGGGAAATTGCCCGCAGGAACTTATAGATTTTTGATACAAATTCTAAACGCCAGCGAAACTTACATACTTGATACTTGGGAGAAAATTTATGAGATAACTGCGCCATCGAGAATTGATCTCGTTTCGCCTGGGTATCAATCCGAGGTTAGGACGCAATTCCCAATTTTCAAATGGATAGCGCCTTATTTGAAAGAATTTGAAATTTATGTATACGAGAAACTCCCAAGTCAAGCGACGCCGGAGGAAGTTGTTTCAGGGGATAAAAATTTAAGATGGAAATTTAAGACCAACGACACCCAAATTCAATATCCGCGCGAAGCCTTGCCACTTGAGGATGGCAAAACATACTTCTGGTTTGTAAAGTCGCAAATTTACGGAAGTCGCGGGACGGAGGAAATAAGAAGTGAGATATGGAGTTTCAACATCAAACTTGGTCAGTCAATCACGCCTCAGATAACATTGACCCCAGAACAAGCGAGGAATCTTAGAGAATTGATAAATGTGCTAAACCAAAGCGGGAACACTGAAATCGCTTCTTTATTGAGCAAAATTTCATCCGACCTTGTAATTCTAATCAATGGAAGACCAGCAACATCTTCTGAGCTTGCGGAAATTTTGGAACTTCTCAAAAGCAACAGATATGAAGTAATAGAAATTGAAGAAAAATAAAATTTGGTTTGCAAAATGCGCGGGAAAATTTTAAAAATCTGGGCAATCTTAATCCTTGCAATTTTGTCCCTTGGTCTTGTAAATTATGCCCCAACCATTGCTGTTATTCAACTCGTTAAAAACAAAGCGTATCATAAACCGCCGAAACTAAATGACTGGAAATTGGCACAAAAAGGGCTTGGGCTTGAATCTGGAACGCTTGTAAAAACGGATGAAAAATCGTTTCTTTTGATCAAATTTCTAGATGGAAGTTTCCTCAGAGTCGATGAAAACACAACGCTTGAAATCGTTGGCGAAAACCCAAAGGGAAATTACTCTCGAAAGATAAACATTGAAAACGGTGGCGTCGATTTCAAAGTAAGCAAAGTAAGAGGCAAGTTTGAATTCACAACGCCTTTATCCGTAGCAACGATAAGAGGAACGGAAGGGCTTTTAATTTCAAGAGCCGATGCTGATACATTGTTGGTAAAAGAGGGGGAAATTGACTTCTTCAACAAAATTTCAAACATAAGTAGAACGGTAAAAGCGGGGGAAGTCGGGATATCCACAAAAGAGGGTGAAATATCGACAAGAGCGATGACCGAATTAGACCAGCAAAAATTGCAAAAGATAAGAAGAGAAACCGAACAAAGAGAAATCGAGATAAGAGGTAAAACGGGAGAGGGAAAAGAAATCAGAATTAAAATAAAAGAAAAATAAACTCAATGAACAAAATAATCGCCTTTTTTTTGCTTCTTTTTATTTTTAACTTCCCTTCCCTCGCACAGACTAAATATATTCTAAATGTCCTACCTTTACAAAAAGGTATCAGCGGAGAGGCATTAAAACTTAGAATTGAACTTGCGAACGCAAAAGAGATATCCGAAATCAAGTTATTTTACAGGGCAAGCGGAGAGGAACAATTTAAATCCATCGAGATACTCAAACCAAAGGAAAACATTCTAACTATCACGATTCCGGACAAAGATGTGAAAGCGCCATCGATGGAGATTTTGCTTGAGGTTACAAACATAAGAAATGAAGTGAGTTATTTTCCGGGTGAATCCCCAAGTGAATTTATGCAAATTCCGATATCAATGCCGGAAGTCTCGGAAGATATAATAATTTTGAGCCCTGAAAAAGACTCAAGCGTTCGCCCCGATGAACTTATTATTTCCGCATCATTTATAAACATCAAAAATTTTGACCCTGGGAATTCACAAATTTTGCTGGACAACACCGACATAACGAGATTATCTGTCATATCAAACGAAATCATTATCTTTGTCCCTGAAAATGTTAAGTTCCCAATCAAACCGGGTTCTCATACTGTTACGATAATTTTAAAGGACACATCGAACAAAATTGTTGCAAGAACCTCGTGGAGATTCAATGTTATTTCCCCAGCTAAAATCGCCGAAAGAGAAAGAAAGGTAAATTATAGGACTAACTTTGAAATTGAAATAAGAGAGGAATCGGTTCAGAAAAAAAGCCATTTCTATGCCCGTGGCAGAATGAATTTTAATAGTAGCTATGGACCTCTCAATTTAAATTCAAATTTATATTTAACAAGCGAAGAACGTTCAACAATTCAACCTCAGCACAGATTCTTGATAGAGGGCAATTTTCTCGATTGGGTTAAAATTGGGTTTGGTGATGTTTATCCGAGCTTTTCTCCACTTGTTTTAAGCGGTTATAGAGTAAGGGGACTTTACGGCAAAGTCGATTTAAGATATTTTCAAATTGAAATTGTAAATGGACAAACGAGACGAGGTATTGAAGGTTCAGTTGTAAAAGAAATCCCTATCGATAGTTTGTCTGGGCAACTTCCGGCGAATAGCGTTTACGATACGACGAACAAGAAAATTTTAATTTATGATTATGGAACGTTCAGCAGAAATCTTTTTGCGGTCAAACCAGCATTTAAATACAAAAGAAATTTCGAACTGGGTTTTACTTACCTTGTTTCCGAAGATGATAAAAGATCGATAAAATACGGGGGTAATCCGCAGAAAAATGTTGTATTTGGTTCAAATCTTTTACTTTCATTTGATAATGCAAGAACTGAGATAAGAGCGCAAAGTGCATTGAGTGTAAGGAATGAAAATCTAAAAGCAAGAAGTTGGACCGATGCGGATATCGACTCATTGCTAAAGGACACACCAAGTTTAAGGGATAATTTGAAAAAATATCGTCCATTGATCGAAAAATTCATTCCATTGAATCAATATATAGTTCCTATTAATCCGCTCGGGCTCTCATCGCTTGCCTATGAAGTTGGGATAAACTTAAATTATTTCGGCAATTTCTTCAAGTTTGATTATATCTATCATGGCAACGAATATCTATCGTTTGGGCAACCGTATCTTAGGCAAGATATTCAAGGTTTCAAGATTTTTGATAGATTAAGATTGTTGAGAAACCAAGTGTTTTTAACGTTAAGATTTGAAAATTTGAACGACAACACAAAAAAACAAAGAGATTACACAACGAAATTTGTAAATTTTGAAGTTTCAGCGATGTATTCACCGCTTGCAAATCTTCCAAATTTATCGCTCAC
>JBEPZK010000038.1:0-19185 GCA_041640855.1 Candidatus Kryptoniota bacterium
TTTTGCACTGCTTCTAAGCAAACCTAATGAAGATATCTTTCGACGACTTGTGGAGATTAGATTAACAACCCCTTTTTCCATATCTTCAGGTGTAACCCAAACAATTTCTCCAGGGTCCCAATATTCAAGCACTGTAGTTTTTGGTGTCCCCCCCATCTTTGTTTCACACACTTCCCCCAACCTTACCCATCGCCAGCCTTTGGGCAGGTCTGAGCCGGGACGGGGGAAGACCTCAGCAAGGATCGCTTGCATAAGACGCTCGGTGTCTTGTTTTGCCTCCTCCCGCAGGCGCTTTGCCTCCCGCACCCGCACCATTAACTCCTCAATCCGCGCCACGATACGACGTTGCTCTTCGAGGGGTGGGAAAGGTAACAAGATATTTTTTGCTCTACTTTGCACAAGATGTTTTTCTTTGACTTGCATTTGTATTTGCCTGTATCCATAAACCGAAGCGATCCAGTTTCGAAGCCAACGGCTATCAAGTGATTCTTTTGGTCTTAAAATCATTAATTCTGCAGTAACCGCAACCTTAGAGTATTCTGCAGGAATATTGTCTAATATAGCTACTTTCTTGCCAATCTGATCTGGCGTGTGCGCCGAGGCTGTTATGAGAACATCACCTATTACTGCGTAACGCCACTGAGCAGTGTTAAGAACAAATCCTCTTTCTATAGAATTCCAGATTATCCTTCCATCAGAAGTGATGTCTCTAAATTTTAGGATCTTGATTTTTGTAGGCTCGCTTACATAAGCACTCTTGCTAGGTGTTTTCCCTTGAAGGATTTCACACACCTCCCCCAACCTCACCCATCGCCAGCCTTTGGGGAGCTTATAAAGACCCTCGCTCATTGAAGTTGTTCTCTTTGTTGTTGTTACCACTTATAATCTCATTCAGTTCATCAAGAAGGCTTATAATTTCCCTCTCTCGCTCATAGATATTTGCCACCAGTTCCATAGGAGATGGAAACTCCAACTCATCGCGTCTATTAGGATTTCTCGCAGTAAGGTCATAACCTCTTTGTTTTATCTCCTCAGCTGAAACTATCCACGAATATTTAGACAAGCAAGCTTCCCTTTGACCTTCGCCTTTTCTGTAAGCGTCCCAAGCCTTCCAAAGCCTATACGCTTCCTCAAAATGCTCATCTTTGATAGGATTGCCCTTGCTAAATTTTTTTAAACCCTCCGGAAGAGGAAGTTCATAATACCAAATTTCTTTTGTAGGTCCAGGACGTTCAAAGAAAATCAACGCTGTCTTGACATCAGAATAAGGCGCAAAAACTCCTTGTGGAAGGCTTATGATGGTGTGCAAGTTAAACTGCTCAAGCAAACTTTTCTTAACCTCTTCAAAAGCTCCGCCACGGAAGAGGGTGCCCTCCGGAACGACCATACCACAGCGAGCTCCATCCTTTACTTTTAGTTTTTTCATTACATGCTGTAGAAAAAGAAGCTCTGTCGCATTTGAAGAAACCGGAAAATTACTCTGAATATGTTTACCTTCCTTTCCGCCAAAAGGAGGATTGGTCATTATAACATCAAACCTCTCACTAACTACTTGACGAATATTTTCCTCCAAAGTATTTCGTCTCATAACTCGAGGTGCGGTTACACCATGAAGAACCATATTCATCAATCCAAGCAAAGCAGGGACCGGCTTTTTTTCTTGACCATAAAAAGTGCGCTCCTGTAAAGTCTTGTAATCTTCAATTGTTCTCTCATAATTCTTCATGTATAAATACGCTTGAACCAAAAATCCGCACGTGCCGCATGCAGGGTCATAAATTGTTTCGCCAATTTTGGGGTCAATTACTTTTACGATAAATCTAATAACTGGTCGAGGAGTATAAAATTCTCCAGCGATTTGATTTTCGTTGCCAAGTCTTCGAAGCAACTCTTCGTATATTTGGGACACGGTGAAAACATCATCTTGGCTGTGGAAATCAATTTCGTCTATAATTTGAATCACCTCTTTAAGATTATATCCAGAGGCACAGACGATAACATTTCTTTCAGAGAAAACACCTCTGATTATGTCTCTGATTGAATTACCACCAAGTTTTTGTAAATATGGAATCAATTTCCCATGAATAAAGGACAGAAGGTCTTCCGCTGACCAATCCTTTTTAGCCCAGTTTCTCCAACGATACGGTTCATCAATAATTGGTATATATTCACGATTTGCGAGCTTAGCTTGTGCTTCCCATTCTTCCTCCTGTGCATCGAGAAAACGAAGAAAGAGAAGCCATGCAAGATGCTCAATATACTCCATAACCCCGCCACAGTTATTATCTCTACGAAGGATATCGCAAGCCCGCCAAATATCATTAGCTAAAGATTCCTTCGTTTGTGGATTTTTCATGTGTCCACCTCCTCATAAATTTTTTCTTTTATCGCTTTGATAGAATCACTTAAATTCTCAAGTCCACCAAACCAATGAGCGATTTTTATAACGCCACCCCAATCGGAGAATGGAGAAACGTTAAATATTTCTGGTTCAAATTGCTCAATGCCGCCAGCCCTATATTTTTCCAAAAGCTCAAAGATAACTTTTCTCGCATCTTCCGAATGCCTTAAAATAAAAGCCTGTTCACGATTCTTAAAAGCGATAACTCTTTCACTGCGAGTACGAATAGGGCTTCCAAAAGCGATGTGACAAAGAAGGTCAAAAGTATCCGCCTCTCGTTGGTTGAGAATTATCGCAAGAATCTCTGGATTAATGCTTGAGTTTTTGAGGTCTTCGAGAAAATTACGTCTTTTTCTTGTGTCAAGCCAAATTTTAAGCAAAGTCTTTCTACCCGACGCAAAGTCATAAATTCGTTTTCGCACATAATCTATATACCTTTCTAAATTGAGATGTTCACCTGTTTCTTCAATAAAAAAGTCAAACTCCTCAGCAATAGTTACTTCTATTCCTTCCACCCGGATTTTCTTTACTTTTCGTTCAGGTTTTAAAAGAATTTTAATGAACCTAGTTTTATCTGGTAAAGTTTCTATTCCAATATTGCGCTCGACAAAGCCACGAGCACCTACGATAACCTTTAACTTGCCGGATGGTAATCGATCAAAGCGGAAATATCCTCTATTATCAGTGTAAATCGGCCCTTGTTGGCTGTTTGGTCCGGTACGAACACTGACACGAGCCCCGACAATTGAATCACCGGTTTCCATGTTAAAAACAATACCTTCAAGTGATGAAGTCCAAGGTCCAGTTGGAGTTTCATCCAAGGGCGAAGAAGGTTTATCCCATTCTTCATCAAATAAGCGAGTTGCATTTGTATAATCTATAATCCGAAACCAATACTTTTCCGTTGTCGGATCAATCCTGCTACCTCTACCAATTATTTGCTTAAAGAGTATGGGAGAAGAGACGGTTTTCATAAAAACTATGTTTCTACAAGATGGCACATCTACACCTGTAGATAAGAGCTCTGCTGTGGTTGCTACGACAGGAGCTTTTCTGTCTGAATCAGCAAAGGCTTCCAAGTTTCTTCTTCCCTCTTCCCCTTCTTCTGAAATTATAGGTACCGCATAGTTTGGCAATCCAGTTTCAGGTCCAAACTCATCTTGAAGTAATCTAGCAACGAGTCTTGCATGCTCCATATCAACACAAAACACCATTGTTTTTTCCATTGGACCAAAGCGACGTAAAAGCTCAGCTAAGTGCTTTACCATAGCGCGAGTTCGATCAGGCAAAGAAATCTCACGTTCAAATTGAGGCGTTGTGTATATTTCACGTGGTATCACATCTTCGGGAATAAACACATCAGCTCCCTGCTCAATGGCCTCTTGAAGTCTTAAACCTGACTTATCAATGGTTGTATAAACACGTTTAACCTCATAAGTAGCAAGGAAACCATCTTCAATACCTTGACCAAGACTGTACTGATATGCTGGGGGTCGCCATTTACCAAGTTCTGGATGTTCAGGGTCGATATAAATTTCTGGTTCCTCACTGCAGAAATAGGCATATGTATCTACATTTTCATCTCGCTTTGGTGTTGCGGTCATTCCGAGATGAACTGCAGAAAAAAAGTGGTCCAAAATCCCACGCCAAGTGCCCCATCCAGAACGATGACATTCATCAATGATTACTAAATCAAAAAAGTCTTTCGGAAACTTTTCAAACAAATGAACCCCATTTTCATCCGGGCTCCAAAGAGTTTGATAAATACCAAAGTAAAGGTCCTTGCTGAAACTTATCTCATGATTTTCTATCTTGAAACGAGGCTCGTTAGTTCCGTCAGCGAAAGGTGCAAAAGTATTATATGCTTGATCACGCAAAATCAATCTATCCGCAAGAAAGAGAACCCGCCCCGGCCTGTTATCCGGATGTTGGCGTTGAAGCCATTTGGATTTTATAAGTTTCCAAACAATTTGAAAAGCGACAAATGTTTTACCAGTCCCAGTAGCCATTGTTAGAAGTATGCGCTTTCTCCCAAGCATTATCCTTTTGATCACCTCTCGGATGGCAACCTCTTGGAAATAATAAGGGACTTTGCCACAAAGCCTTTCAGGACAATAGGGATAAAGTAAAGGGTTTGCCTCATTGGTGATATTATAATCAACCGATGGCTCATGGATACGAGAAACTTCAACGGTTCCAAGATTTGCAAACCATCGCTTTTTGAGTTCCTCAGGACTTGGAAAACGTTCAAGTTCCCTGCTTGAATTTGTAAAGAAATCAAACTCAATTATCTTATGACCATTTGTGGAATAAGCAAACGCAAGCCCAAGGTCTTGAGCATATCTTTTCGCTTGTTCAAGCCCTGACTCAGCACTTTCCCCTTCAGCTTTTGCCTCAACAACCGCAATTGGAAATCCATCGGAAAGCCGAAGAAGATAATCCACTTTACGAGCTTTGCCACGGTATATACGATTTCCCTCTAAGATAATCCTCCCCTGAGTATATTGAAAATCACGCTGATAATAATACTCACGCGTTATCTGCGAATCAGTCCAACCAACTGCTTTCAATTTTGGCTCAATCAGTGTTGCCCGGGTATCCGCCTCATTTCTCCACATACTTAGTGAAATTTTTTTATTTTCCACAGATATAATATAAAAATTTCCGCGTCCCTTTTCAATCCGCTTTGCTTGACTTTATCTGCTTAAATCAATATCTTTACTATGTAAACAGATTTAAAAAACTTAGGAGGTGAGATGCATAAAAAAGTTTGTTTACTACTTCTCGCCCTGTTATTTTACGCCTGTGGAACGAAAAACGTCACAGTAAAACAAGAAACCCAAGCATCAACCTCATTAGATACATCAAACACATCACAAGTTTGCTCACTTCCAGATCCATCAACAAAACAAGATGATTCGTTAAGTTCAAAACAAATCACAATTCAAGAGAGAATTTTTAAAAATGATGTCCTAATCTACGATTCTTTGACGACGAAAAAAATCCTGGATGAAATTGACGAGGATTACAAGCTGGCTCTCGATTACATAAATCGCGGCGATACAATCTCAGCGGTTGAATTAATCTCCTCCGCACTGGAAAAACTTGACGAGGTCTCGCGAACAAGCGAAATAGAACTAAATAAAAACTTCGAAATCATAAGCAACAAAGTTTTAGCACTTTATCAAAAATACGTCTCAAAATTTGATTCGCTTTTCCAAGAGATACCACACCAAGAATACATCTCAAACATCCAAGATAAACTAAATCAAATAGCAGAATCAGTTGACACATCAAAAATCGAGATAAAACTAAGTGAACCCCCTACGCTTAAAACAACCATCCCACTTACAATAAATGAATATGTTCAAGTTTACCTTAACTATTTCCAAAACGATGGCAGATATTTCATCGAAACATGGTTTTCAAGATTGGGAAAATACTTGCGAATGCTTAAAAAAGCTTTTGCGGAATATGAGCTTCCAGAGGAGTTAATTTATCTTTGCATGATTGAAAGCGGTGTGAATCCATTTGCAGTCTCGAGGGCAAGGGCTGTAGGACTTTGGCAATTTATAAAAAGCACCGGAAGATTATATGGACTTGAAGCAAATTGGTGGTATGATGAGAGAAGAAATCCGGAAAAATCAACATATGCAGCGGTTAGACATCTCAAAGATTTATACGATTTGTTTGGGGATTGGCACCTCGCGATAGCTGCATATAATTCTGGGGCTGGCAAGGTTCAAAGGGCGATAAGAAGAGCTGGCGAAGCCAACTTTTGGAAAATACGAAGATACCTACCGCGCGAGACAAGAAACTATGTCCCGCAATACATCGCTGTAACTTTGATAGCGCTTGAACCCGAAAAATACGGCTTCCAACCGCCGGAAATCATCGATGACCCGATTGAATATGATGAGGTTGTCGTCGACGCAAGCGTAAACTTGAAAACAATCGCAAAATGCGCAGAAACAGACCTTGAGATTTTGCTCGAACTTAATCCGGAACTTATCCGCGGCTACACCCCACCGCATAAATATACTTTGAGAATCCCAAAAGGGAAGAAAGAAATCTTCACTGCCAATTACAATTCTCTCCCTGAGGATGAGAAGAGGAAATTTATCGTCCACACAGTAAAAAGAGGAGAAACATTGAATAAAATTGCACAAAGATATGGTGTTCCGATGGATATTCTCTACAGTTTTAATCCTAAAATTAAGCCAAGGTCATTGCGTGTCGGTCAAGTGATTTTAATACCAGATATTACAAATCGTCACGGATATACCGAAGTCGCTTCTAACAAAATCACTAAAAATAAAAACTTGAGATATTTCACTTCAAACGGAAATAAAATCATCTATCGTGTAAGAAGGGGAGATACTTTAAGCACAATCGCAGAAAGATATAATGTTAGCGTCAGTAGTTTAAAGAAGTGGAACAATTTGAAAGGTAATTTGATAAGAGAAGGGCAAAAGATTATAATTTTCACCAATTCCACAGCAGCAAGCGGAAGCGATTGATTTTTTCGTTATTCGAAGATAAATTTTAATTAGTTGAACTTCCTGCCAACAGCTGACCTCCTGAAAGTTCATAAACAAAATGGAGGTCCTGCAATGCCTATCTGCGAAAGATTAAAAAATTTTCTCGATTCAAACAGGGTGAAGTATGTAACCATAACTCATTCAACCGCTTTCACCTCGCAAGAAGTCGCAGCAAGTGTCCATATCAAAGGTAAGGAGTTTGCGAAGTGTGTAATAGTGAAGTCGGGAGAGAACTTTTTTATGCTTGTGATTCCAGCGGACCATAAAATAAGTTTTGAAAAAGCGAAAGTTGCGTTAGAGGTTGAGAATTTAAAATTGGCAAGCGAAGATGAGTTTAAAAATTTATTTCCAGACTGTGAAACCGGGGCGATGCCTCCATTTGGAAATCTTTACGGTATCCCGGTTTATGTTGATGAAAAGTTTAAATTGAATGATGAGATAAGTTTCAACGGAGGGACACATAATGATGTAGTTCGGATGAAAATGGATGATTACGTTAGGCTTGTAAACCCAGCGTTTTTCGATTTAAGTGAGCATTTATGAGAAGCGGAGGGGGTGGGATTCGAACCCACGAGGCCCCGTTAGGAGCCTAGCGGTTTTCGAGACCGCCCCGATCATCCACTCCGGCACCCCTCCAAAAATCGCAATTTAATTTAAATAGCAAAGTCAAAATATCCAAAGTTTTATTGAGCCTGCAACAATTGCCCACTTAATCTTAAAAGTTCAACCTCCGCAAGTTTTGCTTGATATTGAGCCCTTATAAGTCGACCTTCAGCATCAATGTAAGTTTTCTGAGCCTCCCTCAGCTCAAGCGGAGTCAAAACACCAAGACGATATCTCTCAAGCGCTATATCGACATTCTCCTTCGCTATCTCAAGATTTTCCCTTTCAAGCTCAATCAACCTCAAACTTACCTTGTAATTTTCATAAAGATTCAAAATCTGCGATTTAATTTCATCTTTCAGTTGCTCATATCTTGTCTGACTGTTTGCTATTTCTATCTGCGCGTTTTCATATTCGCGTGTTGAGTTAAACCCATTGAACAAGTTAAAGGATAAATTTAAACCGTAATTAAGCCCGAGATTTTGATTTGAAGCGATAAAACCAGCCTGCGATTGTGAGCGAGTGAAATTATAACCGATGAAAAAGTTCACGCTTGGGAAAAATCCAGCTCTGACCGAAGCAAGATTTAACTTCGATATTTCAATATTTCTTTCAGCTGCGATGAGTAAACGATTTTGTTTGAAAGCCTTCGAGAGCAAATCATCAAGTGAAAGTTCGCTAATTTTTATCGTGTCTACGATGTCAAAGTCAAAGCTCGGGTCCCTTCCGAGAAGCAAGTTTAAGTTTATCTTCGCATTTTTAAGAGCAATTTCCTGTCTTAAAAGCGCATTTTGGTCAGCGTTCAAATCAGCACGTGCCTGAAGCAATTCAACTTTTGAAGCCATCCCAACCTTATATTTTTCCTCAGCTATCTTGATTCTTTCCTCAGAAATAGCGATTCCCTCTTTTAAAGCTCTTAAAATTTCCTTCTGCTGCAAAATGTTGTAATAAGCGGAAATTACATTTGAAACTATTTGCTCAGTCACCGCGGCTGTCTGCGTTTGGACAAGTTCTGCGATCTCGCTTAACCTTTTGTATCTTGTGTAATTCCCAAAGCCATCGAATATCCTCCACTCCAACATAACTCCAAGGTTTAGGGAATTTGATTTAGCCCCATTTCTGCTAATCGACCTTCCGTCAAAGTATTCCTGTCGAGTGTTATTCGAACTTTTGCTGTAGCCCGAAGTTAAATTTACCGCCGGCAAAAAACCAGCGTTTCCAAGAGAACGATTGTTTAACGCTATGTCGAGATTGTTTTCTGCTATTTTTACATCTCTATTGTTCCTCAAGGCGATATTTATTGCGGATTCGAGCGTTAAAAGTTCCTGCGAAAATGAGACAGAAACGAACGAAAAAGACAAAATTACCACGATGCTAATTTTTCTCATAAGGTTAAAATCAAATTTTGTTTTGTAATTTCACTTCGCTATCTGCTTAATTTCTTCTCTGACCTTACTATCATTTTCTGCAAGTTCGATTTCGACCGGTTTCTCTTCGATTGGGATTTCGCCTGCTTTTCGCTCCCTAGAAAGGTAAGAATAAACCGCCGGGATTATATAGAGAGTTAAAACCGTTGAAAAGAGCATTCCACCTATGACCGCTATACCCATCGATTTTCTGCTTTCAGCTCCAGCCCCAAGTGCGAGTGCCACCGGGATGAAAGCAAGGATAGTGGTCAAACTTGTCATAAGGATTGGTCTAAATCTTTGAGTCGCTGCACCTTTTACCGCTTCAATTTTGCTAAGTCCGAGCGCTTTTCTTTGATTTGCGAATTCAACTATTAAAATTCCGTTCTTCGTTACAAGTCCGACAAGCATTATCTGTCCGATCTGGCTGAATATGTTAAGTGTCTGATTAAAATACCACAGCGAGAACAAAGCACCTGCAAGCGCAAGCGGGACAGTGAACATTATTATCAACGGGTCAATGAAGCTCTCAAATTGTGCAGCGAGGACAAGATAAGTAAGCAACAACGCGAGAAACATTACAAAGGCAAGGCTCGATGAGCTTTCCGCATAATCCTTAGATGGGCCTGCTAAATCGGTTGAAAATGTCTCATCAAGGACTTTATCAGCTATTTCTTCCATAACTTTTATTCCATCGCCAATCGTCTTTCCAGGTGCAAGCCCAGCGGAAACAGTTGCAGAAATGTATCGATTATATCTATAAAGTTGAGGTGGATTTGAGACCTCTTCAACAGTTATCAAATTGTCAAGTTGAATCAATTTACCTTCGGAGTTTCTCACATAGATTGATTTCAAATCCGCTGGCTTTTCAGCGCTTTCTCTAATCAATGAGCCGATTATTTGATATTGTTTTCCACCGATTGTGAAAAATCCCCAGCGTTGCTCGCTATACGCAAGTTGAAGCGTTTGAGCCACATCTGCAACAGATACGCCCAACGATTTTGCCCGTTCTCGATTTACTTTTACCGTTAACTCAGGTTTATTGAATTTAAGATCGACATCGACGATTGTAAATTCAGGACGTTTGATCGCTTCATCAAGGAACTTCGGTAAAACCTCTTTTAATTTTTCAAAGTTTGGCGCTTGAATTACAAATTGCACTGGCAAACCACCCCTTGCGACGCCTATGCTTTGGTCTTGGGATACATAAGCTCTAACCCCGGTCAATTGTCTTAACTTAGCTGATAACTCATCTGCTATCTGCTGTTGACTTCTTTCGCGCTTATCTTTATCCACCAACCTTATCCTCATAAATCCAGTGTTCGAACCGGTGCCACGCCATGCGGGCGAGGTGATTGAAAAAATTGCCTCAGCTTCTGGAACCGTTGTCTCAACGAGATTTAAAATCTCATCCATATATTTGCCCATTTGATAATACGACGTCCCCTCAGGCGCGGTCACATTGACAGTAAGCATACCCCTATCCTCAAGTGGTGCAAGTTCAGAGGATAAATTAGTTCCGAAAACTATGATCAAAATCGCTGAAATTCCCATTATAACAAAAGCAAGCCATCTTCTCTGCATAAACTTATCAAGCGATGTCCTGTAAAGATTCATCATACGATTGAAAAATGGCTCCGTCTTTAAATAAAATTTTGAATGCCTTCTCTGCCCTAGAAATCTAACAGTAAGCATCGGGGATAAAGTTAAAGCAACAATCGAAGAAATGACCACCGAACCCGCTATGACGACACCAAATTCCCTGAACAATTTTCCCGTAAATCCCTGTATAAATATAACAGGCATAAAAACTGCAACCAAAGCGATTGTCGTAGCTATCACCGCGAAGAAAATTTCTTGAATTCCCTTAACACCTGCTTCAAACGGTTTATATCCTCTCTCGATTTTTGAGTAGATATTTTCAAGAACTACAATAGCATCGTCAACAACCATACCAATTGCCAAGACGAGTCCGAGAAGTGTCAAAACATTTATCGTAAAATTCGCAACGTACATTATGAAAAACGCGCCTATAAGTGAAACTGGAATCGCTATAATTGGAATAAGCGTAGCTCTCCATTCGCGAAGGAAGAAGAAAATTATCACAACGACAAGCCCAAATGCAATTAAAATCGTCTCCCTTACCTCTGCCACCGATTGTCTTATATATCTTGTCGTGTCATAACCGATGCTAAGAACTATATCCGACGGTAGTTCCTTTTTTATCTGTTCGACCCTTTTATAAAACTCATTTGCGATGTCGATATGATTTGCTCCCGGCTGTGGGACTATAGCTACGCCAACTTGAGGTATTCCACCTTTGCCTTTCATTATAGTTCTTATGTTCTCGGGCGCAAGCTCAGCGTATCCGATATCCCTTAGCCTGACAATTTTACCATCCAATTCACGAATTATCAAATTGTTGAAGTCCTCCGGTGTTTGAAGTCTTCCAACCGTTCTTATAGTCAACTCTGTCGTTTTTCCTTCAAGTCTTCCAGCGGGCAACTCGATATTTTCACGCGCTAAAGCATTTCTAACATCAAGAGGTGTCAGATGATAAGCTGCGAGTTTTACAGGGTCCATCCATATTCGCATTGAGTATTTCTTCTCTCCCCAAATTCTAATTTCGCTGACCCCAGGAATTGTTTGCAATCTCTCTTTAAATATATTGTTTGCTATGTCTGTCAACTCAAGCAAACTTCTTCTGTCGCTTTGAACTGTTAAAACAATTATCGGAAATGCATCCGCATCCGCTTTTTGAACAATCGGTGGGTCTATATCTGGTGGCAGAACCCTCATCGCCCTTGAAACTCTTTCCCTGACATCATTTGCAGCTGTCTCAAGGTCATGACCAACCATAAATTCAACCCTTATCGTGCTTCTTCCATAACTACTCGTTGAGGTTATCGTTCTAATTCCAGCAATTCCACTTATCGCTTCCTCAAGCGGCTCGGTTATCTGCGATTCTATTATATCTGGATTTGCCCCTGGATAACTTGTCGTAACAGTTATAACTGGTGGGTCAACAGCCGGGTATTCCCTGACGCCAAGATAAGTATATGATATGATTCCAAAAATTATTATAACAAGCGATATAACCAGCGACAAAACCGGACGCCGTAAACTTAACGATGAAAGCCCCATAGTTCTATCTCCATTTGAATTTTTATTCAATGCTTGTGATTCTTACTTTAAATCCTGATTTCAATTGTAAAAGACCTGTCGTCAAAACTGTATCTCCTGGGTTTAATCCGGATTTTATCTGTATAAACCTTTCCGTTCTTATCCCTGTTTCAACATTCTTTTCGTAAGCCTTTCCTTGATTGTAGACGAAGACTTTACTGCCTTCCGCACTCGGAATAATCGCTTCAGATGGAATTAAAATCGCGCTCGGTATCTCCTCAAGTATAACCTCAATCTCCGCAAATGAACCTGGCAAAAGTTCATAATTTTTGTTTGGAAAGATAGCTCGAACTTGAAGTGTTCTCGTCGCCGGGTCTATCTTTGGGTCGATCGCATAAATTACAGCGCTATATCTTTTATCCGAACCTTGAACTTTGAAATTTACTCTATCCCCAACATCAATAAGTCTTATGTATTTTTCAGGGATGGAAAATTCAAGTTTTAACGTGTCGATATTTTGAAGCGTCGTTATTTTAACAGAAGGAGAAATATAACTTCCAACGCTTACATATCTTAGACCAATTACTCCATCGAATGGCGCCCTTATCTCCGTCTTATCTATTCTTGCTTTTATAAGTTGAATCTCTGCCTCAAGCGTATTCAATTCGGTCAAAGCGATATCATATTCCTGCCTGCTTATAGCTTCCTTCTCAAGCAATAACCTTTGTCTGTATTCCTTTTCCTCTGCGAGTTTCTTCTGATACTGCGTTTTCAACAACTGCGCTTGAAGTTCCGAATCGTCCACTTTTACGAGTATATCTCCCTTTCTAACTCTGCTTCCCTCATTGAAAAATATCTTTTCAATCTTTCCCGATATCTCGCTTCTTATCTCGATTTCTTCGTTTGCAAGGACAGTCCCCGTGACTAAGATTTTGTTTTCAAGTTTTTGAGGTCGTGCTATATACGCTTTAACAGCAAGTTCAGGGATAAATCCTGGGTTTCTATCTCCTGATTTCTTCTGCGAAAAAATTGATTTTACCTTCGGCAATGCAAGCCCAATGACCGCGACGATTATGATTAGAATTATGCCTTTATTTGAAATTTTCACCGTAGTTTTACGATTTGTTTTTCAAGTTAGACGCAACTGACATTTGCCCGGTTCTCAAAAGTTGCTTCGTTTTCTTTTTAAGTTTAAATTAATTCTGCAAAATATTAAAGACACTGACGAGGTAATGGAAGATAGAAAGATTATAATCAAAGGAGCAAGGGTTCACAACTTAAAAAATATAAGCCTTGAACTCCCCAAAAATAAGTTGATCGTTTTCACTGGAGTAAGTGGTTCCGGAAAATCAAGCCTTGCATTTGACACAATCTATGCGGAAGGACAAAGAAGATATGTCGAAAGTTTATCCGCCTACGCAAGACAGTTTCTCGAAAGAATGGACAAGCCAGACGTAGATTTAATTGATGGAATAGCCCCCGCAATTGCAATAGACCAAAAATCCACTGGGAAAAATCCCCGCTCAACTGTTGGAACTATGACCGAAATATACGACTATCTTCGACTTCTCTTCGCACGAATTGGAAAAACCTATTGCTCAAAATGTGGGAATCTCGTCCAAAAAGATTCACCTGAGATAGTTATCTCAAAAATCAAAGAACTTTCAGAAGGCAGCAGAATTTACATACTCTTTCCGCTTCAAATTCACAAAGGACATACAATCAAAGAAGAACTCGAAGCACTAAAAGAGAAAGGTTTTTATAGAATCGTCGTGCGCGACGAATTGATCGATTTAAACGAAGAATTTGACTTAAAAAAGTTCAAAAACGAGGAAATTTACGTGCTTGTCGATCGCCTTGTGATTCGCTCCGATGTCGATGAGACAAGGTTGTTTGATTCCATTGAAATGGGATTCAATGAGGGAAGGGGTTATTTGGTTGTAAAAGTGCTTGACACAGGTGAAGTTCTGAAGTTTAGCGAGCATTTCGAATGCGCTTATTGTAAGATAGAATATGAGGAGCCTGAGCCAAGGTTGTTTTCTTTCAACAATCCCTACGGTGCATGTCCAAAATGTCAGGGTTTTGGAAGAGCATATGGAATTAACTGGGATGCTCTCGTTCCAGATAAAAATAAAAGTTTAAAAGAAGGAGCCATTCACCCATGGAGAAGCGAGAAATTTTCATGGTTTCAAAAAGATTTGTTGCGAATCGCAAAACGAGCCGGCATTCCCGTAGATGTCCCATTTAAAGATTTGGAAATTAAACATCTTGAGATAATCAAAAACGGTTACGATGGGTTTGAAGGAATAGAAGGGTTTTTCAAATTGCTTGAAGAAAATTCATATAAGGTTCATTACAGAGTTATGCTTTCAAGATACAGGGGTTATACGACTTGCGACTTATGTGGCGGGTCAAGATTGAGAAAGGAAGCATTAAATGTGAAAATTGCTGGCAAGACGATCTATGATGTCGTTAGAATGTCAATCGAAGAAGCGTATCATTTCTTCCAAAATATTGAGTTGACTGATTACGAAAGAACAATTTCCGCAAGCATACTTTCGGAAATAAATCGAAGGTTAAAATATCTTTACGAAGTTGGGCTTGGTTATTTAACTCTCGACAGATTATCAAACACTTTATCCGGCGGAGAAGCTCAAAGGATAAACCTTGCAACTGCTCTTGGTTCATCGCTTGTTGGAACTCTTTACATCCTTGACGAGCCGAGCATAGGTTTACATCCGCGCGATACACACCAACTTATAAAAATTTTGAAATCGTTGAAAGAAAACGGCAACACTGTTATCGTCGTTGAACACGACCGCGAGGTCATCGAATCAGCTGACTATATCGTTGACCTCGGACCCGGGGCTGGCGAAAACGGCGGAAGGATTGTTTTCCAAGGAAAGTATGAAGATTTGTTAAGAGATGAAAACTCGCTAACCGGGAAATATCTCAGCGGACGTTTGAAAATTCCTGTGCCAAAGGAAAGAAGAAAACCGAAAAAAGGAAATTCCATAATTATTCGCGGGGCGAAAGAACATAATTTGAAAAACATAGATGTTGAATTTCCGTTAAATGTTTTCGTTTGCGTCACAGGTGTAAGTGGCTCTGGTAAAAGTACACTTGTTTATGATATACTTTATTCAGCCTTGAAAAAACTCAAAGACGGAAGTTACAATGGTAAAATAGGAAAATTCGATGAGATCGAGGGATATGAACTAATTGACGCAGTTGAAATAGTTGACCAATCCCCAATAGGAAAAACGCCCCGATCAAATCCCGTAACTTATATAAAAGCATTTGATGGGATAAGAGAAATTTTCGCTTCAACACATCTTTCCAAAGTGAGAGGATATACGCCAGGACACTTTTCATTTAACATACCCGGTGGGAGATGCGAGACATGCGAAGGGGATGGTTTCGTTAAAATTGAGATGCAATTTCTTGCGGATATTTATCTACCGTGTGAATCTTGCAACGGCAAAAGATATAAATCTGAAATACTTGAGGTTGAATACAAAGGGAAAAATATAAGTGATGTTTTGGACATGACCGTTACGGAAGCGATAGAATTTTTCCGAGGTCATAAGAAAGTGGTTGAAAAACTTAAGGTTCTTGACTCGGTCGGGCTTGGATATATAAAGCTTGGGCAACCGGCTAACACTTTATCCGGCGGAGAAGCTCAACGCGTAAAACTTGCTGCACATCTTCTTGCTTCCGAGACAAGTTCTCATACTTTATTTATCTTTGATGAACCAACGACAGGGCTTCACTTCGACGATATAGCAAAACTTCTAAAGGCATTTAATTCATTGCTCGACGCAGGTCATTCGATAATTGTAATTGAGCATAATATGGATGTTATAAAGTGTGCAGACTGGATAATTGACCTTGGACCTGAAGCTGGAGATAAAGGCGGTTATATAGTAGCTGTTGGAACTCCTGAAGAAATAGCACAAAACCCAAACTCCTACACAGGACAATTTTTAAGAAAATATCTTTTTGAGTAGAGATAAAATAAAAAAGGGCGGGGGATTCCCCGCCCTCTAATTCAATCAATATCCATACGAAATTCTCACACCAAGTTGCAAATATCTCGGAGCGTAAGAACTTGTCGGCTGAGCGAAGTTTGCATATGGATTCCCGTTCGCATCATACATCCTATTAAAATAGCTAGCCGCATTAAACCAATTAAAGAGATTGAAAGCATCAAAGACCAATGTCACTTTATAATTCAAGTAACTAAACGATTTGCTAATTCTAAAATCGACCATCTTATACCAATTTCTAATCTTCCTCCAATCATTAACCTTGGTTCTCATGCCACCAATCCAATCATCGGCATAATAATTGTTATCATTCAGGTCTCTTCCATCTATCACTGCATATGCAGCTGGAGAAGCAAGTGTAGCGATACCACTAAACTGGAATTGATATGGCAAATTAATCACCCAGTTTAAAACAAATCTATGTCTTTCATCTCCAGCAACCCTTTGCAGTTGATATTTCGAATTTGCTGGTATAGCGCCAGGAGAACCATCAAAGTCAGAGTAGTTCCAAGAAAGTGTATATGAAAGCTGTGCAAAATATTTTTGCGTTCTATACATGAAATTAAAGAGTAACGCTTCGCTTTTTGCTCTGCCATAGCTACCCCACAGATATATGCTACCGTATTTATTTGTAAGAGCTCTCGCCCTCCTGCTCGGAACGTAATAATTAACATCGGTCGCGACATAAAGCGAAGTAACTTTATTGTTAAGATAATCCACACTAAAGGCAAAATTATTAAACAATTGGCTTGAAATTCCAAGCGACCACTGATAAACCGCCGGCGTCGTCATTCGTTTATTGAGCAAATACAAAGTTGGTCTGGTTGTCCCTTGTCCACTTAAAATTTGTTGTCTAAGCACCTGTGGGTCGGTTGTAGTTGGATTTACAAATGTATAAATTCCCCAGTTTGAATAAAGTTGCTCAAAATATGCTATATAGTTAGCCACCCTATCAAAGAAAATTCCATAACCTCCGCGCAAAATTAATTTCCCCGTTCCAAATGCATCATAGTTGAAACTTATCCGAGGGGCAAAGTTGTCGAGGTCGTTCTTTCTATCACCTCTGTTCAAAAAATCGTCAGGGATTACACCCTTCAAATCTGTGCTGTCGGCCCAACGAACTTTGTTTTTGTTGTTAAGTAAATTTATATCCGCGTCCCATCTTAAACCGAGACTCAAAGTTAACTGAGGAAGTGGTGTCCATCTGTCTTGAATGAAAAATCCAACTGTGTATCCATCAAGTTTGCCCTCAGCGTCATCAGTTGTATAAGGATTATTGAAGCCGATTCCAATTGTCGCTGTTCTTGGTAATGTGCTCGTGTCAGTAGCAAATGTAAATTCTCCTTGAAAGTAATAGGGAAACCACGGTCTATTAATTGCCCGCGTTAATTCAAAACCACCCTTCAAAATATGCTCACCATAAAAATCAGCCACTCTATAAGTTAGTTTGTTTACCACTCGTATATGGTCCTCGGATAATTTTATTGGGAATGTGCCCCTACCAAGAGCTATACTTGGGTAAACATAAGCAGGTCCGGGTTGAATTAAAGGCTCATCATGTCTCCATCTCAAATAGTGAATCGAAAGTTCATTCATAATTTCCGGAGAGATTATCCAAGTATCTTTCAGCAGAAAAGAGTTGATGTGATATTTTCCATAAATTCCTGCGGTATAAGCGTATATGCCGCCAAAAAAGAACTTGCTATTCATATATCTTGTCGCCCAAGTCAAATCAATTGTATGCGATGAACTCGGCACAAAAGTAAGCTTAATTACACCTGTATTATTTTGCGTTGGTGAATCAAAAGTCCCTCTATATCTATCCCAAATCGTTGGATTATATGCCGGTCTTCCTGGAACAACATCGATATAATTTTTCTCATTGTTCAATTCATAAGAAGCGAAGAGAAATAACTTGTCTTTTATTATCGGCCCTGATAAGAATCCTCCAACTTGCTGACGTTTGTAGTTTGGAATTTTTGTTTGAAAAGGACCTCGAGCATTTAAGCTTTTGTCCCTTAAATTAAAGAACACAGAACTTCTGAAGTCGTTTGTACCTCTTGGTGTAATAGCTGAAATTACGTATGCGGTCCCGCGGGTATATTCCGCATCAAATGCGTTAAGAATTACTCTGAACTCTTGAACAGCCTCTTGCGGAAGCGGAGAGCCAGTTTGAGGAATTCCAACTATGTTACCATTATAGTAGCTCTTCCATTCAACACCGTCAACATAAAGTTGTATAAACCTCAACGGTGGCAAAGCCCCTGCATCTGGGAGTGCGCGGCCACCAATCGGAGCATATGCACGAATCCCCGGAGCTAAAGCTGCCAGTTGCATAATATTTCGTGTATCAAGTGGAAGATTAATTATCTGCTCTCTTCTAACAGGCATTGAAACATCCGTTCGCTTCAACTCAAAAACCGGTGCCTCCGCTACAACCTCAACCGCTCCGATTGGAATTGCCTCAGAATATAATGTAAAATCTATTCTCACACTTTGTCCAATAAGTAATTCAACCCTCTTTATCTCCCTTCTATAACCAACGAATGAACAAGTGATTTCGTATCTGCCAGGCTGCAACGCGCCGATAAAGTATGTACCTGTTTTGCCCGTTATCGTACCCCTTATCAGCCCGTTATCCAAATTTCTCGCAATAATATTAGCACCAATCAGCGGATTTCCCTCGTTATCAACCACCTTTCCCTCAATTTGAGCTGTGGATATCTGACTGTAAAGGAATGAGAAATTTGAAAACAGCAGGATAAATAGAAGGGTGATTAAACGAATCATACGCGCCTCCGTGATTTGTTTGTGAATTTAATTCAAGTTTAAAAATCCCAAAAACAAAAGTCAAGCAAAATCTGAACAAAACAAGAAACGAATAAAAATTCTATTCTTCCGCTTTTTCAAAAGAGGTCAATACCCCAAATAACCTGTGATAAATCCAATCACGTCCCTTAATATGTTGACTATTTCCTCGATTGTGCGCTTGAAGAATTCAATAACATCATTCAACGTAATCCCAGTTTTATCCAATATCCACTGAATCACTTGAACCACGA
>JBEPZK010000039.1:0-18931 GCA_041640855.1 Candidatus Kryptoniota bacterium
GAGAATAAGGCGTGATTATAGCGTTGAAAATGGTTTAAATTTATGGATAGTTGCTGATAACCTTCGCAAAGGCGCAGCAACAAATGCAGTTCAAATAGCTCAGGAATTGGTAAAAGGTTTGTAAGACATTTGTATGCAAAGAAAAATTAAATTTTGTCCGTTAAAGCTAATCTAATTTATTCACCTGTGTAAAACTTCAATCGGACAACGCAGGGAAAATATGATTAAATTGCAGAGATATATCGCAACATGCTTTACGCATTGATGAAAGTAAAATCGGCTCTATTAACGTATTGCTTTTAGCAAGCTTATGTTTTTACTTGCATTTGCACTATGTAGGTTCAATCTTCACGTCTTCTACAATTTCGCCGACAGCGGTGAGATTTTCAACGCCGGTAATCTTTACCGGTAAAATCTCGTTTACAAGTGACGGTCTGTATTCGGTTTTAACTTTGACATAATTTTCTGTAAACCCAAACATCATGCCGTTTTTAACTTCGCTTTCCCACAAAACATCAAGCGTTTTCCCGATCATCTGTCTGTAAAAAGCGTTTTTCTTCTTCAAACCGAGATTGCGCAACATTTCACTTCTTCTGTGCCTTTCTTCAATTGGTACTTTGCCCGGGAGATTTAGCGCATCTGTATTTGGTCTTTCCGAATAGGTGAAGACATGAAGATATGAGATTGGAAGTTCATTTATAAAATTGTAGGTTATCTCAAAATGTTTTTCCGTTTCACCTGGGAAGCCGACTATCACATCAGCTCCAATGCATGCATCTGGATTTCGCGATTTTATGTATTCGATTTTTCTTCTGTAAAGTTCCGTGTTATACCTTCTTCTCATCTTGTGCAAGATTTCGTCGCTTCCACTTTGCAGGGGTATGTGGAAATGGTTGCAAATTTTTTCCGAATTTATAAAATAATCAACCATTTCCTCAGTCAATAAATTGGGCTCAATTGAACTTATCCTGATTCGTTTGATTCCTTCTATTTTTTCGAGTTCTTTCACGAGTTCAAATAAGCTTGACCCAATTTTTCTTCCATAGTCCCCAACGTTTACCCCACTTAATACGATTTCTTTATATCCAAGTTGTGCGAGCGTTTTGGCTTTTGCAACTATTACATCAATCGATGGGCTTCTGCTTTTGCCGCGGGCAAGGGGAATTGTACAGTATGAGCAGTTATAATCGCATCCGTCTTGAACTTTTAAAAACGCCCTCGTTCGATCTGACACTGGGGTTGAACTCGCAATATTAAATTCATCGGTTTCTACTATCGGTGATACAAAAATTTGTGCGTGGTAATTTTTCTGAAAATCGCTGACATAGTCAAAAATTTTAAATTTTTCATTTGAACCAAGAACTAAATCGACCCCTTCGATTTTTGCTATTTCATCCGGTCTTAATTGAGCGTAGCATCCGGTGACGATTATAAACGCATTTGGTGAGGTTTTCAACGCTTTATGTATGATTCTTCTGCAATCCCTGTCCGCGTTATCGGTGACCGAGCACGTATTTATAACGCAGACATCGGACGGCTGACCAAATTCGACAATTTCAAATCCACGCTTTTTGAATTCTTCGCCTATAGTTGATGTCTCAGCGAAGTTTAGTTTGCATCCGAGTGTGTAAAATGACACCTTTTTCATCTATTTAGACATGCGAAATTGATTTTCAATGTTGAATTTCCAGTTCAAAGATAAAGTTTTACTTGGTTAAAATCAAATTTAAAAATTTGAAAATTTCATTTTTAAGTCGTAAAATTTCTGAAAAAAGAAAAAGTTCCCGAATGACGACTAAAGCTCCTGCTCCTGTAAAGGAATTTCCCTCAGATAGCCTCGAAAAGATAGCATACTCAAGTGTTGAAGGCATCCCTGCGGAAGAGCCGAATGATTTAAATCGTCTTGGATATCATGTTTGGCTTTATCTTACAGGGAAAGTTGAGTCGCTTGAGGATGCAGTTAAAATGGCAAGGTCAAGGTTAAATATCCCTGAAGACGAAGCGATAAAGATAATACGAGAGCGATTGAAAGAGAAGGGATTTTAAATAAAAAGGGGCGGTTTTAAACCCGCCCCTTGAGCTTATTGAGCGAAATATTTTTTATATTTCTCATAGTTTCTCATAACTTTCTCGACGTAGTTTACAGTCTCGCGATAATCCTTAAAATATCCACTCCTTGGTCTTCCTGTGTCCCAAACATAGGCATGAAGTGTGTAATATTCCCTGGATAAAAGGGGCAGGAACGTTTTAATGTTTTCCCATTTATTAGGGTCTTCAGAAAAGTATAGGGCAAGTCTTTGGGCATCGAGGACTCGCCCGGGCCCGGCGTTATATGCAGCAAGTGCAAGTTTTAGACATTCGAGCGAATCCAAGCCTTTTGAATAAAATCTGTTAAATTGCGTCCATAGATAATGAATCCCAGCTATGATATTTTGCTCGGGGGTTCTGTAATCGTAAATATGAGAAACATTTAAGACGAGTTCTTCACCTGTTTCCGGCATAATTTGAAGAAGCCCATATGCACCACGTGGACTTATTGCGTCGTGCCTAAAACTTGATTCTTGTTCTATTACCGCAAGGATTAACCTCCAATCGAAACCGTAAATTCTTGAGTATTTTTTAATCACAGGCAATAGAGGTCTAATGTTTTCTAGTAGGCTAATTGGGGGACTTAACGAAGGGTCTGAGTTTCCTTCATCTGTGGAAGTAGTGGCATTTGGGTCGGCCTCAACCGAAATGAACGAGTGGGGAGTATTTGATTTGGGCTGAATTCCCGGCAAATTCATGGCTATACTTAAGCTGAAAAGAAGAACCATAATTCTGTGTCCGGCTTGATTTAATGCTCTTTTTGAAATCTTTGACGCCTGGTTTTTTCGTTTATTTCGATTCAACATAAAAAAGCTCCTTTAATTTTGTTTTTAATACCATAAAAAGCAAGGGTTAAACCATAGTGTCGAAAACGGGAAAGGCACACTAATTTAACCCTTGCACTTCTAATTTCCAAAATAAGTTTGACCGATGCTGTGATTTGGGTAACCTTCCTCTAGGGCTACAGCCATAATCGATTGTCTCTGTGAGTCATTTTTGATTGATTTTTAATACTTTAGTGATAGAGACCGGTTATCAAAGGGCTTATTTTCACTTGAATTTTATCGGATATTTTGGTAAATTAGTTCAGTCCTTATAGGCCTTATAACTTTAAAAATCGATTGGAGGTGGAAGATGAAGTTTTCAATTTCAAGCGACAGGTTAAAATCTGCTTTGTCCAAGGTAAGTGCTGTCGTCCCGTCTAAGACGACTTTGCCAATTTTGCAAGATGTTTTGTTCGAGTTAAAAGGGAATACGCTTTATCTAACAGCAACAGACCTTGAGATATCGGTTAAAAAAATTCTCGACCCCGTTGACGGAGAGGAGGATGGTGCTGTTGCAATTCCTGAGGATAAGCTTACAAGTGTTATCAAGGCTTTGCCTGAGGGTTTGCTTTTAAGATTTGAAACCTTTGATTCGGATAGGGTTTTGATAACTACAAATAAGGGCGGGGAATACAGGATGTCGTCTGAGCCAGCGGATTCTTTCCCGGCGGTGCCTGAAATAACTGAGGAGAACGGGGGATTTAAAGTCTCAATCTATGGAGAGGTTTTAAAAGAAATAATTGAAGGGACTGTTTTCGCAACTTCGAAGGAAGAATTACGGCCTGCAACGATGGGGGTTTTATTTCAATTTAAAGAAAATGAATTTATAGCTGTTGCGACGGATGGATATCGGCTTGTTAAAATTGCAAGGAAGGGGGTTATCGAGAGAAGTTTGGGAGATTCGCAAGATGTCATAGTCCCAGCGAAGACACTTCAGATAATAGCGAAATCAATTGAAGACGAAGATAAATGTTCAATTTTGATAAATGAAAAACATATTCAATTTTCAACGGAGGACATTGTTATAATTTCGAGATTGATAGGGGAAAGATATCCAAACTACGAGAGTGTAATTCCGTATGAAAACAACAAAGAGCTTGTCGTAGAGCGCGAGCTTCTTCTTTCAACACTAAAACGGGTTTCTATCTTTGCCAATTCAACAACAAATCAAATAAGATTTTCACTTGACCCAGCAGGTCATCTTGAAGTCTCTGCGGAGGATATCGATTTCGGTGGTTCTGCAAGGGAAACTCTAAACTGTACGTATAACGGTGACCCGATGGAAATAGCTTTCAACGCAAAGTATGTTATGGATATCGTTGGACATTTGGACTCTGAAAGAGTTTTGTTCAAGTTTGGTAGCCCAACAAGAGCAGTGATTGTTCAGCCATATGAGACAAGAGATGACCGAGAAATTCTGATGTTGGTTATGCCCATGAGATTAAATGCTTAGAGCTAAGGTAAAAGTAATCAATCGATTTTAAAGGAAAATGCAAATTGAAAAGGAATGTATTTGAAGTCGATAGAGATTAAAAATTTTAGGAACCATATTCACACCTACATTGAGTTCTCTGACAATTTAAATCTGTTCATTGGAGGTAATGCGCAGGGCAAGACGAGTATCCTCGAGGCGATTTCTTATCTCTGTTTAACAAAGAGTTTTAACGCGAGTTCTGATTCTTATGTTTTAAATTTTAACGCAAAATTTTTTGAAGTTAGCGGAAGATTTGAATTGGAAAATGGTCGAGAGATAAATGTGCGAGTAAATTTTGAAGAGGGTCAAGGTAAAAAAATTTTTTTTAATAGGGAAGAAGTAGAAAAATTTTCGAACGTCATTGGGAAATTGCCCATAGTTATTTTATCCCCAAGAAGTAAAGAAATAGTCCAAGGTCATCCTGAAGATAGAAGAAAGTTTTTTAATTTAGCCATCGCACAGTTGAGCTCTGTTTATACTGATGAACTTATTGACTACAAGAAAATTTTAAGACAGAGGAATAAGGTTTTGAGTGCAATGGCAAACGGCGAGATAAAGGTGGAGCAAGGGCTTGATTTGCTTGATGTTTGGGATGAAAGTTTTATCAACTATGCCGGACGAATAATTTTCAGGCGGATGAAATTTATAAGTGAGTTCGTGAGTTTTTTTAAAAATGCTTATTTAAAATTTGATGAACCAGAGGATGCGAGAATAGATTACATCACCCAGATTGAGATTGACCCTCTTGATGACATCGAAACGGTGAAGGAAAAGCTGAAAATCGCTTTGCGTAGAGTCAGAGATGAGGAGATAAATCGTGGAATTACGTTAATTGGTCCTCATAGAGATGAATTTGTTTTCAAGATCAACAGTTATGAGTTAAGGCGATTCGCTTCGCAAGGTCAAATGAAATCGTTTCTCGTTGCGTTGATAATAGGTCAATTTTTTTATTTGAAGGAGAAAAAGTTGGAAACACCAATTCTTTTGCTTGATGACGTTTTCGGAGAACTTGACCTTAAGAGGGCGCAGAAATTGCTTTCGATAGTTGGACATATTGGACAAGTTTTTATAACCGCGACGGATTTGAATTTAACGTCAGGAATTGAGGAAAGGTTTAAGATGAAAAAATTTATTGTAAATTCAGGGACTGTGTCAGATGCATAGGCGAAAACCTGTTGCTTTGAAAGATGTTTTGGACGAGTTTTTGAGAAACCTCGGAGCAGAGCATAAGGTTAAAGAAGGGATGGCTTTAAACTATTGGAATGAGATCGTCGGTCCGTATATATCTAAAGTTTCAGAACCAGAAAGAGTTGAAAAAGGTGTTCTCTATGTTAAAGTTGTAGATTCAAGTTGGAAACATCATCTTTTTATGATCAGGAGAGAGATAATAAGCAGATTGAATGAGAAACTCAAGGCAGAGGTCATTCACGAGATTGTTTTTATCGATGCAGGTTGTGATTTTAAAAACAAAGTATGAATTTTTCAAGGATGGGAAAAGCGAAAGTTCAAAAGAAAAAAGCGGAAAAGAAAGAGAAAAAAGTTAAGCAAGAAAAGGAAGTGAAACAGGCAAAGCAGGAAGAACTTGAAAAAGTCAAGGTAGAGAAGCCTCAAATTTCACCATCAAATGGCGATGGGAGTGATTACACTGCTGAAGCTATTCACGTTTTAAGAGGACTTGAAGCGGTTAGAAAAAGACCTGCGATGTATATTGGGGATGTCGGCATTAGAGGATTACACCACCTTGTTTATGAAGTTGTCGATAACAGTATAGATGAGGCTCTAGCTGGATATTGTAAAAATATCGAGGTGACGATAAATAAAGATGGCTCTATTAGTGTTCTTGATGATGGGCGTGGAATTCCCGTTGACATTCATCCCGAGGAGAAGAGGTCCGCTCTTGAGGTTGTGATGACGGTTTTACATGCCGGGGGAAAATTCGATAAAAGAGTTTATAAGGTTTCCGGTGGATTGCATGGCGTTGGTGTTTCGGTGGTGAATGCGCTTTCGGAATGGCTCGTTGCAGAAGTTTATAGAGATGGAAAAATCTATAGACAAAAATACGAACGTGGTGTTCCTGTTACACCTGTTGAAGTCGTTGGAATCACGGATAAGAGGGGCACGAAGATAACCTTTCTCCCTGATAAATTGATATTCAAAAATATAAAGTTTGAGTTTGAAAGATTAGCGGAAAGGATGAGAGAACTTGCGTTTTTGAACCCTGACGTCACAATCACACTTGAAGATAAAAGAACTGGGCAGAAGGAAGTTTATCACTACGAAGGTGGGATAGTTGAGTTCATCAAATATATCAACGCTACAAAAAAGCCTTTGCACAAAGATGTAATATACATAACTGGCGAGAAAGAGGGAGTTTATGTCGATGTCGGAATTCAATATACCGATGAATATACGGATACAATTTTATCTTATGTCAATGATATAAACACGATTGAAGGCGGAACGCATGTCAGCGGATTTAAATCTGCTTTGACAAGAACTTTGAACACATATGCTCAAAAGAATAATCTCTTGAAATCGAAAATTGAACTAACTGGGGACGACTTCAGGGAAGGTCTCACCGCGGTTATAAGTGTTAAAGTCCCTGAACCACAATTCGAAGGACAGACGAAGACAAAACTTGGGAATAGCGAGGTAAAGAGCATAGTGGAGTCGATAGTTGCTGATGGTTTGATGGAATATCTTGAGAGAAATCCATCGACAGCGAAGAAAATTCTTGAAAAGTGCATTCGCGCAGCTGAGGCTCGTGAAGCGGCGCGTAGAGCAAGGGAACTTGTAAGAAGGAAAAACGCTCTCGATTCAGGCGGATTGCCGGGCAAACTTGCAGATTGCTCAATCAGTGACCCAGAACTTACGGAGATTTTCATCGTTGAGGGTGATTCAGCGGGAGGAAGCGCAAAGCAAGCAAGGGATAGACAATTTCAAGCGATTTTGCCAATTAAAGGAAAAATTTTAAATGTCGAGAAAGCAAGGCTTCATAAGATACTTGAAAATCAAGAGATAAGAGCTATAGTTCAAGCACTTGGAACTGGAATTGGCGAGGAAGATTTTGACCCGAGCAAGATAAGATATGGGAAAATAATTTTGATGTGCGATGCGGATGTCGATGGAAGTCATATAAGGACACTTTTGTTGACTTTCTTTTATAGATATATGAAAGAGTTGATCGAAGCTGGAAGAGTTTACATTGCTCAACCGCCTCTTTACAAAATCAAGAAAGGGAAACTTGAATTTTACGCATATAGCGATGAAGAAAGAGACGAGATAATTGAGAGATTGAAGCAGGAAAAAGAGCCTGGCGAAATAACTATCACAAGATTTAAAGGTCTTGGTGAAATGAACCCTGAGCAACTTTGGGAAACAACAATGAATCCAGAAAAGAGGACTTTGCTTCAGGTTACGATAGAAAATGCTGCTGAGGCGGATAGGATTTTTTCGATACTTATGGGAACGGATGTTGAGCCAAGGAAAGAGTTTATCGAAAAGAACGCTAAATTTGTGAGAAACCTTGATATTTAAAAACAAAAATTTTGAAGCGAAGTAAATGGCGACGATTCAAGAAAAAATTCAACCTGTTGAAATCGAAGAGGAAGTAAAGTATTCTTATCTTGATTATGCGATGTCTGTTATAGTCTCACGTGCATTGCCTGATGTGCGTGATGGTTTAAAGCCTGTGCAGAGAAGAGTTCTTTACACAATGTATGAACTTGGTCTTTTGCACAATAGGCCTTATAAGAAATGCGCTAGAATAGTAGGAGAAACACTTGGGAAATATCATCCACATGGTGATGCGGCGGTTTACGATACCCTCGTTCGACTTGCACAAGATTTTACAATGCGATATCCACTTGTCGACGGACAAGGAAACTTTGGTTCGATAGATGGGGATTCGCCCGCTGCAATGCGATATACAGAGGCGAGGTTAGCTGCAATTGCGGAGGAGATGCTGCAAGACATCGAAAAGAATACCGTTGATTTTAGGCCTAATTTCGATGAGACTTTAAAAGAACCTGAAGTTTTGCCGACCGTTTTGCCAAATTTGCTCATCAACGGCTCGAGCGGAATTGCGGTTGGGATGGCGACTAATATACCCCCACATAACTTAAATGAAGTTGTCGATGGTTTAATCGCTCTTCTCAAAGACCCTGAACTTCCAATTGAAAAGTTAATGAAGTATGTCAAAGGTCCAGATTTCCCAACGGGTGGGATAATCGTAGGTCTTTCTGGGATTAGGGAAGCATATAAAACTGGAAAAGGTAAAATAGTTGTAAGGGCGAAGGCAAACATCGAAAATTACAAGGGTCGCTCAAGAATCGTTATAACCGAGATCCCATATCAAGTTAACAAAGCCTCTTTAATCGAAAGAATAGCTGAACTTGTGCAAGATAAGAAAATTGAGGACATATCCGATATAAGGGATGAATCGGATAAAGATGGGCTTAGGATAGTGATCGAGTTAAGGCGCGATGCTCAACCGGAGGTCGTTTTAAATAATTTGTACAAACACACAAACCTTCAATCCACTTACGGTGTCATAATGCTTGCGCTTGTCAACGGTGTGCCGAAGATTTTGAATTTGAAGGAGATGATGATGGAGTTTATAAATTTCCGACTCAATGTCATTGTACGTAGAACCAAGTTTGAACTTGATGATGCGGAAAGGCGAGCGCATATACTTGAAGGATATAAAATCGCGCTTGATAATATTGATGAGATTGTGGAGTTGATAAAGAAGTCAAAGGACCCAGACACAGCTAAAACGAATTTGATGAAAAGATTCAAACTTTCTGAGATTCAGGCTAAAGCGATACTTGATATGCGATTGCAGAGGTTGACGGGCCTTGAGAGAAGCAAAATAGAGGCGGAGTATAAAGAGACGATAAAGTTGATCGAAAAATTGAAGAGCATTTTGAGAAGCAAAGAATTACAAAAGGAGTTGATAAAGGAGGAGTTGCTTAAGCTCAAAGAGAAATATGGCGATGAAAGAAGAACTCAAATAATCGAAGGTGAAGAAGAATTTAGTATTGAGGATTTGATCGCAGAGGAAGATGTCGTTGTAACTATAACACACAATGGATTCATAAAACGTTATCCTGTCAGTGGCTATAGAAGACAAAATCGAGGTGGTAAGGGTGTAACCGCAGCGATAACACGCGATGACGATTTCATTGAACATATGTTTGTTGCATCGACGCATCATTATATCATCTTTTTCACCGATAAAGGCAGGGCGTATTGGCTTAAGGTTCATGAGATCCCAGAGGGTGGAAGGGCATCCAGAGGTAAATCGATATCTTATCTTGTCAATAAAGAGCCTGATGAAAAAATCACCGCTTTTGTTGCGGTTAAAGAATTTAGCGAAAATCTTTACGTCACAATGGTAACGAAAATGGGCTATGTTAAGAAAGTTCCATTGGTTGAGTTTTCAAGACCAAGGAAAATCGGGATAATTGCGATTAATCTTGAGCGTGGGGACAGACTTGTTGATGCGCGCCTTACCGATGGAGCGCAGGATTTGATAATCGGAACGAAGAAAGGTATGGCAATAAGATTTAACGAGAAAGATATAAGGGCTATGGGAAGGCAAGCCACAGGTGTCCGCGGAATAAAACTTGAAAAGGGCGATGAGGTCATTGGAATGATAGCTGTAAAACGGCCAGGTACAACTATACTTGTTGTAACTGAGAAAGGCTTTGGTAAAAGAAGCGACCTTTCGGATTATAGAGTTACGCACAGAGGTGGTAAAGGAATAATAACTGTTAAAGTTAGTGATAGAACGGGGGACGTCGTCGCGATAAAAGAAGTTCTTGACAACGATGACATAATGATAGTGACCGCGAAAGGTTATTTGATAAGGCATCATGTCAAGGATATAAGAGTTATGAGTAGACAGGCTCAGGGAGTGAAGCTTATAAAGTTAAATCATGGTGACAGCATCGCTTCCGTGGCAAATGTTATGGCGGAGGAAGATTGATTTTTAAATTTTAAGGCTTTAACTTTATCTTGCAAAAGAAAATAAAAAGGCGATGAGAAAGTGAAAAAGAACAGATGGAAAATAATTTTAACCATCATCTCGGTTGTAGCTGCTCTGTGGTATCTTTATCCAACTTATAAGGATATAACCTATCAGAAGAAGTTGTCTCAATTGCGTGGTGAAGATAGTTTAAAATTTGTTCAAGAGCATCTTGATGAAATTCAAAAGGCCAAGCAAAAGAGAATAAAACTTGGACTTGACCTTCAAGGCGGTATGTATGTTGCACTTGAAGTTGATGTTGTGAAAATGCTTGATAACTTGGCAAAGAACAAAGATGAAACATTTAGACAAATCCTTGCGGAGGTGAAGAAAGAATCGATCACCTCTGAAGAACCTGTGACCTCGATTTTATTGCGGAAATTTCAAGAAAGGGGTATAAGGCTCAGCAGATATTATGGTGATATTAGGCAAAGCGATGCCGAGATAATTTCCGAACTTGAGAAGCAAGCCCAGGAAGCGGTTGATAGAGCGCTTGAAGTTATAAGAAACAGGGTTGATAAATATGGCGTAGCTGAGCCATCGATTCAAAAACAAGGGGCGAATAGAATAGTAGTTGAACTTCCTGGGGTCAAGGAGCGTGAGGAAGTTAGACAACTTTTGCAAAGCACCGCAGTCCTTGAATTTAAACTTTTAAAGCCAGCTGATATCGCCATAAAGGTTATGCAGTCGATTGATAATTATCTCGCTGGAAAAGGTGTTGTTGATACAACTGATACTGTAAAAGTTGCTGCAAAAACTGATACTGCTAAAACGATCGCATCTGAACTTGGTGTGGATACAACTGCGGGGTTAACTGAGTTTGAGAAGTTTAAAAAAGAACATCCATTTTTCGCCTATGTTAGAGTTGATGAGAATACGGGAATTGGTTTTGTCATGGCGCGAGATAAGAAAATGGTTGAGTATATTTTGTCGCGTCCGGATATACAGAGTTTAATCCCGCCTGATTTTGAATTTGTTTGGTCTGCAAAGCCTTTTACCGCTCAAGATGGAAATCAATATTATAATCTTTTAGCAGTTAAAAAAGACCCCGAGTTAACGGGAAAAGTTATAACAGAAGCAAGGGCAACAATCGACCCTGATAATAACGCTCCAATTGTTATAATGCGAATGAACAGTGAAGGAGCTCGTGAATGGGCGAGGATTACGGGTGCAAATGTAAATAAACATATAGCAATCATCCTCGATGGAACCGCCTATTCATGGCCTGTCGTTAGGACAAAAATCATCGGTGGAAGTTCACAAATTGAGGGGCTCGATTCACCTGAAGAGGCAAAACTTCTTGAAATTGTCTTAAAAGCGGGAGCTTTACCCGCGCCGCTTGAGATAATTGAAGAAAGAACCGTGGGACCTTCACTTGGTGAAGATTCAATTCAAAAAGGTTTGAAAACTGCTTTGATCTCATTCTTCATCATCGTACTTTTTATGGTTGTGTATTATTCGACGAGTGGTTTTGTAGCTAACTTAGCCCTTGTTTTGAATATAGCCTTCATCCTTGCGGTGCTTGCAGGATTTAACGCTACATTGACACTTCCGGGCATAGCTGGAATAGTTTTAACTATAGGAGTTGCTGTTGACGCAAATATTCTTATATACGAGAGAATCAGAGAGGAGCTTGCCATCGGTAGAACATTGAGGTCTGCGATAGACGAAGGATATTCAAAGGCTTTTAGCGCGATATTCGATTCGAATGTCACGACATTTATAATCGGTCTTATACTTTATAACTTTGGTTCAGGACCTATCCAGGGGTTTGCGCTCACACTTATGATAGGTATCATAGCAAACCTTTTCAGTGCTGTCTTCATTACGAAGGTTATATATGATATCGTAGCAGAGAAGTATCCAAGCATTATCAAATTTGGTTAATAAAAAATAATTTGAGGTTTTGGAATGAGATTTATCGGAAAGACAAATATAAAATTCATCGAAAAGCGAAAAATTTGGTATTTTGTTTCAGCAACAGTTATACTTGTTGGTTTAATCTCGTTGATTTTCCGGGGCATTCCGCTTGGATTGGATTTCCTCGGTGGCACGGAGGTTATAGTTAGATTTGAGAAACCTGTTTCGATAGGAGATGTTAGAAGTGCAATTGCTAAAATCGGGTTGGCAAAAAGCGAGATAAAAACTTATGGAATGTACAATGAAATTTTAATTCGAACCCCTGAGCAAATGGAAGGAACGAAAATGGGCGAGATGATTTTATCTGCTTTGCAATCAAGCTTTCGAGATAACAAGATAACGATTTTGAGTGAACAAAAAGTTGGTCCAAGGATAGGGGCGGAGTTAAGAAGGAAGGCATTTTATACTGTCCTTCTATCGTTGATAGCTATGTTAATTTATATCGGATTGCGATTTAAGCCAATTTATGGCGTTGGTGCAGTGATTGCGTTGTTTCATGACGTTCTTGTGACGCTTGGTTTATGTTCGATTTTTAGCGGCGTTTCTTATCTTAATATCGAGATGAATCAAACTTTGCTCGCTGCTTTACTTACGATTGTTGGTTTGTCTGTCAATGATACCGTTGTCGTATTTGATAGAATAAGAGAGAATTTGAAACTTTATAAAGCGATGAATTTCATCGACGTTGTAAATAAAAGCATAAATGATACATTAAGCAGGACGATAATCACAAGCGGAACTGTGATAGTCGTTTTAGTAATTTTGCTTTTCGTTGGAAGTGAAGTTACGCGTGGCTTTGCATTTGCTTTGACGGTCGGTATGATAACTGGTACTTATTCTTCGATTTATGTTGCAAGCTCCGTTGTTGTTGATTTTATGCTTGCGAAGCAGAAAAAAGCAGAAAGGGAGAAACAATTGAAGAAGCAGCCCGTAACAGTTAAATAAAAAGGTTAATTTAATGAGGATAAAAACTCGAGACTTTGACGATGTAGTTGTGATTGAGCTAAAGGGAAATTTTATGGGTGGTCCGGATTCCCAAAAATTTAGAGATTTATTGCACAAACTCCTTGAGCAGGGGAAGAAGAAGGTCGTCGTCGATGTTAAAAACGTGAAATTTATGAATAGTGCTGGGCTTGGGACTTTGATAGGCGGATTAACGACGATGAGAAATGGAGGTGGCGACCTTAAAATTGCAAATCCAACAGCGAAAATTGAATCGCTTTTGATGATAACCAGGCTTATAAAAGTTTTTGAAACATATGACTCAGTTGAAGAAGCAATTGAAAGTTATAGAAAGCGGAAAAAGAAAAGATGAAAGTTGAAAAAATATGCCATTTAAGATTCCCGATGGCTCTGTATGGGTTATACTTGGTGCACAATGGGGAGATGAAGGTAAAGGTAAAATTGTTGACCTTTTGAGTGAGAGCGCAGATATCGTTGTTAGATATCAAGGGGGTGCAAATGCGGGTCATACAGTTTGCTTTAATGGAAAAACTTATATCCTTCATCTTCTGCCGTCGGGAATTTTCCATCCAAATGTAACCTGCGTAATTGGCAACGGCGTCGTGCTTGACCCAGTTGCATTGCTTGATGAGATCGAAATGGTCAAATCAGCAGGCGTGGATATCACCGGGCGACTTTTAATAAGTCATAATGCACATCTAATAATGCCGTATCATAAACTTCTAGATAAACTTTATGAACAAGGGGAAGATAAAATTGGAACTACGGGCAAAGGCATAGGTCCAGCGTATGTTGACAAGTACGCAAGAATCGGGATTAAGGTTGTTGACCTTTTAGATAGAGATGTTCTCCGAAGGAAACTCCGGAAAAATATCGAGTTGAAAAATGAAATCATAGAGAAAGTTTATGGAGTGCAAAAATTTGATGTGGACAAGATAATTGATGAGTACATCGAGTTTGATGAGAAAATTAGCGAGTTTATCACCGATACAGCGGTTTATTTGAATAGGGCTATAAATGAGAAGAAGAAAATTTTGCTTGAAGGTGCCCAAGGTGCTTTGCTTGATGTTGATCATGGCACTTATCCTTATGTCACATCATCTAATCCAACCGCTGGTGGAGCGTCAACAGGGTCTGGAATTCCTCCTACGAAGATAAACGGTGTTATAGGAGTTATAAAGGCATATACGACAAGGGTTGGCGAAGGTCCATTTCCAACGGAATTGAAGAATGAACTTGGCGACTACATAAGAGAAAAAGGCCATGAATATGGAGCAACCACGGGGAGACCAAGGAGATGTGGATGGCTTGACATCGTAAGTTTGAAGTATTCCATTATGGTAAATGGAATTGAAACTCTTGCGCTTACGAAACTTGATGTTCTAAGCGAACTTGATGAGATAAAAATTTGCGTCGATTATGAAATTAATGGAAGAAAACTCAAAAACTTTCCTACAAATCCAACCGCTTTAGAAAATGTCACTCCTGTATATGAAACATTTAAAGGGTGGAAGAGAAAAATTTCAGATGTGAAATCGTACCCTGAACTCCCATCCGAGGCGAGGGAATTTATAGAGGCAATAGAAAAATTAACTGGAGTTAAAATATCAATTATATCCGTTGGCGCGGATAGGAAACAAACCATTTTTAAATAATCAACTTACAGATGCTTAAGGCTTCGAACATAAAAAGAATGTTAATTCTAATTTCAGTTTTAGGCGCGCTTTCAATTTTATACTATACAAATATCATCGTCAAAAACCTTGAACTTAGGGAAAGACAAATCGCAAACCTCTACGCGAAATCAATCGAATATATCGCGACCTCGCCGGGGACATCTGAGTTTACATTTATCTTTGACCAGGTTATTTTAGCGATAGATTTTCCCGTCATTGTGACTGATAGAGAGAAAAATCCGCTTTTTTATAGGAATATAGACATCGATACAACCTTGGGGTCAAAAGCAAAGGAAGAGTTTTTGCGCAATGAGATTAAAAAAATGGAGAAAGCATTCGAGCCGATAAAGATAACTTATGGCGACACCTTGGTTTTAAATTATATTTTTTATGGTAATTCTAAACTTGTCGAGCAACTCAAAATTTTGCCATATGTGATTTTTGTGGTTGCTGGGATTTTTATTTTGATAGGTTATTTAAGTTTTAGTTATGTTAAGAAAACTGAGCAAAGCAACATTTGGGTTGGGCTTGCTCGTGAGACAGCTCATCAACTCGGGACCCCGCTTTCAAGTATATTTGGATGGCTTGAGATTTTAAGAGATAAAATCGACAATGGAGAGGATGTGAGCGATGTAATTCACGAAATTGAAAACGACCTGAATAAACTTAATAAGATAACGCAAAGATTTTCGAAGATAGGTTCAAAACCTGAGTATGCTGAAGAGAAAATCGCGGATGTCATAAATTCTGTTGTAAAGTACTTTGAAAAGAGAATTCCGCATACGGGGAAGAAGATAACGATTGGAATTAAAGGCGATACATCTGCGAAGGCATTTATAAATCGCGAACTTTTCGAATGGGTTATCGAGAATTTGCTCAAAAACGCCCTCGACGCAATTGAAAATAGCGAAGGGAAAATTGAATTCAAAATCCAGGAGAAGAAAAAATTTGTGATAATCGATGTATCGGACACGGGTAAAGGGATAAATATGAAATATCGAAAAGATATCTTCAGACCTGGATATACGACCAAGAAGAGAGGCTGGGGACTTGGTTTAAGTTTGTCAAAGCGAATAATCGAAGTTTATCATAAAGGTAAACTTTTCCTCAAGGAAAGCAAAATTGGCAAAGGTTCAACTTTTAGAATAGTTTTGAGAAAGTGAGATGAAATACGAAGTTATAAAGTCGAAAATTGACAAAATCATATCTGGGAGAAACCTCGCAAGAAAAATTTTCTACACAGGTTTGAATTTACTGCTTTTAAGGGCTTGGTATGTCAAGGATGAGATAAAAAATTTTTTTAAGTCCAGGGGCGATGATAAGATAAAAGTTCTTGATGCAGGTTGCGGATTTGGACAGTATTCGTATTTCGTCGCGAAAAAATTTAAAAACGCGCAAGTCATCGGAGTCGATATAAATGAGGAAAGAATAAGAGATTGCGCAAGATTTACAGAAGAGGAAAAATTTGAAAATTTAAAATTTGAATTTGCAGATTTAACCAAGTTAAATTACGCTACCAAGTTTGACCTTGTCCTCGCTATTGATGTTATGGAGCATATTGAGGATGATGTCAAGGTTTTTGAAAATTTTTATAACGCAATGAAGGAAAATGGCTTGATAATAATCAGCACACCATCGAACTTGGGCGGTTCGGATGTCAATTCAAGTGAGGAAGAAAGTTTCATCGAGGAGCATGTAAGGCAAGGTTATGATGCGAATGAAATCAAATCAAAGCTTGAAAGCGTCGGGTTTAAAAATGTCAAAATCAAATACACTTACGGCAGGTGGGGAAGTTTATCATGGAAGTTGATGATTAAATTTCCAATTTTGTTTTTGGGTAAAAGTTTTGCGTTTGCAATTATCTTGCCCTTTTATTATTTGCTCGTTTTTCCACTTGGGATATTTCTGATGTGGCTTGATAAAAAGGTAGAAAATGCGGTGGGAACAGGATTAATTGTGACAGCGATGAAGTAATTTAAATCCTTCCGAATCTTTTATCGAGTTCTTCAATTGAAATTTTTATTATGATTGGTCTGCCGTGCGGGCAAACATACGGATTTCGGGTCAAAAAGAGTTGGTCGATTAAAACTTGAATTTCTTCCGGAGTTAGTTTATCTCCCGCTTTTATCGCTGCTTTACAGGCGAAAGCTTTTGCGAGGTTTTCCCGTTCGGAAAGTTTGGGTTCGGCGTTTGAGTTTTCTTTGTAGAGTTCAATTATCTCTTGCAAAATTTTTTTCTCCGCACCTTGTTTGACTTCAGGTGGGACACCATAGAGTATAACCGTATTTTTCCCAAAGATTCTTAAGTCGAATCCCAGATTTACCAGATAATCTTTCAATTCTTTGACAATGGCTATATCCGCTGGCGTAAGTTCGATGGTTTGAGGGAATAAAAGTTGTTGCGTGAAGGGCGAGTTTGAATTCAAACTATCGAGAGCCCTTTCGTAGAGTATCCTTTCGTGCGCAACATGTTGGTCGATTATCATTAAGCCGGTTTTTATTTGTGCGATTATATATTTGTTGTGAACTTGCATAAATGTGATGCTATCGCTTTGGCCTTTCTCTTCTTCTGATGGAATTTCGCTTCGAATCTCTTTGGAAATTTTTTCCGCTTTTTCAGAAGAGAATTTTGTCTCTATGGGTGTTGAAGCCTCAGGGAATGAAGAGGTTATGATGTCAAGGCTGAATTGCTGTTCTTTTTGAATTTTCTCTTTTATCGGCTCGGTTAAATTTATTAATTGTTTTTTTATTTCGTCAAGATTTGTGGAGGGTGTAAGCTTCACTTCGCCCGTTGATTCAATTGTTAATTCGGGGATTAAGCTAAATTTTGAAAGCGAATGTTTTATGACAGCACGGACAAAGTTATAAACTCCCGGCTCATCATCGAATTTAACCTCAAGTTTTGATGGGTGGACATTTACATCGATGTGTCTTGGGTCAAGCGAAATCATCAAGATGAAGGACGGAAAACTACCTTTATCAATCAAATGTTCATATGCGTTGTAAACAGCATGGTTTATCGAGCGGTTGACGATGTATCTGCGGTTTAAAAATATGAATTGGTCCGATTTTGTTTTCTTAGAAAATTCGGGCTTACTTGTGAAGCCGTATATACTTATGTACTCAGTTTTTTCATCGACAGGGATCAAAGTTTTAAAGAATTCTTCTCCAAAGACTTGCTTTATTCTTGTTTCAAAATCTGTTCGCTCAAATTTTGCAACTTGTTCGTCGTCGCTTATGAATTCGAAAGATATCTCTGGGTAGGCGAGCGCAAATCTTATAAATGCCTCGTAGGCATGTTTAAATTCAGTGTATTTGCTTTTGAGGAAATTTCGCCTTGCTGGGGTATTGAAGAAGAGATTTTTAACTGCTACCGAAGTTCCAGTTGGAGCGGAAGTTTTAGAAACCTCAATCAATTTACCACCTTCGATTTTAACAAGTGTTGCGAGTTCGCTATCCGGTGTTTTCGTCTTCATCTCAACTTGAGAAACAGCTGCAATTGAAGCAAGAGCTTCGCCTCTAAAGCCGAGCGTGCGTATGTTTTCAAGGTCTTCGTAAGTTTGGATTTTGCTTGTTGCATGTCTTTCAAAGGCAAGGACCGCGTCCTCTTCGTCCATTCCGTATCCATCGTCGATGACTTGAATCAATGTCTTTCCTGCATCTTTTAGAATAACAGTTATATTTTTTGCCCCTGCGTCGATTGAGTTTTCAATCAATTCCTTAACGACGGATTCTGGTCTTTGTATTACTTCCCCAGCTGCTATTTTGCTTGCTATTTCTTCGGGTAAAATTTTTATCCGTGCCATCTTTCAAGATTTCGATTATATCGTTTTTGATAATAAAAGATAAAGATAAAAAAGCAAACCAACAATAATTAGCCACCAAATAATTGGTCTCCTCTTACGCTCGGAGATGCGCAACCTTTGGATTTTTAGACGTCGCTTCAACCTTTCCTT
>JBEPZK010000040.1:0-18456 GCA_041640855.1 Candidatus Kryptoniota bacterium
AAACGATTTTCGCTTTGTTCTTTAAATTTAAATACAACTCCTTGTGCGCTTGCGTTAAGTTTTTGAACTTGAGGCGCTATCATAAGCAGATTTTCAAACCCAACGACTACACTATCACCGGGGTTAAATCTTAGAACTTTAAATTTTATCCTCGCTATCACTGTTTTGCCAGGCTTAAATTCATATCCTGGATTTGTAAGCATAACGATATTGGTTGTAACTGTGTCCGGGGAATAGTATCTAAACAAAAGGTTATTTTGCAGGACTAAAATTGTGTCTAATTTGAGCAAGGGTTTATCAAGTTTTAGCGTTGTCTGTATACCTGAGACAATATCACTGTTTGAAAGCGTAAGGTTTATTTCCACATTTGATGTGCTAATTTGAGTATTTCCATCGAGAAAGAGGAGATTTTGCGCATCTATAACCGATGTCATCACTATCAGAATCGCAAGTATTTTAAACGTTCTTTTTAACATTTTTCGATTTATTTTTTGTTTTTCTTTCCATAATATTTGCCTCAATATTTGTGCCAACAGTTTTTAAGTTCATTTGTAAAATTAAATTATTGAATTTTAATGATTTATAGGCGTGAAAGTTTCTGCGGGCTTCTAATTTTCAAAATTTTGTAATTTTTACAAAGATTTTTATGTAATTTTGAAATAAAAATATTGGCTTGGCATAGCGGATGGAGGGGCAAATTTTGAAATGTGCCGAGGTTGTGTTATCTTTTTAGAAAAAACGTTGATTTATGAAGGTTGATGATTTGGTAATCGGAAAGGTTATAAGTGCCCATGGAACATTTTTTAATGTTCAGGTCGGAGATGATGTTGTCAAGTGTAAGTTAAGAGGAAAAATGCGTTTACAAGATAAGACGAGCACAAGCCCGGTCGTTGCGGGAGATAATGTGAAGATTAGGATTCTCGAGGACGGAACAGGCGTAATTGAAGAAGTCCTTGAAAGGTTTAATAAACTTTATAGAAGGGCAGTTGGCAAGCGGGCGCTTGAACATGTTATAGTCTCAAATATTGATCAAGCGATTGTTGTCACATCATTTAATATGCCGCATGTTCCATGGGGGTTTGTTGATAGGTTACTTATTGCAAGTGAAAGAAATAATATAAAACCGGTAATTTGCATAAATAAAATTGACCTAATCGAGGATTGGAAGGAGGTGAATGATTTTGTAAAGGTTTATGGAAAGAAAATTGGCTATGAAATAATAAAGACAAGCGCGGTCACTGGCGAAGGGCTTGATGAACTGAAGAAAATTTTAAAAGATAAAACAAGCGTTTTCGTTGGGCAATCCGGCGTTGGGAAATCTGCTTTGATAAATGCGATTGAACCTAATTTAAATGTGAGAACTACTGAGGTAAGCGAAAAAACAGGTAAAGGAAGACACACGACGACGCACACAGAGTTACATAAACTTTCTTTCGGTGGATTTATTGCGGATACACCCGGAATTAAGGAATTCGGTCTGGCTGGGATAGAGGAAAGTCAACTTGGTTATTATTTCCCTGAGTTCAGGAAATTTATCGAGCTGTGTAAGTTTTCAAATTGTACTCATACACATGAACCGGATTGTGCAGTTAAGGATGCGGTTCATCAAGGGAAAATTGACAAGCGAAGGTATATGAGTTATATCAACATACTTAATTCGCTTGGCGAGGATTAATGTTGTATTAATTGGGTTTTTTGAGTAATTTTTGCTTAAGTTAAACTCGTCAAACTTTTTCATCAAAATGGCTTCACAGGTAAAAAATATCGATTACACGAAGAGAAAGAAAAATCCAACGAGAGATGAAAATTTAATCGCACGATACAGGTTTGGTATTTCAATTTTGATTCTTATCTTCGGCTTTGTTTTGATTTTAAGTATTGTCTCATACAGCCCCAAGGACGAGGCGAATCTCATTTCTTTTTCTGAATTGGGCAAGATTTTAACTGGAGATGAGCAAGTTAGACAGAAACTTGAAAGGACACACAATTTGCTCGGATTTATCGGAGCAAAAATTTCATATATTTTTTTGAATTATACTTTCGGATATGTATCGATTCTTCTCGGTTTACTTTTTATTTTTTGGGGTATTGCGCTGTTTCTTAACAAATTTGGGAGAGGTTTTTTCAAGCTAACTTTTTATGTTTTGGTCTTTTCGTTTCTTTTTTCTGTTTTGCTTGGAAATTTGAAGTTGATTTTGGGGACGGAAAAGTTTAGCGATGAAATCTGCGGCATAGTTGGTCTGTATGTCGCAGATGTATCAATAAAACTTTTTGGTAAGATTGGGAGCGTTTTCCTTGTTCTTGTTTCGTTTTTAATTTTCATTGGTTTTGTCACCCAGATGAGTTTTTATGATGTCGCTTTGAGTTTAGAGAATAAAATTTTGGCATTCTTGGATAAATTTAAGCGAAGGTCGCAAAAGGTCAGAGTTTTAAAGCAAGAGCAAAAGCCTGTCCAAAGACAACCCGAAGTTGTAATCTCACAAGCGGATAAGACAACTGTTGAAAAGGAAAGAGAAAGTAGAGAAGAAAAAATTGAAAAAATCGTTGTGGAAAAGGAAACAATTGATACTGCAAGGGGTGAGGTAAGAAATCAACAGGTTAAAAAGAAAATTGATTTTAAACTTCCGCCAATTGATTTGCTTGAGCAAGGCGAAGATGAATCTGTTGCGGATGAGGATGAGTTAAACACAAATGCTGAACTTTTGAGAAATAAACTCGCGAACTTTGATATCGAAATCGAAAAAATAAGTATAACACCTGGACCTGTTGTGACGCTTTATGAAATTGTTCCAGCTGCGGATGTCAAGGTAAGGGAAATTGTTTCGCTTGCTGATGACATCGCGCTTGCTTTATCTGCCCGAGGTATAAGGGTGATTGCCCCGATGCCTGGCAAGGGAACAGTTGGAATTGAAATCCCAAATCGAAAGCCAGCAATAGTTAGAATAAGAAGCGTAATAGATTCGCCGGAGTTTAAAAACTTTAACGGTATCCTACCGATAGCAATGGGTAAGACGATAACGGGTGAGATATATTGTGATGACCTTGCAAGGATGCCACACCTTTTGATTGGTGGAGCTACTGGCTCGGGGAAAAGCGTTGGGATAAATACGATAATTGTGAGTTTGCTTTATAAACTTCGTCCTTCTGAGATAAAATTTGTCATCATCGACCCCAAAAAGGTTGAACTTGTAAACTATCGCAAACTTATAAATCATTATCTTGCGATTTGCCCTGATGTCGATGAAGAGATAATAACAACGCCGGAAAACGCAGTCCTTACCTTAAAAAGTCTTGTGTTGGAGATGAATGAAAGATACGATAAATTTTCAAAAGCTGGTGTTAGAAATATACAGGAATATAACGAGCGGATTAGACAAGGTCGCATAAAAAATATCGACGGAAATGATTTTGAGCTTCCCTATATAGTTGTAATAATTGACGAGCTTGCAGATTTAATGCTTGTCGCTTCAAATGATGTCGAAGGTCCAATTACTCGCCTTGCTCAACTTGCAAGAGGCGTCGGAATTCATCTCGTCATAGCAACTCAGAGACCTTCGGTTGATGTGATAACTGGATTGATAAAGGCTAATTTCCCAACGAGGATTGCTTATCAAGTTGCGTCAAAAGTTGATTCGAGAACCATTCTTGATATGAACGGTGCGGAGCAATTGATTGGAAGTGGCGATATGCTTTATCTTCCGGCCGGGGCTACGAAGCCGATAAGAATTCAAAACGCTTTCGTTTCGCCGGAGGAAATTGAAAGAGTGGTCGATTTTATAGCGGGACAACCCGGGTTTGATGAGCCATATAAACTTCCTTCGGTTATGGAAAAACAAAAAATTGAAATTAACACTGGTACCGAGTTTGATGAACTATTCGAGGAAGCGGCAAGAATTGTCGTGAGATATCGCCAGGCATCCACATCTTTGCTTCAGAGAAAGTTGAAAATCGGTTATGCAAGGGCAGCGCGAATAATGGACCAACTTGAAAGGGAAGGGATCGTTGAACCGCCGATTGAAGGAAATAAAGCAAGGGAAGTTTTGGTCGAGAACGAAAGTGAACTCGAAGAGCTTCTAAAACAAATAAAAAACAAATGAAATCGTTCGATTTATGGCATATCTTAGAATATTTTTAACTTTGTTTTTACTTTCGGAGACGATTTTTGCTCAGTCTGGAAAAGAACTAGTGGAGCGGCTGAAAAATAAGTATGCGGGGATTAATGATGCGGTAATAAAATTTGAGCAAACGGTAAAATATGGTGTTTCAAAATTTGAGCAAAGTTTTTCAGGAACGCTTTACTTTAAGAAGAAAAACAAGTATAGAATTGAAACTGAGCAACAAACCGTTGTCACAGATGGAGTAACAAGTTGGCTTTATTCGAAGGTCAATAAGCAAGTGATAATTGATAACTTCAAAGAGGATAAAAGTAGCATTTCTCCTGATAAATTTTTGCTTTCAATTTCTGATGAATATGTCCCCATAATTTTAAAAGTTGAACAAGACAATAATAGAAAAGTTTATGTTTTAAAACTTACCCCGAAAAGCGAAGACACCGCAATTGAATCCGCGAAGATTTGGGTAAGCGATAATGATTTGCAAATAATAAAGGTTGAGATAACCGATGTTAATGGCACCGTGACGACATACAGCGTTAGGAGTGTTAAGGTAAATTCAGGCGTTGATGATAGCGTATTTAAATTTTCGATTCCGTCGAATGTTAGGGTTGTTGATTTGAGATAAAACAAACTGTGAAGATTAATGTTTAATCACAAATTTTTCCTCAGGTTTATCATTGGAGTTGTGGTTGCGGGTTTATTCCTTTATCTTGCTTTTAAGGGGGTTGAATGGAAGGTGTTCTTTAGCGTTTTTTTGAGGGTTAACTATCTTTATATTGCTTTGACATTTTTAATTTTGTTGTTTTCAAACTTCTTCAGGGCATTGAGATGGAAATATCTTTTGAAGCCGATTAAATCAAATTCCTCGCTCATCCATTTTTTCGAAGCAACAATGATAGGTTATTTCATAAACAATATCTTCCCAAGGGCGGGGGAAATAATGAAAGCTTACACATTAAGTAGCGATGAAAAAATTTCAAGCGCATCAACTCTTGCTAGCGTTTTTCTTGAGAGGGTCCTCGATATAATTTTTTCTCTTTTCTTTTTTGGCATAGCGATGTTGTGGAATAGAAAGATTTTTGAAAGACATTATCCTTGGCTTGGTGAAGTTGCATTGGCGACATCTTTAATAATAGGTGTTATTTTAATTTTGATTTTCATCCTTTTGATTTGGAGGGAGAAATTTGCTGGGATGTTAAGTAGATTTCTTAGAATTTTCAGCAATAAACTTGCAGAGAAATTTGAGAGTGTTTTTAGCTCGTTTGTTTCTGGATTTGAGGTGTTGAGGCATCGAGGTATTTATTGGCAAGTGATTTTCTTAAGTTTCTCGATTTACATCTGTTATATCCTATCCGCATATTTTTCTCTTTTCGCATTTGATATCGATAGGTCTAAAATCGGTTTTTTCACCGCACTTGTGATATTTGTTGTTTCAACTGTTGGTTTCATAATTCCCACACCGGGTGGGGTTGGAAGTTATCATTCTTTTATAACCGGGACGCTTGTCGGGCTTTACAGTATCAAGCATGAAATTGCACTTGGGTATGCAGTTTTAACTCATGGAGTTGGATATTTAATGAATGGTCTGCTTGGTTTTTATTTTGCATTTAAGAAGCATATAAAGTTTACATTTGGGGTTTCGCGGAATGTGAATTTGAAGGATGGGTGAAAATAAAAATTGCGGAGCCGACGGGGCTCGAACCCGCAACTTCCAGCGTGACAGGCTGGCGTGCTAACCAATTGCACCACGGCTCCGCTTTAGTTCAGTGATAAATATAATTAACAAGTTCAAAAAATGCAAATTTAAAATTTGCCTCCAGATGCTTTCCTTAACCTATCCATAATTGCAAGACCAAGGCCAACCTCCGGAACCTCCTGCGCATAAATTATATCAACGTTAGCCTCATCAAGACGATGAAGTGCGGAGAATAAATTTCCCGCAGCTTCAACTAAATCCCCACTTTCAGACAAAATCTCAATGTGTTTCGCTTTTATTTCTACATCCGTTTTTTTGAAAAGCAAAATTCCGATATTTTCGTTTTGTTTTATCTCGTCGAGCGATTTGAAAATTTTTACTGGCGTCCTCGGCGAATAATGTTTAGGAAGCTGCCCTGGTGAGAGTGGTTTTTCGGATTTCGTTTGAATTTTTACTTTGCCTATGACTTTTTCGATTTCTTCAACAGGAAGACCGCCAGGTCTTAAAACAGTAGGTTCATCAATTAGTGAAAGCACGGTCGATTCAACTCCTATTGGGCATCTCCCACCGTCAAGAATTAGATCAATTTTGTCGCCAAGTTGTTTTTCAACATGTTCAGCTGTCGTCGGGCTTATATATCCAAACCGATTGGCACTGGGCGCAGAAATTGGTGTTTCGGAGTTTTCTATCAAAGCAATTGCAACAGGATGTGATGGCATCCTTATTGCGACGGTTGGAAGTCCTGCGGTGACGATATCTGGAACGATTTGAGATTTCAGCAGGACGAGGGTGAGAGGTCCAGGCCAAAATTTTTCAATCAATTTAAAAGCCCTTTCATCGATTTCTTTTGTTAATTTTTCGAGCCATTCGATTTTTGCGATATGAACTATAAGGGGGTCGAAAGTTGGACGATTTTTGACTTCAAAAATTTTTGCAACCGCGTAAGGGTTTAAAGCATTTGCACCAAGCCCGTAGACAGTTTCCGTTGGAAACGCGACAAGCCCGCCTTTCTTTATTATTGAACTTGCAAGTTTTATGTTTTCATCGGTCGCTTTGACTTTCATCGGTCAAAAATACTTAATTTTCTGAAATCTTTGCAATCTTTGGGATTGAAAACAGTGGCGAATAACTGCTAAAGCATTTGATTTTTAATGATTTTCTTTGGCACAGCCTTTGCTTTTTAAATTTACAGAAATATTTAAATTTTGGAAAACTAAAACACAACGAGGTGAAAAATATGGGAAAAATTGTCGGAATTGACCTTGGAACTACTAACTCCGTCGTCGCAGTGAAGATGGGCAATGAAGTTGTGGTTATCCCAACTTCTGAAGGTCCGAAGACGCTTCCATCTGTCGTGGCGTTTACAAAGACAGGTGAACGGCTTGTTGGCCATCCCGCGAAGAGACAGGCTATCACAAACCCCGAGAATACGATTTATTCGATAAAGAGATTTATGGGGAGGTTTTATGATGAAGTAATTGAGGAAGCAAGGAGAGTTCCATATAAAGTTGTTCGTGGACCGAACAACACGGCGCGAGTTCAAATTGGGGACAGGGTTTATTCACCGCCGGAAATCTCTGCGATGATTTTGCAAAAATTGAAACAAGATGCGGAGGCTTATCTCGGTGAAAAGATAACTGACGCTGTTATAACTGTTCCCGCATACTTCAACGATGCACAGCGTCAAGCGACCAAAGAAGCGGGGGAAATCGCTGGTTTAAATGTGAGAAGAATAATTAATGAGCCGACCGCTGCTGCGCTTGCATTTGGTCTTGATAAGAAAGGTAAACAAATGAAAATAGCTGTTTTTGATTTGGGTGGAGGAACATTTGATATTTCGATTCTTGAGATTGGTGAGGGTGTTTTTGAAGTTAAAGGGACAAGCGGGGATACTCATCTTGGTGGAGATGACTTCGACCAGAGGATAATCGATTGGATAGCGGAGGAGTTTTTGAAGCAGGAAGGTGTCGATTTGAGAAAGGACCCAATCGCTTTGCAAAGATTGAAAGAAGCTGCGGAGAGAGCAAAAATTGAACTTTCTAGCAGGCTTGAAACAGAGATAAATCTCCCATTTATCACGGCGACAAGTACAGGTCCAAAACATCTGCAAATGACTTTGACGAGAGCGAAATTTGAGGCGTTGATAGATGATCTGCTTCAGAAGCTTATTCCGCCGTGCGAAGAAGCATTAAGAAGAGCGAAGATGAGAGTTGAAGATATCGATGAAGTCATATTAGTTGGTGGTTCAACAAGGGTTCCAAAAGTTCAGCAAATCGTTCGTGATTTCTTCAAGAAGGAACCGAACAGAAGCGTTAATCCTGATGAAGCTGTAGCAATTGGTGCAGCAATTCAAGCCGCTGTTCTCGCTGGTGAAGAAAAAGATATTCTCTTGCTTGATGTTACTCCGCTTTCGCTTGGTGTCGAAACGCTTGGTGGCATTATGACAGTTTTGATACCTGCTAACACAACAATTCCAACAAGGAAGACGGAGATATTCACAACCGCGGCGGATAATCAAACTTCGGTTGAAATTCACGTTTTGCAAGGTGAAAGACCGATGGCTAAAGATAACAGAACGCTTGGAAGATTCATACTCGATGGTATACCACCTGCACCGCGTGGGGTTCCGCAGATTGAGGTTACATTTGATATCGATGCTAATGGAATCTTGCATGTGACCGCAAGAGATAAAGCAACAGGTAGAGAGCAAAGCATCAGGATAACCGCTTCGAGTGGACTGACGAAAGAAGAAATCGAAAGAATGAAACGCGAAGCTCAAGAACATGCTGAAGAAGATAGGAGAAAACGTGAGGAAGCTGAACTCAGGAACCAAGCGGATAACCTTGTTTACACAACACGTAAACAACTTGGGGAAATAGGAGATAAACTTCCATCTGATTTAAGAAGCAAAGTTGAAATGAAGGCAAATAAACTTGAAGACCTAATCAAGACAGGTGCACCTATAGCTGACATTCGCGCTGGTATGGATGATTTAACTCGCGCGTGGAACGAGGCTTCGAATTACCTCTATCAGCATGCAACTGCTGGGACAACGTATGGAACTGGTTACACTGCCGGTGGTTCGCAAGAATCTGAATCCAAGAAAGATGTCAAAGACGCTGATTACGAAATTGTTGATGACAAAGATAAAAAGGAAAAGAACTGAAATTAGAAATTTAAAAGCACCTTTTAACTTGGCGAGGTTTTTACCTCGCCTTTTTTGTCAAAAAACTAAAAAATAGGAGGTGGACGTTTTTATGAACTGGAATAAGTTTACGATAAAATCGCAAGACGCAATTCAAAAAGCGATGCAAATAGCCGCTGAGAGAAATCATCAAGCGATTGAACCTGAACATTTGTTGCTTGCATTAGTGGATGATGAAACTGGGCTTGTAAATTCGATCATAAAGAAAATCGGTGGAAATGTTCAATACATTAAAAATAGATTAAATGATTCGATAAAAAGATTTCCACAAGTTCAAGGCGCTGGGCTTGGGAATCAGTATATTTCACAAGGGTTGATGAAGGTCCTTGATGACGCCTTGAGGGAGGCGAATCAGTTGAAAGATGAATACATAAGCGTTGAGCATCTTTTGATCGCGCTTTCTGAAAATAGAAATAACGATGCAGGGCGAATCCTTGCAGAGCAGGGAATTGTGAAAGATGCGATTTTAAAGGTGATGCGTGAGATTCGAGGTTCTCAAAGGGTAACTGACCAAAATCCGGAGGACAAATATCAAGCGCTTCAAAAATATGGTAGAGATTTAACTGAACTTGCACGGCTTGGTAAACTTGATCCGGTAATCGGTAGGGATGAAGAGATACGAAGGGTTATGCAAGTTCTTTCGAGAAGGACGAAAAATAATCCAGTGTTAATTGGTGAACCTGGCGTTGGTAAAACCGCAATTGTTGAAGGAATTGCGCATAGAATCGTGCAAGGCGACGTTCCGGAGCCTTTGAAGAACAAGAGAATCTTTGCTCTTGACATCGGCGCATTGATTGCTGGGACGAAATATCGCGGTGAATTTGAGGACAGACTTAAGGCTGTGCTTCGAGAGATTCAAGAATCAAATGGTGAGATAATTCTTTTTATAGATGAGCTACATACGATCGTCGGGGCTGGCGCTGCAGAAGGTGCAGTTGATGCGGCAAATATGTTGAAACCTGCACTTGCCAGAGGTGAACTTCACGCAATTGGTGCAACAACCATAGATGAATACAGAAAGCATATCGAAAAAGATCCCGCCCTTGAAAGAAGATTTCAACCAATCCTTGTTGAGGAGCCATCGGTTGAAGATACAATTTCGATTTTGCGCGGATTGAAGGAAAAATACGAAGTTCACCATGGCGTCAGGATTACAGATGCTGCAATCGTAGCTGCTGCACAACTAAGTCATAGATATATAACCGATAGATATTTACCAGATAAAGCAATCGATTTAATCGATGAAGCAGCTTCGAAGTTAAGGATCGAAATTGATTCTATGCCAGAGGAACTTGACGAGCTTGAAAGAAAGATAAAGCAACTTGAGATTGAACGTGAGGCTGTAAAACGAGAGTTGACTTCGAACTATGCCACTGAAATCGATAAAAAAGCAACGCAGAAAAAACTTGAAGATATTGAACAGGAATTGGCATCGCTTCGTGAGGAAAGGGACCGTTTGAGAGCACATTGGCAAACCGAAAAAGAACTTATCAAATCAATTCGTGAGATGAAAGAGCAAATTGAGAAGGCGAAAATCGAGGCAGAGAAGGCTGAAAGGGAAGGTGATTACGCAAGAGTCGCGGAATTGAGATATGGTGTGATTCACTCGCTTGAGATGAAATTGAAGGAGACGACGCAAAAACTTGCGGAAGTTCAAAAGGATTTGAGAATGCTCAAAGAAGAAGTTGATGCGGAAGATATCGCTGAAATAGTCTCTAAGTGGACCGGTATACCCGTTCAAAGAATGCTCGAAAGCGAGCGGACAAAACTTCTCAATATGGAAGAAAGATTGCATAAGAGAATTGTTGACCAGGAAGAAGCTGTAAAGGCTGTAAGCAATGCTATACGAAGAGCAAGGGCTGGGCTTCAGGATGAGAGAAGACCGATTGGTTCTTTTCTTTTCATCGGTAGCACTGGCGTTGGAAAAACAGAACTTGCAAAGGCGCTTGCGGAACTTCTCTTCAACGATGAGAATGCGATGATAAGAATTGATATGTCGGAGTATATGGAGAGATTTTCTGTGTCAAGGTTAATTGGTGCGCCGCCTGGTTATGTCGGATATGAAGAGGGTGGACAATTGACAGAAGCGGTGAGGAGAAAACCTTATTCAGTTATTTTGCTCGATGAAATTGAAAAGGCTCATCCGGAGGTTTTCAACATCTTGCTTCAGGTCCTCGAAGATGGGCGTCTTACTGATAGCAAAGGTCATGTGGTTAATTTCAAGAATACAATCATAATTATGACATCGAACATCGGCTCGCATCTAATTCAGGAGAAAATGGCTCAGATAACGGACGAGAACAGAGACAAAATTATGGAAGAATTGCGAAATGAGCTTATGCAAATTTTAAGACAAACTATAAGACCGGAATTCCTGAACAGAATCGACGAGATAATCTTCTTCAAACCGTTGACGAAGAGCGATATACTCAAGATAGTTGACTTACAAATAGAGCAGGTTAACAAACGCCTTGAAAAGAACAATATGAAGATTGAATTGACAGATAAAGCTAAGGCATGGCTTGCGGAAATCGGCTATGACCCGACCTTTGGAGCAAGGCCTTTGAGAAGAGCGATACAAAAGCATATACTTGATGAACTTGCTCAAAGAATTCTCGCTGGCGAATTTATGAATGGAGATACAGTAATTGTCGATGTTGACTTCTATGGAAAACCTGTGTTTGCGAAGAAGACAACCGAAGAAACTGTTACTGCTTAAGTCCGTTTGAATTAAAATTCATATTCAACGGATAAATTGAAATTTCTTATCGGAGCGAGGTTGCCAGCGATTTCAACATAGTTATATTGTAATAGATTATTCACATTGAAAAATATCTTAAAGCTTCTAAAGTTCAAACCAAGTCTTGCATCGACGACGTAAATTGGAACCCTTTTTTCCGCATCCGGAACGACGAGCTTTAACATCTCGTCGATTTTTTCATATTTACTTATAAATCTAAAATCAACACCTGCGAACAAAAATTTGTAAGCAACGTTTGAGTTTGCATAAAAAATATGTCTTGCTCTGTATTTCAAAATCGCATCCTCATTCAAATCCCATGGATTAAGGTAAGTGTAGCCAAGCGAAAAATTGATTAAATTTATCGGAGCAAAGTTTATTCCGATTTCAAAACCTTGTATCCTCGCCTCGACCACATTGTTGAAGAAAATTTTCCCATCCACATCGAAAACTGGCTCAATCAAGTTGAAGTAATGATTCCAGAAAAATGCGATGTCTGCGGAGAAAATTGGAGAGATAAATCGCGAACCGATTTCAAGAGATATAGCTCGTTCGGGTTTCAAAGATGGGTTTGGTTTTATAGTCACACCAGCAGCAGTTGTGCTTGTAAATGCCTCGCTTATAGCTGGAGCCCTAAATCCAGTTCCAAATGACGCTCGTAAGTTCAACGGTTGGCTAATTTTATAAAATGCGCTGAACTTCGGATTTACTTGTCCGACATATTTCAAAGTATCAAGTTTATATAAATCACCCCTAACGCCATAGGATATGTTGAACTTTTCTGAAATTTTTAACTCATCCTGTACATAAAAAGCAAGCGAATGTGAACTTCGTTTGCCGAACAAAGATGATTTTACAGTGTTATATGTTCCATCCGCTCCAAAAATCAGATAATGTTTATCGCTTATTTGATAGTTCACTTGAATTTCTGAATTTGCCAATCCCGCGGTGCTCCTATTTTGCGGAGTTCCGTTGTCACGCCATTTGTTTCTAAAAAAGCCAACTCGAACGATGTAGAAAAGTTTTGGATTTAAAATTTTTTTATATTGCACGAATGTGTTGAATCTATCGGAATTGACCATCGCTCCAATATCCTGTTCCCTTGGGATTAAAGCGTTATCCAAATTTTTCCAGTAAAAAAATGTCTCGTTTTTTTGTGGAACATAATTGAATACAAAATCAAATGTCGACTGTGCAGAAGGATTAAATCTAAACTTTGTGAATATATTCCAGCGATGGTAATTTTGATTTTGTTTATATCCTTCGTCAACCCCTCTTTGAATGTGAATCAATGTGCCGACTTTTCCAATAGTTCCATTGAAAGATGCGAATCCACCGTAATAAAACCTCGTTCTGTTCGACCATCTCCACTGGGGATAATAAGGTTTATCGTAAACTCCGAAATAAGTCCTGAATCTAAAATTTTTAATGGGTGATGTTTCCTTAGTTATCACATTTATGACTCCGCCGATTGCATTTGACCCGTAGAGAGCTGAGCCAGCGCCTTTTACGATTTCAATTCTGTCGATTTGCCAAACTGGTATAGCCTCCCAAATTATCTCACCAGCATCGCCAGTTAAAAATGGCATCCCATCAAAGAGAAGTAAAACCCTAGTCCCAGTTCCACGGCTATATCCACTTGAACCGCGGATATTGACTTGATATTGAATCATATTAACCCCGGGAACATATCTGAGAATATCGTCCACTTGAAGATTATTTCTGCTTGAAATTAGTTCAGATTCAACCGCATAAGTGCTAACTGGGATCTCGCTTAATGTCTTCTCTCGTTTTGTCGCTGTGACTATAACTGGTTCGACAGTGTACGCGGTCGGTTTCATCTCAACCGTTATATTCGTTTCTTGAGATGGTAAAATTGTGACCTCGGCTTTCGTTTGTTCATATCCTATAGCGGAAAATTTTACGCTGTACTTTCCAGCGGGAATTTCTTTAATCGTAAATTTACCCTTCGAATCGGTGGCTGAACCAAGAAATGTGTTTTCAACTATGACATTTACACCGAAAATTGGCTGCTTTGTCTCTGAATCGAGCACTGTCCCCTTTAAAGTTCCCGTCCTTTCCTCCTGAGCAAAGAGTTGTGAAGAAATCAAAAATAAAAAGATTAAGATTTTCATTTTTCTTTAAAACTTTTGTTTGTGATGAGAAAGCCGAGAATTTCAGCGAGTTTAAATGGTTGTGGGGGTGGATTATTGAAATCGCAAGTTATGTTGATTCCCCTTAAAAATTTCCCATAAGGAATATATATCGGAGTTGGTATTGTATCCTCTGGAGTTGTATCATAAACTCCAACCGCTTTCCAATCGGAAAAGATGTTTGAGCCGTATTGAAGCGCGACGACGACGTATTCCCATTTGCCGGTGTCAGCGAGGACTTCGTAATTTGTTGAGTCAACTCTTTTTGGAAGTGTTTCGCTAAATTTTGCCATTCCTTGTAAAACTTCACTTATTATATTCTGCGGTGGATATTTTCTAAATGCGACGACCCTTAAATCGTAAATGGTATCCGGCCAACTTCCTTTGAAATATACCATCCCACCAAACCCTGGCTCTTCGTACTGTTGAATAATTTCTCTCTCTGATGGTTTAAGCCCATGGTCACAGGAGAGAAAAAGCAAAATTGGAAGGGTAATTAGAATTTTTAATCTCATTTTGCAAAACAAGTTTTCTTTTTTTAACTTATTAAAAATTTGAAAACAAAACCTTCAGTGCAATGACGAAAAAAGAGAAGATAGAAAAGAGAAAAACGCTTTTCCAAAAGAACGTTGTTCCTTTTTCAAAGAAGAATTTTATCATACTTGCAATTGGCTTCGTTCTAATTTTAATTGGCTACTATCTGATGGCTATCGGTGAAGTTGATAGTTTCATTGCTGTTACGCTCGCGCCGATAATTTTGTTCATCGCTTATGTTGTATTAATACCGTATGCAATTTTGAAAAGATTTAAAAATGAAAAAGATTAACCTTTCTTAACACTACGCCCAAGTTTATCCTCAACACTTTTAACTTTGCTTTCGAGCGCTCCAACTCTGCCTTTCCTATAATCAACTTTAATTGTGATAGATATTCGATTACATTCTTCTTTAAGTGCTTCAAAACATTTTTTAATTGTATTAAACACATCATCCCATTCGCCTTCGATTATCGTTCCCATCGGTGTTAATTTATATTCAAGCCCGCTTTTATCGACTATGTCAATGCATTTTGCCACATACTTGCTTACGCTTTCGCCAACACCAATTGGGGTCATACTAAATTCACAAAGTAGCATCTTTCTATATCAATTTTGTTTTGACTTTCTCAGGTGCTCCACATATAAACTTTGGATGCAGTCCCCGCAAAAGTAATAGAGTTTTTCTATTCCTATCGCTCTTTCGACGAGGTGTTCTTTTTCAAAAGTTTTTCCGCAAAGTGTGCATTTTGCTTTTAAAGAGTCGGGATTACCGCCCCTTTCCTGTTTTAAAATTAAACCATACCCGTAAAAGATGGCAAAGATAGTGATTAAAACAATCACCGCGATACCGATTAATCCGATCATAAAATTTCACTTTTCTTTCTTTACAACATATTTCTCATAAATCTCACGAAGTCGCTTCATCGAAAGCGAATCAAGGTCCTCATCATCCTTATGTCGTTTCAAAAACATTTCAAAATCGTATTTGTCCCTTCCCTTCAATCGATATGAAATCCGTTGTAATTCCTCGATCATCTTTTTTTGTTCTGCGTAGGTTGTCATAGCGAACTTTTTTAATTTTTAAAACGAGAAAACAAGACCAAGCATAAATGTCATCGTGTCGAAGTTAACCCTTGTCCTGAACGGTGTGGGGTCGATTTGAAGTATGTATCCACTGTATTCTATTTGAGCGTTTTTAAACCTGCTTTCAACTTCGACAATCGGATCCCTGAATTTCAATTCGCCTCTCAAACTTAAATTTTTTGCAAAGTTATATTGTAGCCCTGACATAACATGGATTCCAATGTTAATCGGCGAGCGTTGTATTTCACTTTTGGCATTCAAAATCGATTTTTCAAATTTTCCTTTGTAAGCCCCGATTCCGCCGCCGATGTAGACGTTTAGCTTTTGCGAACTAAACGGAGCGACGAAGAAAACGCTTAACTCCACGATATAAATTGTATATCTATCCTCGACTGGTATCCTAACGGTTTGCCCTGAAATTCTACGAATTAAAGCATCAGGAACTTTTTTATTCACGATTTCAAATGATAATCCAGCAAGATATCCCTCCGCAAATTCACCTCTGAAGTCAGCAGAAAAACCAACCCAACTGTTAACTTCATTCGAAATCTCGCGCAAACCCCTATCGCTTGATATGACATTTGGGTAAACGAAAGCAGATAAAACATAGTTTAAATTCAGCCCAATCATCTTCTTCGGTTGGGAAAGCAAAACGTCAGAAATAAGTAAAAGTGGCAAAATTAAAACTTTAACTCGCATAAAAATTTAACTGACTGGATTTTAATACTCAAAATACAACGCTCGATTGTCAACTATCTTTGCGTTCTTTTTCAAATTTTCAATCCAGGTGAAGAATAAGTTGTTTCTTTTTTCGTTGTAAATTTGTTCTTTCAAGGTTTGATATTGAGATTTGTAAAGTGTCGAATCAAATGGGGTTTTGTTTAAAAGTTGGACAAGATAAACTCCTGAATTTCCTTTTATCGGTTCAGAGATTTGATTTATTTTCAAGTTAATGATTTTACCATAGAGACTTTCATCGTATCCAATTCCAGGAATTCCATCGGTAATTCTAAATCCGCTCGCTGTCTTTACCTCGAGTGTTGAATCTAACTTTGATATTTCATCGAGGTTATCGTTTAGTTTTTGTCTCAAATCCTTAAGATATTCGTAAGCCTTATTTTTAAGTTTTTCTCTTCTCACTCTAACTTTGATTGCTTCTTTAACCTCCTCGAGCGGTCTTATCCCTGCCTCTTTTATTTCAGTGATTGTAAAGACAGCAAATCCACCTCTAATTTTGAAAACTGGACTTATGCTTCCGAGTTTGTTTGAAAATGCCCAATCAGAGATCGATTTATTTACACCGATTCCTGGTATTGGCGAGTCTTTTGTAAATGGTGGGGTTGTTTTAATTTCGAGCCCAAGTGCGGATGCTTCTTGAACGAAGTTTTTAGCGTTTACCATACCGCTAAAATCCTCGGCGCGTTTTCTCTGCGATTCGATTGTCTCTGAACTTGCTCTGACGCTTAATTTGAGATTTGCAATTTTGAGTTCTCTGTTATCTTTTGCGACCACTTTAATTATGTGAAATCCATATTGTGTTTTAACAGGGCCAACGATTTCTCCTGGCTTTGCTTTGAAGCATGCATCTTCAAATTCTTTAACCATTCTACCTCTTCCAAACCAGCCGAGGTCTCCACCTTTGCGAGCAGTTGCTTGGTCAAGTGAGAATGTTCCTGCAAGTTTTGCAAAATCTTCACCTTTCTTGGCAAGGTTAAAAATTTCTTTCGCAAGTTTATATGCTTCCGCTGTATCACGACCGAATGGGACAAGTATATGGCTTGCCCTTACAAATTCATCTGTTCCTTTGCGTTCGTCGATGATTTTTATAAGATGAAATCCATCAGTTGCCTTAATTGGACCGACAATTTCTCCAACTTTTTTATCCCATATCGACTCTTCAATCTCCGGCAGAAGTTCTCCATGTTTGAAAAATGCATCGGTGTAAGGAATTTCGGAGTAATTTTTTACGAGTTCAAGGAAATCGACACCTTGGGATGCTTGCTGTTTAAGGTTTTCAAGTTCTCTTATCACTGACGCTGTATCCTCAGCTGAAGGAGCCTCAGAGAAAACGACATATTTCAATCTTCTTGTCTCCTGAACCCTGAACTCATCTTGATGATTGCGATAATATTCTTTTATCTCATCATCCGTCGGTTCGCTTACTTCCTTGGCAAATCTGTTTGGGTCAAGCGCAACATATTTTATTTCGTATCTTGTATTTTGCTTTTCAAATCTTTCTCGTATTTCCCCCTCGCTGACGCGAATGCTCGCAAGAAGTCTACTTTGAAGTTTTTCGGTTAATTTTTGCGCTCTTAAGAATTTTTCGACCTCAAGCCAGAACTGCCTCGCCTGCGGCGTTGTCGATTTTAAAGCTCTTTCTAAAAGAGCTCTATCTATTTTTCCGGTTGAATCAACGAAATTTCTTCTCACGGGTTCAGGAAGCGTTTCAGGTGAATTTAAAACCCAATCGGTGATTTCTTCATTTGTTACAGTTATGCCAAGTCTTTTTAACTCTTGTTCGATGAGCTTTCTTGTGACGAGTTGTTCCCAGACCTGATTGCGAAGTTGTTCAAGCATAAAATCGTCAGGGTCGTTTCCTGTTCGTTGCTTGAAGTTTTCGATTTCCATTTCAAGCGTTTGATTGAACTCTTGATAAGTTATCTCTTCACCGTTAACTTTCCCTATTGGTTCCCGGTAAGCACCTTCCCTATGATGTCTCCCGGTTATGTCCATTCCCCAGTCAAGGATGATGGTCAATAAGAAAAGTATCACAAGCGACAAAAGAATTGCAGGTAGATTATCTCTCATTTTAGCCATTATGGGCATAGCGCGTTTCTTACCTTAAGTTATTTTTTAAAGGTTTTATGGTAAATTTAACCTAAAAGGGTTTAAAAATCAATTAATAAGAGTGCATAGCAGCTATCAAT
>JBEPZK010000041.1:0-18286 GCA_041640855.1 Candidatus Kryptoniota bacterium
CAGTTATGCTCACTTATCTGCTTCAGCCCAAAATTAAGATGAAGGTGAAAATTGAGGCTAAAATAAACAACCATACCAAGATACATCAACAAAGTCAACGCTATGTAAACCTTCTTCAATCGCAAACCTTCCAAGCGTTTGTTTTAATTTTAAAAACACAAACTTAATTTTTTATGTTCCACTCAAAGCCCAAATAAGCGCTTGATATTTCCAGCCAATATCTTTTGTATTTCTTCATCGGATAAACCAATTTCCTCCATTATTTCCAACTGTTGATTTAAAATATCACCCCTATATCCACGCGGGAAAACTCCGCTATCAGTACCAAATATGATTCTGTCAACTCCAAAAACATCTATCGTTTTCGCGAAAACATCTTTTAGTTCAATTTTGTAGGGTAATATCTTTATCCATGAATTTGAACTCGAGGTATCAACATAGACATTTTTACATTGAGCACCTAAAATCAAAAGTTCCTTAAAATATCCAGCACCAAAATGAGGCACTATAAAATTTATATCTGGATGTCTCACCGCGACTCTGTGAAGGTCGGTTGGATTGCCATATGTCCCATCTATTTGGTCTTTTAAGCCGATTGCTTCACGAATCGGAATTTTCAAAATTCCAAAATGTGTAAAAACGACAATTCTATATCTTTCAGCAACAGCATAAATTCTCTCGAGCAGTTCATCGTAAACGTGTATATGATAAAGCGTCGGGAACAAGATGATACCCTTCATCCCCATATTTTCAACAGCCTGTCTTATTTCAATATCGACATTTTCAGCGAATGGATTAACTGTAAAAAAACCGATAAATCTATCAGGGAATGCAGAAACAGCGGTTGAAACGGAAAGCGTATCTTCCGGGATGCTTGCGAAAAGGATAAGTTTTGAAATTCCATATTTATCCATCTCCTCAATCCATCGCTTTGCGAGTTGAACTGGGCTCACGGGCGGGGTCTCTATTCCAAATTTTTCTTTAAGATTGGTGAATTCCTGGCTCAGCGGTGTTTCCTTTCCCTTCATCCTTATTAATGTTTTGAAAAAATTGAAGGAGAAAAAGTGAACATGAGCGTCCCAAATTTCGAATTTGTTCATTTGACAAGCTCCGAAGATTTGTTCTTTTCAATTAAAAGATATTCAAATTTTGATTACTTTTCAAAGTTGAGGATAAAATAAAAAAGACCGCTGGCGCTCGGGGACACACGCCAGCGATCTCGGCGGGAAAGGAAACGGGAATGATTACGCATTTAAAATATAGTAAATTTAAAACTATTTGTCAAGCACTTTTTGAGATTTTAGGTTTGTTTAAAAAATTCCAAAAACGCAGATTCGCTTTGAATTTATCCGTCTCAAAATTTAAATTTATCTAAAAAATCTCAACGAAGATGCCACTTTTTATTGAACGTGGAAAATGGATTGGCAAAGAAAAAGAAGAAATCGAAAGAGATTGGGAAGAGAGAGGCTTCACATGCGATGTATGGGTTGACCCACCTGGGCAAAGATGGGAAAACTTCGTACATGAAACCGACGAACTCGTAACACCTTTAAATGCTGTTCTTGAAATCGAATGCGACGGAGAAGTTGCAGAACTTCACCCCGGCGATGAGTGGTTCATTCCAAGAGGAGCAATTCACTCCGTAAGAAATAAAAGCGATGAAATTGCATATTGGCTTTACGGATATAACATATCAAAAACAAAAGCATAAATAAAAAATGGAATACAGACAATTCGGAAAAACCGAAATTCAAATCCCCGTCGTAATATTCGGCGGCTGGGCAATTGGAGGATGGTATTGGGGTGGAACAGATGAAGCGATTTCAATCAAAGCAATTCAAAAAGCTATCGATCTTGGGATAAACTGCATCGATACCGCGCCGGTTTATGGATTTGGGCTCGGAGAAGAAATAGTTGGAAAAGCGATAAAAGGAAAAAGAAACGAAGTTATAATAGCGACAAAATGTGGTTTAAGATGGGACAGTGAAGAAGGAGAGTTTTTCTTCGACACTTACTTCAACGGCAAAAGATATTATGTTTACAGAAACAACCGAAAAAAGTCAATAATTGAAGAGTGTGAAAGAAGTTTGAAGCGACTAGGCACAGATTATATAGACATCTATCAAATCCACTGGCCCGATAAAACCACGCCAATCGATGAATCACTCGAGGCTTTAACTATACTTCAAGAACAAGGTAAGATAAGAGCCTTTGGAGTTAGCAATTTCGACATCAACCTACTTAAAGAAACGGTAAAATATACAAGGGTTGAAAGCGACCAAGTCAAATTTAGTTTAATTGACCGAAGCATTGTGAATGAACTCGCTCCATTTTGTATCGAAAATCAAATCTCAATACTCGCATATAGTCCGCTCGAACAAGGTTTGTTGACCGGAAAGATAACGATGGAGACAGAATTCAAAAGCGGGGATTTAAGAAAGAAACAATTTTGGTTTCAGCCCGAAAACAGAAAAAAAGTTCTAGATGCGCTAGAAAAAATTAAACCGATAGCGAAAGAAAAAAATGTCACACTTGCTCAACTCGTGATAAATTGGACTTTTTCACAACCTGGGGTAACATCTGCAATTGTCGGCGCAAGAACTCCAGAACAAGTTGAAGAGAATGCTGGCGCTGTCAGCTTCAAATTGACTCAGGAAGAAATTCAAAAGATAAGTGAAGCATTTTTATGGGAATAATCATTCTCGCTTTCCTTCTCGTAAACTTATCATTCGCACAAAGACATCCCTATTTTCAACAGCGCGTTGATTACGAAATGGATGTCTATTTGGATGTCAAAACGCATATTCTCAAGGGAACGCAAATAGCAATTTACCAAAACAATTCAGCGGACACGCTTTTCGAAATTTACTATCATCTTTATTTAAACGCGTTTAAACCAGGGAGTTCAATGCAAATAAGAGGTGATGTGATACGAAATAGACTCGGAGATAGAATAAGGTCGATGAAACCTGACGAATACGGCTGGACATCCGTTAAATCTCTTAAAGCAGATGGTGAAGATATCGAATTTGAAATTTTGGGCACGATTTTAAAAGCAAAACTTAGAAAACCGCTTCTTCCCTCCCAATCCGTTAAACTTGAAATGGAATTTGAATCCCAAATTCCTAAGCAAACAAGAAGAAACGGCAGGGATAATTTTGAAGGCATCGATTATAGCATGGCTCAATGGTATCCTAAAATTTGCGAATATGATTTTGAGGGATGGCACACAAACCAATACATTGAACGAGAATTCTACGGCGTGTGGGGAAATTTCGACGTTAAGATAACTCTTCCCTCAGATTATCTTGTTGGAGCAACCGGCGTGATTCAAAATCCAAATGAAGTCCTATGCGGATATGAACTTGGTACAGTTGATACGGTAATTTTTCCAAGTCAATGGAAAAAACAATCAAAAAGTGAATTAAAGTCATGGCATTTCAAAGCTGAAAATGTCCATGATTTCGCATGGGTTGCAGATAGAGATTACATACATGAGATAACATGGCTTGCGCTTGGAAATGATACTGTGATAATTCATCTCCTTTATCAGCCTGATGTTTATATGCTTTGGCGTGAAGCTGGGAAATTTACACGTGAAATAATAAGACTTTACAGTGAATGGTTTTATAAATACCCATACAAAAGTTTTACTGTCGCACAAGCAGGCGATGGCGGAATGGAATATCCTATGTTGATTATGATAACAGGAAGACGGAGCAGAACAAGTATGATTGGAATTCTTGCGCATGAGATTGGGCATAATTGGTTTTATGGTTTGATTGGAAATAATGAGTCGAAAGAAGCATGGATAGACGAAGGAGGAGCAAGTTTTGTGACGCCAAGGATATTTAAAGAATTTCTCGGCGAAAAATGGGGCGATTTTGAGGGAATTGATAAACTATTAAGACCTGAATTCGACATCTATACTGGTTATAAAAACTATATCCGATTTTCAAATCTTGAATATGAAGAGCCGGTTCTCTTGCACTCCGATTTCTTCCGAGAGTCAATAACTTACACAAATGCAGTTTACGGCAAAGGCGCAAGCGTATTTGAAATGCTTGAATATGTCGTAGGCGATAGTGTATTTGACAGAATAATGAAAGAATTTTTCAATCAATGGGCTTTTAAACATCCGACGACTAAAGACCTGGAAATACTTGCAGAAAAAGTAAGTGGAATGGAACTTGACTGGTTCTTTGACCAATGGTTAAAAACGACGAGAAAATGCGATTATGCAATTGAAAAATTCGATGGGAAATGGGCGATAAAAGATGGAAAGAGAAAATACACCGCAAAAGTAAGACTACGAAACAAAGGTCAAATCGTAATGCCAATCGACCTTTACTTTTACTTCAATGACGGAACTTATCAAAAAGTCATAATTCCGCTTGACCTTCAACTCAAGCCAAAGCGAGAGCCCGGTGCGATAACGCTTGACTTCTGGTACTGGGTTAACCCAACATACGAATTTGAAATTGATTTCGATAAAGAAGTTAAATTTGTTGAAATCGACAGCAGGCTGAAACTTAGGGACATTAACAGGCTAAACAATAGAACCGGTTTTCTCAACAAGGTTCAATTTAAACTTCTTGAGCAAACATATCTGAATCCACCAATCGATAAGTATTGGCTTACACTCAAGCCATCTATTTGGTTTGCTCAAATGAACGGGGGAAGGGTTGGGGCTCTGATAAATGGAGCATATCTATTTGATTTTTACAAAGTCAATTCAGGGTTTTGGTTTAACACGAAGTCAAAAGATTTCGATTATTTGTTTAATTACAACAATAACACATCGAAGGTTTTGGGAAGGTTAAGCGAATTTGGGATTGAAGTTTTCAAACTTCATGGCTTAAGGCGAATTTATTTTGAAATATCAAAGGACATACGACCGCTTTATCTTACGATTCCGCCATTTTATAAAATCACTTTATTTTTCGAACATACATCGCCGGTTGGAGACGAGTTCAAATTTGCTAAGCTAAAGTTTGAGGGCAAAATTTACAGCATAGGGTTAAAGGCACAGATGAACTATTTCTCCCAAAGTTCATCGATTCTATCCTTTGATTTCAACTTCAAAACCACAACAGCAAATGCAAGTAAAAATTTTACAAATATATTTTCAAACATTGAGATAAAAAACAAGCTGATTATGTTCGATTTTTCTGCTCGACTTAATCTCGCACAAACATTCGGTGAGCCGCCCGTTCAAGAAAGATTTTATTTAATCGCAAATCCATATGAGCAATTTCTAAATCAGCCTTTCAGAATGATTTATTTAATCAACTCTTCATTTTCGGAGAAGTCAAAATTATTTTTGAAAGGTGGGTTAAACTTACGCGGATATTTCGACAGAACTGATATCTGGGTAAAAAGCGGCGCAAGCATCAACATCGATTTTACATTTCTAAAATTGAGAAACTTGCCAATTTTAGGAAACCTCGGCTTTTCATACTTTAGCGACATCGGACTTTTGAATTTCCCCAACGACAAAAAATACGAACTATGGCACGATCATGGTTTTGAAATTAAAATTCAACCTCTTACATTTATTCCATCGATCATGGAGAACTTAATAAACAGATTCAATAGATTAAGCGTAAACACCGTTTTTCCAGTTGTGCGCGGTAGCGAAAGACCTAAATTAAGATGGGCGATTGAAATAAAAGTTGAAACATAAAATGAAAAAGACCATTTTAGTTTTTTTCTCTGCACTTTTTATTCTTTACATAACCGCAAAGGCGATCCCAGCGGATAATTATTTCAAACCTGAGGATGAATATCTTGAATACAACGCATTTTGGGGTTTTATAAACCTCGGAAGCATAAAAGTTTGGACCGACGCAAAAGGTGATTATATAAAATCGCGATTTCAATTGGACTCAAGCCCTTGGCTTTTTTTTATAAATGTCCATTACGAATTTGAAAGCGAATTTAGCATCGATTCTCTTCTCGATGCGAAATTTTTAATCTATGAGACGATACGCGGAGAAAAAGTCGTTACAATTTTTGAAAAGAGGAACGATAAAATCATAGCAACGCAGAAAAAACTTCAAACAGGCGAAACAATTAAAGTTGTCGAAAAAGGCACGAGAAATTTTTACAATGGCATCACCGCTTTTTACTTGACCAGAAAACTTCTTGGGACAAACCAAAAGTTAACCATTCCAATTTTAATCCAACTTGATGTCAAAGATGTTGAGTTAAATTTTCATCCGGAAAATTCAATGATAAACTTTTTGAATTCATCGGTTAAGACAAAAAAAATAAGCGGTTTCATTCCATTTGTCACAGAGGACATAGCAGGCTTGACCGGGGATTTTTATGCTTATTATTCCGACGATTCGGCGAGAATACCGATAAAGGCGTATTTTAAAACCTTCCTTGGCAATGTCAGGGTTGAGCTTGTCAAATGGCATAGAGATAAATGGCAACCACCACAGCTTGCAGATAAAAAATAAAACCGTTTTAAAATGAAGGCACTTGTAACAGGAGGCACGGGCTTTATAGGAAGTCACCTGGTGGATGAACTTTTAAATCGTGGATATGAAGTGAAATGCATCGTAAGGGACGAAAGCAATTTGAGATGGCTTAAAGGTAAAGAGATAGAGATACTCAAAGGAAGTTTGTTTGATGTTGAATTTTTAGAAAAAGTTGTCGCAGACGTTGATTACGTTTATCACATCGCTGGGGTCACAAAGGGAAGAAATTACAATGATTATTACCGAGGCAATGTCGAGACGACGAGGAATTTGCTCAACGCGTGTTTAAAAAATACAAGATTAAAAAAATTTGTGCTCGCAAGCAGTCTTTCCGCTGTTGGTCCAGGCTATGACACAATCCCAGTCGATGAGACCACGCCGTATCATCCGATAACTTCTTACGGAAAAAGCAAGGCTGAGGCAGAAAAGGTTACTCTTTCATTTAAAGATAAATTGCCAATCACGATAATTCGCCCGCCTTCCGTCTACGGCCCAAGGGATACTTACACATTTGAAATTTTCAAATACTTGAAATTCCGCATCCTTCCAATTGTGTTTCCAAAAGGACAACTTTTAAGCATCGTCTATGTCTCCGACCTTGTCGATGGTTTCATACTTGCCGGTGAAAGCGATAAAGCAACTGGAGAAATTTATTTCATTTCGGAGGACAGAATCTACAAAAGCGAAGAAATTGAAAAAGCAATTTTGAAAGCCATCGATAAAAAAGTCATAACTTTAAGGATTCCTGCGCCGATTTTATATTCAGTTTCGTTTGTGTCCGAGATAATTTTTAAAGTTCAAAGAAAAGCGTCACCCTTGAATGTTGAAAAGATAAAAGATGTGAGACAAAAGAATTGGGCTTGTTCAATTGAAAAGGCGAAAAAGGAACTTAATTACAGCCCAAAGGTTTCGCTCGAAGATGGGATGAGAAAAACACTGGAATGGTATATTGAGAATAAATGGATTTAAAAATATCGCGTACACTTTAATTGCATTCGCTTATGACTTTTTTATGGCCCCGATAGAAAAATCTGGATTGCAAAGGTTAAGAAGAAAAATTTTAAAACTTATAGACGGAGAAAAGATCCTTGAAATTGGAGTTGGGACCGGGCTAAATGTGCCTGTTTATCCAAATGTGGCTGAAATAGTCGGGGTAGAGCCGAAATTTGAAATGTTGAAAAGAGCAAGAAGAAGAGCGAAAAAATTTGGGAGAAAAGCATCTTTTATTTGTGCATTTGCAGAGGCACTTCCTTTTAAAGATGGGACATTTGATACAGTTTTTGCAACATTTGTTTTTTGTGAGATTAGAAAACCGGAGAAAAGCTTTTCTGAAATACTTAGAGTTCTCAAACCGGGCGGAAAGCTTATTTTACTCGAGCATGTTCGTCCGGATGGAAGATTTATTTCAAAAATTTTCGACCTCGGAAATCTATTCACATCCCTCTTTGGAGAAAACATAAATCGTAGAACAGCAGAGATTGCGCTTAGGTCAGGAATTTTGATCGAAAGGGTTGAGAATATCTATGATGGTGTTGTGAAGTTGATAATTGGGAGAAAAGAAACATCATCTTGAAACCATATTTACGATAACTTCACCGATTTTATCAAGTGGAAGTATACTATCCGCAAGACCTGCATCAACCACAGCCTTGGGCATTCCATACACAACGCAGGTTTCTTCATTTTGTGCAATTATATATCCACCTTTATCTTTAACTTTCTTCAAACCTTCAAGCCCATCTTTGCCCATCCCGGTCATAATCACAGCGAGAACTTTATCTCCAAAAATTTCCGATGCTGATTCCATCATAACATCAACCGAAGGTTTGTAAAGTGTCTCGGGTTTATCTACTATCTTGACGATTTTATTCCCATAACCATTCTCAAAAATTAAGTTTTTCCCTCCCTGCGCAATCAAAGCAAGACCTGGTCTGATGACATCACCATCTTGAGCTTCGCGAACTTCAATTCCGCTTATCGAATTTAAACGCTCAGCAAGAAGCCTTGTGAAATTTGGCGGCATATGTTGAGCAATCACAATTCCAGCGGGAAATTTCTCTGGTATTTTCGGCAAAATTTCTTGAAGCGCAAGCGGGCCACCGGTTGATACGCCAATTGCTACGACTTCGAAATCCTTGACAATCTTTTTAAATTTTAAATCTTTGGATGTTTCAACATCGTGTCTGTAAATTTTGCGACGTATATATTTGCTCCTTGCAATTGATTTTACCTTTTGAATTAATTCATCTTTTATTTTGATTATATCGAGCGAGACATAGGAAAGTTGTTTCGGGATAAAATCCACAGCACCCAATCTCAAAGCCTCAAGCGTCGCATATGCGCCCTCGGTTGTGAGAGAACTTACCATTAAAACTGGTACAGGACATTCTTTCATTATGATTTTTAACGCTGTCAGTCCATCCATTCTCGGCATTTCGACATCAAGCGTCACTATATCTGGTTTAAAAGTTTTTATCTTCTCAATCGCCTCTGCCCCATCCCTTGCTGTTGCAACGACCTCTATCTCCGGGTCTTGCTCAAGCATCATCGAGATCGATTTTCTCATAAAAGCGGAGTCATCAACAACGATAACTTTTATAACTGAATCCGCATTCATAACAAAACCCCAAAATTAATTTCAAACCATGAAACTAAAAGATTTTTCATTTGACATCCTAAAAATTTGTGCGACGTCAATTATCATCCTCACCGTTCCATCACCTAAAATCGTAGCTCCAGCTATTCCTTTTACACTGCTTAGATAAGAACCCAACGATTTAATTACGACCTCTTTTTGTCCAAGCAATCCATCGACTACTACACCAAGTTTTTTCTCAGCAAGTCCAAGGACGACGATATAAAGATTTTCTTTTTCCTCACCATTAACACTGTGGTTTAGGTTAAAAATTTTCCCGAGATGAACTATCGGCAAAACTGAATCCCTCAAACGGATTATCTCTTTGCCCTTTATCGAATGAACTTGCGTACGTGGAACTCTCACAACTTCAAGTACAGATGAAAGCGGAATTATAAAAATCTCACCGCGCACCTCGACAAGCAAACCTTGTATTATTGCAAGCGTCAAAGGCAATTTCAATATAAATTTCGTCCCTTGTCCAGGGGTAGATTGAAGGTCGATCATCCCGTTTAACTTAGTTATATTCGCCTTTACGACATCGAGCCCGACTCCGCGCCCAGATACATTTGTGACTTTACTTGCTGTGCTAAAACCAGGAAGGAAAATGAAATTCAAAATGTCTTTATCGCTTATCGAATTTGCTTCTTGCTCAGTTACAAGCTTCTTTTCGATAACCTTCCTTCTGATTTTTTCTGGGTCTATCCCGCGCCCGTCGTCTTCAACAGTTATAACAATGTAATTTCCCTCATGCTCCGCTTTGAGGATGATTTTCCCCTTTTCCGGCTTTCCCAATCTTATCCTTTCCTCGGGTGGTTCAATCCCATGGTCAATTGCATTTCTTATGAGATGAACAAGTGGGTCGTAAATATGCTCGATTACAGATTTATCCACCTCCGTTTCCTCGCCGTAGATTAAAAGTTCAACCTCCTTGTTCATCTCCCTTGCAAGGTCTCTCACCATTCGTGGAAACTTGTTGAATACCTTCGCTATCGGCAACATCCTTGCCCTCATCACAACAGTTTGAAGTTCGGAAGTCAAATGATCAACCTGAGACACAGCATCGATAATTTCCCGGGCTATTTGCTCACCCTCAAATTTTCCAAGGACCTCAGAAATTATCTGAGACAATCTATTTCTGCCAAGGACAAGCTCACCAACAAGGTTCATCAACTCATCGAGTCTTTCAACCTCAATTCTTATGGTTCTATCGACAACTTTCATTTGAGTTTTCTGAGAAATGCTTTGCTCTTCACCCACATTTGCGTTTAAATCAGAGACAAATTCTTCATTCGATTCAACTTCCACTTCAACGAACTCGTTATTATTTATCTTTTCAAACTTTTTCAACACATCGCTTATATCAATCGGGCTTAAATCTCCCACTTCAAGTTTCGAAAGCAAAACTTTCATAAGGTCAAAAGCCTCAAGCATTGTATCCATTATATCCGGGTTGATCTTTAGTTCACCTTTCCGAAGTTTGTTTAAAATATCCTCAAACTTATGCGTCAATTCGCTCATCTGTTCAAACCCGATAAAAGACGATGTTCCTTTAATCGTGTGAACATATCTAAAAATAGCATTTAAAAGCTCCAAATCGTCGGGTCTTTTCTCAAGTTCGACCAAATCGTTATCAAGTTTTTCAAGCAGTTCCTTCGTTTCAACTATGAAACTTTCGACTATTTCCTTCATCTCATCATCAAAAATTGCGGATGTCGTCATATCATCTTTCTCTTTTTTCTTTTTCACCTTCGTTGAAAAGTCTATCTATTTCCTCTTGAGATGCTGGACTTCCATCTCCGTTGGCAATGTTATTAGTTAAATCCTTTATTACCCTATCAACTATTTTCTGTTTCGAGCCCGGCTCGACATATTCAGCTAATGAATTAAACGAATCCTCCTTGTTGTTATCTTCGGCTAATTTTACCCCAAAACTTCTATGTTCAATGTTTCCAAGCCTTTCGAGAAGATTGGACAATTTTTCTTGGACAGAGCCGATGAGATGATTTATCGCTGAAATTTGTTGTGCTGTTATATCTTGAAATTGCAAAGCCATCATAATGTTATCTGCGCTTTGCTTAGCGTCAGAAAGCTTCTCAAGTACGTCATCAAATCCATCGCAATTTTTTAAAACCTCAGAAAATTTCCCCCATAAATTTTCTGCGCCCTCGAAATCTCTCTTTTTAAAATATCTATCCATCCTCCGCGCAAGTTTTTTCTGCTTATCGTGACATAGTTTTATCGCATTTAGAAAACCCTTTATCTCGCCAAACTTCAAACTCATCTCATCAAGCGCGTCGAGAATTTCAGTTGTTGCCATCTCGGTTGTCTTCGTGACCTTACTGAGTTGATTTGATGCTCGCGGTATCTTACTTGAACTTTCCTCAAGAGATTTATTTATCTCATCAAGCACAGGGGCAATCTCCCTGACGAAATTAAACAATTCCTCGAGAAAAGGTATCAATCTACGTCCCAAGATGAAAAGCGCCTTTAACTCTTCAATCTCATTTAAAATGAAATCGATTTGATTTACAATCCCTGTTTCTCTTCTTGCCTCCATAGTTCGACCTCCTTTACAATGTTTTCAAAATCTGCTCGATTTTTTCCTTCAAAATCTGGGGAGTAAACGGTTTAACTATGTAATTGTTAACCCTCGCTTGGAGTGCCTCAAGGACATCTTCCTTCATACCTCGCGTTGTGACCATAAGAATTGGAATGTTTGCAAAGTTTGGGTCAGAACGAACTGCCTTTGTCAGTTCAAGACCACTCATATTTGGCATATTCCAGTCAGTTATGATAAAATCGATCTTTTCCGCATAAAGTTTCGCAAGGGCATCCTTTCCATCCTCAGCCTCAACTATTTCAGTATATCCTATATTTTTAAGAGCATTGATCACGATTCTTCGCATTGTGGGCGAATCATCAACTACAAGGAATCGAATTTTTCCATCCTCCATATTTTCTCACCTCCTTTAGTTTAGATACTTTGAAACTTCATATTGAATTCGCTTGACATTAAACGGCTTCACAAGATATGAATTAGCTCCAAGCCTCAAACCTGTATCGATGCTTTTCCCATCTGAAAGCGATGACAGTATTATTATCGGCACATCCCTGAACTTATCTTTAGAGCGTAACAACCTTATAAGTTCAAACCCATCGAGATTTGGCATATTTATATCTGCGATTATCAAATCAACCGAATCGAGCTTGGCAAGAACTTCGAACGCCTCCATTCCGTCCGACGCGGTCACAACTTTATAACCAAGATTTTCAAGTGCAAGCGACACGAATTTTCTTATCGTTGGTGAATCGTCCACAACAAGTATTGTCTTTTGCATGACTTTATCACCTCACTCTTTTTTATATGCAACCGCTTTGTCGAAATAAACAGGTTTAAATGCTTTTGTTAAGTTTCTTAATGTCTCCGAATATCCAACCAAAAGATAACCCCCGCGATTTAACGAATCGTAAATCGATGATACAACTTCCCTTTTCGCATCTTCCCCGAAGTAAATCAACACATTCCTTAACAAAACAAGGTCAAAATTTTTCATCGTGATCATCTGAAACTTGTCCATCAAATTGATCTTATCAAATCGAACAAGCTTTTTAACCTCGTCTTTTAATTGAAAGTCCGCACCATTGATCTTAAAATATTTTTTCAAGTAATCCTCCGGAACACATCGAACCGAATACAACTTGTAAATACCCTTCTTAGCAACTTCGAGAACAGCGGTATTTATATCCGTTCCAATGATTTCAATCTTCACATCTGGATATCTTGGCTTCACTTTCTCAAGGAAAATCATCGCAATTGTATATGGCTCTTCACCAGTTGAACAACCAGCGCTCCAAATTTTTAAAGTTCTAAAACCATTCCTCGGCTTTGACTCTATAATCTCTGGAAATATGTTTTCTTCAATTATTTTAAACTGAACCTCGTCCCTGAAAAAATACGTTTCATTTACGGTTATCAACTTGAACAAAAATTCAAGTTCCCTGTTCTTAAATGGCGAATACCTCAAATAGTTCAAATAATCCATATATGTTTTTAAACCCAAAACCTCAACCCTTGGTCGAACTCTCGACTCGATGAAATACTTCTTGCTTTCAGGAAAATATATGCCGGTCAAACGCAAGATGAAGTCCCTAAACTCGAAAAATTCAATATCGCTTAAAACAAGTTCTCCCATATCTCTCTAACTTAAGTTTGAATCGATATATGCTTTTACAACAGGGTCGGAATCAAGTTGAACTTTTCTCAAAATGTCTTCAAAGGACGCACGGTCAAGCAAACGTAGCAGATTTAACACCGTAACTTTTCTCTCGGAATCCAGAAACTCAAAAGCTGCAGATAATTTTTCAACTATCTTCTTTTTCAGTTCAAAATCGTCCGAAATTGGACTTGGATTATAAAAGACCAGTTCAACTAAATCGACAAAATCCTCAACTGTGATTTGATTTTCCAAGCCAAATTTTAGGAAATCGACTGCATTTGAAATAATGATATCAAAAGCCTTTGTCGAAATTTCATCCGAACCTTTAAAAAGTCCCAGCAGAAAAGTTTTAACCTCGTCGTAATTGATAAGTTTCGCGATAAAGTCCAAAAAGTAAGATTTAAATTCAACGTCTTCCGTCTCATAGAAAATTTCCTTAGCCTTCTTGAAGAAAGACTTAAAGAAATGTTTATTCGTCTTGAGATCACAATTTGTTCTTGCACATATCTCAATGATAGAAACGACCGCCATCTTTTGAATTGCGAGATTCTTATCAAATGTCAACTTTATCAAAAAATCAAGATTTCTTTCATCCCCAACTTTTCCAATCGATTCAACGACCGCGCTTTTCAAAATTGGGTCGTCAGCGGTTTCAAAAACTTCGATGAGAAAATCAAGTATGAGATTTTTATTTGATGATTTTTCGCCTATTTTTCCAAGTGCCTCAATGATTGAAATTTGTGCAAATTCAAATTTTGTAAATGAATCAATCAGAGTGTCAACCGCTCCATCATTTCCAATGTTTCCCATGGCTTCAATTGCGGAAACAACAACGTTTGGGTCTGGATCGTTTAATTTTTCTTTTAAAAACGGGATAACTGAACTTTCTTTTATCAAACCAAGCGTATCAATTGCCATCTTTCTAACATCTTTATCATTATGATCTGAAAGTTTAACAAGTTCATCCAGGGCATCTTTGCCAATTTTAACGAGCATTTCTGCGGATAAATTTTTTAAACTGATATCATCACAGCATAATAAATCGCATAAGCCCTTAACAATTTTCCTTCTCGAATTCTCAAATTCTCCAAAAATCGAAATAATTGCACCAACTACCGCATCCCTAACGCCTATATCCTTATCTCCCAAAAGTTCAATTAACTTATCAACTATTTCCATTTTATCCCCAAACCTTACGCTTGCATGAACTGCCAACCTTCTATCATCTGGATCAAATGAATTTAATTGCGCAAGTACTGTTTCATAAGACCTACTCATACTTCTTGAAGTTTTGTTCTCACAACTATTCCCATATCCTCTTCAAAAACAGAGTTTTTCATATCAAAACTTATCTCTTCCTTTGCACCGTTTATCTCGAGATAAGTGTTTTTGTAAATCGTTCCATAAACAACCAACCTCGCTTTTCCGGCTTTTTTCATATCTTCAAGCAAATTTCTACGGACTATCTCAAGCTGTTTAAGCCTCTTTGGAATTTCATCGCGCCATCGCATTAAATTTGAGAGTTGGCTCTCTTGGTCCTCCGGAAGCTCACCCCATTCGATTTTCAACCTTGCAAGTGCATAGATTTCCGATTTGACACCTTCAAGATAGGACTCGAGTCGTTTAATTTCCGCAGTAACTTTCTTCAATTTTTCCGCTTGCATATCTCTTCTTCCGATGATTATCACAGTTCTTGAATATTCCGCACCACCGACTGTTTTAACTTCAATTTCACCTTTGCTCATTATAGTCCCGCCGATTATCACCGCATCCTTTGCTATTATCTTTCCTCCACAAACTATATTTGCATTGATAGCCTCGCGTTTTATGGTAACATTTCCATCCGCAACGAGATTTTGATTTGTTATATACCTTAAAGAGACATCGCCATGTACATAAAGTTTTCCCTTTCCATAGCCAATAAACCCACCGCCAATCAAAGCATTCCCCTTTACTTCAACATCCGCATCCTCGATGTTTCCGTAAACTTCAAGGTTTTTTCCGACCTTAACCTTCGCACCAGATTTTATATCACCAGCAACTATCAAAGTCCCTATGAAATTGACTTCACCGAAATTAACATCAATGCTACCGACCTTCAAAATTGGAGAAACCTCGATCACGCCTTCATCAGTTAAATTTAAATTTCCATCTGCCGTAGCAACTATAACGGAATTATCCGAATCCAAAAAAGACACATTTTGACCAAGGAAGATATTTTGAATCGGTTTTCCAGACTTCGCCTTTAAAACTTCGCCTGTGACAGCGATTCCATCGACCCCGGAAGTTGGTGGATAAATCATCGCGATTCTTTCTCCAGACTTGACATTTCTGATCAAAGTTTTTTTGTTCATATCAAATGCAAAAGAGATGTAACCATCTCTCCCGTTAACCGGTGGATTGCCCTCAGCAATTAAAATTTCACCCTCAACTGGATTTTTAACTAAGTTTTCAATCTCAGCAATTTTAATTCCGTAAGCGACACCATTTGAACGGATAAAGTTTAAAATCTCATCAACTGACCTGCCTTTTAATTCATCTTTCGATTCAACGATTAAATAAGCCTTTAACTTGTCAGGTGAGATTTCAATTTTCATTTTGCGGTAACAAAGCTTCTTTTAAAGTTTCTTTCTCTTCAACCGTTAGAACTTTCTCAAGGTCAAGCAAAATTAAAAGCCTATCTTCTAGTTTTGCGATTCCGGTTATGTATTCATTCCCAATTCCGGATATTAAATCCGGCGTTGGGTCAACATCATTTTTTGAAAATCTTAAAACTTCGCTCACGCTATCAACGATAAAACCAACCGTTTTACCGTTCAACTCGACTACAATAACCCTCGTATTTTTATCGTATTCCTTCTGTGGAAGTCCAAATCTTTTCCTTAAATTCACAACCGGGACAATTTTCCCTCTCAAATTCATCACACCTTCGATAAAATCTGGAGCATTTGGAACCTGCGTTATCTGAACGAGACGGTTTATCTCTTGAACCTGAAGTATATTCACACCGAACTCTTCATCGCCGATTTTAAAGCTCACTACCTGAATCATCCCATTGTAATTTGCGATGTCAACCACATCTCGAACGCTCATTTTAACCCTCCTGTTTGTTTTAATTTCGGTTTAAATTCAAATCGCCTTTACCATCGACACCGGCAAATTCTGCATAATTTTGAATTTCGCTTATCTGACCGGCATTAAACTTCATAACCGTTTGCCTCAATCGTTCTGTGAGTTTGCTCAGTTCCTCAACGGACTTAGCTATTTGATTAACGCCGACCGATGTTTGCTCTGAAATTGAACTTATCGATTCAACCGATTTGCTTATATCCTCGCTCACCCTCGCTTGCTCTTTATTTGCGCGAGAAATTTCGGATATCAAGCCTGCGACATCATTTATATTTTGAACTATTTGTTTAAGCGCAAGATTTGCGTTATCCGCAAGTTTAATTCCAGTTTCGGCGACTTTAACACCTGACTCCATTATCTTAACTGCTTCATTTGTATCGTTTTGAATTTGCTTAATCATCTTGCTTATTTCCTTGGTCGCCTTCATTGTTCTTTCTGCAAGTTTTCTAACTTCGTCCGCTACAACTGCGAAACCGCGACCTTGTTCCCCAGCCCGTGCCGCTTCAATCGCAGCGTTTAAAGCAAGCAAATTCGTTTGGTCAGCTATATCTTCAATTACATCGATTATCTCGCCGATTTGGTCGCTACTTTTGCTGAGTACTTGAATGCTTTGCGCTGAATTTTTAACCACCTCAACAAGCTGATGCATCTGTTCTATCGTAGATATAACCGCTTTGCTTCCCTCTGTGGCAAATGAACTGCTTTCCTTAGCCAGTGCCTCAGCCCTCTCAGCTTGACGAGCGTTATCAACTATCGTCCTCGACATCTCCTCAATCGCTGAAACAACTTCTGCGATTTGTCTCGCCTGGTCTTGAACCGCCGTCGACATCTCCTCAGTTGAAGTGCTTATCTGCGAAGTTGAATTTGCAACTGTGTTGCTTACTTCGATTATCTCCTTTATCAAAGTTCCCTCTATCAAATTTCTCATATTCTCAACCATCTTGTTAAATGACCTTACCAAAACGCCTATTTCGTCACCTCGTTCTGATAAACCATCTACGGAAACATTGACATTGCCCTGCGCCACAAGTTCAGCTGCATGGCGAATTTTATCAACTGGATTGACAAACAAAATTATGATGATATAACTGAAAACAAGCCCAAATAAAATTGAAAATCCAATGAAACCTAAATTGATAAGATGTGCTTTTGACATAGCCTCTTTTATCCCCGTACTAACAAAACCACCACGCACATATCCGACGAAATCACTACCGCGATAAACTTTAGCCTTGACATCAAGGACCGATTCGCCATTAATTGAAAGCTTAGAATATTTCACATCACCATCGAAACCGACAACCTTCCTTTCATCTTCACTAAGACTGTTTATATTTTTCTCCGCCAATAATTTTCCATCCGCATTATACACTGCGATATATTTTGAATTCTGATTCTCATTATAAAAATTTTCAATCGCTTGTTTTAACTGTGCTTCGTCTTGAAGTAAAATCCCATAAATCGAAGCCTGCGCAAGCTTCTTTATCGATACCTCCGTCCTCTTCATAAACTGCCTTTCCAATTCCTTCCCAAGAATCGTCGTGTAAATCAGCGACACAACTACTGCGATGAAGATAACTATTAGTTCAACCCCAAGAAATGTTTTATATTTCCACTTTAAATTGTTGAATTTCCTAATTAACCACATAGTTCACCCTCTCCTTGTAGTTTTCTGGTACGCTAAGTTTGAGAGCATTTATAACTTTGTTGTTGACATAGATTGTTATCTCGTCCCCGGAGGTTTCAAGCGAAAAAAGCCCACCTTCCTTTACAAGTTCCGCATTTGGCACAACGACAGGAATTGAATTCAAAAG
>JBEPZK010000042.1:0-17486 GCA_041640855.1 Candidatus Kryptoniota bacterium
GATTATGTGCTTGTAACCGAGGGACCTTTAAAAGGCTTTGTTGGAATTGTCGAACGCATAAACGAAACAAGGGCAATTGTTATGCTTATTTCGATGGATTATCAAGTTAAAGCGGAAATCCACAAGTTTTTGCTTAAGAAGATAGAACCCGAGATTCTGGAATAAGTTAAAAGACGACGCCTGATAAGCTCGCTTCAAAGACAAATCTGGAATTATTATAATCTTGAGACAAAATAGCAAAGATATGAGCAAAGAAGTCCGCCGTAAATTCCAACTATATTTCCAGCTACAGCCATAAGAAGTCCAACAGGAGCAAGCGCACTTTGATAAACAGAAGCTACAATCGGAGCTGTAACTGGTCCACCTATGTTCGCTTGACTGCTTGTTGCCATTAAAAACATCGGTGCCTTTATCAATCTCCCAACAACAAATAAACACATTGCGTGAATTAAAATCCATACAACTCCCATAGCCATAAAAACTGGCGTTTCAAATATCCCGTATATATTTGCTTTAGCACCAACCGAGGCAAGTAAAAGATAAAGCATAAAATTTCCAATATGATTTGAACCTGAATGTTCAAGCTCTGACAATTTTGTAAAAGATAGAATAACTCCAAATGTCGTCGCGACGATTATTCCCCAGGTGAAATGCGAAATTATCGCGCCAATTTCAGGCAAAAGCCCACCAATTTTTAATGACAAAATTCCAACCACAAACGCAACGAAAATCATCGTCGCGAGATCAATAAAGTTTAAAAATTTCTTCTTAGATTCTTTCAGTTCTTGAACTTTCTTGTTAAGTTCAACCAAAATAGTTTTATCAACGCGATTGAATTCATCGACCTTATCTTGAAAAGCAGATAAGAAAATTACGACGCCCATCCAACCATAACCAACAACCGTATCGACGACTATCAATGGTGCAAGCAAAGATTCAGGAGTCCCTATACTTTGAGCTATAGCAAGCATAGTCGCGCTTCCGCCCATCCAACTTCCTGATAATGCACCTATCCCCTTCCATGCATCCGGAGGTAGCCAATGCTTAAAAATTAATAAAACCAAGGGACCTCCTATAATTATTCCAAACGAGCCAGCAAAAAACATTATTATAGCCTTAACTCCAAGTTTTATAACGATAGGTATATTCGCAGAAAGCAAAAGCAAAACAAGCGCGGAAGGCAAAAGATAAATCCTCGCCCAATCGTAAAATTCGGATTCCCTCGGGATTATACCAACAGCAGATGATAACATAGGAAGGAAGTAAACCCAAATAACAGGCGGAAGATATTTGAAAAACTTCGATAAAAATTTTAATTGGCTTGCCTTGTAAATGATAAAAATTAAAAAAACGAGATACCCAAAAATTTCCGTTGGATTTTCGATCAAATGTTCTGCTTTACTGTTTTATTAAGCGTTTCGCTTTGACGAATGTTCTATATCTGTATTCGTTGAAGTTTGGAGCTTTAGGGTCGAAACTATCAACGCTGACTTTTCCCGAGCAATGGATAAATTCTTTATTGCCAAGGTAAATGCCAACATGGGTTATCTTCTCCAGCTTGCCATCTTCCGCTTTTTGACCAAAGAAAAGCAAATCGCCAGGTTTTAAATTTTCAAAATCTTTTCCAGGGTCAATTTCAACGCCCAACCGCGATTGTTGATCTGCATCCCGCGGCAATTCAAAGCCATTCATTTTGAAAACAATTTTTGTAAACCCAGAGCAATCAAATCCTCTAACACTTGTCCCTCCCCAAAGGTAAGGAAATCCGACAAATTTTTTAGCAGTGTTAATTACATTTTCAACGCTTGGCTTTGCGCTTGCCTTCCATTTTTCGTAGTCCTCAACAGAATTTTTCTCAACATATCCACTTCTACCATCGGGCAAAATTACCTTAAACCAATTCCCCTCTCTCTTTTCAAAGCCTAAGATATTCCCCATTGATAAATCGCTAACCGGAATCGATTTTTTATCCTTTTGTGAATAAACGAAGCCAAAATAATCTGTGAAAATCAACTTTTTCATATCCCTCCACTTTTTAAATCCTTGCAAATCAACTATACTTAAACTTCCCTCCTCAAGCCATCCGATATAATTTTCCGGCGGCTCCGTTTGAATCAGGTACCAATAACCTTGTCTTTTTAAAACCTTAACACTGCTTCCCATCAAAATTTGATTCACAAGTTCAGATTGATGCGATGGCTTTGCCCTCATATTTGCGACGCTTACAGAAACTATTCCATAAATTTTCTCCCCAAGCTCAGGCGAAGGTAAAACAACAAGACTATCTTGAAAGTCCTGGGTAACCTGTTTTAACTTAGATATCAATTCATCCTTTGCATCTTTTCTCGTGGTTTCACCCTTTAAAATAACCTTTCCGCCATCCTCATAAATTACAACATCGAAAACGTCAACCCTTTTATCTGGAACATATTTTTTAGCAACTTCATCGATCAATGGAGAGTATTTCAAACTAACCTTGTCCTGTGCGATTAGCTGTATAGCGAGCGCAACTATTAGAAGGATTATTCGCATCATAACCTTTGAAATTTTTTTGAAAAGTTAAAGACGGGACAATAAATTTTCAAGTTAAATTTGCAAATTTTGCTTTGAGAAAAATTTTTATTATTTTTAAAACGAAATCGGGCGGTTAGCTCAGTTGGTTTAGAGCGCCACCCTTACAAGGTGGAGGTCAGAGGTTCGAATCCTCTACCGCCCACAAGATTAAAACTTAAAAATTATCCCATCGCCTGAACCTAACTTAACATCAAAATTTTTATCTTCAATTTTAATCTCACCTTCAAACCCGACGTCCGAAGCAACGAAAATAAATTTATCATTAGATCCTAAAATTCGAAATGCAAAATGATAAATCTGCCCCATTCCCGCAAATTTAGCCACAGCAGATAATTTTTCAATCTCAATGATTTCGCCATCAAACTCGATTTTTTCATCCCTAACCCCTGAAACATAAAGTTTTCCATCAAAAATGAACATATCAATCAACGAATCACGATAAGGCAAATTTTGAACACCCACCCATTTCCAATTGGAGGGTAGCGACGGTCTTATCTTGATTTTTTCGAATTCGAAAGAAAAGCCTAAAAGTCCTTCAACAGCAAGCCAAATATAAGTTGGTGGCATCCACGGGCTCAAAGTCATCCCCAAGCTTTTGAAATTGTCCCCATCAAATCTTTCGGGAAATTGTCCGGGAACTAAATTTTTAAAAGAAGCGGGGTCATCTGTCTCGAGTACCCTGTAGATATTTTCCAACGCCTCCGCAACTTTTTCAGGGAAAAATTTTCTAACCCCAAACCCAATCCACGCGGTTAAGTTTGGCCAAATTCCTCCCATAAGTTGATAGCCAAAATTCGGGTCATAGTTTTTTTCTAATTTGCTAACAGTTCGCGCACCATACTCAGTCCATAAATCTGGCTCTATTAATCTCTTTGAGATTTTAAATTTCATTTCGCCATCAAGAACATCGAAAAGCAAGGGAAAGACAAGGTCACCAGTTATATCATGATGTTTAACCCCATTCCGGTCAATGTTTAAAGCCGGCAACCCTGTTATTTCTGAAATTAACTTTCCATAAAAATTCTCTCGCAAACTATCTGCATAGTTTTTATACTTTAAAGCATCGTGTTTATTACAAATATGTTCAGCAATTTTAGAGACAAGTTCCAACGCATAAATACATTCGGAATTTATCTCGGAGACATAGCCACTCAGATTATAGTTTTCGATTATGTTTCGCCAACCAGTTATACCATATACACCTACGCCATCAGCATATGAAAAAACTAATCCATCTTTCATCTGGGTCAGAATGTAATCGGCGATTTTTTTGATTGTATTGTAATTTCTTGATAACTCGCTCAAATCGCATAAATTTGCGTGATGATATAATGCCCAAATTAAAAGTGGGGTATCGTCGTTTATGTTCAAATTGTAGTCGTAAAGTTTAGGGTTAAATTCATCAGCATGGACATATTCTGTGACTTTTCCATCGGGATGTATGCCGTATTTAAGCGCAAACTCTATGATTTTGTGCGAAAATTTTGGAGTGACATAGTCCGAACCGAGTACAAACCATGCAAGATCTCGCATCACAACGATATCACCCGGAGGGTCGTTTGTAAAGGCGAATCCATTTTTATAAAGATTTTCAACTCTGCACATATTGACTTTAGCCCATTGAACCCCGTTGTTTATTACTTTGCTCGGCGTAAAAATGTACGTTCTTCTTAAAACTTCGTTGATCTCAGCGTTTGAAAGAGTGTAAACTTCATCATATAACTTCTTCAAGTCACTATCTTCGATAATTTCACCAAGCGAAAATAAAAACAATATCTCAACGGTCTTATAAGCATCGACGTTGATTCTCTGCATACATTTAATTTTATTGCCATCGAAATAAATTTTGTCAAATTTAAAATTTGAACTAAAAAAACGCTTCTCTTCATTCGAACCAATTGCTTCAATCTCGATGACCCCAGAATTTTCACTAATTTTAAATTTTTTATATTTTTCTTCCACAGGTGGCTGTTTTGTGAAAAACTGCGAATCGACAGCTGGAAGAGTTATATCGTGGGTTATGACTAGGTCTATAAATTTGTTCGCTTTATTTTCCACTTTTAGAACATAAAAGAATTTCTTCAAATATTTCTTGTACTTTTCGAAATTCTCAATCCCAATATAGGGAATAAAAGCCTTTTTTCCCACAACCAAATCACCAGAAACGTTTTCATATCTTGTCTCTTGAGATAGCACCTCAAAATTGGTTTCGATCGGGTTCAATTTTTCTTCCGCATAAAGTTCAATCCTCCATCTACCACAATAAAATTTGTTGTCAAGTGAATGCCACAAGCCTTCAAGATTTGACTCGGGGTCAAAGCGAGCGAATAAAAGTAAATTACCAAGTGCTGAACCTGTGGTAAGTTTTCCAATTTCCCTGGTGTATTTCATTCTGTTAGTTCATCTTGATTTTGTTTTTATTCTTTTAATCCAGTTGTTGCCATGCTTTCGATGAAATATCTTTGGAAAAATAAATAAGCGATGATGATTGGTAAGGCAAGCAAAGTTGCGGATGCAAGTTGAACTCCAACTTGACCTTCCGCTTGTCCGCCGAGGACAAAAATTGTGACAAGTTGTGGCATAGTCATAAGCTTTTCGTTCCTTATGACAATAAGTGGCCATAAAACCTCGTTCCAACTCGACATAAAAGTTAAAATCCCAACTGTTGAAACAGCTGGTTTTGAAAGCGGGATTATAATTTTAAAAAGAATTTGCAAATCATTACATCCATCAAGCCGTGCAGATTCAATCAATGAATGCGGAATCGTGAGAAAAAACTGTCTGAAGATTAAAATTGCAAAAGAATTCATCATTCCGGGCAAAATTAATCCAGCATACGAATCGACAAAACCAAGTTTAACTATCAAAACATAAGTTGGAATCAAAGTGATTTGAAATGGAATCATCATAGTGAAAAGAATTAACATCAAAATAACTTCCCTTCCGCGGAAATTCAACCGCGATAGCGCATAGCCAACAATCGAGCCGAAAATTATAACCGATAAAGTGATCGAAAATGAAACAAATAAACTATTGAAAAACGCGCGTATAATTGGAACTTTATTTAAGACGAGAAAATAGTTTTTAAAACTTAAGTTTTTTGAGAAAAGCCAGATGTCGGGTATCTCAAACTCTGGCTTTAAACTCGCAAAGAGCATCCACATGAATGGATAACAAAACACAAACGCTCCTATCAAAAGCAAAAAATATGTCAAGGTTTTATTTTTCAATACACCTGCCTTTCAATGAATTTTCTCTGCAAGATTACAACTATCAAAATTATAGTAGCGAAGAAAAACCCGAGAGTCGCTGCATATCCCATATGATTGAAGTAAAACGCTTGGTTGTAAATATAAAGCATCGCGGAAAGTGTGCTATCCATAGGTCCACCGCCTGTCATTATGTAAGGTTCTATAAAAAGTGAGAAACCACCAATAGTTGATAAAACTATAACAAGAACGACGGTTGGGTTTAACATTGGCAGAGTTATCTTAAAAAATTTTTGAAAGAATGAAGCACCGTCTATCTCCGCAACTTCATAAAGTTCCTTCGGTATGCTCTGCAAACCAGCGAGAAAAAGGACGATATAAAGACCTACATTTTTCCAAGTTGCCATAACCGCAATTGAAGGCATCGCAAGTTCGGGACTTATAAGCCATGGAATTTTTTTAATTCCAGATTTAAAGAGAACCTGATTTATAAGCCCTGATTCATAAGCATACATCTGCTGCCATAATATGGCCACGACAACACCGGAAACAACGACAGGCAAAAAATAAACCGCTCTGAAAAGACCTCTAAGTTTTATATTTTGATTCAAAAGTTGCGCAAATAGCAAAGCTATAACAATTTGAAGAGGTATGTGAATCGAGAGAAAAATTAGCGTATTAATTATCGATTTAAAAAACAATTCATCTCTAAACAACCTCTCAAAATTTTTCAAACCTATAAATTCCATCGGGGTAACTATGTTCCATCGATGAAAGATTAAAATAAATGAAAAAACAAGCGGATAAGCAACGAAAGTTAAAAAATAAATTAAATAGGGCAAAACCATCAAATACCCTGACCTATTCTCGAACTTTCTTACCTTGACCATTCAAATATCACATTTATTCTTTTGTTCAAATTTTTCACAGCTTCATCTGGTGTCTTAGCTCCGTAAACCGAGCACGCTTCAAATTCTCTTGAGATCGCATCGAAAATTTCCTTCATCTCAGGTGCCTCATCAACTCCGCGAATTCGAGAGACTTGATAAGCAAACGGCTTCATCTTGGGATTTCGTTCAAAATAATTCACAAATTTTTCATTTTCAAGCAAATCACCTCTTATTGGCAATTGATTGCATATCTCAAGCAGAAGCAAATCCGCTTCCTCCGTAACAAGAAATTTTACAAATTCCCAAGCCTCTTTTTTATGCTTCGTCGAACTAAAAATAGCTATGTTCTTTGGATCTCCATAAGTATAAACTTCCCCACTGAAATCATCAGGCACAGGTACCGGAGCAAAATTATATTCTAATTCGGGCGGTTTATTCTTTTCAAGATAAGCAATTGTCCACGGTCCGGTGAATCTCAAGGCGACTTTTCCAGTTAAAAATGGGTCAATTTGAAAATTTGTATTCGGAAAATATCCCTTCTCAAAACAAATTCTAAAAAAATTAAAAACATCGCGTGCAGATTTAACATCGATTTTCAAAGTTTCACCCTCGAAAAATGTTTTTCCACCTGATGAAGCTATGTAAAGAGGATAAAAATCAAAAAATCTCTGCCACCATATAGGTCTTGTGTCAGTGTATCCAGGCCAAATATCAATTATCCCATCACCATTAACATCTTTCTTGATTTTTTCACATAAGCGAAAAAATTCGGAATAATTTTTCGGTGGAATTGTGAAGCCAGCATCTTCAAAAATTTTAACATTGTAAAGCATCATTATTGGATTCGCTTTCCATGGGAATTGATAAAAATGTCCATCTTTTGACCTGAAACTTTCAAGCAAATCCCGAGGAATTTTCCTTGCGTTAACAACTGAGTCGAAATCATCAAATTCATCAAGTGCGACAAGTCCATTCGCTTTTATATACTCCGCGATCGCACCAGGCCAGATGTTTGAACAAACATCAGGGGTTGTCTTCGCAGCGATCGCAGCAAGCAAAATCTCCTCAGAAGATTGTCCTGCGGGTAGAGGTTGAACTTCAACTTGAATTTTTGGATTGAGCTTATTCCATTTATCGACAATCTTCTTGGCAAGTTCTATCTCATATGGATTAGCAGAGCACCAATATTTGAGTCGAATAATTTCAGCATCGATTTTTTCAACATCCCTTCTCGACGAGCATCCAAAGTTCAGCAAAATTAATGCAAAAATAAACCATCGTTTCATTTTATCATCACAAATTTTTTTAACTTTGCATAGTTTGTACCTTTCAACAAGCATAAATATAAACCGCTTGAAAAAGAACTCAAATTTAACCTCACTTCTCCATAATCCATCCCATCGACTTCCGCAGTCAAATCACAAACTTCCCTACCGGCGACATCGTAAATTTTCAACTCGAAAGGTTGCCTTGCTTTGTAAAAAATTGTTGTCTCAAAATTAAAAGGGCTCGGATAAACTCCGAGTTCAATTTCACCATCCTCAAAATATTTATCACCTCGAGCTTTTGTTATCAAAGTTCGTTCAAGTTTTAATTCTACTCCATCTGGTGAAGCAAAAATTTTTCGCTCAACGACAGGCTGAATTATAAAGTAATCGAGCCATACAAATTCCTGCTCCAAACCACCGCTAAAATAAACGTCGATGCTATGTTCACCGTTTGAAAGTTTAAAAATCCCATTAATTTTATCGACCCAGATATAGTCTCCGTAACCCGAACCGGACATATCAAATTCAAACGCATAAACTGAATCAACCACAATTTTAACGCTGGCATAGCCAACCGGGACGTTTCGTTTGCGATATTGGACATAAAGCGTGTAAAAGTTCAAATCGTCATAGACATTGTCGATGTTAAATTTAATTCTTACAGCATCTCCACTTTTAAGTTCAAGAATATAACTTTTACTTATCTGAGCCCAATTAAATTCGCTAACATAAACTTTCTGGGGGTTTCCGCGGATTGTTTCAAAGTTTTCCGCTTCGACAATTTTATAAGAATTATCGGATTTAGTTTTGTAGAAAATATATTTTGAAGCGATGTCGTCATAAAGAACGGTTTGCAAACCAATGAGACCTTCGGCGACGGATTCAGCCCCAGCATTGAGATTCATAGTTCCATCTTTTTTAACCGCGTCGTAAAATCTACCCGTTGACGCCTCATAAACAGGATGATTTGCGATATTATTTCCAAGCCACCACGATGCGTAAAGCCCGCCCATCATTTTGTAAGTTGTATCACCTGTGATATTGCCATATTCGATAAATGCTTGGACTATCGGAGCAATACCGTAATTTATTTGATCATTTCTTTCAGGATAAGGCTTTATATCGGTAAGGTCAAAAGAGAAAAGCATTTTCTTGTAGAAACCTTCTATCTCCTTTTTTGCTGATTCAATCCAATCGGTTCGGTTAAAAATTTTTCCCGCGACAAGCAGAGCATAAGATTGTCTGCTTCCCCACGAATGCCATATGTAAAGATTCGGCGTAAAAGATGGATGCATACCGAATGGGAAAGTATTTACATCTCCGAACTGATAAGTTGATATTGCTTTGCAAAGTTTTTCAGTCACCCACTTTGCCCTTTCACTTTTAGATATCTCATAGTAAAGCGAAGCACCGAGAACAGCTTCTGCTGAGGCATCAGTTCCATTTTCAAGTAGCCAGTACCCTTGGGCAGGGACTTTCCAGGCTATAAAATTTTCGTAAATATCAGATTTATTTATCGTTCGGACAGCTTTTGTAAGGGCTTTTTCAATCCTCGACGCAAGCGTATCCGCAAACGCTTTTTCAATGTTAAGCTTCGAAAATAAATTATACGCATACCCCAAAGCCCACAAGGCTCTGCAAGCCCACCATTTGAAGCTGTCGTTGTTGCTCGTTTGACCAAATTTATTTATTGAAAGGTCGTCGTAAACGAAATTATAAAATCCCCCATCATCTGCTTGCATTTTTAAGATAAACTTTAACAAAAGTTTGGCTTGATTTAAACTGTGTTCATCCTGAAATTTCTCATAATGCATAAGATAAGCAATAGAAGCTCTCGACGCATCATCAACACAAGCTATCCCTTCGCCGGGTGCGGGGATATAACGATAATCTGGATAATTTGAATAGATATGTATTATAGCAACTGTGTCCTTGTCCATCAAGACCTTTTCAACGAGGTAATCAATATGACTCAAGTTAACATATAAACCCTGCGCTAAGATTTTTTGTAAAAACAAAATCAAGATTAAAACTTTCCTCATAAAAATTTTCTCCAAATTAATATTCAACTCCAATTACAACCGTGTGAACTCCTTGCAACCTGCCGTAATCGTTATATGAATAATCAAACTTTAAACTCATTTTGCTAAACGGAACATGCGTTTTCAAGCCAACGCCTAAAGACAGACCGCCCTCTCCATCCTTGAGAAAGAGCATTTGATAACCCGCTCTAATAAAAAGCAAATCTTTAAATGAATATTCACCGCCGACATTTAGATATTGATAATTATCGCTTGGGTTCAAGGCATCAGCAGAAATTAAAAGTTTATTGCTTTCGGTGTTAAAGATATATGTTGCTATCCCAAATTGAAAGTTAAGAGGAAGTTGCCAAGCATCAGTTTCAAGCATCGCTGGTATCCTATCGTTATTTCCATACTTGTTTGGGTCTGGGTCGTAAAAAACCCTCGCATCTCTTCCGAACATCCGCATACTTGTCCCGAAATTCGAAATCGTCGCTCCTATCATCATACCACCTAAAAAGTCGGTTTTAAACAAAGTCCCAACATCAAGCGCAATTCCCCACGCTGACATATGCCATATCCTCTGCTGAATATATTTGAAGTTAAATCCGATCGAAAATCTATCAGTTAAATTTCTCGCATAGGTTATAGAGACAGCGAAATCATTCGCGTTGAAATATTCTCCCGTTCCCTCAGGTCTTTCAACGGTTCTAACTTCCATATCCGGAACAGAAAGCGTCGTCAAACTTGCACCGATTGTTCCGATTTCACCGACTGGTATCACAACCCCTATAAAGCCAAACTTTGTATCTGCAAGCCAATTTGTATATTGAAAAATCGCTTCAATCCTTCCAAATCTTGATATTCCGCCTGGATTCCAATAAATTGCGCTCGCATCATTTGCCACAGCAACGAAAGAGCCACCCATTCCCGTTGCCCTACCTCCAACCGGGATTTCAAGAAAAGGAGCCGCCGTTGTAGCAACCTTTGAGACATTGGAGACAAATCTTTGAGAGAAAGCTAGAGCATTTAGTAAAACGATTAAAAGGATTATTTTCCTCATGGTGATTTTAAACTTTTTCTTTTTCATTTTATCACTGCAAACCTTCCGATTTTTTCGCCAATCCCTGGGGCTTCAACATGATAAATGTAAATTCCATAGGCTATATCCATTCCATCTTTTGAAACCAAATCCCAAGACACAGCACCATAATTATCAGTCCCATTATAAACAATCGTATCAACGAGGTAACCCCTTATTGTGTAAATTCTTATTGTGCAATTTTTGGGAAGATTTATAAACCAAATTTTTCTTTCGCCTCTACCTGCTCTGTATCTATTAGCCGGTTCCCAAGACGCGGTTGCAACATAAGGATTCGGAACGACAGCGATTTTATTTAAGTCTTGCTTAGCTTTTTCAATGTCAATTTTTGGACCCCTAACTTTAAACTCAAAATATTCATTATTTCTAAATGGCTTCTTAGTAGCAATTAAAAAAATATCACCTGCGGAAGGAGGAACTTGAACTGGCTTTAATGTATCCTCAAAAAATTGAACTCTCCATGTCGCCTTCCAACTCCTCGGATTTGGTTGCTGAGTCGCTGAATCGCCACCGAGAACAATTATTAATCTATCCCCGGGCGATAAAGTTGAATCTTTGTTCACATCAAAGAAAATAAAGTCAGCCTTCCTGTCCTCGGTTACATTCCAAACTGTGAACTTTACAGGAACTCTCTGTTGTCCAAAAATCAAAGCAAGTGAAGTGTCAACTATTTTATCGCTAAATCTAATTTCAAAATCTGCTGGGTATCTTATATTTCTTGCAGCGAAAGTTGGGTCAAGGTCAACCCTGACTATATAATTCGAATTACCTTTAATCCAACCTGTTTTCCTATTATCAAGCGAAACCGATGAGTCGTTGTATAAGTAAACAATCAAACCATCAAATATCGGCGATTCTTGTCCGTAAATCTTCAATTCAACTGTATCCACAATTTTTCTACCGCCTGTAAGGTCATAAATTGAATACTTCGGTACGGAAGAATTATAGAATCTCGATGTATCTGAGAAAACAATTCTATAGATATGTCCATCTTTCACTGAGTCAGATTGAAGCAGATTAATTTCAATTTTTCCAGTTCCTGGGCCAACATGTGTTATATTTCCATCAACCCCTGCATCGACGTAACCTGCTGATGGTGGGTTTGGCGTAACAACCGCCGTGTTTATATCTGGCTTTACAGTACCTGTAACATCAGCTTTTATTATCGCAGTACATTCAGAAGGGGCAATGCCATCAATATTTCCATAAGCATCTCTTGTGACATAACCGCGGTCATAAGATACAACTGCATAATAATAAGTTTGACCATTTTGAACATCGTAATCGACAAATGAATGTCTCAGCCCAGTGTCATCACCGAGATAATACTTTAAACCATATATATCAATTGGATGATAGCCTTTAATTCCGTTTGCGAGGTCAAATTGAGCTATGGATTTTTTAAACAATTTGTTTCCGTGAGCATCTGTTATAACGAAGGCTTCAAGAAAACTAGGGTCTGTGCTTTTATAAATTTTATAGCCTTCAAAATCATACTCCTGAAGGAATGGGTCCCATGAAAGTTCAGCTCTCGAATCCCAATAAAGCGTTACTTTTTTATCGCCGGGAACAGCTATAAGACGCGGTTTCTCAGGAGGTTTTGCGAACCTATAGTTTGCGTTGTAAATTTGCTGAACCGTTTTTTTCCTTTTTATCAGATCATCCCTATCTTGACCGAAAAGCAAAGCCATCGAAAATCTCTCCACATGACCTGCGGGCATAGGAAATAATCCGGAGGAGAAAAACATCCCGAGGTTGACAGATTGAAGAAGTTGGTCCTTTGGTGGAAGAGGCGCTGTAAAAACGGACCAATTTTGCTCATCATCCCAAAGTTCATATGTGTGAACTGGGAAGATCGAAAAACCAGTTAAACCGATTTGATCTGATTCATCTTTATCAAGAATTCCAAAGTTTGGCTCACCTTGGTCTGGTTTACCATTCCCCTCCGTTCCATCAGGGTCAGGACCTGTATAACCTTCATCAAGAGGTCCTATTCCATCGCTTCCGACATCGTCATTTAAAGGTTCTCCAGGGTCCCATCTCCCATTTCCATTTAAATCTGTAAAACCACGCCAATTCATATTTTCATCCGCTGTCCACCAATAACCTTGCCTCACCGCTGGGATATCATCAACGCTTGAATAATTATAAAACCTCAAAAACTTATTTAAATCATAATTTTGCTGAATATATGCGATAATACTTTCCCTTCCAACTATTAACTGTCCTGCGTCGGGGTCATTTCTTCTTTCATCGATTATTCCATCATCATCGTTATCTTTACCATCGTTTTGAATTCCCGGGCTTTCAAGAAACGCATAACCTGCAACCCCAACAGGTCCCCATCTTCCTGGAGTTCCAATACCATCTGAATCAAAAGCCCAAGCGATGTCAAGTTGTGAATCATATAAACCGCTATCATCACCTGAATCATCGGTTCCACCAACACCCCAATCTATATATTGAGCGAAGAGACATTTTTGATAATTTGTTTTCCCTTCATTTAAAATTTCATAATGCCAAAATATCACATCTTGGGCAAGCACATGCGACCATTGAAATCCGCGCATTGCAACTTCCATTCCAATTCCACGCCTTGTCGTATCATCTGGGTCAGGATAAAAATTCCACTCTTCATCAGGGTCGTCATCAAAAACAAAATATGTTTCAAGATCAGCATTTCGCACACCTTTACCAAAATAACCATTCCAATATCCAGCCCAATCCAGAGGTCTATCTGGCCAAAAAGCTGGCCAAGTGGAGGGGTCATTGCTCATAGCGGGTTTCGGCTGAGTTGGATTCGCATACCCTGGAAGTGGTGCCCATCCCCAGGGAGTACCATCAGGACCTATATCAATAAACTCACGATACATCGTTTCCATTGGATGAATAATTTTACCGCTTCTGTCGCGCGTTTCAACCTGAACAATCATTGCAACACCATCGACATATGAATGTCCACTTCCCTTCGGCCATTCACCACTTGGTTGGTCGGGCCAATGTGCAACTTCACCATGATTGAAAAACATCGTCCTCACCATATTTCCATCCATTATCCCTTGCTTCGTATACTTCCTATGCCCTACATTTGGATCCGGTTTAACATGTTGTGAATGAAGAAGCGAGAAAGAAAAGCAGAAAATTAGAAGAATAAGTTTAAACCTTGCCATAATCTCACCTCAAAAAGATTTTTTAAAGGTCAAACGAGATTCCGAAAATAACTTGTCTTGGTTCGGAGTAAAAATCTGGTCTCTTGAAATATTCCTCAACCGTATTTATTCCTCTGGGTCTTCCGGAATAAATAGTTGAAAGGGTATACCCTGCTCTCCCAGTATCACCAAAAACTTCAAGTTCATTTTTAATGTCAAACACATTGTAAATCTTTACGAAAAATTGCATATTAAAACCGAACAATTTGAACAACTTATAAAAATAAAGGTCAAACATATAAACTGGGGGCTTATTGTCGCTATTTTCAACCGCTGTCCGCTGATTTTGAAAAGCGGGTGTGTAAGGTAAACCAGTGCCAAGTTTACCAATTAAACTCAATACAAAATTATCTGGCTCACCAAGTGAAATCGAAAAGTTAAGCGAATGCCGTCTATCCCAATCTAACGGAACAAGCTGTTTATTCCCTTCTATCGGGGGTTCCGCTTGGTTGTTAAGAAACTCCGCATCTGGGTCAGACGCGTTACCACGGGCAAGTTGAAGGGTATAATCAACAGTTGCACCAATTCCATTTCTAAACCTCTTCTCGAGCGAAATCGTTATGCCTCTTACATTTCCATAATCACGATTTATATATCTGGCGAATTTGTCGACATTTAAGTATTGATGAATCTGCATCCCCAATAAATTTCTTATATCTTTGTAATAGCCTGTTATATCGATGGCTATGTCATCCGTTAATTGCTGTTGTAAACCTATCTCATAACTTACAGTTCTTTCAGGTTGAAGGTCAGCGTTCCCAATTCTGCTTTTCAATCTTCCAACTTCGATTTCAAATTCTGGGTTTGTATAAAGAAACTCAAACGGGGGTATTTGGAAAAAATGGCCATAAGAAATATGAATAATGCCTCTGTCGGTTATAGGATAAGCTAAGCCAATTCTGGGGCTAAGTTGGTATTTTGGTTTAGCACGCTTAAATAAACTATCGGGTAAAGGTCGGTCTGGAGGTAAATGGTCCGGGTTGATAAGAACTTTTCCATCCGGCTCAAAATAATCAAACCTTAAACCAACGTTTGCAACTAGATATTCAAATTCCATTTTATCCTGAATATAAGCGGAAAGCTCATACGGTTTGCGAAGATACTCATTGTTATTGAATGCGGTTCTAGGCGGTAAAGTTGGAATAAATCTATCTTTAAATCTTTCATCTCTTACAATTTCATATTCGCGAAGCCACAAACGGTGAAGCCTTGTCTCAAATCCGGTTTTAATTTGATGCGTGTTTGTAATTTGAGCGGTATAATCAATTTTTACAATTTGAGTTCTTGTGTTTCTAAAGAAATGCCACATCTGAGCCCCACCTGTCAAAAAAGCATTGTTACTGGCGTCTTGCAATCTTTTGGGGTCTGGATAAAGATTTATATCCTTCCAAACGTATTGTTGATAATCGTTGTAAAGAAGAGAACCTTTAATTGTTATAAATGCCTTCGGGCTTAAAACATGCGTGTACGAAAGAGTCAAAGTGTATGCGTATTGATATCTTTTATAATCACCATCAGGGTTGTATTTAAAATTATGGTCATAAATTTTGTAAAAACGACGCTGATATAATCCCTCGATGTTAAGTTTGTTGCTCGGCGTAACTTTAAAGGATAACTTGCCTTGCAAAGTTAACCTTTGCTCCGGGTTCATTGGAACATAGGCGCTATCGCCGGTTGCACCAATATACCATTTAGATGGGTCATCAGCGCTGAAATTTGAAGAATCATGTGGATTGAAAATCCTTCTTCCGTAGAGCCAACCATCGTTTTTGTAATATCTCCAAGAGAAAAAGAAACCAAGTTTGTTTTTCAAAATCGGGAATGGACCGCTAAGCGTTCCCTGGATATTGTATATATCAAGCGGATTTACCCTGTCGATGTTCATAAATAGATCTCTATGTGACGAAACATAATCTCCAACATAACTCGAGAAACTTCCAGAGTATTTTTCTCCACCTTCTTTAGTTATTATATTAACAACGCCAGACATTGCTTGACCATATTCAGCGTTGAAAGTTCCTGTGATAATCTCCATCTCTTGAATTGCATGGTTTTCAACTTGAATGGCATAAGTATTCGAAAAGACATCATTTACGGGGATGCCATCAATCATATATGCAACCTCTCCCAATCTACCTCCACGAAAATGTCCCTCGACAACCCCAGCTTGAAGATTGATTATATCGGTAAAATTTTCAACTGGTAATTTCTCAATAACATCTGCCCCGACTTTAGAACTCGTCGATGTCAAATCCCTTTGAACAAGCGGTCTTTCAGCAACCACAACGACTTCCTCACCAAGTTCAATTGCAACTTCTTCAAGTTTGAAATCAACCCTTGTTGTTTGGTCCACAGAGACACGAACATTCGTAACCCTCACCGTTTTAAAGCCGACCGCGCTTGCTCTTACAGTATAAACTCCTGGTGGTACATTTAAAATCACATAATTTCCCTGCATATCTGTTGCAGAGCCAAGGGTGGTGCCTTCAACTATGACATTTACGCCAAAAAGTGGCTCCCCTGTAGAAGCATTTGTAACTCTACCTGCTATTTTTCCGGTTGTCCCCGAGAAAAGAGGTGAAAAACTTATAAACAAAAGTTCAATTGCAAGGAATAATTTTTTCATCATAGTTTATCCCTAAAATTTTATTTAAACGAGGGGGCACATTGAGTGCCCCCCAAAGAATTACTTCATCAATATCATCTTCCTTGCAATTACGGTCTTCCCAACAACAAGTCGATAAATATAAACGCCGGAAGAAACTTTAACACCGTTATCATCCCTTCCATCCCACTGCGTTCTATATCTCCCTGCATCAAGATAGGCATCGACCAAAGTTCTAATTTTTTGGCCAACAAGATTGAAAATCTCAATCTTAACATAAGATGGCTCTGGTAGCGCGTATTCAATAATAGTTGATGGGTTAAACGGATTCGGATAATTTTGATGGAGTTCATATCTGCTTGGAATCAAATTCCCACCCGCAACTGGCTTGTCATCAACTCCAACGATAATATCACTTATCGGAGCAAGAGCAAATTTATCGAAGAACACTTTACCATAGAACAGAGGCCAGAACCTTGCCCTTACACTTACACCGACAACATCATTATCAGGCACAGTTATAACAGTTGCAAATTGTGTCCAATCAAGCTTCGTCAAACCCTGGTCCTTCATAAACTTCAAATCAAACTTGTAATCCTCCGCCCTCT
>JBEPZK010000043.1:0-17222 GCA_041640855.1 Candidatus Kryptoniota bacterium
AATTAGCTGCCCCGCGAGGATTCGAACCTCGATTACCTGATCCAGAGTCAGGCGTGTTGCCAGTTACACCACGGGGCAGTCTTATTAAAAATATAATCAAATGGGGATTAAATTTCAAGTTTTTGCTCTTTTAATCATTTTTTTGTAACTTTGTTTCGACTTTTCTCTTAGAAATTCAAAAAACAAACAAAGGAGGAAAGTTTGAAACGCACATATCAGCCACATAATACAAAGAGAAGAAGAACGCACGGTTTCAGGGCAAGGATGAAAACAAAAAGCGGAAGAAAAATCCTCGCCAGAAGAAGAGCCAAGGGAAGATGGAAACTCACAGTAAGCGATGAGCGCTAAAAAATTTGGACTCTCAAAAAAGGAAATCATAAAGAAATCAAAAGAGATAACGCAGATAATAAAAAATTCGAACTCAGTCTCTGGAAATTTAATCAAAATTTACTTTCGGTTATCTCCAAAACGGGATGTAACTACAAGAGTCGCATTCGCGGTTTCAAAAAAAGTCAAACCAATCGTTCTCAAAAATAGAGCGAAAAGATTGCTCAGGGAAGTTTATAGATTAAACAAACACCGGTTGATAGAGGAACTTTCTTTAAAGAATAAGTCGATAGAACTTGTCTTGATTTATATCGGAGAGAGGGACATTTTAAAGAGATTAAAGTACTCTGACTTTGAAAGCGATTTTTTGCAATCTATTGGAAAAATTTTGAGCGCGATAAATGAAAACTGATATTTTAACACGAATTGCGATTTCATTGGTTAAATTTTATAAAATTTTTATCTCGCCACTTTTTCCGCCAAGTTGTAGATTTTACCCATCTTGTTCTGAGTATTCAATTCAGGCTTTTTCAAAGTATGGTTTTATAAAAGGTCTTTGGCTTTCAATTAAAAGAATAATAAGATGCAATCCGTTTAATCCAGGCGGAATTGATGAAGTTCCTTAAAATTAAAAATAAAAGTGTAAAACGATGGATAGAAATTCTGTTCTCGGGATACTTCTAATTACGCTTGTTCTTTTGATTTGGATGTGGTATAATGCTCCGAAAGCGCCACAAAAAGTTAGTTCGCCTAAGGACACAACTCAAGTAAAACATCGAGAGGAACATATCCAGACCGAGAAGTTGGATACTTTCGGAATATATTTCTCACATCTTTCAAAAGGGGAGGAGAAAAAAATTCTTGTTGAAACGGATTTATATACCTGCGTGATATCTTCGAAAGGTGCGGTTGTTGAAAAATTCGAGCTCAAGAAGTTTAAAACGTGGAATATGTATCCCGTTCAACTTGTGGAAATGGAGAAAGGTGGGGACTTATCAATTCTTTTTATGACAAAAGATGGAAAAATAATCAACACGAAAAATCTTTACTTCAGTACAAATGCGAGACATTGGCAAAATTTCATTCTTAAGGACAAGGGTGAAAAAGTCGAAGTTGATTTTGTTTTAAATGTGAACGATACAAGCAAAATCGTTAAACGATTCATCTTTGAAAACGGAAAATATTCCTTTGATGTCGAGCTTGAATTTATCAAGATGGAGAATGTAATCGCGAACTTTGAATATCAGCTTGTTTGGGAAAATGGGATTAAGTTGACCGAGGAGAATAGCGTTGAGGAATCTTACTTTGCCAGCGCTTATGCGAAGGTTGGGGATGTCTATGAGACGATAGATGCAAATAAGTTTGGGGTTAAAGTTTCTCGCGCTTATTCCGGAGCTACACGATGGGTTGGGACGCACAATAAATATTTTGCTGTCGCTTTGATTTCAAACGATTACGCAGATGGCGCTTATCTTGAAGGTGAAAGGGTGCCATTGCCAAATAACGGAGTTAAGGAAAATTATCTCGTTGCTTTAAAAATTCCATTTAGAGGTGGAAATTATCAGAAAAATCATTTTACAATTTATATTGGACCTCTTGACTATAAAATTTTGAAATCGTATAGGGTTGGACTTGAAGAGATGATAAGCCTTGGCTTGAAATGGCTCATAAGACCGATAGCGGAATATGTTTTGCTTCCACTTTTTAAGTTTTTGCATCTTTTCGTTCCAAACTATGGCGTTGTCATCATTATATTTTCGATTTTAATCAAAATAATTTTAACGCCTTTGACGATTACACAGATGAAGTCGATAAAGAAGATGCAAGCCATAGCACCTATTTTGAAGGAATTGCAGGAGAAATATAAAGATAATCCGCAGAAGCTGAATCAAGAAGTGATGAGGGTTTACCGCGAATATGGAGTTAATCCATTTAGTGGATGTTGGCCATTGCTTTTGCAGTTGCCGATTTTATATGCCTTGTTCTCGCTTTTCCGAGTTACGATTGAATTAAGACAGGCTAGTTTCATATTGTGGATAAAAGACCTTTCGATTCCAGATACAATTGTAAAACTTCCATTTTATATTCCGATTTTTGGGGTTAATCAAATAAGCGGGCTTGCACTTTTGATGGCGATAACTATGTTAATTCAGCAGTGGATGAGCTCTGCTGTGGCGGATAAAAGACAAAGGACAACAGCAACTATTATGACAATCCTTTTCTTCTTGATATTTAACAATCTCCCATCTGGATTGAACCTTTATTATTTAACGTTTAATATTCTTTCGATCGCCCATCAATGGTACATAAATAAGTATTCGAAGGTTGAGCTGAAACCGTTGGAGGATAAGAAAAAAGTTTTTAAAGGCGGTGTCTTCAGAAAATTCGATATTCCAAGTATGAGCGAACTTACGGGCAAGAAGAAAGGCAAAGGAAAGAAATGAGAGCCCATTTGTTTTTTATTTTCTATCTTTTGGTTTTATCTAAATCATTTGCGCAATTTTCTCCTGAAGATACTCTGCTTGTTGATATCGAAGAGATTAATCCAAGGATAAAGGTTGAGATAAAATATGCAACGGAAGATAATTTTACGGGTAGAAAACTTTATGATGTTGGGAAATGTTTTTTGAGGAAATTTGTCGCGATGAGACTTGATTCTGTTCAAAAGGAACTTGAAAAATTTGGGCTTGGACTAAAGGTGTGGGATTGTTATAGACCTCTTTCTGTGCAAAAAATTTTGTGGTCAATCGTTCCTGATGAAAGATACGTGGCAAATCCCGTGAAAGGTTCAAGGCATAATAGGGGTTGTGCTGTTGATTTAACACTTGTAGATTCTCTGGGGAATGAATTACCAATGCCGACAAAATATGACGACTTCACAGAAAAAGCGCATAGAGATTATTCCAATTTGCCGGACACATTGATAAAGAATAGGAAAATTCTTGAGGATGTTATGGTGAAATATGGTTTCGTTCCGCTTCCTACCGAGTGGTGGCATTTCGATTTCAAGGAGTGGGAGAGATTTTCAATTCTTGATATACCTTTGAAAGAACTCGTTCGTGATAAAAATAAATAAAAAAGGGACGCGCAAAGCGTCCCATATTTTTATGTTCCTGCGCTATAATCTTTGATATAAGCTTTTTGTTCCTTCGTCAACTTATCGATTTTAATTCCCATTGTTTTCAATTTAAGTTCAGCGATTTCCTCATCTTGTTCTGGTGGGATATCATATACTTTTGGTTCGAGCCTTTTGCCTTTTTTGAACAATTCGACAAGTCGAAGTTGAGCCATAAATTGATTTGCAAAGGACATATCCATAACTTCTGATGGATGGCCTTCCGCCGCGACGAGATTCACAAGTCTGCCTTTCGCAAGAACGAAGATTCTTCTTCCATCTTTTAAAGTGTACTCTTCCACATGGTTTCGAATCTCTTTTACATTTTTTGCCATCTTTTTAAGTTGAACGAGATTAATTTCGACATCGTAATGCCCCGTGTTGCAAACTATCGCGCCATCTTTCATAACTTTGAAATGTTCCTCGGTTATGACATCTTTTACGCCGGTTGCGGTGATGAAAATATCGCCAATTTTAGCGGCTTCTTTCATTGGCATCACCGTGAAGCCATCTAGGGCAGCTTTTAACGCAGCGATTGGCCTAACCTCCGTAACGATGACATTTGCTCCCAATCCTCTTGCTCTCATTGCAACGCCTTTTCCGCAGTGTCCATATCCTGCTACGACGACATTTTTACCCGCTATTAAAACGCTTGTTGCTCTTAAAATCCCGTCAAGTGTCGATTGCCCCGTGCCGTAGACATTATCAAAATCCCATTTTGTCTCCGCATCGTTTACTGCGATTATCGGATACTTTAAAGCGCCTGCTTCAGCCATTGCGCGAAGTCTTTTCACTCCGGTTGTTGTTTCCTCTGTTCCACCTATTATATCTGGAATAAGTTCAGGATGTTTGCTGTGAATTGTGAAAATTAAATCTGCTCCATCGTCAAGCGTTAAATTTGGCTTTATGTGTAGAGTTTGCTCAATAGCCCAATAGAATTCATCTACGCTCATTCCATTCCACGCAAAAATTGAAATTCCTTGCTTAGCAAGAGCTGCAGCGATGGTATCTTGTGTTGAAAGCGGGTTGCATCCACTCCAACTTACCTCCGCACCGCATTCGACGAATGTTTTGATTAAAACTGCAGTTTCTTTTGTGACATGGAGACATCCAGCAATCCTGAATCCTTTGAAAGGTTTCGTTTTGCTGTATTTTTCTCTCAAAGCCATTAAAACAGGCATTCTACTTTCTGCCCAGCGTATTTGCTTGAATCCTTCCTCAGCAAGGCTTAAGTCTTTTACTTTATACACGCCTTTTACTTCGTCCATTTAAAGATGTTCTCCTTTTGTTTTCGTTTATTTTAAAAGTTCTTTGAACAATGGAACATAGTCAAGTTTTTCCCAAGTGAATTCAGGTTCGTTTCTTCCGAAATGCCCATAAACTGCGGTCTTCCTATAAATCGGTCGCTGTAGTTTTAATCTATTTATTATTCCTCTCGGTGAGAGGTCGAGATTTTTCTTTATAAATTCCGCAATCGTATCATCTGGAACTTTTCCTGTCCCTTTTGTATCGACATAAATTGCAACTGGGTCTGGAACGCCGATCGCATACGCTACTTGAATTAAACATTCATCCGCAACTCCTGCTGCGACGATATTCTTTGCTATATGTCTCATTTCATATGCTGCGCTTCTATCGACTTTTGTTGGGTCTTTTCCTGAAAAACATCCGCCGCCGTGAGGAGCTTTTCCTCCGTAAGTGTCAACTATGATTTTTCTTCCCGTTAAACCAGTGTCTCCGTGAGGGCCACCGATTACAAATGAGCCGGTTGGGTTTATGTGATATTTGGTTTTTTTGTCAAGATATTCTTCGGGTATGACTTCTTTTATGACAAATTCTTTTAAATCCTCAGCGATGTCTCTCGAAGTGAGCTTTTTACCTTTATATTTTTCATCATGCTGGACCGAAAAGACTATAGTATCAACCCTTACTGGTTTTCCTGTGTTATCGTATTCAATTGTGACTTGACATTTTCCATCGGGTCTAAGGTAAGGCATAAAGTCAGTCTTTTTCCTGACATATGCGAGGCGTTTCATCAGTTTGTGTGCAAATGTGATTGGCATAGGCATAAGTTCGGGCGTTTCCTTGCACGCATATCCAAACATCATACCTTGGTCACCGGCTCCACCTTTATCAACTCCCTTTGCAATGTCGGGAGATTGCGATTTAACTGTGACGATAACTCCACAAGAACGATAATCAAATTGATATTCGGGCTTATCATAACCAATTTCTTTTATTACTTCTCTTGCTATCGTATCGAAATCGACTTTTGCTCTGACTTCTTCTGGGGCTTTTATTTCTCCGCCTATCACGACAAGACCTGTGGTCACAAATACTTCACATGCTACCCTTGACTCTGGATAATAAGTTAAGAACGCATCAAGCACAGCATCCGAGATTTGGTCGCAGATTTTATCAGGATGTCCTTCCGCAACTGATTCAGAGGTAAATAGCTTTCCCATTTTTCCTCCTGTTTGGTTTTAAAGATTTGGTTTAATAAAATTCCACCGCCGACGAATCCCCAATGTTTATTTTTTTGTAATCCCCTTTAACGTAAGCTCCATTCCCGACAATTGAAGAATCGAGTAAAGCGTTTACAATCTTTGCCTCATCCCCAATGATGGAGTTTCTTATAATTGAAGAAGATATCTCTGCTGAGTCTGAGATGGTTGTATATGGACCTATGATTGAGTTTTCAATTTTGCTTGTCGGAGAAATGTATACCGGCGGGATGATCAAAACGTTTTCAAATTTTCCGAGTTTTTTTAAATTGGTTCCGTTTTTTTCAAGTAAAAATCTGTTCGTTGCAAGCAACGTCTCGGGTTTTCCACAATCATACCAACCATCAATTTCGAATGTCATTATCCTATCGCCCTTGTTTATCATCAGTTGAAGTGCATCTGTGAGTTGGAATTCGCCTTTGGTTTTGATTTCATTTTTGATTATTTCTTCAAGTGATTCTTTCAAAAGTTTTGGGTTTTTTATTAAATAAATTCCGACAATTGCGAGATTGCTTTCTGGTTGGGATGGTTTCTCAATTAGTCTTTTCGCGAATTTATTTTCGTCAAGGATTACAACTCCAAATCTTCTCGGGTCATCGACGGGTTTAACGCCAATCGTTGTAAATTTACTTTTTAAAAATTTTCCAAAATCAAAATCAAAAATTGTATCCCCAAGAATTATCAAAACTTCGTCTTCATTCTCGAAATACTCGCTCGCAAGATAAATTGCATGCCCAAGACCAAGCGGTTCTTCTTGAGGGATGAAATCAAATTTCACGTTTGGATAGTTTGTTACGACATACTCTTTTATTTTTTCCCCGAGGTAGCCTATCACAAGCGAGATGTTTTTAATTGAGTTTTCGACAAGTTTATCGATTATATGTCCAAGTATCGGTTTTCCTGCAACGTTTAGCAAAACCTTCGGTTGAGTATAAGTATGTGGACGCAATCTCGTTCCTACTCCAGCAACTGGAATGACTGCTTTCATTATAAAAGACCCATTTGTTTTGTTTGCTTTAATATAAAAAATCCGCTTTTAATTTTCAATCATAAAAGATTTGTTTTCATATATTCGACAATTTCGTTTATATCATTGAAGACTTTAATATATTCAATCGCGTGATGCGCATATTCAAGTTTGAGTTGTTCTGAAATTGTTTCAATTATCGGTATCCAGAAGTTTACAACCGCGAACGGTTTCGGATTTATCATTCCTTTATTCAAAAGTTCCCAAACGAGAGAGAATTCGACCATCGTTCCGGTTCCACCTTTTAATACGATATATCCATTTCCTTTTTCAATTAAAATTTTGAGCCTTTCAAATAAATCCTTTGCTTTTATCTCTTCATCTATCCATTGATTTGCGCTACCTTTGAAGGTGGCAACCGTTACGCCTATTGTTTTAGCACCGGCTTCTTTTGCGCCTCTTGCGCTTGCTTCCATAATTCCTCCGTATCCACCATTGCAAATTGTAAAGCCAGCCTTTCCAAGTTCATATCCGAGATTTTTTGCAAACTCGTATTCAACATCACCTTCTTTCGGTTTTGAACTTCCAAATATCGTTATAACTTTTTCGGTCATTTTTAAAATCTATTTTATTTTTTCAAAAGATAAATGAAAAATGGAGCTCCAAATAGCGCGGTGATAGAACCTACGGGAAGTTCATTCGGATAAAGCACGACTCGTGCGAGCATATCCGCAATAAGTAATGTTATCGCGCCCGTGAAAAAGGATGTTGGAATGAGAAGTCTATAATCAACGCTGAAAATTTTTCGACATATATGCGGAACGACGAGACCGACGAAGCCAATTATCCCGGTAATTGAAACTATAACTGCAGTTAAAATTGATGCGATGAAGTAGGATGCTTTTTTTGTCAATTCCGCATCTATTCCAAGTTGAGTTGCTATTTCCTCGCCTGTTGCGATTAAATTTAAACGATATGAGTGAATGAAAGTAAGGAAGGTGAAAGTTAGAACAACTACCGAAATCAAAATCGATTGTTTTAAGTTTACATTTGCGAGATTGCCAAGAAGCCAGAAGAGAACGTTCTTCACAGGTTCGTTTGACAATGTTATTATAATTATTATCAAAGCCGAGAAAAATGCACCTATCATAATTCCAGTTAATAGCATTGTGTTTACATCGATTATCCCTCTTTTCCTGCCAAGTAGATAGACAAGGATTGTCACTGATGTGGAGCCAATGAATGCAAAGGCAGGGGTGAATGCGAATGAAAACGAGCCAATCATTGCTATTGAAACGACAGCTCCAAAAGCTGAACCGCTTGAGATTCCGAGAATATAGGGTTCCGCGAGCGGATTTCTAATCATCGCTTGAAGAATTGCCCCAGCAACCGCAAGTCCACCGCCGGCAAACACTGCTGTTAAAGCTCTCGGGAAGCGAATTTGAAGGATTATAACCTTATCAATTTCACCAGCTTTCCCGGTAAGGAAAGCGAAAATTTTATCGAACTCTATTTTTATCCCAGAAGTTGAACTGCCAAATGAGAGCGAGAAAAGAAAGGAAAGAAAAAGGAAGGAAGATAGTAATAGCGAGTGAAGAATTAATTTTTTCTTTTTCAACTTTGCGAATGAGTTAATTTTCAGTTCCAAATATCCTGTCTCCTGCATCGCCAAGCCCTGGGAGAATAAATCCTCTTTGATTTAATTGCCTATCGAGAACAGCGATGTATATTTTAACATCAGGATGTTCTTTCGTTAATTTGTTGATTCCTTCAGGTGCTGCGATTAAACTCACGACTTTTATTTTTTTAGCTCCGCGTTCTTTTAAATATGAAACAGCTGCGCAAACACTTCCTCCCGTTGCAAGCATCGGGTCAAGTATTATTGCGACGCTCTTATCGAGGTTCTTGGGAAATTTAAAGTAATAATCAACCGGTTTCAGGGTCTCTTCATCGCGATAAAGTCCGATGTGTCCAACTTTTGCCTCCGGTATTAACTCAAGGAAAGCATCAACCATTCCAAGACCAGCTCTCAAAATCGGAACTAAAACGATGTCATCTTTGAGGATATGACCTTGTGTGACCTCGAGCGGTGTTTCGACTTCCTTTGTAATTAAATCAAGGTCTTTTGTCACTTCAAAAGCCATAAGCGAGGTTAATCTTCGAAGGACGGTTCTAAATATTGAGCTCGGTGTGTTTTTGTCGCGCAAAAATGTTAAGTCCCTTTTAATTAGTGGATGTTCGATTACGGAGAGATTTTCACCCATCGCTTCTGCGATTTTTATTTTAAGTTAAGAATTTGGAGTTGAAAATGCAATTCTGAATAAGTATATTTAAAGCAAAAGCACGTTCACATTTTCAAATTAACCTTAAGGAGGCACTATGAGAGAAGTTGTAATAGCTAGCGCCTGTCGCACGCCAATTGGTTCATTCAACGGGGCTTTAAGTCCTTTGCCTGCACCTAAACTTGGTGCAATCGTAATTGAAGAGGCTCTCAAAAGGGCAAATGTTCCAAAGGACGCGGTTGACGAAGTCATAATGGGTTGCGTTTTAACTGCTGGAGTTGGACAAGCTCCAGCTCGTCAAGCAGCTATCTTCGCAGGACTGCCCACGAAAGTTGAATGTATGACCATTAACAAAGTCTGCGGTTCCGGGCTTAAAGCAGTGATGCTTGCAACACAAGCGATAAAACTTGGAGATGCTGATATAATCGTTGCCGGTGGAATGGAAAGCATGTCAAACGCTCCCTATATCCTTGAAAAGGCAAGGACTGGTTACAGAATGGGTCACGCGCAATTAATTGACTCAATGATAAAAGATGGCTTATGGGATGTTTATAACAATTTTCATATGGGAAATGCGGGTGAGTTGTGTGCAAGGGAATGCAATATCTCAAGGGAGGAACAGGATGAGTTTGCAATTTTAAGTTATAAGCGGGCGCTCGAAGCAATTGAAAAAGGTTATTTCAAAGATGAAATTGTGCCTGTTCCTGTGCCACAGCCGAAAGGTGAGACGATTCTTGTCTCAGAAGATGAAGAGCCGAAGAAAGTAGTTTTTGAAAAAATACCGAAGTTGAAACCTGCTTTTGAACCAAATGGTACTATAACACCTGCAAATGCTTCGAAGATAAACGATGGTGCATCAGCGCTTGTGTTGATGTCAAAGGAAAAAGCAGATGAGCTTGGGATTAAACCGCTTGCAAGAATTATTGCTTATGCTTCCGCTGCGAAAGATCCGGCATGGTTCACAACTGCACCAGTTGACGCAATTGAGAAAGTTTTAAAGAAAGCAAATATGAAGAAAGAAGATATCGACCTTTTTGAAGTTAACGAAGCATTCGCTGTTGTTGCGCTTGCTACCTCTAAGCTCGGGGGAATCCCAATCGAAAAGATGAACATCCACGGTGGAGCGGTTGCGCTTGGTCATCCAATCGGTGCAAGCGGAGCAAGGATTTTAACAACGCTTTTGTATGCGATGAAAAGGAAAGATGCAAGATTCGGACTTGCCGCGATTTGCATTGGCGGTGGGGAAGCAAGCGCGGTTATAGTTGAAAGGCTTGGATAAATCTTTTATCCATATTAAAAACAAAAATCAGGGAGCACATACTATGGAAATTAAAAAAGTTACCGTGGTCGGGGCTGGAACAATGGGGAGTGGAATTGCCCATGTCCTATCACAAAACGGTTATTATGTCAATTTGATCGATATTAGCAAAAATGTCCTTGAGAAAGCGATAAGCGTTATAAGACAAAATATGGACAGGCAGATTAAGAAAGGTTTGATGACCGAAGAAGAGAAGGAACAGGCTATCGCAAGGATTAATCCCTTAACGTCGCTTGAAAGCGGAGCTAAAGATGCTGATTTTGTAATTGAAGCTGCAACCGAGAATGTCAAAATCAAAAAAGATATTTTCAAATCTCTCGATCTCGTTTGCAAACCTGAAACGATTCTTGCGACGAATACATCTTCTATTTCAATCACTGAAATCGCATCCGCCACAAATCGTCCTGACAAAGTTATTGGGATGCACTTTTTCAATCCGGTTCCAGTTATGAAACTTGTCGAGATAATTAGAGGTCATGATACTTCTGACGAAACTTTTCGAATCACGAAGGAGCTCGCGGAAAAACTTGGGAAGACAACTGTTGAGGTGAAGGATTATCCTGGCTTTGTCTCAAATCGCATTTTGATGCCGATGATAAACGAGGCGATATATTGTTTGATGGAAGGAGTTGCCTCAGCTGAGGATATTGACACTGTTATGAAGCTTGGTATGAATCATCCGATGGGACCCCTTGCCCTTGCAGATTTAATCGGGCTTGATGTCTGTCTTTCGATTATGAATGTGCTTTATGAAGGCTTCGGCGACCCCAAATATAGGCCATGCCCATTGTTAAAAAAGATGGTAGCAGCGGGTTATCTCGGTAGAAAAACAGGAAAAGGTTTCTACGATTATACTCAACAACAAAATAGCAAAACACAGCAATGAACTTCGAATTCACAGAAGAACAGTTAATGATTAGGGAAACCGCAAGAAAATTTGCGGTTGAAGAACTGGCGCCAAAAGCGTCTGAAAGGGACGAAAAAGAAGAATTTCCTCACGAAGAGGTAAAAAAACTTGCTGAACTCGGATTTATGGGGATGATGGTTTCTGAAAAATATGGCGGTGCAGGACTTGACACGATAAGTTATGTTCTTGCAATGGAGGAAATTTCAAAAGTAGATGCATCGGTCGGAGTTATAATGTCAGTTAACAATTCGCTTGTTTGTTGGCCTATTGAAACTTTCGGGACGGAGGAGCAAAAACTTAAGTATCTACCAAGACTTGCTCGTGGGGAATTGCTCGGTGCATTTTGTTTATCTGAGCCGGAAGCCGGAAGCGATGCCTCAAACCAGAGGACAACAGCTGTTAAAGATGGTGATTATTACATTCTAAATGGAACAAAAAACTTCATAACAAACGGTGTCTATGCAAATGTTTTAATTGTGTTCGCTCAAACCGACAAAGAGAAGGGTTCGAAGGGAATTTCCGCGTTTATTGTTGAAAAGGATTTCCCTGGTGTAATTGTAGCAAAGAAGGAGAAAAAACTTGGCATAAGGAGCTCCGACACCGCGCAAATTGTTTTCGAAGATTGTAAAGTTCCTGCAAGCAATCGACTTGGTGAAGAAGGAGTTGGTTTTAAAATTGCTATGACGACTTTAAACGGTGGTAGAATTGGAATTGCTGCACAAGCCCTTGGCATTGCACAGGCATCGCTTGAAGCCTCGATTAAGTATGCTAAAGAGAGAAAAACATTCGGAAAATACTTGGCTGAACATCAAGCGATACAGTTCAAAATTGCGGATATGGCAACGAAAATTGAGGCTGCGCGACTCCTTACTTTGCTTGCTGCATGGAAAAAAGACCGTGGGGAAAAGTATGTAAAAGAAGCGTCGATGGCTAAATTATTCGCCTCGCAAGTCGCTGTTGAGTCCGCGCTCGAAGCTGTCCAAATCTATGGTGGCTACGGCTATATCAAAGATTTCCCGGTCGAAAGATATCTCCGCGATTCAAAAATAACTGAGATATACGAAGGGACATCAGAAATTCAAAGGATAATCATAGCCAGGGAATTGCTTGAGATGAAAATTTAAACGTCAGGATTGAAGTTCTGATGATTTTGAAATAGTTTCGTCACCTTTTCAAAGATCAGGTGTGGGATTTTGTCTCTGTTTTCGGACGTAAGTTTGATTATCTCGACATCGTTGCGTGATTTTATCTTGTTTATAATTTCGTCGCCTTTTTCTTTGATTGTTCCGACGACGATTTTACTTGAGTCCAAAGCACTGAAAACTTTTTGAATAAAATTTTTGGATAGGCATTCCATCTTTCCGATTTCATCGATTACAATTATATCCGCATCTAAATTGATCGATGGCACCGCTACATCGTCGATGTCTTTTAAGTTTACACCATATTTGCCAACTCTATTGTGCGACTTTAAATATACGTCCGCAAGAACCCCGACCTTTCCATCGAGTGTAATTATCTTAAAGCCTGTTCTATTTCCAAATTTGTCCCTTACTTCTTCGGTTATAAATCCGGATATTTTGAACTTATTTTTTGCGAGGTTGACGAAATTTTTTATCGCTGTTGTTTTTCCCGTCCCCGGTGGAGATGTTATGAGAAAATTTTTCTTCATCACATTGTGGTTCTATTTTCAATCGCCCTGGCTATCGTGGCGGTATCAGCATATTCAAGCGCAGTCCCAATTGGAAGGCCCCTTGCAATTCTTGTGACTTTTACCCCAAAAGGTTTGATTAAGTTTGCAATGTAAACTGAGGTCGTTTCCCCTTCAACGCTTGGATTAAGTGCTATTATAACTTCATTTATCCCGCCGGATGAAATTCTATTTATCAACTCTTTGATTTTTAAATCCTCAGGTCCTACTCCCTCAAGCGGATTCAAAATCCCGCCGAGGACATGATAAACTCCGTTATATTCATTTGTTTTTTCTATGGCCAAAACATCCATTGGTTCTTCTACAACACAGATGATGCTTTTATCTCTTTTCGGACTTGAACAAATTGGACATGGGTCAGATTCAGTTATGTTATAACAAATCGAGCAATATTTTATCTTTTCCTTTACATCAATTATTGCTTTGACAAGTTTTTCAACCTCTTCCTTTGGCTGCTTTAGGATATATAGGGCAAGTCTTTGTGCAGTTTTTCTGCCTATCCCAGGAAATTTTGTTAGTTCTTCGATTAAATTTTCAAGGCTTTCTGATGTATAGAGCATATCTAGCGAAGTGAAAATTTATTTCAGGCTTTAAATCCGGGGAAATTGAATAGAAATCCAGGCAAACCTGGAATCAGAGATGAAGTCGCTTTTGAAATTTCCTCGCTTATCATTTTATCCGCACTTTGAAGCGCTTTGTTGACCGCTGCGATGAGCAAATCTTCGAGCATTTCTATGTCATCAGGATTTACAACTTCTTTATCGATCTCAATTTTTACAACTTCCTTTTTCCCGTTGACTGTGACTTTTACCATCCCACCGCCTGCTTCCTCTGTGACAGTTTTATTCTCGAGCTCCGCTTGAACTTTTTCAAGTTCTTCTTGAACCTTTTCGATCTGTTTGAATATGGCTTTTAAATCTGGCTTCATTGCGAGTTGATTTTTTTATATAAATTAAACAGTAATTTGGTTTAAAGCAAAATTTATTCGGATTCTGAAATTTGAAATTTGCAAGTTAAGATTTAGTTCATTAGATTGATTTTGAAAACAAAAATTCTTGTTATAGACGATGGTGAGAGGCTACGAAAAACAAACGCTTGAAGAAAATAATAGAGCAATAGATATAGTTGCAAATTATTGGCTCAACTCCGAGCCGGTATTTTTTGAGAGGCTTCGCGGTTATGTTGTGCTTTTAATCTTTTTTAACTATGCAAGTCGTGAGTGGATAGAACTTTACAGTTATATAAAAGAGTGGGAAAAAAGATATAGCGATAAAGGTTTGTTTATCATTGGCGTGCATGTACCGGAATTTCCTTTTGAGGCTAAAGTTGAAAATGTCGAAAGGGAATTGAAAAGGCTTGGTGTGAATTTCACAATAGCAATTGATAACGATTGGTTGAACCTGAGAAGATATTCGGCGCTTGTAGCTAAAGGTATTCAACTTGATGTTCCGTCGATTTTTTTGATAAATCGGGATGGGTTGATTTCGTATTTTAGCGTTGGGATTGTGAAACTTTGGGAGACAGAATTTTTCATCCAATCACTTTTGATTAAAGCAGGATATTATGGTGATTTTCCATTGCCCGTCGGCTCGCGATTCGAAAGGGATGAGTTGATTTATTATAGATTAACTCCAGATGTTTACACCTGCTACTCTGGTGGCCCGCTTGGAAATGTTGAGGGTTTTGCGCCTGAATCGACGGTAAAATATCAAGACCCAAAGATTTACATCAATGGGAAATTTTACCTCGATGGGGAATGGTATAACGGTAAATACTTTTTCAAGCATAATCCGATTTCACAAAGTAAAGGTGTTGTTATCCTACCTTATTTTGGGGTAAATGTTGGTATTGTTATGGAGTCATTAAATAAGGAAGATGTTAAAGTCTTTGTCGTTCAAGATGAAAAATCTCTCGACCTTGATAATAAAGGGGACGATACGATAGTTGAGGGTGATGAAAGTTATGTTTTAGTTTCAGAACCGCGATACTATGATGTTGTTAGAAATAATGATTTTGGAGAACACATTTTAAAAATTATAGTTGAATCGGAAAATTTTGCAATATATAAGTTCTCAATCTCAGCACATAAGCCCGAGCATAAATTGGTAACAGAGATGTAAAATTTTTGCTATGGAGAGAAGGATAAAAAAGGGCGAAATTGAAAATTTCTTGATCGATTTTTCGCGCAGAAATCAGTTTAAACCTATGGTCGTTGAAAGGGGAAGCGGTCGTAGGAAGGAAAGAATGGTTGAGGATGTTTATTTTCTTGGATTTTATTGCAAGATGGAGATAGGGGGTGCAGATAAAATTTTTTTATTCAAAGCGACGATGGATTATAGATTTATCGGTGAAGTCGTATTTGAAGTTGAGAACGTTAAAGACGTTTCATTCGCGAAGGGGACAGAAATTGACGAGATTGTTTTTAGGTTTGATAAATCAAGGTACATTGTTAAAGTTTTCGGACGCCCAAACGATAATTTACGTCGCGAGACAGTCGCGAAAGTAGCCTACTTCATTTGGGAAAGAAAGGGGGGAATTGGAAGTCAGGAACTGGAGAACTGGGCTGAGGCTGAGAGAATCGTTCAGGATTGGGTTAGAATCTTCACTGACGGTTTTATAAGGATTTAAAACCCTTTTGGGACACCCTACCTCTTGACAAAGCCAAAAAAATTTATTATATTAAAATTAGTAAAACGTTTTAATTGTTTACTTTTTGATTTCTAATCATTTTTTCGCTATTTTATCGGGGAGTTTGAAAATATAATTAAAGCGTTTTATATGGCTAAAAGAGTTACAATAAGGGATGTAGCCAAAAAGACGGGGTTGTCGATATCTACTGTCTCGCTTGTCGTTAACAATAAGGGGAACGTGGGGGAAGAGACAAGAATGAAAGTGTTAAAGGCAATTGAAGAACTTGGTTACTATCCTGCAAGGTCAGCAAAAAATCTCGCCTCAAGAAAAACTTGGAATCTTGGTTTTATTTTAACGGAAGAACATTTCTCCCGAAGTGAACCCTTCTACACGAAAATTTTTATCGGAACAGAGCTTGAATCGAGAAAATATAATTATTATGTTCTTCTCACAACTATTCCTTCCCAATTTTCGAAAAGTTCAATCCCAAGATTTTTACTTGAAAACAATGTCGATGGAATTATCTTTGCAGGAAAAGTGAATCAAAAATATGTTCGATATGTTGAAGAGCTGGGGTTGTCATATATTTTTGTTGATTATGACCTTCCGGGTAAGAAAGTTGCTGCTGTTATGATAGATAATGTTCAAGGTGGCGAAATCGCAACCGAGCATCTTATAAGCCTTGGTTATAAAAAAATTGCTTTTATTGGGGGTGATATTGAACATCCGAGCATAAGGGGGAGATTGGAAGGATATAAAAAAGCACTTGAAAAATCCGGGATAAATTGTGATGAAAATTTATGCGTTGTTGATGAGCCTGATACAAGAATGGTAAATGGTTATAGAGCGTGTGAAAAACTTTTTGCTAAGTTTAAACCCGATGCAATTTTTGCAGCAAATGACGCAATGGCAATCGGATGTGTGAGATTTTTGAAGGAGAAAAAAATAAAAATTCCTGACGAAGTAGCAATTGTCGGTTTTGATGATATAGAAGCATGTATTCATATTGAGCCGCGTTTAACAACGATAAGAGTTGATAAAGAAGAACTTGGAATTATAGCGGTAAGACGCTTGGTAGAAATGATAAATAGTCCTGAAGTTGGAATCATCAGAACATATGTTCCTGTTGAACTTGTGATAAGGGAATCATGTGGAGCTAAACTTAAAGGAAAAGTTAGCGTCCCCGATAAAGATATCTATGCTCAGTTGCCAAATGGAGAAATGTAAAATTAAAAAATTTTTAACAAAGGAGGTGAGCGACATAAGAAGAATATCGAATCAAATTCAACGAGTTATCCATCAAAAAATTAAAAAATCAAAAAGGGAGGAAAAGTTATGTGGCGTAAGGTTTTTTATCTCTGGTTAATGGCAAGTGTTTTAATTTCACTTGCCTTTTCACAATATGTTAATGTTTTACGCAATGGTGGGTTTGAGTCAGATAAACCTGCGTTGTTCAGGGC
>JBEPZK010000044.1:0-16630 GCA_041640855.1 Candidatus Kryptoniota bacterium
CGAATTTAGGCATACTTGGAAAACGAGAACCGGAAATTTACGGAAGCGTAACTCTTTCTGAGATAAATCAAATTTTAAAGGATAAATTTCCAGAGGTTGAATTTGAGTTTTTTCAATCAAATTTTGAGGGTGAGATTGTAAACAAACTAAATTCAATTATCGATTCGGATTTCGATGGCGTTGTTATAAATCCCGGAGCGTTTACGCATTATTCATATGCGATAAGAGATGCGATTTCCGCTTTGAGAATTCCGGTTGTGGAGGTGCATTTATCAAATATTTATTCGAGAGCTGAGCGAGGGGAGGGGTTTAGGCGAAATAGTGTCACAGCACCAGTTTGCAGGGGATATATTGCGGGTTTTGGATATTTAAGTTATATTTTAGGTATAGAGGCGATATTAAGATTAAATGAAAATTTAAAAAGATGATAAAAGCAGTAATTTTCGACCTTGATAATACGCTTGTTGATTTTATGACTATGAAAAGACAAGCTATAGATGCTGCGATAAGCGCAATGATTGACGCTGGGTTGAAGATTTCATATGATGAGGCGAAACAAAGAATTGAAAAAATTTATGCTGAAAAAGGAATCGAGTATCAACAAGTCTTTGACGATTTATTAAAAGAAATTTACGGCAAGATCGATTACAAAATTTTATCTGCGGGAATTGTCGCATATAGAAGGGCTCGTGAAGCTGCGCTTGTCCCATATCCGCATGTTTATATGACCTTGACAACGCTTTTGAAGATGGGATTGAAACTTGCTGTTATCTCCGACGCGCCTGCACGTGAGGCTTGGCTGAGATTGTGTTATCTTAATTTTCATCATATTTTCGACCATGTCATAACATTTGACGATACCGGCGAAAGAAAACCAAGTCCAGTTCCATTTTTAAAAGCACTTGAACTTCTCGGAGTTGAACCTGGTGAAGCAATAATGGTCGGCGATTGGGCTGAAAGAGATGTGGTTGGCGCAAAAAAAGTTGGGATGAAGACCGCATTCGCAAGATATGGCGATACTTTCAATACCCAAAATCCGGGCGCGGATTATGAATTAAACGATATAATTGAATTGATCGACATAATCAAAAAAGAGAACGGCTGGAAATGATAATTGGCATTGGAGTTGACATAGTCGAGATAGATAGATTTAAGTCGTTAACAGAGCGATGGGGGGAACGTTTGTTGAATAGAATTTTCACACAACAGGAGATAGATTATTGCCTTTCAAAGAGAAACCCCTACCAGCACCTTGCAGGGAAATTCGCAGCAAAAGAAGCTATAAGCAAAGCTATTGCGACGGGATGGAGTGGAATATTCAGATGGAAAGATGTTGAAGTTTTAAATGATGAGAGTGGTAAACCCGTTGTAATTATTCATAATCAACTTAAGGAACATTTCAACTCTTGCCTTTTTTATGTCTCAATTTCTCACTCTTTGAATTACGCGGTTTCCTTTGTAGTCATCGAGAAAAATTAATTTAGAATCAAAAAGGAGGATTTTCTATGCCGGTCGTAAAGCCATTTTCAACAATTGCCGAAATGTTTGATGTCATAACGCGTCACTTTATCGATTCAGAAAAACCAGCCTATCTTTACAAAGTTGCTGGGGTTTATAAACCGCTATCGTATAAGGAGTTGAGAGAAATGGTTGAATTAACCGCGTGTGGTCTTGCTTCGCTTGGATTAAAAAAAGGGGACAAGGTTGGGATTGTATCTGAAAATAGAATTGAGTGGATAATAGTTGATTTCGCGATGACAACAACAGGGATAATAGATGTCCCTATCTATCCCACTTTGACGGCGAAGCAGATTGAGTATATTTTCAACAATGCTGAGGTTAAAGCAACTTTCGTTTCAAATCAGGTTCAACTTTCAAAAATCGAGAAAATCTATGACGATGTTAAAACGCTTGATAAGGTTATAATTTTTACCGATAAGGGAATTTCCGCGCCAAGTTATCTTTTGAGTTTGAAAGAATTGATGGAATTAGGCAGAGATTTTAAAGCGAAAAATCCGGATTATTGGATAAATGCTATAAGCCAAATTAAACCTGAGGATATTTTGACGATAATTTACACATCTGGGACGACAGGGGAACCCAAGGGAGTTGTTTTGACTCATAAAAATCTTGTTTCAAATATATTGAGTGCGACGCAAGTTGTACCTATGACTCCAGAGGATACATTCCTTTCTTATCTACCGTTTTCGCATTCGTTTGAAAGGATGGCAGGGTTTTATGCTGCGTTTGCATGCGGTGGTATAGTGGCGCTCGCAGAGAGCATCGATACGATAGCTCAGAATTTGCTTGAGGTAAAACCAACTATTATGACCTCAGTTCCGAGATTGTTTGAACGACTTTACAATAGAATAATCAAAGGGGTTGAGTCCGGTCCTGCGTTAAGGAAGAAAATTTTCTACTGGGCTCTTGATGTTGGGAAAAAATATGTCCAAGCAAGTAAAAAGGGTGAAGTTCCTGGTTGGCTTAAAGCACAATATGCACTTGCGAATAAGCTTGTGTTTTCAAAATTGAAAGAGAGAACGGGTGGAAGGATAAAGTTCTTCGTCTCCGGTGGTGCTGCGCTTGCAAGGGAGCTTGGTGAATTCTTTGAAGCTCTCGGAATAAAAATAATCGAGGGATATGGATTAACGGAAACTTCGCCAGTTTTAACAGTTAACAGACTTGATGATTATAAATTCGGAACTGTTGGAAAGCCAATTCCAGGGGTTGAGATAAAAATTGCTGAGGACGGCGAAATACTTGCTCGTGGTCCAAATGTTATGCTCGGTTATTACAACAATCCGGAGGCGACAGCAGAAGCAATTGATAAAGATGGATGGTTTCATACAGGCGATATAGGCTATTTTGATGAAGATGGATTCCTTGTGATAACCGATAGAAAGAAACATATCTTCGTGAGCTCCGGAGGTAAGAACATTGCACCACAACCAATTGAAAGTTTACTTGTTCAGTCAAATTACATCGACCAAGCGGTTGTGATTGGCGAGGGCAAGCCATTCCTAACCGCGCTGATAGTTCCGGATTTTGAAGCGATAAAAGAATATGCGAAACAACAGGGGATTGAATTTAAGGATGAGAAAGAGTTACTGCATAGAGACGAAATTTACAGACTATTTGAAAGAGAAATCAAGCGAATCAACAAAGAACTTGCTCAACATGAGCATATACGCAACTTTCGACTTCTAGATAAACAATTTACGATTGAAGATGGCGAGTTAACCCCAACTTTAAAAGTTAAAAGAAAAGTTGTCGAAGAAAAGTATCGCAATTTAATTGAGAAGATGTATGAAGAGCTTGGTGCTTAACTTTATCTTGATAATTCTGCTTCAAACTTATATGTTTTCTCAAAGCAATAAAATTGTAAAAGTTGAAATTATATCTGATTGGGATGGTACATCGGATGAATTTAATCTTGGAGTTAAATTTTCAATCAGTCCAGGCTGGTATATCTATTGGAGAAATCCTGGGGACGCGGGGCTTGCACCTGAAATTAAATTCGAAACTCTATCGAATTTGAAAATAGGAGATATAAAGTTCCCTTTACCTGAAAAAATTGTCCACGGCGATATAGTTTCATACGGCTATTATAGAGAAGTTGTTTTACTTATTCCAGTGAGGATTATTTCAAAAGAAAAATTGAAGAACCAAAATGTAGTCAAAGCGAAGATAAATTGGCTCGTTTGCAGCGAAAGTTGTGTTCCGGAAAACGCTACGATTGAATATAAAATCAATAAAGCAAGCCCAAATGACATCGCACTTATGGAACGTTATAAAAAGCGAATACCGAAAAAATTTGAATTATCCGGTTTGGAAGTGAAAGATTTCAAAGTTGAGAAGAAAGGAAATTCGAATTTGATTAAGGTTAGGTTTGCTGGGCGGAATGTAGAACGATTAGTTGATTTTTATCCCGACATCGTTGATGGATTTTTGATCGATTATAAAAGTGTAAAAGTTAAGAATGGAAACATCGAGTTGACTGCTATGGGGGTGAACCCTGCTGATGTGATGAACCTTTTGAGTGGTGTAATCGTCTTAAACAACGAAGGCTATGAATTGAAACTTAATTTAACAAAAATAAAATAAGAAGGAGGATGTATGAACGCGACGCAAATTTTCGGAATCTTGATCCTTGCTTTTGCCTTCTCTTTGTTTTCGAGTGGAGATAAAAAGGTAGAGGTTGGTAGCGTTGTTCCTGATTTTGCGTTGAACGATCTTAATGGAAAGGTTGTAAAATTATCTGATTTTAAGGGGAAAATAGTTGTTTTAGAGTGGACGAATCCAAATTGTCCATTTGTTCAGCGTGTTTATAAAGAGAAGATTATGCCTGGCGTTCAAAGTGAATTTACACAAAAAGGAATTGTTTGGTTGACTATAAACTCTACAAACCCGAAGCATCGGGATTATCTTGAACCGAAGGAGTTGAAAAGGATTTACAGCGAATGGGGCGCTGTTTATACTGCCTACTTGCTTGACCCTGATGGAAAAGTTGGAAAAATGTTTGATGCAAAGACCACACCGCATATGTTTATAATTGACAAAGATGGTAAGCTTGTTTACAATGGTGCAATTGACGATGACCCGAGGGGAGAGAAGAAGGAAAAAGTAAATTATGTCAGAAACGCTTTAAATGAAATTTTAAATGGCAAACCCATCAGCATATCAATTACTAAGCCTTACGGATGTTCTGTAAAGTATGCGGAGTGATAGAAAACTTGATTTTTTATGTTCCGTGATTTATATTTATTATGCAAAGAGCGCGAGTAGTTCAGTTGGTAGAACACCAGCTTCCCAAGCTGGGTGTCGCGGGTTCGAGTCCCGTCTCGCGCTCTTAAAAATTTTTATGGCGCGTTCGTCTAGTGGTCTAGGACACCGCCCTCTCAAGGCGGAGATCGCGGGTTCGAATCCCGCACGCGCTACTAAGACTTGACACTTGACAAGAAATAAAAAAATTATTATATTCCCACCAAAAGCGCACCTCTAAAATAAAGTTAGTTCTTTTATCAAATAAGCAAGCACGAACGTTTGATAAACGACAAATTAAAAACAAAATTTAGGAGGTGCGTTAACGGAAATAAATACTCCTTCCTTTTGTTTGTATTCCAATTATCTTTGCTAAACTGACAAGCATATCTTTTGTCCTTTTGTAAATTAAAAACTAATTCTAAGGAGGATTAGTTATGCGAAAGGTGCTATTTATAATTGCCTTAGCTTCTTTCACAGGGCTATTATTTGCCCAGCAGTTTGGAGAGATTAGGGGAACAGTCTATGACCGTGAGACGAATAACCCTCTTCCTGCGGCGTCCGTTGTCATTGTCGGGACAACGCTTGGTTCAGCAACTGATATAAACGGAAATTACACTATTAAGAATGTAAGACCTGGTACTTACAAAGTCCAGGCAAGATTTATTGGTTATGGTTCCCAAACAAAGGATGTAACTGTCAGATCCGGAGAAACGGTAACTGTTGATTTCTATTTGGCGCCATCAGCTATACAAATGGATGAGGTAGTTGTGACTGGAACTGGCGCTGCTGTTGAGAAAAGAAGTGTTGGGAACACAATTGGAACTATTACTGTAAAAGATATTGAAATTGCCCCAGTTAGAAGTATAACTGAAGTTTTACAAGGTAGGGTCTCTGGTCTTGTTGCTCTTCCAAGCTCTGGTCAAGCAGGAAGCGCAGCTGCTATAAGATTGAGGGGTCTGGTAAGTGTATCCCAAAGCAACTCACCGTTAATTTATGTAGATGGTGTCAGAGTTGATAACGCAGCTATTGACTACGGCGCTGTTTGGACAGGTGGACAGCATCCATCGAGATTAAACGATATAATCCCAGCTGATATTGAAAGAATCGAGGTTATAAAGGGAGCAGCTGCTACCACACTTTATGGAACTCAGGCAGCGAATGGCGTTATTCAAATTTTTACTAAGAAAGGTATTTCGGGTCAGCCGACGATTAACTTTATGATTGAACGTGGTGGTGTAAGGGTTCCGAAGAGATTATATTCAACTGGTTATTTGATTGGCGTTTTCCCAGATGGTGAAAGAATTACGCTTGGCGCTCGTAGAACGCCGGATAGTGTAAAAGTGGCAAGTGAACCTCTTGCTAATAGTTTGTTATCAACAGGACCATATGAGGCGTACTTTGCATCTATCAGGGGTGGCACACCAAGTGTTGGATATTATGTATCAGGTAGATATGAAAGTGAGATTGGCTCTATAGTATCGAATTGGTTTAGACGTGTATCTTTCAGAGGTAACTTAAATGCTGTTGGCGGAGAAAATTGGGATATCACAGCTACCGCTGGTTATACCTATTCAAGATTGAAGAGGCCAAATAACGATAATAACATCTACGGCGTTGTTCCAAACGCTTTACTTGCAAGGAGAAATTTAGCTACCGCTACAAATCCTTATGGTGAACCATTTACGCCGATAAGTATAGCTCGTGAATTGCATAATCTTCAAACAACCCATGCTTTTACAGGTGGAGTGACATGGAGCCATAGACCTTTTGGAACATTTAGACAAAAATTAACTATTGGTTTCGATGTCACAGCGGAAGAAAATGAACAACTTTTCCCATATGGTCTTGGTTTTATCTATTATCCATATGGAATGAAAGGTAATTTAAGGAGAACATTTTATTCCTTAACACTTGACTATTCACTTGCGTGGTATATCGCGTTGTCTGATAAATTTACATCTTCTTTAACTGCTGGACTCCAAGGTTTTGCGGATTCAGATTATCGTGTTTTCGGACAGGGGAGAGATTTCCCTGCGCCAGGGCTTTCGGTCATTGGTGCTGGAGCAGTTAGAACAGCAGACGAGTATAGATATAGGGTGATAAACGGTGGTGTTTTTGTACAGGAGCAAATTGGTTTTGCGAACACATTCTTTGTGACCGGCGCTTTGCGTCTTGATGGTAATAGTGGTTTTGGACCTGACTATGGACTTGCTCTTTATCCAAAAGCTCAAGCATCGCTTATACTTTCTGAATTTGGATTCTGGCCAAAGAACTTCTGGAACTCGATGAAATTAAGAGCCGCTTGGGGTCAAGCTGGACTTGCTCCAGGTGTATTTGATAAGCAGAGAACCTGGGATGCGGTTGCCGGACTTGATGGGGTTCCAGCGGTTACACCTGCCAACATTGGCAATAGCAAGCTTAAACCAGAGAGAAGCGATGAAATAGAAGTTGGGTTTGACGCTGGTTTCTTTAATGATAGGCTTGGGATTGAATTCACATATTACAGGCAGGTTACAAAAGATGCTTTGCTTTTGAAGCGTTATCCGCCATCAGAAGGATGGTTGAATTTGCAGCTTACAAATGTTGGCGAGGTAAGGAATAGTGGAATTGAGCTTACTATAAGAACTCTTCCAATTTCAACATCAACTGTTTCACTTGATGTTAACTTAATGTTGTCAACGAACGATAACAAGGTCACATCGCTTGGTGGTACCGCGCCACTTCCTTATGGGCTTGGTGGAATAGGTGAGGTAAGAGAAGGCTATCCGATAAATTCTTTCTGGGGATATAGGTTGAAAGGGATAAAGGAAGGCTCATTGACCTCTGCTCTTAACTTGCTCAATACATATAGGGCTTCTGCATCTTATAACTTCCAAAATCCATCTCATAGAAGAACTGTTATGAATGCAATCGCCAATGCAGCGGTTGAGGTTGGCACTGAGAAAGAATTTTTGGGCAATGCTTATCCAAAGTTAAATGGTTCGTTTTCCGCGACATTGACATTGTTCAGAAGGTTGAGCATCTATGCTTTTGTAGAGTGGGCTACCAAATTCTATGTGTATAATAACACCGCGAGATTTATGATAAGATACAACACTTATGTTCCTGAGATAGAGGCTCAGCAGAAAGTGTTTATGGCGAAGGATACCGTTGAACTCAGGCAAGCATTGGAAGAATGGATGAAGTATGATTGGAGGGCTGACGACCTCTGGGTTCAAAAAGGTGATTTTGTTAGATTGCGCGAGGTTGGCATTTCATATACATTGCCGACAAGATTTACAAGGTTCTTTGGATCGAGAAGAGTTACATTGACATTCTCGGCAAGCAATGTTAAACTTTGGACAAAGTATGGTGGACCTGACCCACAGGTCAACTATGCTGGACCAGGTCCGAACTTGAACCAAGGTACAGATTTCTTAACCTTACCGCAGGCTTCAAAATATTTCTTCACACTTAGCATTGAATTTTAAATAAAAAGCGGGCGACTTTGTTCGCCCGCCTTTTAAAAAACAAAAATTATGGAGGAGTTTATGATTAGAAAAATACTAAGCCTAATTTTCCTGGCTGTTTTAGTGGCATTTTACACAGGATGCAAACAAACCCTTGAAGTTGAAAACCCGAACCAAATTACAGATGAAGATTTAACTCAACCATTTGCAATACCAGCAATTGTAACAGGTGCTGCTGCAGACTTTGCTTATGAATATCAATGGACAATCATTTGCTCAGGGCTATTGAGCAATGAGCTCATCCATATTGGTTCTTTCCCAACATTTAGGGAGATGCATGATGGTCAAGTGCAGGATAATAATATAACTATGGAGGATTGGTATGGATATCTTCAAAGAGCAAGGTGGGTTGCTGAGAGTGGTGCGGAAAGGATAAAGCAAGTTGTTGGTGAGGATTCAGCGAAGAAAATGATTGAATATGCAATGCTTCGTATTTATGCCGGTTATGCATTAATTCATCTTGCGGATATGTGGAATGGCTCACCTATCGATGGCGGTCCTCTTCTTACAAGAGCCCAAATTTACGACAGAGCCATCGCTCATTTTACAGAGGTTATTAACATCGCAGATGGCTTGCCAGCAGCGAGAACATTTAAGAATGGGACCACTCAAACTTTAAACAAATCTCAAGTAAAAGCAATCGCATACCTTGGCAGGGCAAGAGCTAAGTTGCATAAAGGGGATTTATCAGGCGCATATCAGGATGTGGCAGACCCAAGTTTGTTTACAGGCTTAATATTCTATGCAATTTATTCTGAGAATACCGGTAGGGAAAATAATTTAGTTTATATCTATGCTTATGATAGACCTGAAGTTGCAGTTGGGCCAAGACATCAAATTACTGATGATCCCAGAGTCCCAGTTCAACCGCCAACAGCTGCCAGGCCTTATTGGAGGCAGGCGAAATATCCGTCGCGCGCAAGTGATATACCGATTACAAAATGGCAAGAAGCTGCTTTGATAAGGGCTGAGTATTATCTATTGCAGGGCAACACAGCTAGCGCGCTTGCTGAAATTAACTCAATTAGAGCTGCAGCTGGTTTAGCACCGTTGGCAACAGTTGACATTAACACATTGAGGGAAGAGAGGAAACGTGAATTCTTCCTTGAAGGAATGTATTTGCAAGATTTGAGAAGATTTAATGACCCATTCTTGCAGGGCAGGATGGCTTTCTTCCCACTTGGTAGAAGAGAAAAAGACACGAATCCGAACTTACGTTAAATTTTATCGTTGTTTTTTCATAAGGCGTGGCAAAAGCCACGCCTTTTTTATTTTTTGAAAAAATTGCGATGTTTGGATAAATTTTGAGAAAATGATAATAAACCTAACTTGACAATGGAACCTCAGATATTTACTCAAAAAGATGCTAAGCGTCAATATGTGCACCGAATGTTTGATTCGATAGCTTATCGATATGATTTTTTAAATCATTTTCTAAGTTTAGGATTGGACATAAGATGGCGAAAGTTTGCGGTTAATCAATTAAAATTATCGGGGGGAGAGAAGATAATCGATATAGCATCTGGGACTGGGGATTTTTCAATTGAGGCGATGAAATTTAAACCAAGCTTGATCGTTGGCGTTGATGTATCCTTGAATATGTTGAAAATATTTCGTCAAAAAGCTTTGGCGAAGAAAATAAAAAATTTAAATCTTTTATGTGCTGAAGCTGAAAATTTGCCTTTTAAAGATGAAACATTTGATGTTTGTCTTGTTGCATTTGGAGTTAGGAATTTTTCTGACCTTGAAATAGGATTATCTGAAATCTACAGAATATTAAAACGGGGCGGGAAACTCGCTGTGCTTGAATTTTCACTTCCCGATAAAACATTTAGATGGATTTATCTTTTCTATTTTCGCAAAATTCTGCCGTTGATCGGTAGAGTTTTTTCAAAGCATAAAAGTGCATACACATATCTACCTGAATCAGTTTTAAAATTTCCCGAGGGAGAAAATTTCGCAAAGATTTTAAATGATATTGGATTCAAGGAAGTTAAGATGTGGCGTTTAACCTTTGGGGTTGTTACGTTTTATTTAACATATAAATAGAAAGCGCCCCCAGCCGGATTCGAACCGGCGTTCCAGGCTTGAAAAGCCTGTGTCCTAGGCCTCTAGACGATGGGGGCTTTGGGGTGTGGGTGAGTAGCGGGACTCGAACCCGCAACCTCCAGGGCCACAACCTGGCGCTCTGACCGGTTGAGCTATACTCACCATGAACTCGCTTTTAAATATAGAAAAATTTTTTTTGTTTTGCAAATTTTTTAATTTTTTCAAAAAAGTTTATGAATTGCTACATCGGCGTTGATGAATCAGGAAAAGGGGATTTCTTCGGTCCACTTGTAATCGCAGGTGTGATTTCAAACGAAAGCATAAATCAAGAATTGCTAAAACTTGGGGTCAAGGATTCTAAGAAGTTATCTGATAAAAGAGTTTTACAGCTTGCGGAGAAGATAAAAGAAATTTGCATTCTCAATGTTGTCGTCATAAAACCGAAGCGATATAATGAGTTAACGCAAAAATTAAACCTTAACAAACTTCTCGCATGGGGTCATGCAAGGGTTATAGAAAATCTCCTCAAGGAAGCAACTTTTAGAAATTTGAAATGTTTGAGGGCTGTCTCGGATCAATTTGGTGATGAAGAATATCTTTTGAAGGCGTTAATGCAAATGGGCAAAAAAATCGAAATTATACAAATGCATAAAGCAGAAGTTGACCCAGCTGTTGCTTCCGCTTCGATAATTGCAAGAGCGGAATTTCTCAAACAAGTTGAAATCCTTTCAGAAAGATATAATTTCAATTTTCCAAAGGGGGCTTCATCTAAAGTTGTGGATTTTGCAAATGAGTTCGTGAAAAGATATGGCAGGGATGAATTGATTAATGTTGCGAAAATTCATTTTAGAACTACAAAGTTAATTTCCGGTTAATTGATGTCGGTGCCAGTGCAAGCATCAAACGATTTTCGCTAGTTTATCTACTTTCTAAGCTCCCTTAATATTAATGAAAATTACGTAAAATGATGTTGACATCGGGTGGCTATATATGATTTTTTCACTTTCACCCAACACGTATGTTTGTGCTCATAATATTAGCTAACGTATCGGAATGCGTCTATATGAGTGATTGTTGGGAATTGAATAAAATTTTGCAATTTCATACGTTGAGGCGAATTATTCTCGTCCAATTAAATTGTTTTTGAATTTTACACTCTTTGTTTTTAAATTTTTTAAAACTTTGCTGAAGGTCAAACAAAGCTAACCCCGTTTGCGAATAATGATTCTCGATAAAATTAGAAATTTCTGTATCATTGCGCATATCGACCATGGTAAATCAACTTTGGCTGACCGATTGCTTGAAAAAACCGGAACGATTCCAGAAAGGCAAATGGTTGAACAAGTTCTTGATAGTATGGACTTGGAACGGGAGCGGGGCATCACGATAAAATCGCATCCAGTTCAAATGAAATATGTTGCAAAAGATGGAAATGAGTATATTTTCAATTTAATTGATACACCCGGGCACGTTGATTTCACTTACGAAGTTTCAAGGGCTCTTGCAGCGAGCGAAGGCGCTATCCTTGTCGTTGACGCAACGCAAGGAGTTGAAGCTCAGACCGTAAGCAATCTCTATATGGCTGTTGAAGCGGGGCTTGAGATAATTCCCGTGATAAACAAGATCGACCTTCCAGCTGCGAAGACAATGATAGATACTGTGAAAGCTCAAATCATAGATTTAATTGGATGTAAAGAAGATGAGATTTTATTGGTTAGCGCGAAGACAGGCTATGGGGTTGATGAACTCCTTGAGGCGATAGTTCAAAGAATCCCACCGCCACGCGGAAACCCCGAAGAGCCGTTGAGAGCGCTTATCTTTGATTCAAAATATGATTCATATCGAGGCGTTGTTGTATATCTTCGCGTATTTGATGGAGAATTGAAAGAAGGCGATAAAGTTATGTTTTTTGCTAATGGTAAGGTTTTCGAGGCTGAGGAAGTTGGAGTTTTTAAACTTGATAGAGTGAGAACGGGGAAACTTACAACGGGAATGGTTGGCTATTTAATAGCAGGGGTTAAAGATGTCCACGACACAAGAGTTGGAGATACAGTTACGCTTGCAAATAATCCGGCCAAGGAACCTCTCCCGGGCTATCGCGAAGTTAAGCCAATGGTTTACGCAGGCTTTTTTCCTGCTGACTCGGAAAATTATCAAGAATTGAGAGAAGCGCTTGAAAAGTTGAGATTAAACGATGCTGCGATAGTTTTTGAGCCTGAAAGTTCATCCGCACTTGGACATGGATTTAGATGTGGTTTTCTTGGGTTATTGCATATGGAGATAGTCCAGGAGAGACTTGAAAGGGAATTTGGGCTTAGCATTGTTACGACTGTGCCTAATGTCGTCTATAAAGTTGTTAAAAGAAATGGTGATGTAGTCTTTGTAAACAATCCGACGAATATGCCAAACCCCGGCGAAATTGACCATATCGAAGAGCCGTATGTTCGAGCTCAAATTATAACTCCATCTGAATATATTGGGGCTTTAATGAAACTTTGCTCAGATAGGCGCGGCATCTATAAAACAACCCATTATGTTTCTGCAGATAGAGCGATTTTAGAGTATGAACTTCCACTTTCTGAGATAATTTTTGACTTCTATGACAAATTAAAGTCTTTATCCCGCGGATATGCCTCGTTCGATTATGAATTTTTAGATTATAGAGAATCGGACCTTGTTAAACTTGATATACTTTTAAATGGTGAGCCCGTTGATGCTCTCTCATTTGTCGTTCATAGAAACAAAGCGTATGACTATGGAAGGAAACTATGTTCGAAGTTGAGGGAGCTTATCCCAAGACAATTGTTTGAGGTTGTAATTCAAGCGGCTATAGGTAGCAAAGTCATAGCAAGAGATGTAATTAAACCATTGAGGAAAAATGTCCTCGCAAAATGTTATGGTGGAGATGTAACAAGAAAGCGAAAACTTCTCGAGAAGCAAAAAGAAGGAAAAAAGCGGATGAAACAAATCGGAAAAGTTGAAGTCCCACAGGAGGCATTCCTCGCAGTTCTCACGATAGACACAGATTAAAACAAAAATATAATTTTAAATGCCAAATAAAAAATCCAAGCAAGAGAAGAAAAAGCCAAAGACTTTAAAGGAAAAAATTTATAACTTTGTCAAGGAATTTGTTGTCGTCTTCGGAATTTTTCTCGTTTTAAATAGTTTTGTCATCGCTTCTTTCGAAGTTCCAACCTCGTCGATGGAAGATACGGTAATGGCAGGGGATTTTCTTTTTGTAAATAAATTTATCTACAATCTTGCAACGCCAAGGAATATACCTCTCACAACAATACGACTTCCATACATAGTGATTCCAAGTCTTTGGAAAGTTGAACGCGGAGATGTTGTTGTTTTCGAATTTCCAGGTTATAGAGACGAGGTCAAGCATCCAGCGATGATTTACTATTTAAAAAGATGCATTGGTTTGCCGGGGGATACAATTCAAATAATCGATAAAGTTGTTTATGTGAACGGTCAAATTTTTCCAAATCCAAAATATGTCAAATTTGAAAGACCTTACGTTTTGCCAAAAGAACAACCAGACCCGAGGATTTTTCCAAAAGGTGCACCGTTCAACGAAGATAATTACGGACCTATCGTTGTTCCGAAAAAAGGCGACACAATAAAACTTTCACTATCAAATTTTGATGCGTGGGAAACATTCATTAAAAGAGAGGGACATTCAATCGAAATTAAAGATGGTAAAATTTACATCGATGGCGTTCAAAAAAATGAATATGTCGTTGAGCACGATTACTACTTTATGATGGGGGACAATCGGGATAATAGCCTCGATAGCAGGTTTTGGGGATTTGTCCCGGATAAATATATCGTTGGGACGCCGCTGATCGTCTATTGGTCTTGGAATCCGGATATACCAATCTTTAATATATTTGCGAAGATAGCTTCGATAAAGTTTAATCGAATAGGAATGATAATTAAATGATTGAAAAAATGTTTCCGCGAAACTTAAATGGTGAAAAAATCACACTTGAAGAAACTGAAGAAGAGGTCAGGATATTTACCTGGTTCAGACCTTTGATAATTGCTTTAATAGCTTCGATTATCGTAAAAACTTTTATATTTGACGCTTTTAGAATTCCGTCTGGGTCGATGGAAAATACACTTTTGCCCGGCGATTTTATAATTGTTTCAAAAATTGGTTTCCCTGTGAAAACACCCAAGCGTTTGCCATTTACAAATGTAGAAATCCCGCAAGTTACTTTAATACCTCGGGTCGTTTCATTAAATCGTGGTGATGTGATCGTTTTCAAATTCCCTGGAGAAAGGGACGAGCTCGTAGCATCTGAAAATGTGAATTATATAAAAAGATTGATCGGTTTGCCCGGCGATATCATTCAAATAAGAGATAAAATCATTTATGTCAATGGGGAAAAGTTTAATGAGCCATCGACTGTTAAAGTAAACTACGATTTTATAACCCCGAAGGGATTGCCAAATCCGTTTATTTTTCCCAAAGGCTCGGACTTCAATGAAGATAATTATGGTCCAATAATCGTCCCATATAAAGGGATGGAGGTTGAACTGAGCTCGAAAAACATTAAGCAATGGGAAATTATAATCGAAAGGGAAGGGCACGTTGTCGAGGTTGGCGATGAAAATGAAATTTTTATCGATGGTGTTAAAACGGAGAAATATGTGGTTGAGAAAGATTATGTTTTCGTTATGGGCGATAACAGAAATAATAGCCTTGACAGCAGATACTGGGGATTCGTTCCGGTTGAAAATATAATTGGCAAAGCAATTTTCATCTACTGGTCATGGAGTTCAGAAATCCCATTTTTTAAGTTGGCGGAGAAATTTAAGTCAATCAGATGGGAAAGAATAGGTAAAAGGATAAGATGAGCGGAATTTATTTACATATCCCTTTTTGCGAAAGAAAATGTATCTATTGCGATTTTTATTCGGTTGAAAATTTGAGCATACTTGAGGATTTCGTCAACTATCTTTTGAAGGAAATAGATATTTTCATAAACGAATCTGACTTCGTCAGGGATTCATATTTTGACACGATTTATTTTGGCGGCGGGACCCCATCGCTACTTGAACCTTCGCACATTGAAAAAATTTTAAACGAACTCAACAAGAAATTCAAAATTTCATCAAATCCAGAGATAACGGTTGAAACAAATCCAGGAACCGTTGATAAAAGAAAACTTTCGGAATTGAAAAAAATTGGGGTTAATCGGATAAGTTTCGGCGTGCAATCGTTCTTTGACGATGATTTGAGGTTTCTTGGTAGAATTCACAGCGCTGAAGATGCGGTTAATTGTGTTAAACTTGCCTTTGAATCGGGGTTGGATAATGTAAATATCGATTTAATTTTTGCTTTGCCGGGTCAAGGCAAGGAAAGATGGAGGGAAAATTTAAAGAAAGCAATCGAACTTCAAGTTCCGCATATATCCGCTTATAGTTTAATTGTTGAAAAAGGAACCCCGCTTTATGAACTTGTCAAAAATGGTGAGGTTTTGCTTCCATCGGTGGATGAACAAGCAGAACTTTATGAAATCTGTATCGACCTGCTTGAAGGCGCTGGATACAATCATTATGAGGTTTCAAATTTTGCGAAGAAAGGTTTCGAGTGTAGACACAATTTGAAATATTGGCAGTATGAAAATTATCTTGGATTTGGTCCTTCTGCACATTCATTTTGGGAAGATAAAAGATGGTGGAATATTGCAAATTTGAATAAGTATTTGAACGCGATTAATCTTGGTAAATTGCCGATTGCAAATTTTGAAATTTTAAGCGAGGATAAGAAGATTGAGGAATTCATCTATCTCGGTTTAAGAAGCACGGGTGTTGATTTTAGAAAATTTCGGAATAAATTTGGTTTTGATTTTATCGATGGCGAAATTATGGATGAGATAATTGAGCTTGAAAAACACGGGTTTGTGAAGTTGGATGAATTTGCTGTTAAATTAACTCGAAAAGGTTTTCTTTTATGCGATGAAATCGCAGTTAATTTAATTTCAAAAATAAAATGCCTTCAAAGATGAGCAGATTTAAAATCAATCATATTGTTGCATTTGCCTTGTTTTTGATTTCATTTATCGTCTATGCAATTACTGTTCAACCGAGCGTTCCATTTTGGGACTGTGGTGAATTTATCGCCGTCTCATACTCACTTGGTGTTCCACATCCACCGGGAGCACCTTTCTTTATAATCTTGGGAAGAATTGCAACGCTTTTACCTATAGCTGAAAACATTGCAAAGAGAGTTAATCTCATAAGTAGTTTTACAAGCGCTTTAACGGTTATGTTTTTATATCTTATAACTGTTA
>JBEPZK010000045.1:0-15821 GCA_041640855.1 Candidatus Kryptoniota bacterium
AGGGCTTGAGAGGTTTATAAGTGACTGGGAGAAGGCTCGGGCAGAGCTTGAAAAAAGTTTTATAAAAGTTTAGAGTGTTTTGAACAGAGTCGCGGGTTGAGTAAATTTAAACGAGGGAAAACTTAATCCTTAAGCGATGTTTAAATTTAAGGAAATAAAAGAGAGGCTTAAGAGCGTATTTGATGAGAAGCAAGCCGAGGTTCTAGCGGAAGTGATTTATAAATCGTATGAAAATTTGATTAAGGTGAGCGATTTTAACGAGCTAAAGGAGATAGTTCGAGAGCTTGCGGAGGCACAGAAAAGAACGGAAGAAAGATTGGAAGCATTTCAAAGAACCACAGAGGAAAATTTTAATAGAGTTTGGGATGCGATAAATAAGCTAACCGAAAGAGTTGACCAACTTGCAGAAGCACAGAGAAGGACGGAAGAGAGATTGAATCAGCTTGCGATAAAAGTAGACCAACTTGCAGAGGCACAGAGAAAAACAGAGGAATCATTGAATCAACTTGTGCGAAGAGTTGATCAACTTGCTCGTTCGCATAAAGCACTAAGTGAACAGGTTGGTGGATTGGCTCATACCATTGGTTACCGTCTTGAAGATGAAGCGATGAAATCGCTTCCGGACCTTCTTGCGAGGGATTTTGGAGTTAAGGTGATTGGGAAATTGAGAAGGGATTTTGTTGAAATATCCCCAGGTCAATATATTGAGGTTAACATAATAGGTTCTGCGAAAAAAATGGGCAGGAGTATATAATCATAGGCGAGGCAAAATCACAACTTAAGAAAAGAGATATCGACTCTTTCATAAAAAAAGCGGAGAAAATCAAAAGACACATTGCAAAGGAGCAGATTCAGGTCCTGATAACTTTTCAAACTTCGCCACAGGTTAAAAATTACGCAATTGAAAAGGGAATTAAACTTTACTTTTCTTATGAGATTTAAGCCTATTTATCCAAAAGTCAATTACAAATGCAAACAAAATTAAATTTCGCTATGAAACGCACACCTTTTTATGAAATTCACATCGAACTCGGTGCAAAAATAGCACCTTTTGGAGGTTTTGAAATGCCAATTCAATACGAGGGAATAATCACAGAGCATAAGCGCGTTCGCGAATCAGTTGGGGTTTTTGATGTGTCTCATATGGGAGAGTTTAAAGTAAGTGGGAAAGATGCTTTGAAATTTTTGCAAAAGATTACAGTTAACGATGTTTCTAAACTTACCCCTGGCAGAGCTCAATATTCTGCGATGTGTTATGAAAATGGTGGAATTGTTGATGACCTTTTGATTTATAATCTTGGGGATTATTATATGGTCGTTGTGAACGCATCAAACATCGAGAAGGATTTCGAATGGATGCAAAAGCATATCGAGGGAGATGTAAAACTTGAAAACGTAAGCGATGAAGTCGCCTTGCTTGCGGTGCAAGGTCCAAACTCTCTTTTAACTTTACAAAAATTAACCGATATCGATTTAAAACAGATAAAGTATTATCATTTTGTCAAAGGAAAACTTGCGGATGTTGAAATGATAATATCACGCACTGGATATACTGGTGAACTTGGTTTTGAGCTTTATTTCGACGCGAAACCTGAAATTTGTAGAAAGATATGGAATGCAATTATGGAAGCGGGGAAGGAGTTTAATATCGCCCCAATCGGTTTAGGGGCGAGGGATACTTTAAGGACAGAAATGGGGTATATGCTTTACGGAAATGATATCGACGAGACAACGAATCCACTTGAGGCTGGGCTTGACTGGATCGTTAAATTCGATAAAGGCGATTTCATTGGCAGGGAAAGTTTGCTTAGGGTTAAGAGTGATGGTCTTAAAAGGAAATTGGTTGGATTCGTAGTTGACGGTAGAATTCCACCGCGACATGGTCAAGAGATTTTTAAAGATGGAGAAAAAATTGGATTTGTCACAAGTGGAACTTTTTCTCCAATTCTTGAAAGGGGGATAGGTCTGGGGTATGTTGATATTAAATTTGCAAAACCCGGGGAAAGAATAGTGATCTCTAGCCATAGCAAAAATCTTGAGGGCACAACTGTAAACCTTCCGTTTGTTGAAAATAGAGCTAAGTGAAAACAAAATTGCGATAGTTTATGAATATCGATGTTTTCTTTACGCCCTTACAAGTTAATGACGAATTAAGCTTGCAAGGCAAAACTGTCATCGTAGTCGATGTCCTAAGAGCTTCCACAACGATAGCCACAGCTTTAAAAAATGGTGCAAGAGTTATAATTCCAACAGCCTCGGTTGAAAACGCTATGAAATATGCCTCGACACTTGAACCAGATTCTTTTCTCTTGTGCGGGGAAAGGGGTGGCAAAATTATCGAAGGATTTGATCTGGGTAATTCACCTTTCGAATATACTGAAGATAAAATCAAGGGCAAGACTTTGATCTATGCAAGCACAAATGGTTCAGTTGCAATTACTAAAACGAGGTATGCTCAATATTCCTTGATAGCTGGTTTTGTTAATGTTTCTGAAGTCGTTAAGTTTGTGAGTGAAAACAGCGATAATGTTTTGATTTTATGCTCAGGTAAATTAAATCGCTTTTGCATTGAGGATACTGTTTGCGCTGGGATGATTATTTTTCTTTTGATGAAAGGCAAATCAAAGAGGAAATTTGAATTAAGCGATTCCGCAAAAGCTTCTTTAAAACTTTACAAATCTTATAAGAAAAACCTTCTTAAAATGCTTCGTGAAAGTGAGCATGGCAAGTTTCTCATCGAACTTGGATTTGAAGATGATTTAAAGGTTGCGTCAGATGTAGATTCAATTCCAATCCTTCCGATTTATTCGGATGGTGTAGTTAAAGCAATGCAAAGATAAAAATTAAGAGGAATTTAACGATGAAATTTGTCGCTGCAGTTGCCCAAATCGATTGTGTTCTCGGGGATTTGAAAAGGAATATCGACAAGCATATAAGTTATATTCAAAGCGCGATAAGAGAAAAGGCAAATCTAATTTTATTTCCTGAGTTAAGTTTGACGGGTTATACATTGCGTGACATTAACATTGATGTCGCTGTTAATCCGTTTAAGTCAAAGTTGTTTGACGATTTTAAAAAGTTGAGCAAGGAGATAATAATCATAGTTGGAGGAGTTGAGGAAGGGGGAAACTTTGCAATTTATAATTCGGCATTTGTATTTGAGGATGGGGAGATAAAGCATGTTCACAGAAAAATTTATCCTCCGACTTATGGTATGTTTGAGGAGATGCGATATTTTTCAAGTGGTAAAAGTGTTCGCGCTTTTGATACAAAGTTGGGTCGGATTGGGGTTTTAATTTGTGAAGATTTATGGCATGTGTCACTTCCTTATCTTTTGGCGATAGATGGTGCCACCGTGATAGCTGGGCTTGCAGCAAGCCCGACGAGGATTTCAGGAGAATCAGAAGAGTTGACGAATTATAAGATAAATTCGGAGCATCACAAAACCTACGCTCGGCTTTTGAGCGTTTATCTACTTTTCAGTAATCGGGTTGGCTGTGAGGATGGAGTTAATTTCTGGGGAGGGTCAGAAGTTGTAAATTCCGATGGTGAAGTTGTCGCGGCTGCGAAATTGTTTGAAGAAGATTTAATTTTTGCCGAGGTCGATTTCAAGACGATAGAAAGGTCGAGACAATTTTCGCGGCATTTCATCGATGAGGACCCATATCTTGTTGAGCGTGAATTGAAGAGGATTTTATATCGTTAATTTGACATTGATAAATTAATTTGTTATATTGAGATAACTTTTTGCGCTCAGGAACAGTGAAATAGCGAGAGCAACTGCCCAAATTAAGTAAGGTTCCTGGGTGCGCAAGGGTGGTTGCTTGAGCAGTAAAATTTATTAGGAGGTAGTAGTAAGATGTCTCGTGGTAAAGTTAAGTGGTTCAACAACAAGAAGGGCTACGGATTTATCGAGGCGGAGGATGGGCGTGAGGTTTTTGTCCATTACTCCGAGATCAAATCCGATAAGCGCTTCAAAACCCTCGAGGAAGGGTCAACAGTTGAATTCGAGATTGTTGATGGACCGAAAGGACCGAAGGCAGTTAATGTCGTTGTGTTGTAAGAAATGACATAACTGGGATGAGGTGAGCATATCAAACCCCAATTGTTTTGTCCAAAGTGCCCCAAACGGGGTCGGCTTTGAGCAAGCAATTGGGGTTTTTTAATTTAGTGTCAACAAATGAAATTTCAAGATGCGATTTACGAAAGAAGATGCTAAAAAGATTGGAAAAGTTTTAGATTCAAAGCCAAAGTTGATAAAAAATTTTTATCGTTTTACACTTGGCAAAACAACGCTTGAGATACATCCGAATAAAAAAATTGGGAAACGAAAAGGTACATTAATCTCAGTTTACACTCCATATTCACATCTACAATTGCATTTTTGCACCGCTTATGTTTTAAGCGAACTTCTTGGTGAGGTCACCTTTCTCAGCGAATATAATGGCAAAGTTTCGGGTTTGATCGTTGAGACAAACGGAGCGTGTTCTTTGTATGCAAATCTCGATAAAGAAATTTTACGACAGGATTTTACAAAACTTGAGCCAGAAGTTATGATTCCCGGAATCGCCCTCTCACTTGGGGAGTTGTTACTTGAGGAAAAAGCAAAAAGGAAATAAACTCGTAAGAATCAATATCATCAACGCTTATAAAAGAAGCTTTAAACTTCCGGTAAAAAGGCTTAAAAAGCTTGTCAAGTCAATTCTAAATGGTGAAGGTCTCGACTACGAAGAGGTCGGCATCATTTTTGCTGATGACAATTTTATTTATGATATAAACAAGCAATTTTTAAATCACGACTATCCAACCGATGTAATCTCCTTTGATCTTTCTGATGAATCGGGTAAAGTTGCGGAAATTTACATAAGCATCGATAGAGCGATTCACCAAGCAAAAATTTATAAAGTTGAACTTCAAAATGAACTTGCGCGTCTCACTGCTCATGGCTTATTGCATTTGGCTGGCTTTAACGACAGGACAAGAAGTGAAAAACTTAAGATGAGGAAAATAGAGAATCACTACATCAAATCAGTAGGGTTTTAAATTCATTTCTTTTGAATTTTATCGTTCACAATCCATGCATATTTGAATCCGTTTTCAATCAAAAATTTCCTCATCAAACTTGCATCTTGAAGGCGTTCAAAATCCCCAACCCTTACCTTATAATTTGGAGGCTCGTAAATAATATAAACCCTTTGGGATTGAAAGCTCGAGGAGTTTAAAAGCGTCTGAAGAAGATTCTTTACAAAGTTTGCACTGTCAAGTTTGGTCGTAGTGAGAACTTGAACCCTGAAACCGGAAGTTGTCTCATTGGATTCACCTAGAAAAAGTCGATTTTGAAAAATTAAATCCTTGATGTCGTATATCGATGGATTAAACTGCCTTTCGTAAAAATTCAATGAATCCTTTTGCTGTGCGAATGAGAGACTAGCGAAAATTGACATTATGATTATATGCTTCAACATCTTTTAAATTTTATTTAGTTACAAAAGCATCCGGGAATTCTGACTTTATCGTATTTAATTTGTCTTTATCGTCTTCCTTCAAATAGACGATAACTTTGTAAAATTTATCGGATTTTATGATTTCTGATCTGATTTTAAAGTTTGATTCGATATAATTTTTAATTTCCATCGCTCGCGAAATCTGTGAATATGCTCCGATTTGAACTTTAATTGTGTTGCCTAACTCTGGAAGCTGTGGTTTAACTTCTGGCTTTGATTTGGAAACGGTTGGGGTTATAAAAGCGTCGGGGAAATTTTCTCTTATCGATGAGATAATTTGTTCGAGTTCAGTTGTATCCTTTATGCTGTTTACTTTGACTTTGTAAAACCCGGAGATAGAGTCGAAAATAATAAATGCGTTCTTGGATGGATACAACCTTTTGAAGTTTTTGAGATGTTCATTTGCGGAGTTTTGCGTAACAAATGCACCAATTTGTATCGAGTATTCGAATGTTTCTGCTGGTTGGCTAATCTTCAGTGTTTCAATAGGTTTAAATTCTTTTTCTATATTTTTAACTTCGGTCTTTATTTCAGGCATTGGTTCAGTTTTAGGTGGTTGAATTTCAGGAGTTGGTTTAGGGTTTTCCTCGGTGGCGAATTTATCTGATTTTTGTTCGGGCATTTGTAGCACGGGCGCAGTTGTTATCGGTAAAATTATCGGGGCGAGGATGATCTGTTGCTGCTTTTCTGATTTTTTTCTCTTTGGAATTATAACGGTATCGGTCGCCATTTCCTGAGTTTGTTCAGAAAAAAGTTTCTTGGGCGTTAACATACTGTCTTTGTGTATAACTTCAGTCTGGGTTTGCTCTGGTTTTACTTGGACTTTACTCCCAGAGCAGGAGGAGAACAAAATTGTAGAAAATATAATCAAGAAAGAGACAAAATTTTTCATTTTGTTTAATAATAACTATGTATTGTCGTTTCAGATTTTGCTCCACTTACGATTTTTACGCTTGCGCTCGCCCCAATTCTGTCAGCGCCGCTTTTTATCATTTGCAATGCTTCCTCATAGCTTCTAATTCCACCGCTTGCTTTAACTCCCATTGCGCTTCCAACGACCCTTCTCATAAGTGCTACATCTCCCGCGGTAGCTCCGCCTTTACTGAAACCGGTAGATGTTTTAACAAAATCAGCGTTAGCACGTTTTGCGAGGAGGCAGGCTTTTACTTTTTCTTCGTCAGTTAAAAGTGCAGTCTCAAGGATGACCTTAACAAGGACGTTTCTCTTATGCGCAGCATTCACAACAGCCCTTATGTCATTTTCGACATAGTCATAATACCCACCTTTTAACATCCCTATATTCATAACCATATCAACTTCCTGAGCTCCATCTTCGATAGCCTTTTCGGTTTCAAAAACTTTTGTGTCGGTTCGATTTGCTCCAAGTGGAAACCCTATCACAGTACAAACTTTTACCTTTCTTCCTTTCAAGATTTCAGATGCGAGTTTGACATAGCATGGATTTACGCAGACGCTTGCGAATTGATATTGTATCGCTTCTTCGCAGAGTTTCTCTATATCTTTTGGTGTCGCCTCTGGTTTTAAAAGTGTATGATCTATCATCTTTGCTATATCTATGTCTAATTCACCTTGTTGAGTTACGCCAAGAGTTGCGCTTATCCTTTCTGCACCGTTTGAGATTATGCTTTTTACAGCGTCTTTTTTGTGGACGACGCAATAACCACAACCAGCACAGGGCTCTCTTGGGTCGCATACACCGCCGGGGATTTCCGGGGCTGTGTAAGCTTTCTTTACCTCAAGCATAAATTCTTCGATTATTCTCTCGAGATATTCTCTGTCCATAAAGAGTTAACTTTATTTTTCATTCTATGAGATAAGCATAATTTTGGCGAAGTTTTTCAAGCGTCGTTTTGAAATTTTCGTATTTTTGTCGCTCTCTCTCGACGATTTCCTTCGGGGCTCTTGAGATGAAGTTTTGATCGCTGAGTTTTCTCTCTGTCTCTGCAAGCATCTCTTCAAATCTTTGTATCTCCTTTTCAAGTCGTTTCTTTTCAACATTAATATCTATCAGATCTTCAAGCGGGACGAATATTTCATCGCCGGAGATTACCGCACTTGCTGAAAACTTTGGCCTCACGATGTTTGAACCAATAGTTACATCTTTAACCTTAGCTAATTTTTTTATGTAATGGGAATGTTCATTTATCAGTGTTTGCTTATTTTCGTCCGAAACCGAAATTAAAACATCACATTGTTTCGTATGTGGAACGTTCATCTCCGCACGTATCGCTCTTACCGCAGCGATGATGTCTTGGATAAATCTCATATTCTTTGAAGCACTTTCATCAATCCATTGCTCGTCCGCAGTTGGATAAGGTTGAATCATAATGCTATCTCCTTCTTTTCTCGGCCGCAATTTTTGCCATATTTCCTCAGTTATAAATGGCATAAATGGATGAAGCAATTTCAAGGATTCTTCGAATATATAAGTCGCCCTACTCAATAGAGCTATTTTCTCGTCGATGGAATTTTGAGAATAAATTCTTTCTTTGATGATTTCGATATACCAATCGCAGAAGTCATGCCAGAGAAAGTCGTAAATCGCTCTTGTTGCATCGTTTATTCTGTATGTTTCAAGCGCACGGTTTAATTCGATTATCGTTTTGTTAAATTCGCTCAATATCCATCTATCCGCGAGGTCAAGATATTCAAATTTTATCTCATCATTTAATTCAATGTCTTTAATGTTCATAAGCAAAAATCTTCCAGCGTTCCATATTTTATTTGCAAAGTTTCTTCCTATCTCGCACTTCTTTGTCGAGAACAAGATATCCTGACCAAGCGGTGCAAGATAAACAATTGTGAATCTCAATGCGTCAGCACCGTATTCTTGAATCACATCCAACGGATCGGGGGAATTTCCAAGCGATTTTGACATCTTCCTTCCAAATTCATCTCGAATTATGCTTGTGAAGTAAACCTCTTTAAACGGAATCTCGCCCATAAACTCAAGTCCAGCCATTATCATCCTTGCAACCCAGAAAAATATTATATCAGGGCCAGTAACAAGTAAATCCGTCGGATAAAAGTATCTTAAATCTTCATTATCTTTAGGCCAGCCCAAAGTTGAAAACGGCCAAAGCCATGAGCTGAACCACGTGTCGAGGACATCTTCATCTTGTCTTATTTTTGAGCTACCGCATTTTTTGCATGATTTTGGTGCTTCACGCTCGACCATGATCTCCCCACAATCATCACAATAGTAAACCGGAATCCGATGACCCCACCATATCTGTCTTGATATGCACCAATCGCGGACATTTCTCATCCAATGTTCATAGACTTTAACCCATTTCTCGGGATAAAATTTTATCTTTCCATCTAAAACGACTTGAAGCGCTTTCTCCGCGAGTGGTTTCATTTTAACAAACCATTGGTCAGAAAGATATGGCTCGATCACTGTATCACACCGATAGCATCTTCCAACTGAGTGCGTGTAATCTTCAACTTTGAGAAGATAGCCTTGTTTTTCAAGGTCTTTTACCACTTCTTTTCTTGCCTCGTATCTATCAAGCCCGCGATATTTTTCAGGGACATTTTCGTTCATTTTTGCATGTGTATCCATTGCGAGGACAAACTCGAGGTTATGTTTAAGTGCTATAAGATAGTCGTTCGGGTCATGCGCTGGAGTGACTTTTACAGCTCCAGTTCCAAATTCAATGTCAACGGTTTCATCCGCGATTATTGGAAGCTTTCGACCGACAAGCGGAAGGATAGCAAATTTGCCGACCAAGTGTTTATATCTTTCGTCCTTTGGATTAACCGCAACAGCGGTGTCCCCAAGCATCGTTTCAGGTCGAGTTGTAGCAACAGTTATAAATTCATTTGAATTTTCTATCGGATATTTTATATACCAAAGTTTTCCGGTTTGCTCTTTATATTCAACCTCATCATCTGCAAGTGCGGTATGGCATCTTGGACACCAATTTACTATATATTTGCCTCTGTAAATTAAGCCTTTTTCATATAATCGGATGAAAACTTCTTTGACAGCGTTTGATAAGTCCTCATCCATAGTGAATTTTTCTCTTTTCCAATCGCACGAAACGCCAAGTTTTTTCAATTGTTTTATGATTGTGTTCCCATATTCTTCTTTCCATTGCCAAACTCTTTCAAGAAACTTTTCTCTCCCGAGGTCTTCTCTTCGTAAGCCTTCTTTTGCTAGAACTTTTTCAACAACATTTTGGGTCGCTATCCCGGCGTGGTCGGTTCCAGGAATCCAGCATGCTTCGTAACCCTGCATCCTTTTCCAACGAATGTAGATATCTTGAATTGTATTATTTAAAACATGACCCAATGTCAGCATTCCGGTAATATTTGGAGGTGGCATTACAATTGTATAAGGTTTTTTCGTGGGGTTAACATTTGCGTAGAAGTAGCCGTTCTTCATCCAATATTCATACCACTTATCTTCAACTTCCTGTGGATTATACGCTTTCTGCAAGCCGTTTTTCTGCATCCCAGGTCCTTGATTTTTTAGTTTTTATTTAAAATATCGCCAATTTGGGCGAAAATATCAAGATTTTTTACCTACTCAAAACCAAACTTAATGCAGTTGTTAATTTTAAGATATCGTTGTTAGCCTTTTTAAGTCGCATCGCGAGAACTTGAGCGATATTTTTAAATAACACATATCCAATTTCCTTTTCTTGCTCAGCCAAACTCAAAAAACTATCTTTGCTTATAACCGCAAATTTGCAAGGTTTTAGCGTTGTGACCGTTGCTGTTCTCTCTGCTTTCTCATCAAGTAAAGCTATCTCACCAAAAAATGGAAAATTTTCAGAGGATAATTTTGTGAGCGACTTTTCCAACTGTCCAATTTCATAGCCAGGCAATTTCATAACCAAAGATTTCGAAACCTCAACTTCACCGTCAAGCAAGATAAAAATTTCATCCCCGGTCTCACCTTCTTTTATCACAACTTCATCTGCGTCAAATTCCCTTAACTTAATTATCTTAGATAATTTTTCGAGCTGTTCTTCGTTCAGACCTTTAAAAATCGGTATTTTTTGCAAAATTTCGTATGAAATTTTCATTCTTTATTCTTTTATGTTTCCAATGACAATTGCGTGTTCCTTCGGACCGATGATGTAATTAAGGGGTGGGTTAAGATTCAATTTTACATATTGTGATTTTAAATTTAAACCAGCCTCTTTAAGTTTTCTTTCGATAAATGCGTCGATCTCTGTATAGTCGTGCGACAATATGCTTTCAAGCGTCATGAACTCTTCTTCGGAGATAAAGCCTATCAAAAGGTAATTCTCTTCAGTTTTGAAGTAGTTGAAAAGCTCGAGATAAGTTTTGCCGATGAATTTTGGTGGTATTTTTACGCGAAATATCTTTACGGGTGAATCTTCATTAAAAAGTGCGGATAAGACCTGAATTAAGCCTGGTGAAAGAATTTGTCCGGCAAGTATGGTCGGAATATAATCGTTAGATATTATCACTTCATCTGCACCGGCTTTTTTTAAATTGCTTGCGTTGTTTCTATCAATAATGTATGCATAAACTTTAACTTTTGGATTAATTGATTTTATATTAAGAGTTGCGATTAATGTTTTCTCATCCGATGCGGTTGCAAGCGTTGTTTCATCAGGTAGAATTACGACCTCCTTAGCTTCTTTTACATTTGCCCTTTCAAGCACCGATTCCTGAGTGAAATCGCCGTAAACAAATTTTATCTCGATGTTTTTGTATGTTTCCAATAGTGTTCTAATTTTTTCAAGTTGCAAACTGTTGACAAGAACAATTTCTATCTTTTTCTTTTTTGCAAGTTGATTTAGAGCTTTGAGCATCCTTTCTGCGTCTTTGTTCCATCCACAAATTATTGTATGCTCGGATATGTCAACTTTTTCTAATCCTTCCATTTCTTTTATCCTCTTTGTTACGAAAATTGAAGAAACTGTTGCGGTGAAAATTGATATAAGAACTACGCCTGTAAACATAAGCATAAAAGCAACCGCTTTTCCCAATGTCGTTGCTGGAACTTTATCCCCATACCCAACCGTCGTCATCGTCACGATAGCCCACCATAGTCCATCAAAGATAGATTTAAACTGCTCATTTTTTGAACTTTCAAAAATGTAAACTAAAAAAGAGCTCAAAAGGAGAGCAATCGTTATCAAAAACGAAACCCTTAAAATTCCGTATCCCCAAATTATTTTAAAAACTCGCCTCACCTGATTTCGCTTTTTTGTTAAAGTTAATCCTCAAAATCCAAAGTGTCAAGCAAATCTTATTGCTTCAACTGGTTGAACTCGCGATGCTATCGCAGACGGAATTAATGTGGCAATAAAGGTCAAAACAAGTGTTGCTATCGATACGATGATGAAATTGCTTGCTTCAAGCAAGATTGGAACAGAGTTCATAAAGTAAATGTCCTCGGGAAGAGAAAGAGGTTTATAGTCAAGTTGAATCCTACATAAAATATAAGCGAGTAGATTTCCGAGCGCTGTTCCAACGATTCCGATGAATATGCCCTGGAAGATGAAAATTTTCATTATGCTTTTTGAGTTAGCCCCCATAGATTTTAAAATTCCAATTTCCTTAGTTTTTTCTAGAACCATCATCAAAAGCGTTCCAATTATATTGAAAACTGCGACGATGATGATAAGCCCTAAAACGATTGGGACAGGTTTCTTTTGTAGCTCAAGCCATGCGAAGAGATTTCTATACATTTGATACATCGTCCTTGTGTAATATGGATACCCGAGTTTGTCTTGGATTAGAAGTGCAGTTTCGTCGATAAAATCGACATTTTTTACCATCACGTCAAAACCGCTGACCTTATTCCCAATGTCAAGGAGATATTGAGCGTGTTTAAGTAGCACATAGACAAATATATCGTCGTATTCAGCCATTCCAGTCTCGTAAATTCCGGAGATCTTGAACTGTTCAATCTTTGGCGCTGAAAAGTATGGATTGTCTGGGTTGATTGCCAAAATCACAACTTTATCGCCAAGTTCAACACCAAGCTTATTTGCAAGTTTTTTACCGATTATAATTTTGGGTAATCCATCGCTTTCATCAAAGTCGTATTTGCCTTCAATGATAGTTCTTTTAATTATTGAAAAATCATATTCTGGTAAAATTCCCTTTAGATAAACGCCCTCAATTCCATAACTTGATCTTATCATCGCTTCTCTTCCTGCAAAAGGTGAAACCGCTTTAACGTTTGAGACCATTTTTATCTTTTCGAAACTTTCCCAGTCGTTTTTTTCTGTGTATCTAACGTCAAACTTTGAAACTTGTATATGCGATGTAAAACCGATTACTTTTTCTTTTAATTCTCTTTCGAATCCATTTGAAATTGAAAGTGCAATTATCAACGCGGATGTTCCAAGCATTATCCCGATGATTGAAATTAAGGTTATAAGCGAGATGAAACCCGTTATTCGAGTTGATTTTATATATCTTTTCGTGATGAAAAATTCAAAGGACATTCCTCTGTAGCGAGTTGTTTTTAAGAAAATTTAAAATCATCTCTTTTGAAATGCAAAATTTTGAATTTAGTTGGAGTGGACAACGGTTGTATATTCGTTGCTGTTAAGTTTTTATTTTATGGGCTTGTTAAAAAATTAGGAAGTTTTTAAATTTAGTTATCGCTTCGGTTCTTTGTAAAGCAAATTGAGGTTGAATTAATTCAGGGGTTGAAATTGACATATTATGGATTTATATTTAAACAAAGACGGCTGGCTATATTTAGAATTTACAGCGATTTTTCACAAATTTTATTGAACATAGTTAAAAATTCGATGGACGCAATTTTAAAGCAAAAAATAAAATAAAGGGTTTGATATGATTAAGAGACTTTGGCGTGAATTTGTCGATAATTTTGTACTTAAGCACCCTGCTCTTTTCTCCGCTTTGATAATTTATCTTTATTATCTTTTCACTACGCTGGATCTGTTCAAAAAGGTAAAGGAGGGAATCGTATCAATTTCGGACATATTCACACATTTTGATTCTCTATTATGGATTTGGGGACTTTCATATCTGTTTGTGAAACTTGTGAACTTGCAGGAGCAGCGACATAAGGAGGAAAAATTACGCCTTGAACAAATCAAACAATATGAAACTCAACTTGAGAAGTTAAAGGCTCTGAAGGATTTCACTTTTTCGCTGCGGGATTTAATCTATAACCCTTTAGCTATAATTATGAGCGCCTCGGCAAGAATAGAGAGAAGATTCCCCTATGATAACGAGACTCTGAAAGATATAAGAGCAATTGAGCAAGGGTGTAAAAGGATTGAAAAACTTTTAATGGAAGTTAAAGAGTTTGAGGAAAGATTAATCATTGGGGAGGAAAGCGCTGAGTCGAAAGTAGAACGGTCTGAAATAGCACAAACAAAATAGATTTTTCGAAATGTTAATTCTTATCGTCGATGATGAAAAAGAATTAAGGGATGCACTTAAATCTATACTTGAAAACGAGGGATATGATGTTATAACTGCAGAAAACGGTTTGATTGGATTCATGTTAGCGCAGGAGAAAAAACCCGATTTAATCCTATTGGATATAAGTATGCCAGTTATGGATGGATTTACCGCCCTTTTTAAATTAAAGCAAAATCCCGCTACAAAAGACATTCCAGTGATAATTTTGACAGGTCAGTATGTTGATGAAGAAAACCTTGAACGCGGGTTTAACCTTGGGGCAACCGAATATCTTTATAAACCATTTAAACCAACAGACCTTATCGCTCGTGTTAGGTCAGTGTTGAGGATGAGGGCTTTGGAACTTGAATCGAAGAAAATTGAGCTGATGACAGAGAGGTTCTTTATTAACGAGTTGAAAAAAGTATTTACTTCTGTAAAGGGAGTGATCGAACTGTTGATAGCTGAGGAAGGTGTGGGAAGTGAACTCAAGGAGATTCTTTTGGATAACTATCGAAAGATTAATAAATGGTTTACATTAGGCGAGTATTTTGTGAAGTTAAGCGATATATCAGCTGGGCTAAGTGGGATGGAAGTTTCCATCTTTGATATTAACTTGCTTATAAAAAGTGTGTCTGCGGAAATAAAGGAAAAATTTAACAATATTGGGTTTGAAATTAACTCAATTGATGGCGCTTATGTCAAAGGTGATCAAAACTGGCTCAAAATTGGTTTTGAAGTTTTGTTTGAAACGATGGCTGAGGCGATGGGATCGAGGGGGAAAATTTACATAAATCAATCTTTGAAGTCCAGCGGGAGCGAAAAATTTGTTTTTGTGACGGTTCGCGATGAAGTGAAAAAAATGCCGGATGAAATAACAAAACTTCTGTTTAGCCCATATCTTCTTTCAAATTACGAGTATAAACCTGATTACGACCTTCTTGCGATGAAAATTTTTCAAAGGGCTGTGGAATTAAATGGTGGTTCGGTTATTGTTGAGCCATCAGAATTTCAAAAAGGGAATAAATTTATAATTCGACTTTATTCTATTTAGATCGCGGTTAAAATATCCAAAATTTACACCTTGAAAATGTTCACAGGAATAATCGAAGAAGTTGGAAAAGTTAAATCCATCGTTCAGAGAGGAAAGGCGAGAATTTTTACGATATCCTCGAAAAAATTATTGAACGAAATGGAAATTGGAGATAGCGTTTCGGTTAACGGTGTATGTTTGACTATTTTTGAAAAAGGTAAAGATTCTTTTAAAGTTGAGGCGGTTGAGGAAACTATGAAAAAGACAAATCTCGGCGAATTAAAAGTCGGCGACCCCGTTAACCTTGAGCTTGCACTTAAGCTTGGAGAACGTCTCGGTGGGCATATCGTCCAAGGTCATGTTGATACAACTGGCGTAATTAAAAGAATAAAAAAACTTGAAAATAGCTGGATTTTTGAGATAAAATTTCCAAATGAATTTAGAAAATATCTGATTCCAATGGGGGCAATTGCTGTTGATGGGATAAGTTTGACTGTTGCCGGACTTGACAGGGATATATTTAAAGTTTCGATAATTCCATACACATTTGATAACACTAATTTTAAGTTTAGGAAAGTCGGGGATAAGGTAAACCTTGAGTTTGATTTGTTTGGTAAGTATATTGAGAATTTTTTAAAACAATTGGAGAAGGGAAATTATGGCAAGGCGGATAAAATACTGGATAGAGGATGATAAGAAAAACTTTTTGACAGACGATGAATGGGATGAAATAATAAAACTTCAACGCTGGTATAATTCCGAATTTGTTTGGACCGCTGGAAAGATAAATTTTAAAAGATTTGCGGTTTTCCCAAATTGGGAAAATATCGAATTGATGATGTGGGCTGGCGAGAAAGAGCCAGTTAAAAATATAATTTTGAAAAAAT
>JBEPZK010000046.1:0-15055 GCA_041640855.1 Candidatus Kryptoniota bacterium
GAAATCACACCTCTTAAGTATTGCGTAGGAACCGCAAGAACTATGACTTCCGCATCGTGCAACGCTTCATTTAAATCCGAAGTCAGCAAAATTTTATCTGGAATTTTAACCCCCGGAAGATAGCGATAATTTTCGCGCGTCTTCTTGATTTCTTCAAGCAAATCTTTTCGTCTGAACCATAATCTAACATTATGCCCATTATCACAAAGCAAAATTGCAAGCGTCGTTCCCCAACTGCCCGAACCTATTACGCTAATATTCATATTTTCTTTCCAAAACTTAGCTTGTTTTCATTTCCAGCGAGAAGACGTTTGATGTTGCTTTTATGCCTATAAACTATCAAAATAGCTATCACACTTCCAAAAATTAAAAGTGTATAAAAATCGCGATGTTGAAATTTCAAAAATTTCTCGGTTAAAATAATTATAAATGGAAAAGAAATTGCGGAAACAATCGAACCAAGCGAAACATATCTTGTCAAAGCAACAATTACAAGAAAAAGCACAAAAGCAATCAATAGATCGAACGGTGCGATGCCAAGCAACATCCCAGCGGAAGTGCTGACTCCTTTTCCACCCCTGAAACCAGCAAATACCGTCCAGATATGTCCAATGACAGCAAAGCAACCAGCCAGAATTTGAACGCTTGTAAAATTCAAAGTCTCGACCAAATTACCTTGATAAAGCCATTTCGCAATGAAAGAAGTAGCAAAAAATCCTTTAAAAGCATCGAATAGAATAACAAAAATTCCCCAACCAAGTCCGATAACTCTTATTACATTCGTTCCTCCGGGATTCCCGCTTCCATAATTTCTGATGTCAATTCCCTTGACAAGTCTTCCTACAATTATGCTCGTTGGTATCGAGCCGATAATATAACTCAGGGCGATGATTAAAACCAGATTTAGCATCGCGGTTCCAATTTAATTTAAAAAACTCCGATTCAAATTTAAGAAAATGGTTTTAAAAATCAATTGCATTTATTAAACAAAAAGCTTCTAAATTTTTTAAAAGTAGCGCAGGCATTGTGGTGAGTTTTGACGAATATTCAAATGCGGAGCGACAGATTATAAAAAGTGTAAGTTACAGGTATAATTGAAATTGTCGGCTGTATGAGCTGATCGTGCTCGTTTGTTTTAACAAACCTCAGAGGGACGATATGTTAATAGGGCGCGAAATTATACAAATCAAATCAGGTCCAGGAAAACCACATAAAATGCTGCAAATAATGCATTACGCTCGCAAAACAGCAACGTTTGATAAAAATGAATTGTGTCATCCTCCTCCACTCTCAATTTTAAGAATAAACTCCTGCACATTTACCTACACTCGGACTACGCATAAATTGAACAGACTATTTCGGATGAGAAATCGCATCGTTGATTTTTACACTAAATTTTTTCTATATTAACTTCAAGGATTATATCTTGCAAATGGAGGATTTAAAATAAAAAACAATGTCATCATGAAGAAAATCGATGGCTTATACAAATCGATGTTTGTTTTGCCTTTGCTTTTTCTTATCGCACTGGTATTTCAGAACTTCCCAAATTTAGGGGCACAAGAGAAAAAACAGACAAAGCCAGAACAAAAAGAACTCGCAAACAAATCAAAACCTTCTCCCACATCCACTGGCGCTGGTTTTTTAATAACCGATGACCCAAATGCAACCCCTGACCCTTCTGCAATTCTCGACGTCAAAGTTACGGGCCCGACGAAAAAAGGTGTTTTAATACCAAGGATGACCGAAACAGAGCGAAATTCAATCTTATCCCCAGCGCCAGGTCTGCTTATTTATCAGACCGATAACAATCCAGGATTTTATTTCTACAACGGCACATCTTGGGTTAGATTAAGCATAGCGGGAGAAGGTACACTTCCTGCTGGAACAACAGGGCAAACACTAAGACATGATGGAACAAATTGGGTGGCAAGTAGTTTAATTTATAACAATGGAACGAATGTTGGAATTGGAACGACAACACCTGATCCTTCTGTAATTCTTGATGTAAACGGGGGATTAAAGGTGGCTGGTCTTGGCACTGGTGGACCCGTAGATGTTGTGATATCAAATTCGGATGGTTTCCTTAAAATCTCCGGCGGTGGTGTACCAGGACAAGTTCTCACATGGACATCTTCAGGAGTAGCGTGGGGACCAAATCCTTTCGTTATAACTTTCCTTGCCCAAGGTGCTACATATACTTGGACAAATCAACCTGCCGCTGTTACTGAATTCGGTGGTTTACCAGAGAGGTTCAGAACGCGGATTGATTTATCAAATGTAAACCAAGCAAGATTGACTGTTGTCAGGGCAGGTGGTACAGCAACAGCTACCGCAACAATTGCAGTTCAATATAGCACTGATCTAACTAATTGGTTCTATCTTGATGGAACGTCTGGTCCCTCAGTAAATATAAGTACAGTTGGATTGCAAGTCTCTCCGTGGGTAAATATCGCTTCTGGAGCAAAAGGCGATGTTTATTTGCGAATTGTTGGAAGTGGTGGCAATGGCGTTGCAGACCCACAGTTTGGTCTTATCACTGTTCAATTTCGTTAAATAAATTGTTTTCTCGGGAATGAAGAAGTTTTTCATCTCGATACTTTTAGCGTTCGTAAACTTATCTTTTTCACAAGATGTTATAGTTTCCTCTGGAACTTATGTAACCTTTGCATCTAATGTTGTGGTTAAAGCAGGTAGTTTAAATATCGCATCTGGTGTAACTGTTAAACTTGAATCAAATTCAAAACTCGAACTTTTCTCAGACCTTACAAACTCCGGCACGATGACCTGCCAGGACAATTCAACTGTTGAATTCATCGGTGGATTTCAAACGATATCCGGAAGTGTTAATTTTTATAATCTGACAAAATCGGGTGGCGGTTCAATTACACTCAATAGCCCAATCGCAGTCTCTGGCATTCTATCGCTTATCTCCGGGAAAATTTATCTCGGCTCAAACGATTTGACTATTCTTGGTTCAATTGGAACTTTTTCAGATGTAAACTCGATAGTTCAAAATGGCACGGGCAAGTTAATTCGTTATGTTTCAGGCACAGGTGATTTCGTTTTCCCGATAGCAATTACCTCAGGAAATGTTGAATACTATCGCGGTGTTAAAATTACATTTACAACTGCGCCCTCCTCACCTGGGATGTTGGGTGTTTATTTTGTCCCAAATCCTCCGGGAACAGACGGCTTACCGTTAAATGATAATGGAACGCAAATTGTCAGCGCTTGGTCCGGTGGCTACTGGGTTATCTTACCAAGTGGTGGATTAAGCGGTGGTGTATACGACATCGAAATAACAGCATACGGTTTTAGCGGGACATCCGACCCATCGAGATTAAGGGTTTTAAAAAGGCAAACAGGAAATCTATGGACGCTTGCTGGAACCCATCAACCTGGAGGTGGAACACCGACTGAGGTAATTGTCCGAAGAACCGGGATTTCCGGATTTTCAGAATTCGGAATTGGTGGAACTTTATTTGATTTTATCTCTGCGGAATTGAAAGTTGGATTCGCAACAAGCGATATATATGTCGAAACGAACTCAACCGGAAATATTGCATATATAAAACTTGAATGGAACGATGGAAACGTGGGCAAAACTCACGGCGTGTGGAGTTTTAGTTTTGATGTCACAAGTTCCGTTTTAACAATCACTGATATTACACTTTCAGATGCTGTGTCTACCGCTTTCATGATAAATAAGACAAGTATAAATGGAGGATTTAGAGTTTTAATTTACGGAAATTCACCGAGCGTGATTTTAAAAGACGCTGGAAATAGCCCCGGGGCTTATATCGTCGCTAGGGTTCATTTCAATTCCCCAAACTCAGATGGGGATTATAACAATGCGATAACTTTGACGAACAATACAATTTCAGATGCGGTAATTAGAGACGCTTCTTTATTAACGTTAACTACAATGCCAGCTGGAAATGGAATCATAAATCTAAATGTGCATTCCTTTTCATTATTTATAGAGCAACCTCCAACATTTACCCCAACAGGCTACACAGATAGCAGAAAATATGGCGATATAAACTGGGACCAAGATGTTGACATAGCGGATATAACTGGACTTGCAGATGTAATAATTGGGAATTATTCAGCGGTGACGGTGCAAGACCAGCAAACTGGAAACAGAAACTTCGACCCCGCTAATAATACAGGAGGCGATAAGACAGCTGCTGATGTTTATGGTTCTGGAGGAAACCCAGATAACACGCTTGACCTTATGGACCTCGCGACGTTGCAAGACGCTGTGACAGATGCAATGTGGCCAAGTTATGCGATTTCAAATCTTGTAGGGAAGCCCGCATTTAAAATTTCAAACAAAGACACAAACGTTGATATAAGTAATTTTGATAAATTTAAAAAGTCAACCGATTTAAATTTGCATCTTGATTTCGACGTATTTGAGCCCGGCGATAAAGATAGTAAAGTTAGAGTAACGCTGACGAACTCTGTTGAGGTCAAAGGGGTTCAAATTGCTTTAAAAGCGGAATCATTTTCAGGAATTGAATCAAACAAATTCAACATTTTAACTTCCCCAAATATAGCCCGTTTTAAACTCGCATGGAAGAAAAATCAATATCAAGACATCGTTATTTTACTATATTCTGATGTTGGCAAAACTATAAAAATTGGAAACAAACAAAGCATACTGACTATTATCCTTCCTTTCGCTACCGTCGAACAACTCGAATCTGCGAAACCAAGAATTAAAATAAGTGTTGAAAATCTCTCCTACGTCCCAACGTTTGATATAAAAAGAGCAAATATCGCGGAGATACCAAAAGATTACGCTCTTTATCAAAACTTTCCAAACCCATTTAACTTGACCACACAGATAAAATTCGATATACCTGAGTACTCAAGCGTAAAGATAATAATTTGGAATATGCTTGGTCAAAAAGTACGTGAACTTGTAAATGGAATCCTCGACCCAAATGCATACACTATAACCTGGGATGGAACTGATGACTCAGGCTCAAACGTTGCCTCAGGTATTTACTTCTGCACTATATATGCGAAATCTCTTGCGGATAAAGACAAAGAATTTACACAGACGAGAAAAATGATTTTAATCAAATGATTTTTTCAACTTTTCAATTTCTTGATATTTAAATTCAACTTCAGAGCCGTAAAGACTTAACTTTCCATTCACATGTTTTGATTTATCTTTGATTACCAATTTCCCATCCGAAAGTTCAACCACATCGTTATGACAATATAAAGCACAAGATGTTGCTGAAACTTGCGGATGAGTCCCACCCGGTGGAAGTCCATGACATGTGCCACAGGCTGATTGACTTCCATCCACAATATTCCATTTTGGAGCATTATTTAAATTCCCGTTTCTAAAATAGCCGTGGCAATATGTGTTTGAACAAGTTAAATTTTCATATCTTGGGTTCGGGATGACATACTCTTCAATAGTGATTGGAGTAGAATTCCTCGCAAGAGAACTATCCGAAAAAACAACCTCAGCCCCTGGCGTATTATCTAAATGTCCTGGTGACCTGAGGGCATCTGGTTTTATATGACATTCATTACAATCAAATCCAAGCGATATCTTCCCTGCAACCACATGCGCTTGATGAGCTCCAACGCCCTTCGCAGATGTTGAAAAATTGTTATTCAAGTCTCTCGGCGGCGCGGGATTAACAAGATTTCCATGGCAGGTATTGCAAGCTTCAGGTCCAGCGGGAGCATTATGGCAAGTATAACATGAGGATTTGCTTATACCACCTCGATAGCTGCTTCCGTGACATTGTTTACACTGGTCGAGATTCCAACCGGTTTTCCTGATGAACTTGCCATGTGAATTCTCGCTTGTAACCAAAACCCAATCGCTTGGGTGAATTCTTATATCTCCAAGTGCTAGGCTATCCTCAACGACCCATTTTTTAATTTTTTCAGCTTTAACATCCATATCAACACCAAGGTAATTCCTCATACTCCCACCAGGTTGAGTGACTTTAATAATTTTGCTATTCACATCACCAGGGACAGCAACCCCACTTTGAACTATTCCAAAATAGGTCGATAGATCAAAATCGCTTGAATTAGGATTATGACAACTTACGCAACTTTCATCAAGAATTCTTTTTATATCGTCTTTGTATGTTAACTTAACTTTTTCTGTAGGCGCAACAATTTCTTCTTTTAGTTTGCTACACGATGAAAAAACTAACAAGATAAGTGCGAATGCAACGAAAACTTTTGTTTTCATTTTTGCGCTTCTTTTTAATTTTTATTTTTATTTTGCTCCATGGCAATATCCGCAAAAACCAAGCCCGGCTTTTCGCGTATTCACATGGCATGCGAAGCAAACCGATGCATCGGTTCTATGCCAATCCCCATCGACATCCTTCATATAATTTTTGGGATGAGTTTTAGGGTCATTCCCGCGACCCGGGTTTCTATCGACATGGCAAATCACACATGTTGGGTCCGCTCCTTCGACATCGTGACAGCTCATACACATTTCGATATCTCTTTTCGCCAATTTCGCATGTCTTCCGCCTCCTGAGCCAACACCTATCGTTACAAAATCATTTCCAGAATGCCACTCGGGTTTAAGTTGAGATGACCTTATATCCCCACCCGGAGCATGGCAACCAGCACAGAAAGTTTGACGGTCATGGCAGACATAACAATCTGCGTCCTTTCCCTTTGCTTCAATTCCATGAGTATATCGATAGTTTAAATCGTGAACCCTCTGCAGAACAAGTTGGGTCTTTCCAGAAGCCTGAGGTGTGAAGGGAGAAACCTTTGCAAGGCTCACACCATCATGACATTGTTGACAGAAATTATCGTCATGGCAAACAACGCAATTATTTTCAGCACCACTAGCGCGAACAAATTTTTTATGCTCTCTCATAAAATCCACAACCTTATGACTTGACGGAAGAAGAGAGAACGTTTCTTTATGGCAAACTTCGCATTCATTCGTTGCAGTGCGATTATTATGACAAGTGAAACAACTCTCCATGCTCGGCAAATGCTCTGGCGTCGCATAATCTACCTTATCCGCTCCCTCATGACATTGCAAACACTGCAATTTTTGATTTTCTACGTGAAACTTATGCGAGAAATTGATTTTTCTAATCGGCGCTTCATAGGGAACCATATTATTCGGGTCAAGATGGCAAAATTCACAAGGAGTTGCTTGTTCATCATGGCAATCATAACAAGTTGCCATTTTGGGAAGCAAAAAATCGGAAGAGTTTTCGCTTGTCAGAGCTCCAACGTGGCAATCTTTACATTCAGCACCAACATTTTCAGTATGGAATTTGTGTGAAAATTTAATGTTCATCCATTGCTTGACATTATCACCATAGAAATTTTCTTTCTCTGATGTTTCCGAATCGGAAAATGCGGTTAAAATAAAAGCGAACGGTATTATAAGAAGTGCAAAAAAGTAAAACGCGAAAATTTTTAATCTCGGCTTCATTTGCTCAAACCATGTTAATTTTCATTTTATAAGCCCAAGGTTAGTGAAGAACCAGTAGTTGAATCTGAAAAATACTCGAAAATCCGATTTGTAAACCTTGTTTTGAAGATACTGCGCTTGAACATCAAAAGACAAAGCGTTATTCGGTTTGAATGTCCCACCAAGCGAAAAAGCAATATCCTTATGTTTGCTCGATTCCTCGGACAACTTGTAAGATGCGTAATTTAATCCCAAACTTGGTATAAATCGATTATCGAACATCGGATAATAAGCCTGCGCTGAAATCCCATCCAGCTCACCTGCATAACCCAACCTCCTTGCGAGATTTACCGATGCATACCCCACATCAAATCCGAGAACGATTCTGCGCGACTTGTCGTCGACATATTTAACATTTGAAAAGCCAACATAAGCTCTTAACATCGGCGTGATAGTATAATGAATCCCGACTTCAAACTCTTTTGTAACGCCGTAATTAAAGACAGAAAAAACTGAATTCACAGGTATTCTTGGGTCACGATAGTCATAGCCCGCGCTTAGTTTAAACTTATTCATCAAACTAACCGCGCCGGAAATTTCACCTCTTGAAAACTTGACCTTATTTATGTCATAATCAACCCGCGAGTAAACTTCGAAAATTGAAGTCTCATATCTTAAATCACCACTTAGAATTTGATATTGAGATGCTGTAAGATTAATCTCTTGAACATAGACGTCGCCCAAACTGTCCGCTCTCAAAGCGGAATATGGTTTAGGTTTTCGATGTTGGTTGAAATAGCTCAAAGAACCACTAAATTCATTTCTTGAAAATTTCACCTGAGCCCCAAACATAAAATTATTCTTCGGGTCATCGTTAAGAGCGAATTTTTGATCCCCGGGCATTAAAAATCCACCGTAAACATTCGCGCTTAAAAATTTAAAAATTTTAGCGTTAACATATGCACCATCAATTGTTCCAACCCCAACACCTGAGTAAACAGCAAATCTTCCAAATTTGAGATTGAATCGATTAAAAAGGTTCCGCCAGTTGATATAAAAATTGTAAAATCTGAATCTTGGATCACCGGATTGTCTCTCACGAAAATCGTTTGAAAGGTTCATAAAAGCATATAAAGAGACATTCCCTCTACTTAATGTCAATTGCGCAAGTTGATATGCTCTCAGATGATTTGTTGAAATTTCCGGTGTCTCATATCTTTGCCACATATAGGCTGTTGTTGTAAGGCGAAGATTTAAATTTTGAGCCAACAAAATTGCGGGAGCGATGATGAAGATAATTAACTTTTTCATTTTCTTCTTTCTATTTGTTTGATCTTCAAGTAAAGTGCAATTATGAGGATGGTTATAAATAAGGTTGAAACACCAAGTCCCCACCGTCTGAAGTAGTATTCATTAATCGCGTCTGTTCCAGCCCTAATGACCATATCGATAATCTCATAACCAGGGTTAATCTCCTGTTTGAATTCATCAAGATTTGCGGTATGAGTTATAGTCCTTGCCTTTATCAGAATTTGTGGAACATTATTCATCTCATATCTTGCGTCCGATACATCCATTCCTTTAAACTCTGCTTCGTCAAGAACTCTCTTAGCGTAATTTATCCTTGAAACCAAAGTATCAATTATATCCTTCATTTGTCTTGCGACTTCAAAACCCCTGTCTCCTTCTTTATGGCATTTCACGCAAGTTGATTTTATCCCGGTCCCAAGCATTTCATCGCTTGGCTTTACAATTAAATGATTCCCATGGCATACTTCGCATTGTGGGATTTTGTTTTTTTCAAAAACATCTGCATGCGGGCTTCTTGAGAACATCTCTGCGTTCAAAGCATGGCAAATACCACAGACATGAGAAATCGATTTTACTCCAGGTGGAACCGCGCCGTGATTTCCGTGACAATCGTTACATGCCGGAGCTGATAGGTCTCCCTTTTCAAGCAACGCCCTTCCATGAACGCTTTTCACATATTTTTCATATTGATCGGTTGGGATTCTGTAACCACGCATATAATCTGGGTTGCTGTGGCATCTTGCGCAAGTTGAAGGCAAATTGCTCGCAAAAACAGTAGAACGAGGATCGTTTGATGGGAAAATATCATGAGCGGAGTGACAATCAGAACAAGTAGCAACTTTTGTATCCCCCTTTAAAATCCTTTGACCATGGACGCTTGTCTTATACTTTTCAAATTGATCCGTTGGAAGAGCCGGGTTAAATCGCTTCATATAATTTGCATCGCTATGACATCCGGAGCATAGTTTGACTTCATTTGTCGGATAAACCGGGGACTTTGGGTTCGAAGCCTTTTTAATGTTATGAACTCCGTGACAAGTCACACAAGTTGCGATTTCACTCCTACCGTGTACGCTTGCCCTAAAAAGACCGAATTGTTTGACATCAATTTTTGAGTTAAACTTTCTCATCGTTGCCTCATCGGAATGACATCTTAAACAAACAGAGATAATTCTATCACCCTTTGGAACCCCGATAAATCCTTTTTCCTTGCTCATTGCAATTTCCATATCGTCGCTTGTCCTATCTCCGCCATGACAATCAGCGCAAGAAATGCCAAGTTTAAAATGGACATCCCCCGGATAAAGCTCCGTCGGCTTATCACCAACCATTTCTTTATGGCAATTATAACAGCCATCTTTTGTCTGAGAAAAAGCAAACGAGATAAAGACAAAAATCAGAACAAAAAATCTTATCATCTTAATTTTTCCTTTTCCTTTGTTTTTAACTTAACACGTAACCAAGTATCGTCATCGTAATCATATAAATTAAAACGAAAAGACCGATGTAATTTATCAGCCTATTTCTATAACCTTTTTCCGTTTTTACATCCCAAAATGGAACAAGAAGCCAAAGTATCCCAGCAATTGTGAAAACAAGCACACCAAAAAATTCTCCCTCAATAAACAAAACTTTTGGTGGCAGAAACTTCAAAGTTTGATACATAAAAAGAAAATACCACTCTGGTTTAATCCCAGCGGGAGCGGGTGCAAACGGATCAGCCTTCTTCCCAAGTTCCCAAGGAAAGAAAACAGCAAGTATAGCAAGTATGTTAAGAACTATAAGCCAAAGCAAAAGGTCGCGAAGCAAGAAATTCGGGAAGAACGGAATGTATTTTCTTTTCTCAGGGGGCAGTTTTTCCCACTCCGGAGGTTCGCTCATACCTTGAATTTGAACGAACAAAAGATGAAAGAATAAAATTATTATAAAAATTCCCGGCAATATTGCAACATGTAAACCGAAGAATCTTGCCAATGTAGCTCCAGTTACATCTTCTCCACCACGAACAATTCTCAAAAGTTCCTTTCCCACTACAGGAATTGACCCGATGATTTCAGTTCCAACTTTTGTCGCAAAGAAAGCGAGTTCATTCCACGGCAAAAGATATCCACTAAAACCAAATGTGAGAGCAAGCAGCAAAAGTATAAACCCTGTCACCCAAGTTAATTCCCTCGGCTTACGATATGCCTTCGTGAAATAAACGCTGAACATGTGAATAAAAACGGCAAGTATCATCAAATTCGCAGACCAGCTATGAATCGAACGAATAAGCCAACCAAATTTTACCTTCGAAACTATGAATTGGACGCTCTCATAGGAACTATCTTCTCCAACACGATAATACAGTAAAAGCAAAATCCCTGTGACGACCTGAATGATAAAAAGGAATAAGCTCACACCACCAAAATAATACCAAATTGAATGCCTATGTTGAGGAACTGATTTATGTGACATAAACTCAATGAAGTTGCGAATTTGATATCTTTCATCAAACCAATCAAAAACCTTTTTACCAAAGTTAGCCATATTTTAACCCTCCTTTGCTACATATATTTCGTCACCTTTTATAACGACGCGAAATGGTTCAAGGGGTCTCGGTGGTGGTCCCGAGATGTTCCTCCCATTAAGGTCATATTTCCCATTATGACATGCGCACCAAATTGCCTTCATATCATCACGATATTGCACAGTGCAATCAAGATGCGTACAAATTGCGGAAAAAGCCCTAAATTCCCCCGTTTCGAGGCGTATCAAAATCCCGGGTTTATTTCCAAATTTAAAAATCGTTCCCGTGTTTGGCTTAAAATCGTCAACCTTGCCAAGTTTTACACTTGATACTTTTGCCTCTGGCAATTTTGGCGGGATAATATAACGAACAATGGGGTAAAGCACGGAGAGAAGCCAACCAACAAACCCAAACCCAAGAATGTATTTTAAAAAATCTCTCCTTGAACCTTTTAAGTCCGCCTTCATCTTCTGTCCCTTTTATCTTTAAAAATGAAAAAAAGGCACAACCCCATATTCGGGAGCTGTGCCTTAAGTTTAACTTACTCCGCTTTTGGCAACGGATGGGCTATTTCAGCCCATGCTTTCTCGAAGTTAAATCCCTTGAACGTGGGGCTTTGTTGATTGTGACATGTCTTGCAAAGTTTTTCAGCGCTACCGTCCTTAACAAGTACAAGGACAAGTCCATTCTTTATAGCCTCTTCCCTATTCTGCATTATCTTCAAAGTCTTGTAGTCTGAACCAGGTCCATGGCAAGCTTCGCATTGAACACCATCTTCAATTTTGAACCTTTCAAGAAATGCCTCTTTTGGAGCCCCATAACCTGTGACATGGCATTTTAAACATTCTGGAGCTTCATGCGGTGGGACCTTAATCCCCTTTGCTTGGGCGACTTTTTTAGCCTCCTCTGTTTTCAAAGTTTCATACGCCTTTGCATGTTTACTTGATTGCCAAATCTCAAACATCTTTCCTTTCTTCTCACCCTTGTGGCAAGGCGCGCAAACTGCTACCCCAACATATTTGTGTTTCGGTGCTTCTTGAGAAACCAGGTAACCCAAGACCACAGGCACAAGAAGAAGAATGAGCAAAGTTCGTTTCATTTTTCGTTCCCTTATTTTGTTTTATTTGTTACGCTTTAATTTAACAAAAAACAAATTAAACTTTCAAGGGGCTCTCACCAAAAATCTCACTTCATTCTCCGACCGTTGATTGGCTTAATCTCTTTTTAAAATCACTCAGGACATCAACTATCAAGTTATAATTGTGCAAACCTGATGCACCCCATTTTTCAATTTCGGACACAATCTTTGAAATCTCGTCCTTATCCTTCCCATCGTAACTTGAAATTAATCTTCTAACCTCAACAATTAGTTTATTCACATCGCTTTTCCATTCAACCGCCATCTTATCATATCCGGATTCATGACAATTCAAACAAATTTTTTCATCAGGCTTCACAACCTTTCCATTCGATATATGACAATCAACGCATTCAACCCCAGCTTGGCTCATAATATCAGGAATTGACTTCCCAAGATATGTTCCGGCGTAAATTTCATTTGACATCTTATGACAGGCTTTACAATCTTGCGCAGTTTTCTTTTGATGATGACATGAATTGCAGTCATCCTTGGTAAGAATCAGCATCCCATGTCTCACCGCGTTCGAATGGCACGCGCTACATTTTATAGAATTCTCTTGGATATGTTTCGCATGTGAGAAAACCGTTCCATAAATAGGCTTCGAGATGCTCTCAATTCCAATATGACAATTAGCACATTCGCTCGGAACGCGAGAGGATGCAATGAATTTAGGAAGGTCATATTTCACATTTGCGATTTTAATTGCTTGAGATAAATAGTCATATCCCTTTGAAATTATCTGCTCAGAATAAGTTATGTTATGAATCGCCTTGCTTGCGTCGACGATTTTGACAATATGTTTCGCTTTTTCGATATATTTTTTAGCTTCTTTATCATCCACCAAAGAATTGACATCTTGTATTGCTTGTTTCAATTGAGCGATTTTCTTAGCCGAACTTTCCTCCCACAATTTTAGAAGTTTCGCATAACCCTTGCCATGACAAACTTCGCATGATTGCGGTTTAGCAACTTTTACCTTTGCCTCCCCAATTAACTCTTGGTGGAAGACATGGCAACTTGCACAACTTAAACCCGCTTCAAACATCGGATTCGGATGTCCTTCTAAACCGTTTATTTCTTTCCCTGTAAACAACAAAACTTGCATCTTATGCTGGTCCACATGGCAAGCAGCGCATTCAAGCTCCTCCTCAGGATTTACCTTTTTTATCCTATGCTGAATCGTCAAATGACATTGAATGCATTCAATTTTATGCTCAGTGATATGAACCTTGTGCAGAAGCGTTGTATTCTCATACTGACTTAAACGAGGTGGGTCGAAATGGCAGGCATAACAGTTTTCCTTTGGCACAAATCCATCTCCGATGACCGTATTCACATGACAACGCGTGCACTCGATTTTTCTATTTACTACTTCCGTATGGTCAAATCTATATTTGCTAATCTCTTCCTTTGGAAGAAACTCCCAATGATGACACGTTTGGCAATTTGATAATTTTTTATAAACCGCAAATTCAACATCGCCATCTCGTTTAAAATGACACAAAAAACATGTCGTCTCAGTTACAGTGATATGCTCACCTTGAACTATCTGTGAATGACAACTTGTACATCTTAATCTCTTCCCTCTCCTCATTTCCTCTAAATGTGGGGTGTGGTCGAAAACTACGCCTTTATATACAACTTTCCCCTTCAACAACCTCGTCTCATGGCAACCGCTTTGAAGACATGATTCGTCAGATATCTCAGCCCAAGGTCTTCTTTTTGTATAAGAACGAGCAAAATAGTTCACGACTTGGACAAGTCCCTCAAGCTTTCCTCTAACGGTCCCGGCAATGCCTGGTGGAAAATGACATTTAACGCAGGTTACATCTTTATGAGTGGATGTCTTCCAACTTTCATAAAACGGCTCCATATAATGGCAAGTGGGACAGAATGAGGGTCGCGATGTAAATTCAGCCGAGAAAGCAAGAACGAATAAAAATGCAACGATTCCGATACTAACTTTTAAAATTACCTTTTTCGCTTTTGATCTTTCCATTCATCTCCATCAGTTTTGTTTTCTTGCGAGATTAAATTTCCTCATAAATTTTTCAAGTTTTTGGCTTAACTCATCGATGAACTGAAGATTGTGAGCCCCGAATGAACCTTCCTCAATAAAATCGTCAACAGTTTTTCTGATGCTTTCAAATTCAACTATATCATTTTTATCCGCATTTGATTTTAAAGTCTGCATAATCATTGGCATTAAATCGTTCCATCTTGTAATTAAATCTTTCAAATTCTTTTGCTTTTCCACAAAGTCATCAACATAATTCTGGTCGTGACAATTTGCGCAAACGTCAGCAGTTGGTCTAACAGGCATATTGCCTTGCATCAAATGACAATCAACGCACGAAACCCCAGCCATCGACATAAAATCTTCCGAATCTGTCAAAAATTTTCCAACATAAAAATTCTTCTGATTCATATGGCAACTTTCACATTTTGGCTCTTTTCCGGCCGAGTCTTTGTGATGACATCTATTGCAATCATTAACGAAATCTAAAATTTTGCCATGTGAACCCAAACGCGGTTCACCTCCAGAGTGGCAATCAACGCAATTTAACTTGAAAAGATGCGCCCCATGCGGAAATCTTTTTGAATTATACTCGCTGTTTAAATTCTCAATCCCAAAATGACAATCGAGACATCT
>JBEPZK010000047.1:0-14415 GCA_041640855.1 Candidatus Kryptoniota bacterium
TATTTCCATATCTTTTCGATTCGAATAGAACTATAGGTGAAATAATAACACTTGGCAAGGCGAGATATTATTTAAACTATTTCCTCTGGCCGCAGGCTAAAACGATGGTCTATCAATATAACTATATCGGTGACCCTGCGATAAAGCTTTTTGCCCCAAATGCTAATACAATTGTTCGAAACGAAAAAACAATTTTATCCACTGGAGATTCGCTGAAAGTTCAAATTCAATCGCAAATTCAATCTGGAAATGCCATAGTTTCAATTACCGATAATGAGCATATATTAAAATATGAATTCACAGCAACTGTTCAACAAGGCAAAGCAAATTTTGTTGTCAATCCGCCGGTAACCTCTGGGCTTGTCAAGGTCTTCGTTAGGGATGGACAAATGTCTGAAGCGGGATTTAGCATTTTCAAAACGGGTGGGACGTTTATTGGCGATTATTCAATTAGCCCGGAAAATCCGAAGCCTGGGGATAATTTGACTTTTACAGGAAGAGTTGAAATTGAAAATAGTTCACCGGATTCAGTTAAAGCAGTTGTCTACAAATACAAAAGCAAATTCGGAAGGTTTGACCAATTAATTCGAGTTGATACCTTTCAATGTAACTATTTGGGTGGAAATTTCTATTCAACGAGTGGGATTGGGGTTGACGCTGGCATAAAATACTCCATTCAAATGATAGCCTATTCAAAAGGTTCGAGGTTTTCTGGAAGTTTGAAAGAGATAAAGATCGGTGGTTTACCTGACATATCTCTAATTCCGCCGGGATTAAATGAGGTTCAGACCACGTCTTACAAAAGCCAAAACATTAAATTTATCGCTGATTCGTCGGTTAAGGTTATTGCGACGGTTTACAATTTAAGCGATGTCGATGCGAATAATTTTAAGATGAAAGTTTATGTTAATTCAATAGATGAAAATTACCTCGTTGGAGAAACAAAATTTTCCGTTGGGGCAAATTCGAAGGCAAATGTTGAAATCCCATTGTTTAAAAATTTAACTCTTGGTTTGAAAAGAATCTGGGTTGTTGTGGAAAGCGATTCAAGTTCCGGAGATGATTTAGATTACTTCAATAATTCCGCTTATAACGAGCTCATTTATAACTTTGTCAAGTTTAATTCCGATTCATTATCTATCTCAAGCAATGTATCTTTAAAGCGGACATCGCAGTTGACTTCAGTCATTGGTTTTGAATATCCGGCCTCTTTACAATTTTCGATGCCATCGAATAATTTTAATCCACTGCGACCGTATGGCGATACAAGAATTTTCCTTATCAAGTATGATGCTTTGAATAATAACGCCGAAGTCGAAATTTTCATCAAACTTGATTTTTCAGATCAAAATTTGAGTCAGAACAAATCTCGGATAAAACTTTATTTTTACGATGAAAAGCTCAGAATTTTTAGGATGAAAAATGGGAGTGTCAACGGGGACTGGTTTTATGGGAAACTCGATGAATCTGGATTTTATGCGGTTGGTTATTCAACCGACAGCAAAGGACCAGTTGTTAAAGTCACGGTTGAGGGACAAAGTTTTAGTGATGGCGCAACGGTGCCAGCGAATCCTGTTTTTGGAATTTTGATCGAAGATGATGAAGGGGTTGATGTTTCAAGAGAATCTTTGAGGTTCAAAATCGACGGCAGAGATGTGAGTTATTCGGAGATAACGATTCCAGATACAATTGTAAATCCGAAGAGTTTGTTCGTTAAGATAAATCCGAAGTTGACGGATGGTGAACATTGGGCGAGTTTTTCCGCAAGAGATGTGAATGGAAATTTTTCGGATGAAGTTAAAATTAATTTTAGAGTTCAATCGAATTTCGAAGTGAAAATTTTTGGGAATTTTCCAAACCCATTTTCCGATAAAACATTTTTCGCATATGAAATTCTTGGTTCACCAGTTGAAGAAGTTGAGTTTAAAATTTACACGGTTTCAGGTAGATTGATACAGAGTTTTAAATTTCCTTCCGCTGCGCCAAGCGAAGTTTATGGATTTCAAATTGGTGGAACTGGGATACCGACTTCAATTGGTTATCACGAGATATGGTGGGATGGAACTGATAGGGATGGGAACGAGGTTGCAAATGGCGTTTATTTTTATAAATTTTCAATTAAGCATCAAGGAAAAGTTCAAAATTACACCGGAAAAATCGCAAGGATAAGATAATTGGGGCGCGGGATGAGAAAAATAATTTTAGCTTTATTGATTTTTTCGCTTGCCTATTCAGATAATTCGAAATATGCTAGTGAATTTTTGAGGATTCCCGTTGGAGCGAGGTCTCTTGGTATGGGCGGTGCGTTTATTGCGCTTGCAAACGATGGCTCGTCTTTTTATTATAATCCTGCCGGCGTTGCAATTTCCGGAGGTAGGGTTTTATCTTTTATGTATTCATCACAATTCGGTGGAATCACAGACCCACTTGCTTCGTTTTTTCATCTCGGCTATATCCAAAATATCCAAGGTCTTGGTCTTGCGGTAAATTGGGTCAGGTTAAGCATCGATAACATCCCGTTTACACCAGACTTTACAAAAATCGAAACCCCAATAGAGAGAGAAAAATTTGTGAAAGGTTATGCCGGGGAGAGTTTTTTCAGCGACACCGAGGATGCTTTTTATTTCTCTTTTTCAAAAGAGTTTAAATTTAATATAAATTTCGGTTGGTCGAGGTATAAAGTCCCCGTTTCTCTGCCGATCGGTATCAACTTTAAGTTGATAAATCAAAGGATAGGTAGCGAAAAAGCAACTGGATTTGGGTTTGATGCAGGGGTTATGTTTAGGTTCAGCATGGACGATTTTTTGCAAAAAGAAAGGATGGGTGATGTTTCGATTTCTCTTGCCTTAAAAGATGTTGGCAAGACGAGAATTTCATGGAGCACGAGAAGAGAACATATCGTCGCATCGACGATTATGTTTGGGATAGCGTATACTTTGCCAATTAGCTTTTTGGCAGGTAAATTAACAGTTGCATATGGTAGCCAAAATTCTTATCTTACAGACAAAATGTATGGGATTGAATACGGATATAAAGATTTGTTGTTCGTCAGATTTGGTAAAAACATGGAGAATTTCACGATGGGCGCGGGAATTAAGATTGATTTTCTAATTGTTGATTATGCTTTTCTTTCGCATGAACTTGGTTCAGTTCACAGATTAAGCGGTTCTTTAGTAATCGATAAAATTTTTAGAAATAAATGATGCGAAAATTGTACATATTTTCATTGTTTTTGATTTTTCTTTCATCTTGCAGTCCGAATCGCGAAAGTTTGCCGGCGCCGGACAAAGTTAAAATTTATCCTGTTCCAGACCCACTTTCTGAGGTCGATGTTGGAAGCGGCGCTATCCCTGAGGTAGATGGAATTAAAATTTTATGGGGAAGGGTTGAGAATTCAACAGGATATAAGATTTATCGGGGTGAGATGAAAGCAGATAAAATTGAATTTGAATTCTATCGCGACATAAGACAACAAGTTGGGATTGCAGATACATTTTTTATCGATACCGCTATTGAATTTAGAAAAAGATATTTTTATTTTGTCAAAGCATATAACCGCGATAATGTTGAGGGTCAAGCATCTGATACAATCGCGTTTGAATTATATCTTAAACCAAGATTGATTTCGCCTGGGAATAATTCACAAGTTAGTGCTGACACTTTGTTTTTCAAATGGGACGACCCAAATGGTGGAGGTGACTTCGTCATAAGAGTTAAAGATGCTCAAACGGATAGCTTGATATGGATTTATAGTTATAGAAGTTTTTCTGATTATTCTGTCAAGTTTAATGTTGATTCGACAACAAGGAGAAATCTTGTTTCGGGTCGACAGTATAAATGGCGAGTTGATAGAGTTCAATTTGGTCAAAACGCAGGGTCAAAATCAAATTGGGGAGTGTTTTATGTCAAATAAAAAATCGGAGGTGAATTAAGATATGTTGAAGAAGTTAATTTTGCTTTCGTTGCTTTTTGCGTCTATGTCATTTGCGCAAATTTTCGAAGGGACGAAAATTGTAACCGGTGGAGGTTCAAGCGCTTATTATTTCGTTGGGAAAACGGGCGAGTTGACAATCACCGTAAACTTATGGGGCTTCGTTCGAAATCCTGGAAGATATGAAGTTCCGAGTTCAACCGACCTCGTGCAGTTAATCTCTTATGGTGGGGGACCGTTAAAAGAGGCGAAATTGAAAGACGTTAAAATCATTCGAAATGTAAGGGAAGATTCGACTATCGTTGAAAAAGTGATTAAAATTAATGTTGAAAAAATAATTGAAGATGGTGAGCCAAGCCCGCTTCTTTTACCGGGTGATACCGTCGTCGTCCCGGGTGGTTCAATCGATGTTATAAAGGATATTCTTGCAATTTTGCGTGATATCGGACTTGCAGCCGGTGGAATTGCAGCGATAATAAGTGTCTTTAGAAGATAAATTGGTTGAGATATGAAGAAAATAGAAGCGATTATCAGACCGTTCAAACTTGATGAAGTTCGAGAGGCTTTAACTGAAATTGGCGTCAGAGGTATGACCATAACTGAAGTTAAGGGTTACGGCAGACAAAAGGGGCATACTGAGCTTTATCGTGGAGCTGAATATAAGATCGATTTTTTGCCGAAAATTAAAATCGAAATCGTTGCCCCAGATAATATGGTAGATAAAATTGTAAATGCAATTATAAAGTCTGCTAAAACAGGTCAAGTTGGTGATGGGAAAATTTTTATATATCCGATTGAAGAAGTTATAAGGGTGCGAACTGAAGAAACAGGCGAGGATGCGATTTAAAAGTTGAAAGTTTGATGTTAATTTATTAGATTAAAGCGAGTTAATGATGAAAAAGTAAAAGTTTCACTTTGAAAAATGGGAAAGGTTATAGCCATTGCAAATCAAAAAGGTGGAGTTGGAAAAACAACAACCGCTGTTAATGTTGCTGCCTATCTAGCCACGTTCGAAAAATTGACTCTTTTAATTGACATTGATCCTCAATCAAATGCCACAAGTTCGCTTGGAGTTGAACCTGAATATGATAAGACAATTTATGAAGTTTTGCTTGGTAAAATCAGGGCTGAGGATGCAATCGTAAGTTTTACCGATCCTTATTTAAAGCTCCTTGAATTAATTCCGTCGAAGATCGAACTTGTCGGGAGCGAATATGAGTTGATAGAATTTCATGGTAGGGAAAGAATTTTAGATAGGGCGATTGATAGATTGAGGAATAAATATGATTACATTTTAATTGATTGTCCACCGTCGCTTGGGCTTTTAACTTTAAACGCTCTTACAGCTGCAGATTCTGTTTTAATCCCAGTTCAATGTGAATATTTACCTCTTGAGGGGCTTGGACAGCTTCTTAACACGATTAAAATTGTAAAAGACCGTTTAAATAAAAAACTTGATATAGAAGGCGTTCTTCTGACTATGTATGATTCAAGGTTAAGGTTATCAAATGAAGTTGCTGAGGAAGTTAAAAAATATTTTGGTGAAAAAGTTTTCGAAGCAAAAATTCCAAGAAATATAAGGTTAAGCGAAGCACCAAGCCATGGAAAGCCGATTTTGCTCTATGATGCTAAATCACCTGGAGCTGTAGCTTATGCGATGGTTGCTGAGGAAATAATAAAAAGAAATGAAGAAAGCGATAAACTGAAGATTCGAAGACAAGAAACGATGAGGCAGATATGAGCAAGCAAAGATTGGGAAGAGGACTTGATGCTTTAATTCCAAGAGTTGCCACAAAGGAGATAAGCATTGATTCAAAAGATTTACATTTCGATGACGGTCGATCAGTTGGAATAATTGCAAAAATTGAAATATCGAAGATAAAACCAAATCCATATCAACCGCGCGAAAGTTTCGATAGGACATCGCTTGAGGAATTAAAACAGTCAATCATTGAAAAAGGCATAATTCAACCTATCACTGTTAGAAGATTGCCCGGGGGAATGTATGAGTTAATAAGTGGTGAAAGAAGGGTCAGGGCTTCCACTGAGGCTGGGCTTACACATATCCCTGCTTATATAATTGAAGTTGAATCGGAGAAAGAACTGCTTGAACTTGCGCTTATAGAAAATATCCAGAGGGAAAAATTAAACCCAATTGAAATAGCAAAGGCATATCAAAGGTTAATCGAAGAGTTAGGTTATACTCAAGAAGAGATAGCTAAAAAGATAGGCAAAGATAGGACGACAGTGGCAAATTTTATAAGGTTACTTAAGCTCCCGGAGCAGATTCAGGAAAGTTTGAAACGAGGCGAGATAACGATGGGGCATGCGCGCGCACTTATAAACATACCGAGTCGAAAACTTCAAATTGAAATTTGGAATAAAATTGTAAAGCAAGGATGGTCGGTTAGAAAGGTTGAGAAAATTGTGAGGGATTTAGCCAAAGGTGAGGACGAAAAAGAAAAATCGCATAAGAAAAAGAGTTCATCATCAGCTGGGCTTAGAGATATAGAATCGAAATTGAAGAGAATTTTCGGAACGCAAGTTAAAGTTCGACAAACTGGAAATGGAAGGGGGGAAATTGTAATTGAATTTTATTCAGATGACGAGTTTGAAAGATTGCTTGAACTCTTTGAAGTTATCGCAAAACATTCAAAATGAAAATTATGAAGTTTTTAAGTATAACTTTAATTTCGCTCATTTTTTTGATTTTTCTAACAACATCTGGAGGAAAAATGGAAAAAAAGGTTATCTATACTGAAAAAGCCCCAAAGCCAATCGGACCTTATAGCCAAGCCATAATGTTTGGTGATTTTATCTTCACATCCGGCCAAATCCCAATCGACCCGAAAACAAATCAAATTGTGCAAGGAGATATAAAAGAACAGACGCGTCAAGTCCTCGAAAACTTAAAAGCAGTTCTCGAAGAAGCAGGAGCGACATTGGACGATGTGGTTAAAGTGACAATTTATATGAAGGATTTGGGAGAGTTTACGCAAATGAATGAAGTTTATTCGGAGTATTTTAAAAACTTTCCACCGGCAAGGACAACGGTTGAGGTTTCGCGTTTACCGAGAGATGTTAAAATAGAAATCGATTTAATAGCGGTGAAGAAACAGGCAAAATGAAGTTCAAAATTTTAATACTTCTTTTCCTTATAAAAACGTTCGCGTTTTCCCAAGCTGACACGCTTAAAAATGTAAACATCACAAAGTCTAAATCTCCAACAAAGGCGATGTTGTTAAGCGCTGTTCTCCCGGGGCTCGGCCAATTTTATAACAATTCATATTGGAAGATTCCGATAATTTATGGACTTGCAGGCTATTTCATTTACGAATATAGACAAAACGATAAAAACTACAAGTATTATCAGGAACTCTTCATCGAAAGCGTCAAAGTCTCCGGCGGCGATTATAGATATAAAAGGTTGAGGGATTTTTACAGAGACCAGAGAGATTTGTTTGCAATTTATCTTTCCGTGCTTTATTTGGCAAATATCATCGATGCTTATGTCGATGCTCATCTTTACAATTTTGACGTCGGAGAAAATTTGTCGATACAACTTCTGCCTTCGGGAATAAAATTTCATTACAAATTTTAGAATGCTTGTGATTCTGATTTTACTTGCTTTGATATCGCAGTTTGATGCACAAAGTCAGGTTAAAAAGGAATTTCTTTTTAGATTTGGGGATTTAAACCATCCGCGCGGTATCTCGATAAGCCCAACTGGTGAAATTTATGTTGCTGACACGGGGAATAATTCAGTTAAAAAATTTAGTGCGGATGGGAAATTGCTATCTGAGGTCAAAGGATATGGTTGGGGTGAACTCGAGTTTGATCAACCATACGATGTCGATGCTGGAAGCGGAATTTTGGTTTATGTCGCTGATTATAATAACCATAGAATTCAGAGATTTGATAAGAATTTAAATTTCATCGCCACTTTTAAAGGTGAATCGGGTGGAGAAGTAATCTTTGGGTTTCCAAAAAGCGTTGTTGTTTCAAAATTCGGCGAACTTTTTATAGTTGACGGGGAAAATTTAAGATGCGTAAAAATTAACAAATTCAACAAGTTTGAAAAATCCTTTGGTGGAATAGAAACAGGGCGCGGAAGACTTATAAATCCGAATCAAATTTCTATATCGCCCCAAAACTTAATCGCTGTGGTCGATGAAGACAAAGTTTTGATTTTTGATTATTACGGGAATTTTTTAAAGGAGTTTGGGAATGGATATCTTAAAAAAGCGACGGGATTGTTCGCGGATTCGCTGATTTATGTTGCAGATGGAAATAGTGTTTTCATTTTTGATTATGATGGTCGCTTGATCGGAGAAATTTCACTTGATGAGATTATTTTCGACATAGCTTATCGAAACCATTTTCTTTACTGTCTTTCTGAAAAAAGCGTACTGGTTTACAAATTGATTTTTTCAAAAGATGAATAAAGTTGATTTGGTGCTGATTCCATACAACGATTTTCTAAAAGCCGAGAGGTTTGGCTTCAGGACAAGGGACCAGCATCTAATTTCCGAGCTCATAAAAGACGAAAGGGTGGGGAAAGTTATCATAGTTGAAAGACCGCGTTCGATTTCCACTCTTTTTCAGTTATTTAAATTTGATGTTAAGCAAGGTGAAAGGCTTTCGAAAAATTTGAAAAAAATCGGTGAGAAAGTTTTTATCTTTGAATTTTTAAATCCGGGCTTAAGTCAAGTTCGGTTAAAACATCTTTGGTTTGATAGAGTTTATGGAAGCGATGAGTTTATTAATAAATTTGGGGATTCACTGAAAATCGCCGGTTTTAGTGATTTTTACGTTTTGTCGTTTAACCCATTTGCAAATAATTTCGTTGGCTCTATTGGAGCAAAAAAGATAATTTTTGATTTGATGGATAATTTTTGTTTTCATCCGGAGTTTAGCTATTTAAAGGGATATATATGTAGATCTTTCGAGTGGATTTGTTCAAACGCTGATTTGATTTTCTGTGTGAATGATAACCTGAAAAAATTTTTGCTTGAAAATTATCCGAATTCATTGGGAAAATTGCATGTTTTGCCGAACGGCGTAAGCAAAGATTTAAAGCCCGGCAGTGTCCCAGACGATATCGCCAAGGTTAAAAGACCACGGATAGGTTATATTGGGGTCATATCAAAGCGAATAGACTTCGAACTTGTCGAATATCTTGCGCGAGAGAGAAAATCTTTTCAATTCATATTTATCGGTGGGAAATACGGCAACGTTGGGAAACAGATGAAAAAGTTGAAAAAACTTGGGAACGTTCACTTTCTTGGGGATAAGCATTATGATTTGGTTCCATGTTATATCGCGTCGTTTGATGTTTGCATAATTCCACATCGAATTGATGAATTTACGCTTTCAAACGACCCGATCAAAGTTTACGAATATCTTTATCTTGGGAAGCCCGTTGTCTCGACAAACATAAGCATTGCAGATGAACTCAGGAAAAATGTTTTCATCGCGGATGAAAAAGAAAATTTCCTGAGGTTTCTTGACATCGCAGTGGAACTTTCTGGGGATAAAAATTTCGCAGAAGGTCAAAGGAAGGCTATAAAAGATGAGATGTTTTGGGATGGGAGAGCTAAAATTATGCTTGACAAAATTTTATCTGCATAGAATTTATCATTTGACATTTAACGCAGAATTTGTTAATATATTTTGTGAAGGTGTATAAACTCAATGTAGGAGGTTGAAATGAAGAAGTTAACGCCGACAGATATCAAGGTGATGCTCTTGAAAAAAGGCATCAAGCAGAAGGAAATAGCTGAGGCACTTGGAGTTACGGAGTCGTATGTCTCCCAGATAATCAGAGGTAAGAGAACAGCGAAAAAGTACAGGGACAAGTTGCTTGAAATCATTCAAAAAGGCTTGCCGAAGAAAAAAAAGAAATAGTGATTCATCAAAATTTTTTAACATAAGATGACCTTGTTTTATGACCTTGGCATCGCTTGGGAATGGGAATATGATTTTGATTTCGTAAGTTTGATAGGCAAAAAATGTGCGGAGAGGAATTTTTCCTTTTGTTACATAACCCCCGGGAATTTAAGCGATGTTTATCTCGGTGTTAAGAATGGGGAAATAAAGTTTTTGGCTTATTTCGATAGGGCATCCGATGTTGACGAGGATTTTCTTGAACTCAATTTTTTGCTTGAGAGAACCGGGGTGAGGATTATAAATAGATATTTCGATATGGTGCGTGCATCGGATAAGGCGACGATGCATCTTGAGCTTTTAAACGCTGGGGTTGAACTTCCACATACCGTTATCATTCCACCTTTTGATGAGGTTCCATCGTTTGAAATTGACGAGAAAATTTTAGAAAAAGTCGGAGTTCCATTTGTCGTTAAACCGTCTACGGAAACAGGAGGAGGTTTAGGTGTCAAAATTGGGCATTCAATTTGGGATATAATCGAGGCGAGAAAAGAATTTCCATACGATAAATATCTCGTTCAGGAAATAATCCATCCGATTTATATCGATGAGAGAAAAGCATGGTTTAGAGGTTTTTATGCCTTTGGTGAGGTCTTGTTATGTTGGTGGGATAACGAAGCAAAGATTTATGATATAGTGAAAAACGAGGAATTGGGAAAATACAATCTCAACGAAAGTGAAATTGTTTTGAAGAAGATCCATCAAGTTTGCAAGCTTGATTTCTTCTCGAGCGAGGTTGCTTTGACAATTAAAAATGGGGAGAAAAAATTTGTCGCTGTTGATTATGTGAATGAAATTCCAGATATGAGATTAAAATCGAAGGCTATTGATGGCGTCCCGGATGAGGTTGTGGAAAAAATTGCTGATAGAATAGTTGAATTTGTCGCGAATTTAAAATGATGATGAAATTTTTTAAATTAAATTTGAAGCGAAAACATAGCCCCATCGAAAATGCTTCGCAGCTTATATGTCAAAAATTATGCTTTGATTGAGGAAATTCAGGTTGAGTTTAAGAGCGGTTTAAACATAATTACAGGTGAAACTGGCGCGGGTAAATCGATTTTAATCGATGCCCTTAGCTTAATCCTAGGTGAGAGAGCAAGTAGTGAGGTTGTCAGAAAAGGAGCCAATAAAACTGTTGTCGAAGGGGTTTTTTATGTGAGCGGAAACAAAAAAATTAAAAAAATCCTTGAGGATAACGGCATAGAGTTTTCCGATGAACTGATTTTAAGACGTGAGGTCTCAGCAAAGGGACAAAGTAGATGTTTCGCAAATGACACGCCTATATCTCTTGCTGTTATGAAGGAAATTGGAAATCATCTTGTAGACTTGCACGGTCAGCACGAGCATCAATCATTGTTAAGAGTTGAAACGCATATTGAGCTTCTCGATGATTTCGGTGGATTGATCGGAATGGTTGAAGAATTTAGAAGAGAGATACATAAACTTGAAAATTTATATCGTCAACTTGATGAGTTGAAGCAAAAGGAACAGTTATTGAAGGAGAAAAAAGAACTTTACATGTTTCAATTGAAAGAGATAGAAAGCATAAATCCACAAATTGGTGAAGTTGAAGAACTTGAAAGCGAGCTAAAACTTCTTGAGAATGCAGAGAAATTGTATGAAGTTACCTCACAACTTTATTCTTTGCTTTACGGTTCTGAAAAGTCAATTCATGACCTTCTTGTCGTTGTGAGAAATCAGCTTGAGGATTTATCCACGATAGATAAAAGGTTCCAATCTTATGTAGAAGAAGCAAGGTCGGCGCAGGCGATAGTAGATGAAATAACAAGCTTCATTCAAAGTTATAATTCAAAAATTGAGTTTAACCCAGAAAGACTTGAATTTATACGAGAGAGGTTACATGCATTGAACAGGCTTAAGAAAAAGTATGGCGGGACCATTGAAAGCGTCATCGAGTATAGGGACAGGATAAAGCGTGAGTTTGAGTTGGCTGAAAATTTTGAGGGGGAAATCGCAAAGTTAGAGCAGAAGATAGAAGAGCAAATAAAGGTTTGTTCTGAAATTGCTGAGAGGTTGTCATCGAAGCGACGTGAGATTGCTGAGACAGTTAGTTTTGCGATCGTTGGGGTTTTGAGCGAGCTTGGGATTGAGAATGCTCAGTTCGAGGTTAAAATTGAAAATAGACCGAAAAAAGATGGGAGGTGTTATGTAAGGCTTGGGAATGAATGTTACGAGGTGACGAATCGCGGGATTGACTTTGTTGAATTTTACATATCTACAAACATCGGGGAAGACCCGAAACCGCTTGTAAAGGTTGCATCTGGTGGTGAGGTGTCGAGGATAATGCTTGCGCTAAAAAGTGTTCTCGCTAAATCTGAACGCTTGCCGTTGCTTGTGTTTGATGAGATTGACACAGGGATAAGCGGAAGGATTGCGCAAAAGGTTGGGCAGAGTTTAAAAAATCTTTCAAAATATCACCAGATAATTGCCATCACACATCTACCACAAATTGCAAGTTTAGCGGATACGCATTTCATCGCTGAGAAAGTTATAAAAGACGGCAGAGCGGTTACGATGATAAGAGAACTTGAACTGGAGGAGAGAGTTAGGGAAATAGCAAAACTCATGAGTGGCGAGGAGATAACTCAGGCGTCAATTGAAAGTGCGAGGGAATTAATGGGGTTAAAGAAATAAATTTGAAAATAAATTTGAAAGCAAAATGCCTTTAAAAGTCTACAATTCTTTAACGAAGAGAAAGGAGGAATTCAAACCTGAAATTGAAGGTTTTGTTAGAATGTATGTTTGCGGGCCAACTGTGTATGCACATTCGCATCTTGGGCACGCGAAAAGTTATGTCTCTTTTGATGTTATAGTTAGATATTTAAGGTATCTTGGCTACAAAGTTAGGTATGTTCAAAATATAACTGATGTTGGACATTTAACTGACAACGCAGACCAAGGTGAGGATAAGATCATAGCCCAAGCTCGTAAGGAAAGGCTTGAGCCAATGGAACTTGTGGAAATTTATATGCGAAGTTATTTTGAGGATATGGACAGGCTTGGAAATTTAAGACCCGATATATCACCTCGGGCGACGGGACATATACCCGAGCAAATTGAACTTATTGAAATTTTGCTCGATAAGGGTTATGCTTATGAAGTTAACGGTTCGGTTTATTTTGATGTTTTAAAATTTCCCGAATATGGAAAACTTTCTGGAAAAAGAATAGAAGATTTAATCGCTGGTGCAAGGGTTGAGGTGAGAAGCGAGAAGAAAAATCCTTTCGATTTCGCTCTTTGGAAAAAAGCTGAACCTGGGCATATAATGAAGTGGAAGAGCCCATGGGGAGTTGGATATCCTGGGTGGCATATCGAGTGTTCTGCTATGAGCATGAAATATCTTGGTGAGACCTTTGACATTCATGGAGGTGGAATTGAAAATCAATTTCCACACCATGAATCTGAAATTGCGCAAAGCGAGGCTGCAACAGGGAAACAGTTCGTCAAATATTGGCTTCACAACAATATGGTCACTGTGAATGGTGTCAAGATGAGCAAATCGCTTGGGAATGTCGTGACTTTGAAAGATGCTTTTAAAAAGTATCAGCCCCTTGTCATAAGATTTTTTATACTTTCGAGCCATTATAGAAGTCCTGTCGATTACAGCGATGAAGCACTTGAGTCTGCAAACAAGGGGCTTGAGAAACTTCATAACACTGTTAAATTATTGCGGTATGAAATTTCCAAATCGCAACCCGGCAAAAAGCATGAAATTAACCTTGATGAATACAAGCGTAGATTTATCGAGGCGATGGATGACGATTTCAATACACCTATTGCAATTTCAGTTTTGTTTGACCTCTCAAGAGAGGTAAATCAAATTTTGAATTCGAATGAGACATATTCTTCGGATTCGCTCAAGGAGATAGATGATTTTTATAGGGAATTTGGGGGAAAGATTCTTGGCTTAATACCTGATGAATTTGAAGATAAGAGAATTGGTTCTGATATCGAGGGACAGTTGATTGAGCTTTTATTGAAAATAAGGGCGAAGGCGAGGGCTGAAAAGAATTGGGAACTTGCGGATTGGGTTAGGAATGAACTTAAAAATATAGGCATAATTCTCGAAGATAGAAAGGACGGAACGACCGTTTGGAGATTTGTAGAATAGAAATTTAGAGATTTGCGATTTTTAGTACCGTAAACTTTGTGCCCGTGGGTATACTTTCATATGTCGTTTAGTGATTGATTTGAAAATTTTTAGATGTGTGTGCTTGACAGAAGAGAATTATTCTGAAAAGAATTGCTGAAGAAAATTACCTGCGCTGTTTCGAAGTAGGGTATTTATCTCTTTAAAATTGATAAGGTTAGGGTTCACCTACTGAGAAGCCCCATTAGTTGCTTTTTGGAGTGTTAAAAATTTCAATTTTTGCAGCCTATTGAGACGGAACGAATAAGTCTTTTGAAGCAATATGTCCAAAACTTGCAATAGAAATTTTTAGTTCGTATATTTTAATAGGTTTTGCGCCCGTAGCTCAACTGGATAGAGCGTCTGGCTACGGACCAGAAGGTTG
>JBEPZK010000048.1:0-14240 GCA_041640855.1 Candidatus Kryptoniota bacterium
TTAGTGCCTTTCGTTAAAAGTTCAGCTGTCACGCTTGCGAGCCCAGGCAAATTCTCATCATAAGTTGAACCACTTTTAACAACAAAGCTAATGTAAACTATCGGCTGTTCGTGATTTTCGATTACTATAACTTTAAAACCATTTGGAAGTGTTTTTTCGAAATAAGATGGGAATTTAACTTTGCTTTCGGGACCTGGCTTTGGCGGTTTTGTCCTGTCGATTTTTTCCTGCGAATTTGAAGCTGAGGTTAAAAGAAAGATGACCATAAATAATGCTCCAATTTTCTTCAACATACCTTTTTCCTCCGCAAGTTTGTTTGTCTAAAATTAATTTGTTTTTGGTAGATAATGCAAAACAACTCTGTTTCTTTGATCTAAATACTTCTGCGCAACTCGCTTCACATCTTCAGTGGTCACTTTTCTATATCGCTCTATATCTGTATTTATCAAACCCGGATTTCTGAAGAAAGTATAGTAGTGAGCCAAGAGGTCTGCCTTGCCTTGGACTGTTTGCTTTGATGAAACAAGGGCAGATTCGATTTTGTTCTTCGCCTTCTCAAGCTCTTTCTCATCCACTCCATATTTTTTTATCTTTTCAATCTCCTCATCAAGCGTTTTTTCAAGTGTATCGGAATTAAACCCCGGATTTGCAATCGCATATACTAAAAACAAGCCTGGATGTTCCCTTACATCAGCGTAGGTTTCAACTTCGCTTGCGATTTTATCTTTATAAATAAGCCTTTGATACAACCTTGAACTTTCGCCGACGGAAAGTATGCTCGAAAGAAGAGAAAGTGCATAAGAGTCTGGATTTCCCTCCTCAGGAATTCTATAACTCATAAACACCGCGGGCAATGGAGCGTTAACATCCTCTATGATTTCCCTGACTTCTCCACCAAGTGGGTCATCATCAGGCTCAGGACGAGGGATGTTATCAGGACCTTTTGATATTTCACCAAAATACTTTTCAACAAGTTTTTTGGTTTGTTCCACGTCTATATCTCCCGCGATAACAAGGACAGCGTTATTCGGCACATAAAAAGTCTCATAAAACTCCTTGACGTCGCTCATGCTTGCATTGTCAAGATGCTCTTGATAGCCTATGACGGGCCATCTGTATGGGTGTTTTTTATAACTTTTTTCCGCAATCTTTATCCATGCCGAGCCATAAGGTCTATTTTCGTACCTCCATCGCCTCTCCTCTTTAACTACTTCCCTCTGCGTTTTTAAACTTATCTCCTGAATCGAAAATCCAAGCATCCTATCAGACTCGAGCCAAAGCGCTAACTCAAGATAATTTGATGGGAGAACCTCATAATAGTTCGTTTTATCCTCGGTCGTATAAGCATTATCATATCCGCCAGCCTGAGTGATATACTTATCAAATTCTCCACGTTTTACATTTTTAGAGCCATCGAACATCAAATGTTCAAAAAGATGTGCGAAGCCAGTTTTATCTGGTTTCTCATTTTTCGAACCAACATGATAACAAATGTTAACCGCAACGATAGGGGTAGAATGGTCCTCGTGCAATATCACATGAAGTCCGTTTTCAAGTGTAAATTCGACGAAATCAACTTTTCCCTCGCTCTGCGTGAAAATTTCACCTGTGTTTATTAAAACATTCGCCATCAGCATAACCAAGGTTAGTTTTAAAACTCTCATTTGTTACACCTTATTTATTTTGACGCTCTTTGTTCTTTTGGAAGATAGTAAAGGACCACCGAATTTTGAGGCACAAGGTATTTCGATGCGGCTTCACGGAGTTCATCGCGCGTAATCGAGAGGATTTCGCTAAGTTCCTCATTTATCTTATTTGTGTTCTTGTGGATGACATAATAATAAGCAAGTTGATCCGCTTTATTTAAAACAGTTTGATAACTTCTGATTGTCTCTGACTCCTTTTGGTTTTTCACCTTTTGAAGTTCCTTTTCATCAACGAGTTCTTCATAAAGTTTTTCCAACTCGCTCCATATTTCTCTCTCAACTTCCTCGGGTGTATGTCCAATTGAACAATACGCATCTATCTTAAATATACCGGCATCTTCCATTCCTATCGCATACACGTTTACATTTTGCGCAATTCTCTTCTCATACACAAGTTTTTTATAAAGCCGAGAACTTCTACCTGAGCCCAAAATGTTGGAAAGAAGGTCCAGGGCATAAAATTCCCTTTCCCCATCCTTTGGAATTCTAAAAGTGATGAAAACCGCAGGCAATCTTATGTTATCGTAAACCGTATCTCTTATTTGCTGTGTCATCGGTGGTTCAACAACATTTGGCCTTTTAATTTCATACTTCCCCCGCGGAATGTCGCCAAAATACTTCTCGACAAGTTTCTTCGTCTTTTCGACATCGATATCTCCAGCTATTACAAGAACTGCATTGTTTGGGACATAATAGGTATCGAAGAATCTTTTCACCTCATCAAGTGTTGCAGCGTTTAGATGCTCCATATAGCCAATCACAGGCCAACGGTATGGATGGACTTTGAAAAGCCTCTTAAATGTCTCCTCCCATTGCGTTCCATAAGGACGATTGTCAACCCTCCATCTTCTCTCTTCCTTGACGACCTCGCGTTGATTATCGAGGTTTTCTTGATTCACATTTAAACTCATCATCCTATCGGATTCAAGCCAAAGGACAAGTTCAAGTTGATTTGATGGGACAACTTGGAAATAATTTGTCCTGTCCCAGTTTGTTGAACCGTTGAACGTTCCACCCGCCTTTTGGATATAAGCCATATGTTCAGCTTTTTTAACATTTGCAGAGCCTTGAAACATCATATGCTCAAATAAATGCGCAAAACCAGTTCTATTTGGGTCCTCATTTTTCGAGCCGACATGATACCAAATGTCAACTGCAACGATAGGGGCTGAATGGTCCTCATGCAAAATCACATGTAATCCATTTGGTAAGTCATATTCGATAAAATTGATCCTCCCCTGCGAGAAAAGGCTTGCTGTAAGTAGAAGGATGGTCGAGACTAAAATTTTCATCTTCATTTTTCGACTCCAAAATTTAATTTTTTATCCATTTGCAATTCTCTACTTTCTCGTGTTTTCTTCAATTTTCGCCAAAATTTTAGTTTGATTGTCAAGTATATGAGCTATGTCCTGAAGGATTTCAAGTGACCTACCTTGTAGCACAAGGGCTTCATTATGTATCTTTAGAGCTTCACTTTGTATTTCAAGAGCTCTTTTCTGAATTTCCAAAGCCTGCTGTTGTAATTTTCCATTTCGTCTGTTTATATCCCAAAAGAACCAAACTATGGTTATGAAACCAACCACTATGGCTAAAAGTTCGTTGAAAGACATTTCTTGTTTATCTCCTTAAATGTTGTTGATTTACCTTAAATCTTCAGCAACATAAACATATACTTGTTGCCTTAATCCATCAAGCCACTTCTGATACTCTTTGTTTTGCTTCTCGAACAAGGCATATTGATAAATTCTCATATAATCATCTTTCAAGTTCATCCTGTGCCTAGGAATTCTTCTTTTTAACAAGACGATATGGTAAGCGTAAGAGTTTCCATATCTCATTTTGATTGGCTGTGAAATCTCGCTCTCGTTAAGGGAGTTGATAACTTCTCTCAATTCTGGCTCAAGATCATCGACCTCAAGCATTCCAAGGTATCCACCCGAAAGCCTTGTATTTTCATCTTCGCTAAATTTTTTCGCCATCTCTTCAAACTTTGCTTGCCTTGACATTATTTTATATCTTATCTCTTCAAGCTTCGCAATTGTTATTTTATCGCTTTCTTCTGTTAAAGGGACTTTAAACAAAATATGCCTTGGACGAACTTGCTCACCTCTTCTTTCAACGAGTTGAATTATATGATATCCGAAAGGAGTTCTAACGACATCCGAGATTTGTCCTTCCTGCAATCTGAAAACCGCTTCTTCGAATTCTCTTACAAACATTCCACGTCTGACCCACCCAAGGTCTCCGCCATCTTTTGCTGTCGCTATATCCTCGGAATAAACCCTGGCAAAGTATTCAAAATTTCCACTCGCCTTTATGCTATCGAGTATCGCCTTAGCCTTTTGATAGACAGCCCGTTCAACAGAATCGACAGGTTTTGGAACCATCATAATATGATAAAGTTCAACCATATCCGGAACCTCAGGTAAACTATCTTTATACGTCTCATAAAATTTCTCAACTTCATAACCCGAAACGGTCATCGTCCCAAACTTTTGCTGTTTGAGTTTTTCTATCATTAATCTCTTCTTAACATCTTCCCTTATCTCGCGTTTTATCCTTCCCAAAGGCATACCGTAAATTTCCTCAAGCCTTCGCTCAGAACCATATTGACGCACGAGCGCCTGAATTTGGGCTTCTATTTGCCTTTCAACTTCATCATCCGAAACAGTTATCGTGTCCTCTATCGCTTTTGCAAGCACAAGTTTGTCGTTAATTATCTCTTGCAAAACATATTTTTTCAAGCTCAAGTCATCAGGATTCAGGTTATTTTGAATTGCGAAGATATAAGTTTGATAATTCAAATCAGATTCAAGTATTATCTCATTCCCAACGATAGCAACTATTCTATCGAGCACCCTTTGTTGGGCAAATGCAAAGATATTCAAGGCGAAAAGAAGAACTAAAACTTTTGCTCTCACCATTTTATCTCGTAATTATACTTTCTTTTTAAATCCGAAATTAAACTGTCAAGCATAAGATTTTGCTTTTCAATAATAGCTCTTTCTCTGACTATGTCCGCAACAAATTCAAAGTCAGCTTTGCTTCCAGCTTCTTTTTTATCGTAAAGATAGAGCAAAAAATAATACTCGCCAGACTTAATTGGAAAGGAAATCTCGCCTTTATTCAAATTCCATGCAATGCGCCAAAGGTCAGAAGAAGGAATGTTGAATTGGTCATAATATCTTTCCTTGACAATCTCAACGACGCCTGGCTCGATTGATAAACCGTCGACGATGTCTTGAAAGTTTTTCAGCGGAACAAGCTTATTTCTCAATGCAATCGCGTCACTTCTCGTCTTTAACTTGATATAGCCAATTTTCACAATCGGTCGATCAAGTATGAACTCATCTTGATGATATTGGTAAAATTCCTTAACCTCTTCATCCGTTATCTTTTCCGCTTCTTTCATTATCTCATTCTGTAAAAAATTTTTAACCACAAGCGACCTTCTAAACTCCTCCACCATTCGCTCGATTTTTTCATCGGGCTTATAACCTTTATTAAGCGCTTCCTCGTAAAGCAAGTTATTTCTTATCCAAGTTTCAACATAATTTCTCACAAAATTTGAATCCATTCCAACTAACTCTTGTTTGTAAAGATAAATGTTTCCAACCCTTGCGATATAGTCATTGTCTTTAGTTTTTTTCTCACAGCCAACAAGCAAAATCAAACTAACGAGCAAAAGCCCTCTCGAGAGCTTTTTCATTTATTACGACCTTATATTTCTTTTTGAGGCTTTCGATCCATTCTTTTTCAAGTCGTTTTAACTCCAATTCTTGAAGTTCACTTGCGACCTCGCCAAACGCTTCTTCAAAAGTTTTCTCCCTACTTGGTTCCTTGCCCGTGACCTTTATAATCGAATAGCCACCCTGAAACTTTATCGGCTCGGAAATCTCGTTAACCTTCATATTCCACGCTTTCCACGCGATTTCGTTCTCATGAGAAGAGACAAGTCCCCAATCACCCTTCTTTTCTCTCATCCCAGGTCTTTCGGTATATTTCTCCGCAAGCGAATCAAACAATACACCTTTCTGAAGTTGTGAATAAATATCATTCGCAAGAGATTCACTTCTTACCCAAATCTCGCTGAATCTGACCCTATCCGGGAAGCGATATTTCCCCTTATTGTTTTCGTAATAACCTTTCAATTTCTCCTCGCTTAAATCAACTTTATCCCATACCATCTTCTGCTCGATATGATAAACCAAAATCCCCTCTACAAATTCTTTCAATTCATTTTTGAAATCCGGATAAATTTTTTCGATATTTTTCGCCCTGTGTTCGGTAAGTTTCATCTCAGCGATTCTATCGACAATTGATTTAACGGATGCGCGGTCAAATTTTTTCCCTGTAAATTCAGCGCTTCGCTTAACTATATTTATCACAGAATCAATCGTTATCTTCTGATCTGCGAATTTAAACAGAACTTTCTCTCTATCCTGTTTTGTGTAAACGCTATCCCAGTCAGGATGAGATGTAGTTTTGGACGTATCAGCTTTTGAAAGGAAAAGGTCAAATGTCAACTGATCAAACTCATAATTGTACTCTTTTTTCAATCCCTCAATGTAATTTTTAAAATCATAATCAAGGCGATAGGATTGATACATTTTGCTAAGCTCATCGACGACTTCATCAAACGGTTTAATCGGAACTATATCGGTAACTTTTACAATGTGATAGCCCCATCTTGTCCTTATGATGTCGCTTATATCTCCGACCTTAGCATTGAACATAAATTGGTCAATTTCTCTATGTGTTCTACCTCTCGGGTAGTATCCAGAATCACCATTTCTTTGATTTGCGAGTTTATCATCAGAATGTCTTTTTGCAAGTTCACCGAAGTCAAATCCCATTTTCAAACTATCAAGTACCGCTTTCATCTCATTGTAAAGTCTTAACGTATCCTCGGGCGTGGCTTTCGGGTCAATTCTTCTGCCTATGTGGCTTATCCTCACCAATTCAACTCTTGGTCTGCGGTCGAGGATTTGAATTATATGATACCCAAACTTTGTGCGAACCGGCTCTTTGGTTATCTCCCCAACCTTCATAGAATAGCATGCGTCTTCAAACTCAGGCACCATTGAGCCTGCGGTGAAATAATATAAATCACCTTTGTTGAATATAACGGTCGGGTCATCGGACTCAGCAATCAATGAATCGAACGGAATCCCAGCGTAAAGCAATTCTATAACCTTCTTAGCCCTTGCGTAAGCGGTTGCGGTATCGTTGTTTATTATCTCAATCAAAATATGTTTTGCTCTAATTTCTTCCTTCCTTCTTTCATACAACCTTTTCAAGCCCGGATCGATAACTTCTTTTTTGGTCAAATAGGACAAGGCAAGGGTGGTGTAATAATCTTTCACTTCCTTTCTGACCTGTGGGTCTTCGTCGAGTTTTTTCGCTTTCGCATCGAGAACTTTAAGTTTATACCTTATCAAAAGGTCAAGGAAATTTTTTCTATCTTCGATGCTTTTTTCCTTTGCTTTTTGAAATCCACCATTATTTTTCGCGAAAGATTTTTCGAATTCATCAAGTGTGATCATCTCTTTGCCAACTTTTGCGACATACTCTTTTTCTGGCGCAATCCCAAGATTTTTCAAAACAGCGCACCCCGAAACAGCAAATATCAAAAAGATTAAAACCAAGTTCTTTTTCATTTTCCGCCCTTCTCTTTTGTTTTCATTCAATGATTGTGAAACCGGTGTATTTATGCAAAACCTTCGGAACGATAACTTTGCCTTCGGGCGTTTGATAATTTTCAAGCAGTGCAACCATCAACCTTGATGTCGCAAGCCCCGAGCCATTAAGCGTGTGGACGAATTCAGGCTTCGATTTTTTGTCTCTCCTAAATCTGACATTCATCCTTCTTGCCTGAAAATCTTCAAAATTACTACAACTCGATGCCTCAAGCCATTTCTTCTCCGCCGGAGACCAAACTTCAATATCGTACGTCTTCGCGGATGAAAAGCTCATATCACCGGTGCAAAGTAGGACAACTCTGTACGGTATATTGAGAAGTTGAAGCACCTCTTCCGCGTCGCGGACAAGCGATTCAAGTTCATCGTAACTTGTCTCTGGAGTTGTGAACTTTACAAGTTCAACTTTATTAAATTGATGAACTCTCAAAAAACCGCGCGTTTCCCTTCCCCAAGACCCAGCCTCACGCCTGAAACAAGCTGAATAAGCGACATATTTTTTTGGCAACTCACTTATATCAAGAATTTCATCGCGATGTATATTCGTCACAGGAACTTCAGCAGTCGGAATCAAATAAAGGTCATCTTCCGGGCAATAATACATATCCTCTTTAAGTTTTGGGATTTGCCCCGTACCGCGCATCGATGCTTCGTTTACTAAAAAAGGTGGGAAAACCTCTGTATAACCGTGTTTTTGGATGTGTAAATCAAGCATAAAATTTATCAGCGCCCTTTCAAGCGTCGCCCCTTTACCTATGTAAAGAGGAAAACCGCTTCCTGTCAATTTCGCGCCACGTTCAAAGTCAATTATCCCAAGTTTCTTTCCAAGTGTCAAATGGTCCTTGATTTCAAAATCAAACTCTGGAATTTCGCCCCATGTCCTAACAACGACATTGTCGCTTGCGTCCTTACCAATCGGCACTGATTCGTGAGGTATGTTAGGAACCCAAAGAAGCAAGTTTTCAAGTTCGTCTTCAATCTTTTTCAATTCAGAATCAATCGCTTTGATTTCGTCCGAGACCTTTCTCATCTCCTCTATGAGCTCGGTCGTATCCTTTCCTTGCTTTTTTAAATTGGCTATTTCCTCAGTTACATCGTTTCGCTTGGCTTTTAAAGCATCTCCCTTTTTTATGAGTTCCCTTCTCCTCTCATCAAGTTTTAAAATTTCATCGATGTTGTCCTTTTCCTTTTTCAACTGAATCGCCCTTTTAACAAGGTCCGGATTCTCGCGGATAAATTTCAAATCAAGCATTTGTGCGGTGCTTTTTCTGTTTTTTATTTAAAATAAGAAAATTGCTCCAATTTTTCAGCATTTCGAAAAGGTAAAATCAAAAACGATATTTTTTTGATGAATTGAGAAAAGTTTCAAGTTCGATTTTAAACGCAAGTATCCCATCTTCAACCCCGTGAGGCTTGAGGCCAAGTTCAGCCTGAGCTTTCAAAGTTATCAACCCGGAGTTCAAAGGTCTTCGCGCAACCTGATTCAACTCTGAAGTTTTAACAGGTGTTATAAGTTCTTTATCGAACTTAAAAATTTCGGCAAATTTTACAGCAAAAGTATATCTGTCCACAAAATCCCTGCCCCCGACATTATATACCCCCTCTTTATCAAATTCAACAACCTTTAAAATCGCAAATGAGAGGTCCTCGACATAAGTCGGATTCCCGATTTGGTCGGTGACAACTTTTATCCTTTCGCGGTTCGACAATTTATCATAAAGCCATAAAGCGAAATTGCTTTTAACATTTTTCCCAACCCCATAGAGAACGTTTGTCCTTAAAATTGCAAATCTTATACCACCAATTTTGATTTCGTTTTCGCTCGCAAGTTTCGTCCTACCGTAATAGTTAATCGGATTTGGAATCGCGTCCTCTGTGTAAGGTCCATTTTTTCCATCGAAGATATAATCCGTAGAGATATGAATTAATTTCGCATCGACTCTTCTTGCAGAGTGGACAAGGTTTCTGACACCTTCAACATTCACACGCCAAGCAAGTTCGCGATTTAACTCGCAACCGTCAACATTTGTATACGCTGCTGTATTAATTATGACATCTGGATTAAAATAAACAACGAGATTTTTAACATCGCTTCGAGATGTTATATCAAGCATAGTATAATCAAATCCCCCGAAATCGAGAAATGTTTTGTTCTCCTTAGCTGTGGCAAGGATTTCGGAGTCGGTGTATTTCAAAAACATTTTCAACACGCTTTGACCTAAAAGCCCATGACAACCTGTTATCATGACTTTCATTTTTTAACAAGCCATCTAAGTTTGTCTATCTGCGTTGAACCCGGAATTGTCGCATTTAAACCAGCGACGTAATTTGCGAATTCAGTTGAAGTCACTGGATCGCCTGTTTTTGAAAATTTATAAAAGAAAGCGGAGCCGAAAACATCACCACAGCCCGTCGGGTCAACGACTTCAACCTCATAAGCCTTCAAATCAGCTCTTTTAAATCCATCTTCAAAATAATAAACCGTCGCCCCAAGATTTGCTCTCGTTATCAACATTGCTTTAACGCCAAGCGAAATTATATTTTCCGCAAGCGTATCATCATCCCATCCTTCCTCACCTATCGATTTGGCTTCGAATTCGTTCATCTGAACTGTGTCGACATTTTTAAGCCATTCGTCCCAATTTTTTATCTTTCTCCTGAATCTTATGTTTTTCTCATCAACCCCAAGCGTAAGGCTATGGATATCGAAATGGATGTATCCATTAAAATTTTTGCGGAGCAATTTTAAAGTTTCAAGTTCAACATCAAATCCAGATATCATATTTATAAAAATCCCATTGACGCCAATTTCAAGTAATTTTTTTATCCTCTCAAATTCAATCGGTTTTGCAATATGGACGGAGCATTCTGTTCTCTCCTGTCTGTCTTGATAAAAGAGATGAACTCGATTCGTAAGTCCGGGGAATTTATATATCCCGTCGATGACGACATTTTGATAAACGCCTACCCTTTCGATGAATTTATCATAATCAACTTCGCCAACTCCAAACACTGGATAAATCAAATCATCATCGTCAACTATATTTGCAAGCGATGCAAGCGAAAAAAATATACCCCCATAACTTTGAACTTCGCTTCCATCGGGAAGGTGAATCACATCGAGGCATAGATGTCCAACAACGCCATATTTCATAACTTTGAACCTTGTCTTCTAAATTCTTCAAGTTTCTTTTTTAGCTCTTCATTTTCAAGCGCAAGGATTTGAACAGCTAGAACCGCAGAGTTAATTGCCCCAGGCTTTCCAATTGCAACTGTTGCGACAGGTATACCAGCAGGCATCTGAACTATCGAATAAAGTGCATCGACCCCATTTAACTCAGAAGACGGCAATGGAACTCCAATAACAGGCAAGGTGGTGTTTGCTGCGATTACACCCGGAAGGTGCGCTGCCATTCCAGCAGCTGCGATTATAACTTTAAAACCATTTAAATGCGCGTTCCGAGCAAATTCAATCGTTTCAATCGGGTTTCTGTGTGCAGATAAAATTTTTTTCTCATATTCAACGCCAAAGTATTGAAGATATTTTTCGCAGTTTTGCATTATCTCTTCATCGCTTTTACTTCCCATCACAATGGCGACTTTACCCATTGGATTTACTTATTTGTTTTTAAAACAACTTGATTTTAAAAATTTCAAAACCTCCTCTTGATATCTATCGCTCAAAACCTCCCAAGAATTTAAATGTCCAGCTCCATCCACCAGAAGCAACGTGCCTTTTTGACTATTTTTGTAAAGCACTTCTGAATGCCACGGCTTAACTGTTCTGTCATTTTTTCCGTGAATATAAAGTATTGGGCAATTTAGTTTTCCAACATATTCAATTGGAGAAACATCTTCAATCTTAAAACCGGCGATTTTTTGGACTTTTTTTATAACTCTACGAGTTAAAAACTTCGAAGCGAAACCCCATTTTAACTTTTGATAGTCGTAAATCAGGTCGAAAAAGTTTGAGAAAGTTCCTTCCGCTATAACTGCGCAAACTCTTTTGTCAATCCCAGCAGTTTGAATCGCGATAGCCCCGCCAAGTGAGATTCCAAAAAGAGCTATTGGAAGCCCGGGAAATTTTCTCTCCATAAAACTTATCCATTCGGAGATGTCGAACTTCTCGAGATATCCATAAGTGCAGTATTTCCCGCCGCTTTCACCGTGAAAACGAAGGTCAACGAGCAAAACATTATAACCAGCCTCGCTCAAAAACTTCGCCCTCCCCAATCCAAAAGTTTTATCTCTATATGTCCCATGAATGTAGATTATATTTCCAACCGGTTTAACCATCGATTTTACAAGCCAACCTCTCAAAATTTCGCCGTCGATGCTTTTCACCTCAACATCTTCATAATCAAGCCCAAGGTCAGTCGGAGACACTTTCCCATTAGTTGAGAGATTTTTACGCCTCGGTTTCAAAATCATAGATGGGCCAAAAACGTTAACTGCTAAGATATAGCCCACAACCAAGAAAAGGAACAAAGAAAAAATTAAAATGCTCATCAAAGATTCAAATTTATTTTGAGTTCATCCTGTTATGGATTCCGACCGCAAAGATAAAACTAAAATACATGGTTAAAGCGCCAAGGACAAAAGGCGACTTATGTCCCAATGCGCCGTATAAAAATCCACCAATTGATGGACCGAAAACACGAGCCAAACTTGAGAGCGATTGTCCAAATCCAAGCGTCACACCTTGAATCTCCGGATTCGCCCGTCTTGAAATCAAACTTAACACAGTCGGCGTAGTTATACCGCTTCCAAAAGTAAAAAACGTCACAAAAATCAAAAACTGCGGAAAATTAGACGAAAAAATCATCCCTATCAATCCAGTTCCCATCAAAAAGGTGCCAGCGATTAAAATTTTTTCCTCCTTTACTCTCTTCGAAACTTTCCCTATCAAATAACCTTGCGTAAACACGCCCATCATACCGATGTAACCGAAAAGAAGCCCGTTATGAGATGCGTCAAATTTAAACATATCCTTTGTAAACAAAGGAAACACGACATAATTGAGCGAGATTCCGAATGTTATCACAAAAAAGGTAAAATAGAGGAAAAGCAACAATTTGTCGCTAAAAATTTTTGAAATTATCGACCCGTAGCTTAATTTTTGCGCTTCAAATTTATTATGCTTTTGTGGTTCTGGCAAAAATATATAAGCGAGGAAAAAATTTAAAAGTGCAAGTGCTGACGCGAAAAAAATCGGCAATCTATATCCAAACCGACTTAACATCCCCCCTATAAAAGGTCCGAGCACAAAACCAATTCCAAATCCAGCACCAACCAATCCCATTCCTTTAGCTCTTTCCTCAGGTGGCGTGACATCAGCGATGTAAGCTTGAGCTGTTGCGATGTTTGCGCCCATCAGCCCTGCAAATATCCTTGAGATAAAAAGAAGTGAAAGAGAATTCGAAAGAGCGAAAATAAAATAAGATAAAAACGAACCAAAGATGCTAATTAACATTACAGGTCTTCTTCCAATTCTGTCGGATATCCTACCCCAAATCGGATTAAAGATAAATTGCATTAAAGAAAAAGACGAGACGAGAAAACCAACTTGCGAAGATGTGGCACCAAAGTTAAGAGCATAAAAAGGTAAAAGTGGAATCACAATACCAAACCCGATCAAATCTATAAGCACAGTTAAAAAAACAACGCCGAGCGACTTCCGCATAAATTGCGAATCCGAATTTTTTAAAAAATTTAAAAACAACGAACCGCTATTCCAAATTACCGCTATATCTTGATAAATTTGAGCAGTTTTCATATCTTAAACTTGAAAAAGACAATTCAAAAAATTATGCCTATAGATAATTTTGTAAGGGCGATAAACGAGTTCAACAACGAACTCTTTTTCGAATGCCACGACACACTCGAAGAACTTTGGAATGAAGAAAGAAATCCAAAGCTTAAAAAATTCTACCATGGCTTGATTCATACAACCGTCGCTTTCTACCACTTGACAAACCATAATTTTCGCGGCGCTACAAACCAATTTAAAAAAGCACTCGACAAACTTAGCGACTTCCCAGAAACCTATGAAGGGATTAACCTCAACGAACTTCTCTCCGAAGTCAAACTTTGGCTCAAATTCGCGGAAAACGCTCTGAGCGGAAAAGGACAAAATTTAAATTTTTCAAAACTACCAAAAATAAAATTTGTGAACGAAGATGAGAATCGGTAAATACGAAATACATGCAATTGAAACCGGAAGATTTAAACTCGACGGTGGCGCAATGTTTGGAATCGTCCCAAAAACAATTTGGGATAACTTAAACCCTTCGGATGACAGAAACAGAATCGAACTTGCGCTACGAACACTCTTAATCATCAGCGATGACAGAAAAATTCTCGTCGACACAGGGATAGGGAAAAAATGGGAAGAAAAATATATCGACATTTACGGAATAGACCACACGAAATATACGCTTGAAGATTCACTTGGAAAATTCGGTTTGAGGACAAGCGATATAACTGATGTTATATTAACCCACCTTCACTTTGACCATGCAGGTGGGGCAACTAAACTCGAAGATGGAATTTTAAAACCCACATTCGAAAACGCACGCTATTACATCCAAAAGCGAAATCTCGAACTTGCGATGAACCCAAATGAAAAAGACAGAGCAAGCTACCTGCCTGAAAACTTCATCCCACTAATTGAGTTTAACCAACTTGAAGTTATCGATGGTGAATTTGAAATATTTGATGGTATTGAACTTATAGTCTCGGATGGACATACATTTGGTCAGCAACTTGTGAAGGTATCGGACGGAGAAAAGACAATCGTTTATTGTGGCGATTTAATTCCAACATCATCGCATAT
>JBEPZK010000049.1:0-14155 GCA_041640855.1 Candidatus Kryptoniota bacterium
TCCCTATATAACTCAGAAATTTGTGATGATGCAGTTTGTGAAGGTCTTAATAATCCACCGTAATGCATGCAAACATCGCGCATCGAGCCTTTCTCCGGTGAAACATGAATAAATTTTCCATTTTTTATACCAGTTGAACTTAAAACCTTTATCACGTAGAATAGGTCAATGTCACTTCTGCTGAGGCTTTCTCTCGTAAAATTACATCTTTCATCACCGTGTGCAAAGAACGTAAAAAATCTATCCGAAAATCTTTTGGCAAAATCAAATTTAGATTTCTCCTTATTTAGTAGTTCATTTATCTTTTCAGAACATTTATCCCAATCTTTACTAATAGTTAACCTGTTTGAAATCGAGTAACTATTTACTCTTTTCACTACCCAATCATTTCCAGCGGTTTCAACTACATATGCCTCGTTTGGGTCAGCGATTATAAAAGAATTATCGTAGAATAATCTATGCTCATAGCTTCCACTTCCGCCTTGTCCAAATTTTTCAATAATTTCAGTTATAAGTTCAACAGCTTCGAGCGCTGAAGATTTAAACATCAATCCCAATCTAATTATATCCATTCCAAGGATACCGGGCTTTTTATTTATCTTTTTGGTAAAAACAGCTGTATTGCCGATTACAAGCCCGTGTTCATTTGCTCCCATTTCTGCTCCCCAAATCCACCATGGCTTCGACAACAAAACCGTATTTGTGCTGCGGGCATTTTTTAAAGTGTTAAGTTTAGATATCTCTAAGTCGACGTATGTTAATTTTATCTTATCACTGTGGAATTCCCCGCCTTTTACAAATTCAATAACCTGCGCCTCGTTGGGGTCACGATCACTATTTTTGGCAAAGATAAATATTCCATCCCTTGTATTGGCAGGTCCAATTATAAGAATATCGCACATTGTTGTTTTGTGCCCTTCCTTTTTGTCGTTTTCAAGACATTAAAAGGCGGAGTATTTGAACTATTTTGCTTTTAAGTTCTTTTCTATGAACGATTAAATCTATAAAACCGTGCTCAAGTAAGAATTCAGCCCTTTGAAATCCCTCAGGAAGGTCTTTCCCAGTGGCTTGCTTTATAACTCTTGGACCAGCGAATCCTATCAAAGCCCCAGGTTCTGCGATATTAATATCGCCAAGCATCGCATAACTTGCGGTAACCCCACCCGTTGTCGGATCGGTTAAAACTGAGATATATGGAACTCCGGCACTTGACAATTTCGCAAGCATTGCTGATGTTTTAGCTAATTGCATTAAAGATAATGTGCTTTCCATCATCCTTGCCCCACCGCTTGCTGAAACTATTATAAGTGGATGCTTTGTTCTATATGCTTTTTCAATGGCTCTCGCTACTTTTTCTCCCACAACGGAGCCCATACTTCCGCCGATAAATCTAAAGTCCATAACACCAACCACAACTGGTATTCCATCCATTTTTCCTGTTCCGGTTACTATTGCCTCGTTCAATCCGGTTTTCTTCATCGCTTCTTTCAATCGTTCCTTGTATGGCTTTGTATCGACAAAATTCAAAATATCCACCGAGCGCATTTTCTTGTCCATCTCTTTAAATGTTCCTCTGTCAATTAAAATGTTTATGTAATCATAACTTGTAATTCTAAAGTGGTAGTTACAATCATTGCATGTCCACAAGTTCGCTTCAAGTTGCGTTTTGTGAATTATCTTCCCGCATTTTTCACATTTTGTCCATAATCCTTCCGGTAGCTCTTTTTTCTCACCAGAGATATTTTTTGTTAATCTTTTAAACCAGGACATTAATCAACTTTCCTTTGTTTTTACGATAAATTTCTTAATGTAAAGAGGCTCAACCGAAACTAAGTCAGCAAAGTCGCCTTTCGTAAATTTTTCCTCTGCTATCTTTGCGACACAATAAGCATCGGGATAATTTAGTTCGCCTTCAAAACAAATCACATCTTGATTATAAAACTTTTCCTTGACAATTTCAATATCATCACCAAGTAAAATGGTTTTCCCGCGAATTTTAGCTTTGACATCATCCAGTTCACCAACTTGGTAATCCTCTATTCTTTCAATTTGTCCTCGGTTAAATTTATAAAGACTATAATAATAATCATTTTGTTTTGCATTCAAAATTGGACAAATATATATCTCGTCTATATAACTTTGTAAAGCTTTGCAAATTGGCTCAGCTTTTAATGCAAGCGCATCAAGCGTCGGGACAGTAATTAACGGCTTATCCAAAGCATAACATAACCCTTTTGCCACGCTTAAACCTATCCTAAGTCCTGTAAAGGAACCCGGTCCTATTGAAACAGCAATCGCATCAATCAAACTTAAATCAGCATTTATATTTTGAAGCGACTGTTCTATCATAAAAATTAACTTCTCCGCATGGATTTGCTTTAGGTGTGTTTTAATTTTTGATTTTGTTTGTTCATTTGCAATAACGACTACAGAGCAAATGTCGCCCGATGTCTCAATCGCCAAAATCATATCTTTACTATCTCTATTTCTCTTTCACTTTCCTCAGAACCAAAATTAATAAAAACGTCATATCTACTTTTAGGCAATATCTCATAAGCAAAATTTGCCCACTCTATCAGCGAAACAGCATCATCATATACGAACTCGTTAAACCCCAAATCAATAATTTCATCTATGCTGTTAACCCTGTAAAAATCGAAATGATAAACAGTTAACCTACCCTCATATTTGTTCATTATTATAAATGTAGGACTGTTGACAACTTCTTTCACGCCCAAACCTTGACAAACGCCCTGCACAAACCTTGTTTTTCCTGAACCGAGTTCACCGTAAAGTGCGACAACATCACCAGCTTTTAACATCTTTGAAAACTCTTTACCCAAAAGTATCGTTTCGCTCTCACTTTTAGTTGTGAACTTTCCAAGCATCAAACTTTAGGTATGAGTTTTACAATCGGTACAATCATTTCTTCAAGCGAAACTCCACCATGCTGAAATGTATCTTTATATAAATTCAGATAATGATGATAATCCGTCGGATAAACAAAGTAATAATCCTCTTTTGCTATTATGTAGTTTATAGCTACACCTCGTTTTGGAAGCTTATATGTTTCCGGCTTCTCAATAAATATCGCCTCCTTCTCATCGCACTTCAAATTTCTTCCATACTTATACCTTAAATTAGTAGCAGCTTCCTTATCCGCAAAAACTTTTGAGCCTCGCAAAGCCCTTATGCTTCCATGGTCTGTCGTCACAAAAACAACTACATTTTTCATTTTGGATAAAGTTTTCAACATTCTATAAAAAGATGAATGAACAAACCATGCCTTTGTCACCTCACGATATGCTGATTCATCAAAAGACAATTCCCGTATCACGGTCGAATTGCTTCGACCATGAGCAAGCATATCAACAAAATTGACAACTATAGCTGTCAACCGCCCTTGCGCGTAAGCAGTTATATTCTGCTCTACTTCGACCCCGAAATCTGGATCAATGATCTTGAAGTATTTTGGTTTAGACTTCAATTGTATTTTATGTCTTTTAAGTAAATCTTCAAGAAAATCCTTTTCATATTTATTTCTACTTTTTTCACCTTCGTCATTGCCCTCCCACAATTCCGGGAATCTTTTTTCAATTTCTATCGGGAATAAACCGCTAAAAATTGCGTTCCTTGAGTAAGGGGTTGCTGTTGGAAGAATTGAATAATAAAACTCCCGATCGATGATATAATTTTCATGCAACTCTTTCTCCATGACGAACCATTGGTCAAGTCGCATACAATCTACGACAAAAAACACAACATTTCTCCCCTCCTCTATTTCTGGAATTATAAATTTTTTCACGATGTCGGTAGATAAAATTGGTCTGTTTTCAGACTCAAGCCATTCCGGATAATTTTTCTCTATAAATTTCCCAAATTCAACATTGCATTGACGTTTCAACTCAAAAAGAGATTCTCTAAGCCCAAGCTCTGGGTGCTCATCTAACTCTATTTCCCACTTGACCAATCGCAGGTATATTTCTATCCAATCATAATAATCAAGTTCGGCCATCAAAGCATTCGAAATTGCCCTAAACCCATGCAGATACTCCATTGTTAGCTTTTCGCTCTTTATCTTTCTAGCTTCGATAAACTTTTTACACACCATCAAAATTTGACTTGGATTTACCGGCTTGGTCAAGTAATCACTTATCTTATGCCCTATTGCTTCCTCCATCAAACTTTCCTCTTCATTTTTCGTAACCATTACAACAGGCACACCGGGAACAATTTCTTTTATCTCAATCAATGTTTGTAGTCCTCCCTTCCCTGGCATAATTTCATCAAGCAAAATCAAATCGATATCCTTACCTGCCCCTTTTAAAAATTCAATTGCATCATCACCATTTGTAGCAACTGAAACTTTATATCCTTTTTGCTCAAGAAATAAAATGTGAGACCTTAAAAGTTCAATTTCATCATCTATCCATAATATGTGACCTTTTTCTTCCTTCATACTCGAAACTGATTTTTCTTTTCTTATAAAAAGTTAAAAATCAGAGCGAAAATAACCAAATCTTAAAACATATCGGAAAACTTATTTGCATAAAAAGTCAAGCGCCTTTTCAAGATGTCTAACATCGTTGAAACTATCTCGGTTTTCCTTGAAAGATAATATACAGAAAGCGCAAGCCAGAGAATAGCTATTAAAATTCTTAAATAAAATTTTAGATAGGGATTTAAAGTTAAAAATTTAAGCCCAAATGCAATCAAAATTGGAATGGAAGGCAGAGAAAATTTTAAAAATGTAAAAAACGAGGGCAAAATCTTGGTGTAATTTCCATAGCTTAGTAAAAACAAAAATAAAGTCCTTAGAAAAAAGTTTAAGAATGTCACATAGGAAATCCCGATCAGGTCAAGGTTGATTTTGAAAGATAAATAATTCAAAAATAAAACTATTGGCGCAAAAATTAAATTCAAAACTAGAATCCTGCCCTGCTGGTTTATCGTTATCAAGAAAGTCCCGAGAATTGCGGCAAGCGAGATAAAATAATAAGCAATTGCAAGTTTATCTACGATTTTTAAACTATCAACATACTTTGGCAAAAAAATGTGTATAAATGGTTCAGCAAATGCTATCGTCAAAATTGAAATTAAAGGAATTAAAAAGGCAATCGCTAAAAGTGATTCATCAAGAAAAATTTTTAGACTCTCTTTAGTCTTTGTTTTCCCATATTCCTCAAGCATCCTTTGACCGATAAATTGGCCAAGCGTTGCAGAAGCAAAGTATGGTATCATACCAAGTCCAACCGCAACTGAGTAAATCCCCATTTTCGATTTCTCAAATAAATTTGCGACAGAAAATTTATCCGCGCTCATCAAAAATCCATACGTAAAACCAACGAGTAAAATCTGAAACCCAACATTGAAGATTGACTTTAAAACTCCAAAGTTTACCTTTGGTTTTACCTCCTTCAAAATATCTCTAAAAGAGAAGATAAGCATTATTAAAAGTCCGATCGCCATTCCTAAAAAAATTCCGACAACTTTAAATTTTAACATCAAAACAATTGAAATAACTAAATCAATCAAAGTCCCCCAAAATTGTATCAAATAAGATTTATTAAACTTATGCTTTAAACGAAGATATGTCAAAACATAAGTAAAGTTTTGATTGAGCAAAACAGCGATACCAGCTAATATCACGGAAATTCTATTTTCCGCAATTGTAGGGAGTGGAGATATCAAGGAATAAAAAATAACCACAACGACAAAAAAGGAAATTGTCAAATTTAACCCCCATAACCCAACGCCAATGATGTCCTTTGCTCTTTTCTCATTTCCAGCGCCAAGTTCATAAGGAACGATTCGAGATATTCCATCGATTATTCCGAAATTGGCATAGTTGCCGTATGAAAAGAATAAAAAGATTGAAGCATAAATTCCAAAATCATGAGGACCGAGTAACTTTGCAAAGATAAAATTACGCAAGAAAAGGATAATTTGTGTAAGATACTGGGATATAGATGCGAGGGCGATATCGCTCATCGCTTTTTTTCTGCTCCACTTCATCAGAGTAAGGAGTTATATACTTTTTCAATTTTATATGCTACAGTTTTGGCATCATAATTTTGAATCACAAATTCACGAGCCTTTTTACCAAGCTCGTTTGAAAAATTTTCATCGGTCAAAACTTTTTTCATCGCCTTATAAAGTTCAAGGAAATCAAATGGTTGAACAAGTATCGCTTTATCTTCAACAACTTCAGGTATAGAACCGCTTAATGTGGTTATAACCGGCTTACCGCAAGCCATGCTTTCGATGAGAACCATACCGAATTGCTCTTGCCATCTTCGGTCAGGAATGCTCGGTAAAACGAAAACGTCAGCAAGATTGTGATACCTAGGCATATCATCATAATCTACACCGCCAACCATTAAAACATTTTTATCAATTTCAAGAAACTTTGCGTACTTTTTTAGCCAATTAAAAAGTTGTCCAGTGCCAACGATGACCAACTTTAAATGATCCCTATCGATATCTCCGTCCGACAACAATAACTTAAAGGCGTTCAAAAGAACTATAATTCCCTTTTGCCATTGTAGCCTTCCGGAAAATAAAATTACCTTATCTTTATCCTTTATCCCTAATTTATCCATCAAAATTACATCCTTCTCAAAAGGTTTAAATTTCTCAAGGTCAACACCAGGTTTTATAACTTTAATTTTTTCCTCTTTAAAACCTTCCAAGATCAATGTCAATTTTGCCCTCTCAGATTTAGCAATGACAATATCAACAGCATCGCGAATAATTTTAAAACGTTTACTTTTTACAAAGTTGTAATTTCTAACTCCATAGGCAAATGGTATATTTTGCCACTGAGTGAAAACGAAACGTTTGCCATATTTTAATTTCGCTTTAGCTGATTGATAAGTGTAAAAATATTCTATATCAGATGAGTGAATTATATCATAATTTTTAAGGAGTTTTTCAAGCCCAAACATCTTCTGCCAGAAGAGTTCATAATAAAAAATTCGCTGATAAATTTTTCTCATCTTCAAAAACTTTGGAAACAAAATTTCAAAATCGTACACTGTCAAAAGTCGCTTTATCGGGATTTTAATATTGTTAAGTGGAAAGGGGTTTAAAAGAGAACAAATGGCGTTTATTTCAAATTTCTCAATTAACTGCTCGTAGTATTGAAGTTCAAATTTTGCCAATGAATTGCCTCTTACAAGTGCAACTTTGACCATTAAATTAAGTAGATTTTATTATTTTGACCATTTCATCAAGTTGCTTATCAAGTTTAAATTTCTTTGCTCTTTCGATTCCAAGCAAACTCATTTTTTTCTTCAATTCATCATCTCTCAAAACCCGAATTATAGCTTTAGCTATTTCGTCAACATTGTAAGGGTTAACTAAGATGCCAGCATCTCCTACAACCTCAGGGAGCGAGGAAGAATTTGAAACTATCACCGGGCATCCACAAGCCATCGCTTCAAGAGGTGGCAATCCAAATCCTTCATAAATAGATGGATACACACAAACGTCAACTTCCCTATATAATTTAATTAACTTTTCATCATCAACATAGCCGAGATATTTCACATTCGGAAATTGTTCAACCATTTTACTTATTCTTTCAGCGAGTTTCTCAACTTTCCATCCAATCTTACCACACAAAATCAGCTCAGCGTCAGGTATTTCTTTCATCACTATTTCAAAAGCATCAAGCAACTTATCAATTCCCTTCCTCGGTTCAATTGTTCCTACATATAAAATTTTTCTTCCGGAGAAATCTTCCCTTGGTGACATTGGTTCAATAAATGAGCCTAGATTGATAACTTTTATTTTTTCTGAGGGAACTTTCCAAGATTTGAGGATATCGTTTTTTGTAAATTCAGAATGGACGATGTATAAAGTTGGAAATTTAGCGAAAAAATTGCCGTAAATCTTAAAAACAAACGAAGTAATTTTAGGGAAAAGCTCGGGATAATGCCATGCGATTATATCTGGAACTATCTGAATAATTTTCGTTTTTTTCCCTAAAAATTGATAAAGCAAATATGTTAAAATTGCCCATGGCCGTATATTAGCAATCAAACAGATGGGATTTCTAAAAACGACCAATGAAAAGCGCCTCAACGAAAACGGCGCTTTAACAAATGAATCAGGGAAAATATGAAGATTAATTTTCCCAAACTCAAGCAATTCATCTGAAATTTGTGCTCTTGAGCGAGAGGTTACAAGGTCAATTTTTTCAATTTCGCTATCCTTCATAAGACGTTTTATCAATTCTAAATTAACCCTTTCAATCCCGGTTTTAGCCTGGATAAACGAACCGATAAAAGTTAATCTCATATATAATTTTAAATTTTGAGTTTCGAATAAAAATCAAGAAGTTTTCTGGTGAGTTCCCTTACTTCATATTTTTCTTTTGCAAGTTTGAAAGCATTACTCCCAACTCTCTTGCAAAACTCAAAATCGCTCACGCACTTTAAAATTTGCGCTACGAATTCTTCTTTAGTATCTGCAATTAAAATGTTTTCTCCATTTTTATAATCAATACCTTCCGCCCCGATGCTTGTTGATATAATCGCTTTCCCCAACGACATTGCTTCAAGAATTTTCACCCTTATTCCGCTTCCGGCAAGAAGAGGAACAATCATTACCGCTTTCGATCTTATAAACTCTTTCGAACTTTCAACCTCGCCAACAACCTCAACATTTTTCAATTTTTTGCCTTTTAAATAATTCCACATTTGGGGATTTCTTCCAGCGATATAAAATTTTAAACTTGGCATACTCTTAATGATTTCATCCCAGACATTCTCAAAAAACCATTCGAGACCTTGTTGATTTGGGAACCAGTCAAGCGCACCGATATAAAAAAGTGAAGGAAATTCAACTTGGGTAAAATCAGGCTCATCGCTTTCAATTTCAACTCCAGCTGGAATCACACTTGTAGGAATGCTGTCAACCTTTAAAATCTTAGCGTCTCTTTCTGTAATAAAAATAATCGCGTCATACAAATGAAGGCGTTCAAGTTCATATCGTTTTAATCTTTTCGCTTGATTTTTAAGCCATATCTTTTTTAAAAAAGATTTTTCATAATCGGCATATCGTTCAAATATTTCATATTCGACATTGTGAGCTCGCATTACAATTTTAGCTGATGAATACCTTCGTACCGTTTCAAGATAAGGACTTAAATACAAACCCTCAAGCTGAACAATATCCCAACTTTTGTTTTTCAATAGTTCAACTAAAATTTCCTTAAATTCCTTCGACGCACCATATCTCCAAATGTGATATGCTTCCCTTTGAATAAGGTTTAATATAAATGGAATTGGTTTTATTTTGGTGTCGACATCAACAGAAAAAAACTTTATCCTTTTCTTTAACTCATCGGGAATTTTGTCGATATCAAAACGCCTTTTATATGTGTTCATTGCTAAAATTGTGATGTCGCAACCAAGGTCAGCAAGCGCTTTTGCAAAATTTAAAGTGACATAACTCCCACCGTCTTTAGGAGGATAAGGCATCTTATGCGAAAGAATTAAAACTTTCACTTAACCCTTTTCAAAAAATTTGTTAAACAACTTTTTCCATACGGATATAGCGATATAAAAAACGATATAAGAATAATCGAACTTAGAGCTAAACTTATTTTGCTCCCAAGTTCAAATTTCTCATCTTTGTAAATAAAAACAACCTCATGTTCTCCTGGTGGAACGACAACTGCTCTGAAAACATAATTCGCCCTATAAATCGGTGTTTCTTTACCATCGATAAAACACTTCCATTTTGGATACCAGGTATCACTCAAAAATAGCAAATTATTCCCAGTTGCCCTTACATTTAACTTTATCTTTTGAATTTGATATTCCACTATCTCAACTTTGCTTGATTCAAGGGGTGAATCGATTTTAACATTCAACGAATCTTCAAAGTAAACTACTTCTTTAGGGTTAAATTCCGCGTTTCGCATCTTAACAAGTATAGCGTATGGCTCGGCGATTTCATATCGATTCACTAAAAATGCCCTTGGAAGATAACTTGGGTTAAAGATAACTTTTTTTGTTCCGTTAAATACAAGATTACCATAAATTGAGTCATATTTATCACTAATTATGTACTTAACATTCAGAAGATTTAAAACAAATGGATTTGTAATTCCTGCGACATCGATTAGGTCTTGATACGCTCTCATTTTCGCCCCATGATACCCAAAGACATTCTGAAGGCGGTAAATTGCCAAATGATTTGACATCACAGGCTGTCCACCTGAAAGTTCGAGTACGCGATAAAGTGTTGTATCACGCTTTATATATTCAACATAATCAGGTGGATTATAAAGAGAGCGTAGTTCATCTTTATCCGAGTAGTGAAGCACAGAACTGTCAACACGCCAAAGGTCAAAGAAAACAAGTATAGCAATGCTGAAATTAAATAAATTAAATTTAATAACCCGAGCAATAAGAGCATATATTAAGCCGAATAAAAGCGTTGAGAGAATTAGAAAAATTCTAAGGTCTTTCAAAAAATTGTCGAAAATAAACTCATAAATATGCGGTGCAACGCGATTATAAAGTTCTTGATTAATAAAACCGAAATTACCTTGAATTACTTTAGCTATCGCTTGATTAGTTGCAAAGGTGGATTTATAAATATCAGAGACGAAACCTGGAAAGAAAAGTGTGATCAAAAATAAAGCGAGAAAAGCGATCGCCAAATTTTTAAAACTCTTTTTTACCTTTTCACTTGCCCCATTTTTATAAAAGTTAACAATTGATGTTAAACCATATCCGGCAAGAACCGGAACTGCAAACATAACCAAAGATAAAATCATACTTGGAACCCTAAAGCGATTGAAATATGGAACATAATAAAAGAAAATATCGTAAACCAAGGGAAACTCTTTGCCAAAAGAAATCAAAAGAGAAAGCAGAGTTAAAATAACGAGAAACTTAACAAATATATCTTTTTTAAAATTGAACACCGCACCAATAATCGCAAGTATAACTATTACAGCACCTAAATAATTTGCTGCATCAGTAAAGGGCATTGGTCCAAAGTATGTATTTAATCGAACGGTTTCTCCACCAGTCAAAACACCATTGTAATTTTTCCACCCAAAACCATAAATTGAAGGAATTAAAAAAGTCAAAACTTCACCAGGGCTGAACGACCATTGAGTTGCATATTCATAATCAAGTCCACTTTTCTCCTTTTTTGTATTATCGAGTTCTTGAATTTTGATTTTTTCTGTTATCGGGGGTTGTCCACGAATGGAATATTTATTGTATTCCCAAACAGGAAGATATTTATCAAGAAAAATTCCAAACGAAATAATGGTAGCGATCGAAAATAGCAAACCTGAACGAATTAAACCAAGTATATTTTCCTTTTTTAGAATTTTGTGAATTAAGTAAATCAGATAATAAAGCCCAATTGCAAGATAAATATAAAATATCATTTGGATGTGCGATGCTGCAAAAATCTGCCATAATAGGATTACAAGTAGTGAGAAATAAAGGAGTTTAAATTTTTTTGTTAGTTCATCAATTAGCAATAACAAATATGGAAGAAGTGAAATTGTGATAATTTTTGATTGATGACCGACAGTTACCCATACTATGAAAAAGGTTGAAAAAGACATAGAGAACGCAACAACAAAAGAAACAAATTTCCCCATTCCCCTTTGTCTTGCCAGGAGAAATGCTCCTATCGACATTATGATAAGAAAAATAACCATATAAAAGACAATATCAAAAACTTCTCGACTTGGAAAAAGTCTTGCAAATAAATTGAAAATAAAATCTCTTATAACACCGATTAAGTCAAAAGGTCTCTCAGGTCCTGCGCTTAAACTTGCATATGCAGGCATCCCAGAGAAAATATATGGATTCCATAAGAGTGGAACATTTTGTTTTCGCGCATCCTCCGAAAGCGCATCCCAACTCTTAAACGCTATAATATCCCCCGAAATAAAAATTTTTCCCTTGAATAAAGCCTCGTTAAACAAAGCAAGAAACGCAATCGCGATAATTAAAATGTAAACCGCGGTGTGATATTTTGGGTTGATTAGTTCTTTTTCTACTTGTTTCAAAGTTTTTTTCTTCTCGGGCATATAGCAAGGGATTATTTTTTAACTTTGAAAAAATTAAAAAATTTGAACTAAAAATAAAAACGGGGGCAAAAGCCCCCGTTTGATATTTGAAAGACAGTGAAGACTTTAATTTTTTACTTCAAAATAACCATCTTCTTAAAGTCGCTGAATTCAGGTGTGCTAAGTTTGTAAATGTAAACACCGCTTGCTAAATCGCTAGCATCAAACGTTACCTTATGAATCCCAGGGCCATACTCTTTATTAGATATCAACGTTTTAACCTCAATCCCAGCGACATTATACACTTTCAATGTAACATTTGTTGCTTTTGGCAGATGGAATTCGATCGTTGTAGTTGGGTTAAATGGATTTGGATAGTTCTGTAGCAATTTAAATTCTTTCGGTATAACAGAGATGTTATTATCCTTAACACTTACAGCTGTTGACAACTTCGCCATTTGTTCCGCCGTCAAAGGAGCAACATACGCACTTAATTCTTGCCTTAAGTCGGTTCCAGATTTCAAAAATACCCACTTTGTTGGATCAGTTGCAGAATCAACTCTTCCAGTATAGTCAACGAAATCAAATTCAAGAGACGTCATCCAATCTGGTGGTACTGGGATAACTCCCTTTGTATTCACAAGTTTATTTTGATTAGCATCCCATTTTACGACATAAATCTTTCCAGTCTGATTGTAAGTTTGAACATTGGTATTGTTATGGCAGTCCGAGCATTGACGGGTCGAATCCTTTGGCATTATAATGTGAGACCTATACGGAGCAATTGTAACAAATGATTTACCTTGATAGGTCAACGACATCAATGTACCAGCGTAAACCTTCCCTTCGGGCATCCTTCTGACCAAGAGCAAGAAATCACGCATTATACCATACGGTCTCTTTATCTTCGCCTGAATTTCGCTTTCAAAGTGACAGTTATAGCATGAAATCACAGTCTTCGCATGGCAAGCGGTGCAATGAACTTTTTGGAGATGAATAGAGTGAGCAGGATAATTTGGAAGATTTGAGTGGCAAGTTTCGCACTTAACCTCGGTAGCTCCTGGATCAAGCCAAGAAGCGTAGGTATTCCCATCACCATGCATTTCCTTTTTCGTATGGCATGTCATGCATTTGAATCCTTTCGCAAAGTGAACATCAACACCTGGATACAATGCTTTTTCATTTTTTTGTCTGCTATGGCACTTTAAACAAATGTCATCAGGGACAGCGGTACCTTGCGCAAAGTTATGGCAATCAGCGCAATCAGGTGTGTAAGTTGTTGGGTCAATCGGTGTCCCATCTGCTTTGGTGCCAGGATGACATTTTAAACAATTAACATTTTCAACTGGGATTTGAGAAATGCGTTCAAAGCCACCGTTTTCAGCCTTATACCAAGTTCGCTTCCCTTCCCTTGTCTTATGCAGGCTTGTTGGAAAGTTTGTTGGATCCTGAGCAAATAGGAATGATGAGATAAATAGAGTTAAAAATGCCCAAATTAATAATCGTAATGACCTCATGGCACTTACCTCCCAGATTTGTTTTTAATTTGTTTTTGATTTAACTGCTTTTTTAGCTTACTACCGATAAGTTCTTCTTTCTATGTAAAATTGCTTCAGCCACGAGGTCAACAAGACCTTTAACTTTAACATTTAAATTGTAATAGTTACTTAAATCATTCAACTGCAACTTGCAATTTTCACAGGCGGCAGCTACAACTTTAGCTCCAGTTTTTTTAATTTGTTCTGCCTTAGGTTTTCCTGCTTTCATCCTTTTTTCATAATATTCTGGCAATGCTACAAGACCTCCACCACCACCACAACAATAGTTCTCAATACCATGGGGGTTCATCTCACGGAAATCTTTTACAACCGCATTAAGGATAATTCTCGGTTCCTTAAAAATTCCTCCAGTTCTTGCAAGGTTACACGAGTCATGGTAAGTCACAGGTTCATCATGCGAATTAGGGTCAACTTGCAAAATTCCTTTCTGAATATACTCAGCTAAGAGTTCGACAATACTTCTTATTCTAAATGGAAATGTTTCCCCAAACCAATTAGGCGCTTCCCAAACTAATGCAGCACAAGCGTGACCACATTCTGC
>JBEPZK010000050.1:0-13577 GCA_041640855.1 Candidatus Kryptoniota bacterium
TCAGCAAGCGTAATCGCAGAGGCTGTCGTAGCACCGGTTATCGCAAATGCTATACTCGAAAAATTCGGTGGGGATAGTTTGAAAGAGTTGAAAAGAAATTTCAAAAAAGCGGTTTTTTCAATTTGGTGAAGTTGATAAAGTCGAAAAAGTTTGCTAAAATTAACTCAAAAACAAATTTGCGAAGATATGAAAGTATTATCACTCCGAACTGAGAAAGGAAATTTTGTTGGCATAATTTATGACGAAAGCGGAACGATTTTAAACTTAACCAATGCGCTACCGCTTTATCAAAAATTAAAAAACAAAATTGACGATTTCCCGAAGATAAAAACCGTAACTGAATTATTCAGGGAACAACTTTTTAACATCGACCTCTTCAAAAGGGTAATCGATTTTGTCGAAAAACATAATTTAAGGGAATATCTTTTCGTTACAGAATCTTTTAGATATAATGCACCTGTAGAATTTCCGCCAAAATTTATTTGCCTCGGTAGGAATTATGAGCTTCATGCTAGAGAGTTTGGTTCACCGACGCCAGCGGAAGAACCGATAATCTTCGCGAAGAGTAGCACGTCTGTAATTGGTCATCTTGAAACGATTTACATTCCAACTGATCTCGGAAGAATCGATCATGAAGTTGAACTTGCACTTGTAATAGGGAAAAGAGGGAAAAGAATAAAAAGGGAAAACGCATGGAGTTATATCGCTGGCTATACGATTGTAATTGACGTAACCGCGAGAGAACTTCAGAGAAAAGATATACAAGCGCAAAATCCATGGTTTAGGTCAAAAAGTTTAGACTATTTCGCACCAATGGGACCTTGGATAGTTACAGCGGATGAGATTCAACAGCCGGTTGAACTCGATTTAAAGCTCTGGGTAAACGATGAACTTAGACAGAACTCAAACACACGAAATATGATTTTCGATATCCCATCTATAATTGAATCTATAAGCAAATATATGACGCTTTATCCCGGCGATGTTATATCGACTGGGACGCCTGAGGGAGTTGGACCAATAAAACCTGGGGATAAGATCACTGCATGGATTCAAAATATCGGAGAACTTGTAAATTATGTCGAAGCGGAAATAGATTAAAAATTGAGGGCAAATGCGAAGAGATGAATTTTTAAAATCTATGGCTTTTCTCTCGCTTTCAACCCTGTTTCAAAACTTAAAATTCAAATCCCATAAAACAAGTTTTGAAAATTTAGAGACCTTCAAAGAAAAGCTTTCAATTTTGAGTTCAACCGATGGGAGCTTTTGGAAATTGGTAAGGGAACAATTCCCAATTCCAAAAGATTATGTTTATCTTAACACAGGTGGACTTGGGTCATCGCCATTCGCTGTGAGCCAAAAAGTTAAGGAAGAGATGGATAACCTTGATAAGTACCCAACACCAAATCACGACCTCGATAGATGGTGGAGGGTTAAGGAAAAATGTGCTTCGATTTTTGGATGCGATGAAGAAGAAATTGCTCTTGTGAGTTGTGCAACTGAGGGAATTAATATCGTCGTAAATGGATTGCCGTTGAAAAGAGGGGACGAAGTCATTTTAACGACACATGAACATGCAGCTGGTAATATCCCGCTTCTAAACAGAGCTAAAAGGGATGGAATTGTTTTGAAAACTTTTGAACCAGACACTAAAAAAGCAGAAGCAAACATTGATAGGATTGAAAAACTTATAACGAAGAAAACGAGACTAATTTTCATAAGCCACATAACATGCACCACTGGACAAAGATTGCCTGAGAAAGAAATTTGTAGGCTTGCGAAAGATAAAGGAATTTGGATTTTTCTTGACGGAGCGCAAGTTCCTGGAATGATGCCGATAAATGTCCGCGAATATAATTGCGACTTTTATACAACAAGCGGTCATAAGTGGTTACTTGGTCCGAAGAGAACTGGCATTTTGTATGTTAAGAGAGAAAATCTTGAACTCGTTCAACCTATTACTGTTGGCGGTTATTCCGATGCTGGATATAGCGTTGAAAAAAATGAATTGAAATTTCAACCATCCGCACAAAGATTCGAATATGGGACGCAAAACCCAGCTTTATTCTTCGGGCTTGAGACAGCAATTGATTTTATAAACTCAATAGGTATCAGAACCATTTGGGAACGTGATAGAGCACTTGCAGAGGCATTCTATCAACAACTTAAAGAAATTCCAAATGTTGAGGTCCTATCACCGGAAGAGGAAAATTATAGAACTGCAATGATAACCTTTAGGATGAAAAATTTGCAATACGATAAAATTGTGAATTATCTGTCGGAGAGAAAAATTAGAGTTAGACCTGTCACCGAGGGGAATTTGATGGCGGTTAGAGTTTCATTTCATATTTATAACACCGAGATGGATGTTGCCAAAATTTTGAGCGAAATTAAAAAACTTGCGCAATCTTGAATGTGGGAAAGTTCGAAATGTTTAATTTTAATTCTTGGATTGAGCTTTTTTCTGAGGGTTTTTCTCCTCGACATTGAGAGTTTGTGGCTTGATGAGGGCTCATCAATTAAGTTTGCCAAATCTAATCCCGCAGAGATAGTTAAATCGACACAGGATGCACATCCGCCGCTTTATTATCTCTTACTCCACTTCTGGATGAAAATTTTTGGAGATTCCGAATTTTCGGTAAGATTTCCATCCGTTATATTTGGGGTCATCACAGTGTATGTTGTGTATAAGCTTTGTTTGGAGTTTTGGAGTGCGAAAGTTGCTTTGTTGTCGTCTCTGCTTGTTGGGATTTCAACATTTCAAGTTTTTTACTCGCAGGAGGCAAGGATGTATAGTTTGCTTTGTCTTTTGTCCACGCTTTCGTTTCTGTATTTTGCAAAAATTTTAAAAGAGCAAAAGTTGAGGTTTTATGCCATTTATCTTTTTGTAAATGTTTTATTGCTTTATACTCATCTTTACAGTCTTTTCATTTTGTTCGCACAGGTTATTTATGTCGTTTTTATTGATAAGAAAAAGTTGAAAGAGTTTGGTATAGCTATTTTGTTCGCTTTTTTGTTCTATGTCCCAAGGTTATTCCTTATGTTTGGACGAATTGGAAACATTTTGATGTCAGGAGAATTTTGGCTGCCAAAGCCTGGTTTTGTGGATATTTTGAAAACGCTTGCTCAATTTGCAGGCGCAACTTATCCTATGCCAAGAGACGATTCGGGGGCAATTATTTTAAAAAGTTTTATAATTGAGTACTCAAGCGCCGGGATTTTACTTTTAATTATGCTTGGGATGTTTTTGATTTCGATTTTTAAGTTCAAAAATTTCTCAAGAGAACGAAGGAAAGTTTATGCTATGCTTTTACTTTGGTTTCTTTCGCCAATTTTCGTTCCGTATGTTTTATCTCAATTTGTGACACCGTTTTATTTCACAAGGTATGCGATCGCGTCTTCAGTTGCATTTTACATTATTGTTTCAATTGGACTTGAAAATTTAGAAGCAAAATTTGAAAAATATGTTATCGGCGCGGTGGTGTTTCTTTCAATTGTAAATCTTGCATGGTATTATGCGAAGACAAACAAAGAGCAATGGAGAGAAGCGGTCAAATTTATCGAAGAGCAGGCAAATAGCGATGACTTGATAATTGCAAGTAAATATGTTTTTTATTACTACTCGAAGAGAGAGGATGTTGAAAAATTTGAGTTTCCAGATGTTGAAGAGCCTGAAAGAAGTAGAATCGTTGAAAAACTTCGTTCATCCGTAATTCCAAAGCATAAAAGGATTTGGTTTGTTTCATCGCATACGCCGGAACTTGAAAAGTTAATTCTTGAATCGTTTTCCGATTCGATGGAGGTGAAGTTGAAAAAGAAATTTTTAGGGATAGATATTTTCCTATTCGAGAGGCGGGAGAATTAAAAATTTCATCGGTCGAGAATTTTATCCTCAATTCTCATATATCCACGTATCAGGTGGCTTATCCCGAAGCGAAGCGGTTCTGGTGGCCAAGGTATTGTCTTCCGATTTACAAAAAACATCTCCGTTAGCTCAGATTTTCTTTCCAGGAGCAAATCTGAGAGCAATTTCCCATTTAAAATTGTAAGTGCAACCCCATGGCCGACGCAACCAAGGCTATAATAAGCCCTTTCATCTCCAATTTTTCCAATCGCTGGAGCCATATCAACTGGCACTGAGACTGGTCCACCCCATTGATGAGTGAAGTTAACGTCCTTTAAAACGGGAAAAACTTTTTTGACATAGTTTTTCAACTCGTTGAAAATCCTTTCATTTTCGTCGTAATTCATATTTTTCCCAAATCCAACTCCGACATCTCCGCCTCCCATTAGCAAGCGATTGTCTTTTGTCAATCTATAATAGTGGACGAGATTTCGGGCGTCTTCAATGCCTTGTCTATTTTTCCATCCGACCTCTTCAAAAAATTTATCATTAAGCGGTTCAGTCAAAACGATATAGGTGAAAGCTGGAACCTGTTTTCTTCTTAATTGCGGGAAAAGGTGTGAAAAAGCATTTGTTGCGAATAAAATTTTTCCCGCCTCTAATTCTCCATCGCTTGTTTTAATGATAAATTTTGAGTTTGTTCTTTTGACCTCAACAACTGGAGAAAACTCGAAAATTTTAACGCCAAGCTCAAGATTCAATTTTCTAATTCCCCAAGCAAATTTTGCTGGGTTTAAAAGCACACATCTTGGCTCCCACCATGCACCGAGGTAAAGCGGGCTGTTTACTTCCTTTCTTACTTCATCTTGTGAAATCCATTCTATTCCGTCAATCCCAAGCGAGCGCATAAAGTTTATCTCATGTATAATTCTTTTGACATAAGCCCTTGAAGTTGCAACCCTCAAAAATCCCGGCCTTTCATAATCGCAATCAATTTTATTGCCATTTATAAATTCCCCAAGGTAATCCACCGCTTTTTCCATATAACGATGCGCTTGTAGAGCTTTTTCCTTTCCAAATCTGAACGCAGTTAAACTAAATGTTAATCCGAAAAGCGTCATCCCGAATCCGGCGTTTCTCCCGCTTGCACCGTATGCACAGATTTGAGATTCAACAATTGCGACATCGACGGAGGGTTCGGTTTTCTTCAAATGATAAGCTGTCGAAAGCCCCGTGAATCCACCACCGATTATCGCTATATCTGTTTTTGCTCTGCCAATTAGCTTTGGTTGAGGTTCAAATTCACCTGCTGTCTCCAGCCAAAAACTCTTTTTTCTAAACTCGTGCATATCCTTTAATCTTTTAAGTATTCAAGATATGTGGTTTGATGGTACGGGTCCGCAAGAATTAATTTTTTTAAAAGCGCTTCTTTATTCTTAGCGCCCTTAAAGATTTCTGCAAGTTCCATATATTTTGCGTCGAAGAAAAGTTTGACAAGCGTTGATGTCGGATTGATTTTTCTTATGTTAATCATCACATCAATTACGGAATCAATCGTTGCGAGCGCATCTTCAGGATATTTCTGTATTATGTCGAGCCCGTTATAATGATATTCGTACATCGCCTTTCTGAAATCCGCATATTTTGCATCGAGGAGTTCGTTTATCAAATTGAATCTGCTATATCCAGATGAAACTTTTTGCCATCCGCGGGAAAATCGCGATGACTGAGCGTTTGTGCAAATTCGAAATGCCTTTTCAAAAAATTCGGTTCCTCCAAGTGGTTCATAGGTGTCGAAGTCATAGCCGATAACGATGTACATATAAAAATCGATCAAACTTAACAAAGGGTCGAATCGAAGTTCATCATGGTAAAGCGGTGCGTTTTTGTCATAGATGAAATCAACTTTATCGTCGAGTATTCTTAAAATAGCGGTGCTTTTGTCGGATTGATAAATTTTTCTCTGGGAGCCTATAAAAATTTGTGCTTGATAGCTGTTTCCGCTCGCTGATGTGAAGAAGATATTCAACGTACATTCGATTTTTTCTCCGCCGAGGTCGACGTTTGTCCATTTGTAAGAATTGATATAGCGTTGGATTTTATCCGCAAAATCTGATAAATCAGATTTGTTTTGCGGAGGTAATTGTTCGAAATTTACCGTGACTTTACATTCGATCTCTTGAGATAAAGATATGTTGAATTGTGAGAGAAAAAGAAGAAGTGATAAAGCAAGAAACGTTTTGCTCATGATGTCTTATCTTTTATCTTTTCCAGCAGGTCTTTTGCTTCCTTTCTAAATTCGGGGTCATCTTCATCCAGAGTTGGTAGTTTTTCAATTATCATAAGATGTTCTTTTGCTTTTTTGTAGTTTTTTACCTCGATATAAGCTTTTGCTGCGTCAAGTCTATACATGATAAAATCTGGTCTCAGGCTTATCGCTTTTTCAAAGTTTTTTATCGCTTCATCATAACTTGCCCAACCAAGCCCAAGTGGAGCGCGGAAAAGTTTCGGCTTTTCACAAAGTTTTGCATGTGTCCTTCCAAGGACATAGTATGCAACGCTATTTTGAGGATCAAGTTGAATTGCTTTTTCGCAATCTTCTTTTATCCTTTTTACAAGTTCAACTGATTCCCAAACACCTTTGAATAGCACAATTCTTCCGAGTGCAATTGCTCTTCGTGTATATCCCATTGAGCCGTTCGGGTTAACTTGAATTGCGAGTTCGGCAAATTCAAGAGCCTTTTGATATGTTTCAAGCTGCTTTTTCTTTTCTTCTTTGGTATTTGCCGGCAAATGTTCACCAATATCTACATAAACCTTGCTCAACTTCAATAGGACGTCGTAATTTTTGGGGTCGATTTTATATGCCTCAAGATATTTCTCAAGCGCCTTGTAATTGTCAAATTTTTTCTCTGAGTATTCATCGCCTTCTGCTATGAGTTTTTGAAGTGTTTCATTTGTTTGTGAGATTGCGAAGTTAAATAGAGATAATATCACAAGGAGAATAAGATAACGACGCCTCATTTTTACCTCCATTTATTTTTGAGTTAATCGCCCATTTTCAATCTTCGTATTTCATCGCGTATTTTTGCAGCTCTTTCGTAATCTTCTTTTTTAATCGCTTCTTCAAGTTGCTTTTGAAGCTCAGCAATTTTTTCTTCCTTTGAAGATGGTTTTGGGGTTCGCTTGGGCGTTGGAGATTGGGATATATCCTCATCCGAGGGCAGTAGTGGTTTCTCTTCTTCCTCCTCTTCTTCGATTTCCTCTATCGAGGAAGAATCCTCCTCAGAAACAAAACTTGCCTCTTCCATAACTTCTTCATTGACATAAATTGGAACGCCACATCTTAATGCAACCGCTATCGCATCGCTTGGTCTCGAATCGATTTCGTATGTAGTTCCATTTAGTTCGAGATAAATTTTCGCGTAAAAAGTGCCGTCCCTTAAATCGGTGACGACAACTTCAATGATTGTAACACCGAGTCCATCGAGTATGTTTTTTATCAAATCATGAGTCAATGGTCGTGGTGGTTTTATCCCCTCCATTTCAAGTGCAATTGCCTGCGCTTCGAAAGAGCCAATTATAATAGGAAGACGTCTATCACCCCCAACCTCCTTCAAAATCAAAGCATAAGAACTTGGACCGGTCGGCGTCGCAGATAAACCAACTATGTCAACTTGAACTTTTCGCACTTTGATCAGTCCTCCTTGTTTTTGTGAATTTTAATTTACTTTCCTAAAACTTTCTTTAGTTCTTCAATCAATGCTGGAACAACTTCAAACAAGTCTCCCGCTATGCCGTAATCCGCAACTTGAAATATCGGCGCATCTTTATCTTTGTTAATTGCTACAATCACTTTAGAAGATGACATCCCCGCAAGGTGCTGAATTGCTCCGGATATTCCAACTGCTATGTAGAGTTTTGGCGAAACGGTTTTCCCGGTTTGTCCAACTTGTTCATCATGTGGGCGCCATCCAGCGTCTACAACTGCTCTCGAAGCCCCAACCGCTGCGCCGAGAACTTCTGCGAGTTCTTCTATCAACTTGAAGTTTTCTGGTGCCTTTAGTCCACGACCGCCAGAGACAACTATATCAGCTTCTGTAACATCGAGTTTACCCTTCGCAGAAGCTATAGTTTCAAAAGCTACAACTTTAAAATCGTCATCGCTCAGGCTAATATCGAGTTTTTCAACTTCAGCCAGTTTGCCATCGCTTTCACCAGCAGGAAAAACATTTGGTCTTAATGTGTAAATTTTTTTATCGGAGTTAATTTTAACTTTTATAAAAGCCTTGCCAGCGTAAACAGGTCTTGTTGCAATTACTTCGCCATTTTCAACTTTCAAATCTGTGCAGTCGAGAGCAAATCCGGCATCAATTTTTCCGGCAACTTTTGGAGCAAGTTCTTTTCCCATCGCTGTTGCGGACATAAAAAGATAGTCCGCATCGAGCTTTTGCATCGCCTCTGCAATTATCTTCGCATAGGCTGTAAGAGAATATTGTGCAAGCCTTGGTTCGGAAACAACGAAAACTTTTTCCGCGCCGTAGTTTCCAAGTTCAGGTGCTATTTTCTCTGCGTTTTCATCGCCGATTACAAGAGCAAAATATTGGGCTGAAATTTCATCTGCGATTTTTCTTCCGGTTCTAACAGCTTCAAAAGCAGATTTTTTAAATTTCCCTTCCCTTTGTTCCGCAAATGTTAAAACTCTTTTTGCCATCTCTTTCTCTTTGAGTTTGTTTTAAAATAATTATTCCCAAAGTATTTTGCAACTTAAAATTTTCAAATAACCTTCGCTTCTTCCCTTAACAGTTTAACAAGTTCTGGAACAGCGCTTGCGTCCGTTCCAAGGATTCTTCCGGGTTTTTTAGGTGGAGGAAGCAACATCTCGATCACTTCTGTCTTATTTTCAAACTTTGGTGCCTCTCTTTCCTCAACAGGTTTACTCTTAGCTGCCATTATCCCTTTAAGCGAAGGATATCTTGGTTCGTTTAAACCTCTTTGCGCGCCGATGACGATTGGAAGTTTGCCGCGAACTTTTTCTCTCCCGCCTTCAATTTCTCGCTCGGCTATAACTGTTCCATCTTCGCTTATCTCAAGTTTAACGACAACTGTGATCGATGGCAAACCGAGAAATTCTGCAACTAAACTTGGCATCGCTTGATCATCGTAATCAATCGATTGCTTTCCAAAAAATATAATATCTGGTGAAAGTTCTTTAAGAACTTCCGCAAGTGCTTTTGCTATTGAAAAGGTATCGCGTTGAGAATCATCTTTAAGCAATATACCACGGTCAGCTCCCATAGCAAGTGCCTTTCTTATAACCTCTACGTTCTCACTCCCACCAAGTGAGATGACGATGACCTCGCCTCCAAACTTTTCTTTTGTCCTTAACGCTTCTTCAACTGCAAATTCATCGTAGGGATTTAAAATGTAGTTTACACCCGTTTTGTCAATGGTTTTTCCGTCAGGACCGATTTTTACCCTTGTTTCAGTGTCTGGAACCCGGTTTACGCATACAGCGATTTTCATAGGTTGGTTTCTTTTTGTTTTTAACTTGTTTGCTTTAGCTTTAAAGAGCTTTTATAGATTCACACTAAAAAAATATATAATTTTTTAAAAATATGCCAATTTGCAAATGTTAACAGCGCCAATATTTCCCGAACATTGGCTTTTGTGGAGGCACATATTTTTTAAACATCTTTTCCGCTTGGAAACTTGACGCGAATTTTCAGTCATTATTAATCAACGGACTTTAAATGCTGCTTTTCTCTCTTTCTCCGACCAATTTTCCGATTCCATAGGCAATTGCAAACAATAGAGATGTTTGCGCAAAATTATGCCATGTCGCATTCGCAAATATGATAGGATGCCCCAAAAGTTTCCCAATCAATCCAATTATCAAACTTAAAATCGCAACCGCTACCCCAGCTAAGACTATTCTGTTCATAGCTTCCTCCATTGATTTTGTTTGAGTTTTTACGCGAGGACAAAGAGCACAAAAAACTTGACTTTTATATTTTTTGGTATTAAATTAGGATGAAATTTGTCCTAATTGTTTGATTTCAATCTAAAACAAAAATAGTAAAAATCATGAAAAAAACATTTTTTCTCACCGCGATTACACTTCTAATGACGCTTCAAGTCGTTGCACAAAATGCGACAATAAAGGGGGTAGTTAAATTCAAGGGAGAAGCTCCAAAGCCGAGGTTGATTAGTATGAAAGCAGATAGGCAATGCGATGCGATTCACGGTGGAAAAGCAGTTACAGCGGAAGATTTCGTCATTAATCAAAATGGAACCTTGAAATGGGTATTTGTCTATGTTAAGGAAGGAGTGAAAGGAAAGTATAATCCACCTGAGGAACCGGTCGTGCTTGACCAACAAGGTTGTTGGTATCATCCGCATGTATTTGGAATTATGGTTGGACAAAAACTCGAGATAAGGAATAGCGACCCACTTTTGCATAATGTTCATTCAACGCCGAAAAAGAACAAGCCATTTAACATAGGTCAACCTGTTAAGGGGATGAAAAATATTTTCACATTTACAACTCCGGAGGTTATGGTTCCATTTAAGTGTGATGTTCATCCATGGATGAGCGCATATGCTGGGGTTCTTGACCATCCATTTTATGGTGTTACAAACGATAAAGGTGAATTTGAAATTAAAAATCTTCCACCCGGAACTTATACAATAGAAGCTTGGCATGAGAAACTAGGAACACAGACTCAAAGTGTCACTGTAAAGGCTGGCGAGACAAAGACAATAGAATTTACATTCGAAAGGAAAAGATAAATTAAGAGGGATAAAAGGATGTCCGAGAAACAAAGCAAATTTCATGGTTTGTTATTTTTATTTTTCTTTATCGCAGGCATAATTGCGAGCGTTTGGGTTGTAGTGAGAAATGGATGGTGGATGCCAGAGCTTGCCTCAGACCGTGAGACAATCGATAGGATTTTCATAACAATATTTATAATTGCAGGGATTTTATTCATACTCAGCGAATTAACACTTTCCTATTTTGTGTTAAGGTATTCCGGATCGCCAAGCAGAAAAGCTTTTTATCTTCCCGGAAGCACAAAAAAGGAAATTTTATGGTCGATTCTTCCTGGGACACTTGTTGTTATAATCCTTGAGATAAGCGCGGAATTTCTTGGTGGAGCTTCAATGTGGGGAAGAATTCATGGCGAAGTCCCCAAAGATGCATTTCTTGTTGAGATAACAGGAGAACAATTTGCATGGAGCATCAGATATCCAGGATCGGATGGCAAATTTGGAAGAACCGACCCGAAACTTATCTCTTATGAGAATCCACTCGGAATTGATATAACCGATGAAAATGCAAAGGATGATATCGTTTTCCCTGCGGGGCAGGGGATTTTGTATTTGCCTTTAAATCATCCAGTTGTGTTTTTGATTAGGTCTAAGGATGTGATTCATAGTCCTTATTTGCCTAATTTCAGGGTGAAACAGGATGCTGTTCCTGGAATGACGACGAGAACTTGGTTTATTCCGAAAAAAGAGGGTGAATTTGAACTTGCTTGCGCTGAACTTTGTGGACTTGGACACTATAGAATGAAATTGCCCGTTGTCGTTAAACCGATGGAAGAAGTTCAAGAATGGTTGAGCGAGCAAACGCCAGCAGTTGATTTATATTACTAAAAAACTTATGAGGAGGTCAAACAATGACGATTCATCATGAGCAGGTCGAAGTTGCTCATAAGGAAAGTTTTATAACAAAGTATATTTTCAGCACAGACCATAAGACAATAGCAAGACAGTATTTGATTACTGGGGTAATTTGGGGTGTAATTGGAATGATTCTTTCTTGGTTTATGAGATTGCAACTTGCGTATCCCAATCAACCGATGCCTTTTCTTGAGAAAATACTTGGCAAATGGGCTGAGGGTGGAATTTTGAAACCTGAATTTTATGTTGCGTTGATTACGATGCATGGGACGATTATGGTTTTCTTCCTTTTAACTGCAGGTTTGAGCGGGACTTTTTCAAATTATCTTATACCGCTTCAAATTGGAGCAAGGGATATGGCATTTCCGGTTTTAAATATGCTGTCGTATTGGGTGTTTTTCGCAGCATCAGTGGTGATGTTGATTTCGTTTTTTGTTCAAACTGGTCCAGCGGGAGCTGGTTGGACCATGTATCCTCCGTTAAGCGCTCTCAAAAATGCTATACCAGGAGCTGATGTCGGAGCTACGCTTTGGCTTGTAAGTATGGCTTTGTTTATCGTTTCAAGTTTACTTGGGGCTTTGAATTATATAACGACTACATTGAATTTTAGAACAAAAGGAATGTCGATGGGGAGATTGCCGATAACTGTTTGGGGAATGTTTGTAACAGCGATACTTGGATTGTTGAGTTTTCCGGTTTTGCTTGCAGGTGCTGTTATGTTAATTTTTGACCGCGAATTCGGGACAAGCTTTTTTGTCCCAAGTGGACTTGTCCTCGGTGGTCAGCCAGTTCCACATGAAGGTGGTAACCCAATACTTTGGCAACATCTATTTTGGTTTTTGGGACATCCAGAAGTTTATATAGTTGCAATCCCTGCTTTTTCACTCGTTGGGGAAATTCTTGCTACGAATGCGCGAAAGCCATTGTTTGCCTATAAAGTCAGCGTTGGAGCTATAATTGGAATTGGAGCTTTAAGTATGATCGTTTGGGGGCATCATATGTATGTAAGTGGGATGAATCCAATACTTGGTGAAATTTTTGTTATAACTACGCTTGCGATTTCGTTCCCAACCGCAATTCTTGTATTTAATTACATCGTCACAATATGGCGTGGAAATTTAAGATTTACTCCAGCGATGCTGTTTGCGCTTGGATTTCTTGGTTTATTTATACCAGGGGCTTTGACAGGGGCATTTCTTGCTACCGCGCCGGTTGATATTCAACTTCACGATACATATTTTGTTGTGGCCCATTTCCATTTCACAATGGCTACATCAGCTGCATTTGGAATGTTCGCTGGAGTTTATCATTGGTTTCCGAAAATGTTTGGTCGTATGATGAATGATAAACTTGGGAAAATTCACTTTTGGGGTTCGTTTATTGGTGTTTACTTAATTTTCTTCCCGATGTTCTTCAAGGGAATTGCAGGGGTGCCGAGAAGGTACTATTCATTTACGGAATATGACTTTACATCTCAATTTGTCGGCTTAAATAAGTTTATCACAATAGCTGCGCTTATCACCGGTGCTGTTCAATTGTTGTTTGTGTTTAACTTCTTCTGGAGTATGTTCAAAGGTCCGAAGGCGGACAAGAACCCGTGGAAATCTACAACACTTGAATGGCAGACTGATTCACCACCTCCGCACGGCAATTGGGGTCCCGAATTGCCAGTTGTCTATCGCGGTCCCTATGAGTACAGTGTTCCGGGAGCGGAGGATGATTATATACCTCAAACGGTACCTGTAAAAATTGAGACAAAGTGAAAAATGTATTCGAAAAGATTAAATCTTTTTTCGATTTTAACGGCGGTTTTTGCTGTGTTTTTGATTGGCGTAGGTGCCTCTGTTACAAGTACAGGTTCAGGCGACGCTGTGCCAGATTGGCCTCTTTCTTATGGAACGCTTTTCCCGAGGATGGCTGGCGGAGTTTTATATGAGCATGGACACCGACTCGTTGCAGGAACCGTTGCAATTTTGATAACAATTCTGATGATATGGCTTCTGAGAAGCAAACAGCCAAGATATATAAAAACATTCGGTGTGGTTGC
>JBEPZK010000051.1:0-13521 GCA_041640855.1 Candidatus Kryptoniota bacterium
CCAATTGTAATCTTGCAAATCATAATTGCTTATCTTCTTGTGCTTGATTTGAATTCAAAGACCGCCACGGAGCAAACCTCTTCGACCGCCAAAGAAAAAACAACTGCGAAGTCGCCTTCGGATAAAGTAGTTGTTGATGAATATAAAATTTCTAATTCGGAATATGTCATATCTCATCCGGAGTTTCTTTTTGTCGTGAAAGATTTGATTGTGAATCCAGCCGGGACGGGAGGCTTAAGATATCTTTTAACGAGCGTTGGGATAGAGGTTACAAACGAGAAGGCTTTCGCGGAAATTCAAAGCAAAGAAGTCATAGTAAACGATATCTTGATAAATGTCCTTTCGAGCAAGACACTTGAAGAATTAAGCGATGTTTCAAGACGAAAAGAATTGAGACAGGAGATAGCGAAAAAAGTTGACGAGATTTTAACTAATGGGAGAGTGCAAAATGTTTATTTCAGCAAATTTATAATTCAATAAGGGGGCTAATTAAATATGCCGGAGATTTTATCTCAGCAGGAAATAGATAGTTTACTTGCGGGCTTAAGCGCTGGGAAATCCCCGGGCGAAGTGGTTTTAAAACAAGAAGAACGGGAAATAATACCTTACGAATTCCGTCGCCCGAGCAGAGTTTCGAAAAACCAAATAAGAACAATTCAAACGATACATCAAAACTTTGCTGAATCATTTGGATATTATCTTACAAGTCGACTTCAAACCCCGGTGACTATTCAAGTTGAAAATGTCGATCAGCTCTTCTACTCTGAATATATCCTTTCTATAGAGAAACCAAGCGTTATCTTCACACTCGATGCTGGCGAAGGAAGGGGAGAGATAATTTTTGAAATTGGGCTTGAACTTTCCTTTGTCTTGCTTGAAAGATTGCTCGGCGGTGGGATTGAAGTTCCAGGTGCGGAGAAGAAAAAAATGTCAAGGCCCTTGACCCAGATTGAACAAAATTTAATTCGTGGTATAGTTGAACGTTCTGCCTCTGAACTTGAGAAGGCGTGGAACATAATTGATTCGTACAAATTTAAAATCACTAAATATGAAAGCGATCCCGATATAGTTCAAATTGCCCCGTCAAGCGAGATAGTTCTTGTGATTTCGTTCGTCATTTCACTTGCGGAGAAAAATTACAGAATGAGTATGTGTTATCCTGTTTTCGTCATTGAGGATTCGCTCGCTAAGATGACGCTTCAAAAGTTTATGTCCTCAAAAAAGAGCACACCTGAAGAATATACTCGATACATTGCTGAGAAAATCAAAACGACGAAAGTTCCGGTAAGTGTTGAACTTGGGCAAAGTGAGATTTCGCTTGGTGAACTTATGAATTTAAACATCGGTGATATCGTAGTGTTGAATACAAGGGTTGATTCGGAAGTGAAAATTTATATCGCTGGCAGATTAAAACTTTACGGGAAACCAGGTGTGTTCGGAGGTAGAAAAGCAGTTAAAGTGACAAGAATCGCAAATAATGAGGAGGGATAAAATGGGAGAAGAGCAAAGGGAACAAACGAAGCAAGAGGTTAAAAGCGCAGAATTTCAAAACTTTGAAAATCAAGCTCAGCAGGAAACGGGTGGGGAAAAGATTGTAAATAGCAAATTTGAAATTTTATACGATGTCACATTGCCTGTTTCGATTGAACTTGGCAGAACGACGATGTTGATAAAAGATATACTCGAGCTTGACCGCGGTTCCATAATTGAACTTGATAAACTTGCAAGCGAACCCGTTGATGTAATCGTTAACGGAAAGAAAATAGCGGAAGGTGAGGTTGTTGTGATTGACAAACATTTTGGGATAAGGATTACGAACCTTATCGCTGTTGAAGATAGGCTAAAAAACGTGAGGAAATGAGAAATGATTGGTGTTATGGCTAAAGCGTTTCTTTCATTTGCTTTGATAATTTTTTTGATGATCGTCATTTTTTATGTGCTTAAAAAATTTTATCCGCAGGCTTCGAGTTCGTCGAATTCACCCGTTAGTATGCGCGTTTACGCTCAGTTACAGCTTCAGCCGAGAAAAACAGTTTATCTTGTGAGGATTTTGAACAAAGTTTTAATTCTTGGTGCAAGCGAGAATTCGTTGACTATTTTATCCGAGATAGACAACCCAGAAATTATCAAAGTTCTTGATGAGATTTACGTCCACGGAGAAAAAAGAAACGGGAAAATTTTCAAGTTAAATCAGGGAGGTGCATTTTAAGATGCGAAAAATTTTTGTGATTTTGTTTTTTCTTTCATTTTTTGCCCTTGATTTAATGGCACAGTCAAGAGCATCTTCTCAAGGTGTGTTTCCAATCCCAAAGATAACAATCGAAGTTGGCAAAGCACAGAAATCAGAGGACGTTGCGGTCACTTTAGAAATTTTGCTTTTGATGACGATACTTTCGCTTGCCCCTGCGATAATAATTTTGACAACTTCCTTCACAAGGATAATTGTCGTTTTTCATTTTGTAAAGCAAGCTCTTGGAGTTCAGCAGATGCCCCCGAGCCAAGTTCTCGTTGGGCTTGCTTTGTTTTTGACTTTTTTCATAATGTCTCCAGTTTGGGAAAAAATTAATAGCAATGCAATTCAACCCTATCTTAAAGGCGAAATCACGCAAGCGCAGGCGTACGAGAATGCAGTAAAGCCACTGCGCGAATTTATGTTTAGACAGGTTCGCGAAGATGATCTTGCTCTCTTTGTATCGCTTGCAAATTTGCCAAAACCAAATAATAGAGACGATATTCCAACTTATGTCCTAATCCCAGCCTTTGCTATAAGTGAGTTGAAAATCGCATTTCAAATTGGTTTTTTAATTTATGTCCCGTTTTTGGTTATCGACCTTATCGTCGCAAGCGTGCTTATGTCGATGGGTATGATAATGCTTCCGCCGGTTATGATTTCGCTTCCGTTTAAGGTTTTGCTTTTCATATTGATAGATGGTTGGCATTTACTTGTTCAATCTTTAATTCAAAGTTTTCATTAAGGAGGGCGTAAGATGACGGAACAATTTATAATTCACCTTGCAAGAGAGACATTTTTCACGGCACTTTTGATTTCCGCACCGATTCTTCTTGCTTCAGCGATAGTTGGGTTGATAATTTCAATTTTCCAATCAGCAACCTCGATAAATGAGATGACCCTTACGTTCGTCCCGAAACTTATTGTAATTGCCATTATCACTGTCATAGCCTTGCCATGGATAATTGATGTGCTGGTAAGTTTTGCGAAGGGTTTGTTTATGCAGATTCCAAATATAGCGCGTTGATTTTATGGAGTTTTATTTTTCGACATTTTTTGTGTTTATTTTGATTTTTGCGCGAGTTTTGAGTTTGCTTTCGAGCGCACCGTTTTTCGGGCTTCAGGTCATACCGTTTCAACTCAGATTTTGGTTAAGCATATTTTTGAGTTACATCTTTTTGTTCATCCTTGATTTGAAAAATTTAAATTTTCCCGTCGAAATCATCAGCTTCATCATTTTGGTCATAAAGGAAGTAATGGTCGGTTTGATAATCGGTTTTTCGAGTTGGGGAATCTTTTATGCAGTACAATTTGCAGGACATTTGATTGGGTTTGATATGGGTTTTTCAGCGTCGACAGCTTTCGACCCTGAGCATTCGGAGTTAGTTCCAACTTTGAGCCAGTTTAAGTATTATTTTGCATTTGTGATTTTTTTGATGTTAAACGGGCATCATTTTCTAATCAAAGTTTTAAAGTTGAGTTTTGATATGGTTCCAATTTCGAGTTTTGCTATTGGTGGGGGATTTGCTGATTGGGGAGTGCAATTAATTTCGTTTGTTTTTATCTCCGCAGTTAAAATAAGCGCGCCAATTTTAGTTGCACTTTTTCTGACGGATGTAACAATTGGAATTCTTTCAAGAGTTTTTCCACAGATGAACATATTTATGTTTGCTTTTGCGGTTAAAATTTTAATCGGGCTAATTGTGTTGATGATTACAATGCCATTTTTCGTCTTCGTGTTTAAAAAACTCCTTTTCGCTTTTGAATCTGATATAATTGAACTTTTGAAAACAATGAGAATTTGATATGGCTCAAGAATTCCAAGAACGCACGGAACAGGCAACGCCTAAGCGAAGAGAGGAAGCCAGAAAGAAAGGTAAGGTTTCGAAAAGTTACGAATTAAACTCAGCCATCGTCTTGCTTTTTTCACTTGCATTGCTTTATTTTGGCGGAAATTATGCATATAACAAAATTGCGGATTTGACAAGATTTTTTCTCATCAACTCTTATGCGATTGAGATTTCAAAAGATGGCGTTCTAAAACATGCCTCTTATTTAGTTGCTTACCTTGGGTTCAATTTCTTCCCATTTTTGATTTTGGTTATGGTAATTGGCATCGGGGCAAATGTTGTGCAAACGGGTTATGTTTTCGCTGTCGAGTCTTTGAAATTTGATTTTGAGAAGTTGAATCCTGTGAATGGGATAAAAAGGATGTTGTTTTCGCAAAGAAGTATGTTTGAACTTGGGAAAGGATTTTTTAAGATTGGAGTCGTCGGGTTGACAGCGTATTTGGTTTTGAAAGGGCTTGTGGACGATGTCTTGATTTTGATGGATTCAGATGTTGGAAGAATTGGTAGTTTTATCGTCCAGTCAAGTTTTTCTCTTATTTTGAAGACGGGACTCGTTTATTTGTCTATATCGATTCTCGATTTTATGTTTCAGAAGTGGGAATATGAAAGGGAATTGAGGATGACAAAACAGGAGGTTAAAGATGAGATGAAAGAACTTGAAGGCGATCCGCTTATCAAATCGAGGATAAGGCGAAGGCAAAGAGAAATTTTGAAGATGAGGATGATGCAAAGGGTTCCAAATGCAGATGTTGTAATCACGAACCCAACGCATATCGCTGTCGCTTTAAAATATGAATCGAAAAAGATGAACGCTCCAAAGGTCGTAGCAAAAGGGATGAACTTAATCGCGGAGAAGATAAGAGAAATCGCAAAAGCGCACAATGTCCCGATAGTTGAAGATAAGCCACTTGCTCAAGCACTTTACAAAATGGTTGATATTGATGAAGAAATTCCCCCACAACTTTATAAAGCGGTGGCAAAGGTCCTCGCATATGTATTTAGCTTGAAAAAGAAAAAACTCTGATAAGGTATGAACGGGATTTTACAGACCTTGGGAAAAAATACGGATGTATTGCTTGCTGTAGCGGTCGTTTCAATTCTGGTGTTTATGGTTTTGCCCCTTCCGCCTTTCTTGCTCGATATTTTGATCGCTTTTAACATCACTTTTTCAATTGTCGTCCTTTTAATCTCGATGTATATAACGAGTCCGCTTGAACTTTCGGTATTTCCCGGGCTTTTGCTCATTTTAACGCTTTTCAGGTTGAGTTTAAATGTAGCGTCGACAAGGTTGATACTCGCAGATGGATATGCTGGGAAAATAATTTTTGCGTTTGGCTCTTTCGTCGTTAAAGGGAATTATATCGTTGGCTTCATCGTGTTTTTAATTCTTGTGATAATTCAATTCGTCGTGATTACAAAGGGAGCTGGTAGGATCGCAGAAGTCGCAGCAAGATTTACGCTTGATGCGATGCCTGGAAAACAGATGAGCATAGATGCTGATTTAAACGCTGGGTTGATAACCGAAGACGAAGCAAGAAGGAGAAGGGAATTAATTCAAAGAGAGGCTGAATTTTACGGGGCGATGGACGGTGCAAGTAAATTTGTTCGGGGTGACGCCATCGCTGGATTGATAATAACCGTAATAAATATAATCGGCGGGTTAGTTATCGGAGTTCTGCAACGCGGGATGAGTTTTACAGAGGCATTGCAAACCTACACACTTCTTACAATTGGAGATGGGCTTGTCTCACAAATTCCAGCGTTAATAATTTCTGTGTCCGCAGGTATGGTCGTGACAAGAAACGCATCCGGAAGTCAATTTGACGTCGAAATAAAAGGTCAAATTTTCCAAAGGCCAAAATCTTTGTTGATAGCCTCTGGCGTGCTTGCATTTTTTGCAATTGTTCCAGGATTGCCGATGCTTCCATTTTTAGTTTTATCTGTGATAACTGGGGTCGCAGGTTATTTCGGGACAAAAGTTGAAAGAGTTAAACCGCAAACTCAGGAGATTAAACCAAGGCAAGTTGCACAACCTGAGGAAAAACTCGAAAAGTTAATTCAAGTTGACCCAATTGAAATCGAAATCGGCTACGGTTTAATTCCGCTTGCAGATGAAGAGCAAGGAGGAACACTGTTCAAACGAATAATCGGACTTAGAAAACAACTTGCGCTTGAACTTGGGATAATTGTCCCACCTGTGAGAGTAAGAGATAACATCTATCTTGATGCAAATGAGTATGTAATAAAAATTCGTGGAAATAAAGTTGCAAGCGGTGAAGTAAGGCCCGGTTATTATCTTGCGATGAATCCGGGAACAGCAGAAGGTGAAATTCAAGGCGCGATAAAAGTTAAAGAGCCTGCATACGGATTCGATGCTTATTGGGTTCCATCTCATATTAAGGAAGAGGCGGAAATAATGGGCTATACCGTTGTTGAACCTGTATCCGTGATTGTAACTCATCTTATGGAAGTTATAAAGAAAAACGCGGGAAGAATTTTAAGCAGACAGGATACTAAAGTGTTGATAGAAGGCTTGCGCGAAGATTACCCGGCGCTAGTTGAGGAGATAACCTCTGATGTTTTGCCAATTGGGACGATTCAAAAAGTTTTGCAAAATCTTTTAAACGAGGGAATTCCAATTCGAGATTTGGTGACGATACTTGAGGCATTGCTTGATTATTCAAGGGTTACGAAAAATGTCGATGTCCTCACCGAATATGTTCGCCATTCGCTTTCTGAAACAATCGCTCGGCTTTATCAGGATGAAAACGGAGTTATACATGCCATTCAGCTTGACCCGAGGATAGAGGAATTAATAGTACAATCTCTGCAACAGTCGCCAGCTCAATCAAGCCCTACGCTCGGGTTATCGCCGGAGATAATTCGCTCTATAAATTCAAGTTTGGATGATAACGTTAAGAAAGCAAAAAGTCTTGGATATAAGCCGGTCGTAATTTGTTCAGCCACTGTTAGGCTTTACTTTTACCGTTTGATACATTCTGCATTTCCCGATGTAAGCGTGATTTCCTATACCGAGTTGCCCACAGATGTTGACGTTGAAATAATCGGTCGGGTGAAAATAAACAATATCTAAAGTGACATATAAGGAACACAAAAGCTAAGGTTTTGAATGTAGAATTTTGTATTTCTCTTGAAAGTTGTTGTTCTCGGTTTTAATCGCACCATGGTGGAATCGAAACGAACAAGCGTAGGGGGGTGAGAAACGAGGGATATAATTGCGTTGGGGTGAAAATTATTTTGTGATTTCATGCATGGGGACAAATTGACATTCGTCCATAAAAAGCCACATCAAAGCGAAAGGTTAATTGAATTTGGTTGATTTGAAAAGATAAAAAGGTTAATTTTATCTTTGAATAAAAAATTTACCCAAAAGCGATGGAGAGTTTTTTCATAAGTCCGAAAAATGTGAAAAATGGTCGGGCTGAAGTCACAGGTGAGGAGTTTCATCATCTTGCGAAGGTTTCGAGAAAAAAGGTCGGTGAATTGATTTATCTTTTCGATGGAACTGGTAAGATTTATACTGCGAAAATTGTGAAAATTACAAAAGAAAACGCAGAGTGCGAGATAATAGAGGAAAATTTTATGAAAGACGAAATAGAAGTTGATTTATCCGTTGCCCAATCAATTTTGAAAAATCCGGAAAGATTTGAATTTGCAATTGAAAAATTGACCGAACTTGGTGTTAAACGAATCATCCCATTGATTACCGAGCGCGTAATTTCGGCAAGAACTCCTAAAGATGTTTCGTTAAACAAGATAGAAAGATGGAGAAGGATTGTTCTCTCAGCATGTAAACAATCAAATCGGGCTATAATACCGGAAGTTTGCGATCCTTTGGATTTTAAAAATTTCGTCTCTTCGTCCAAAGAAGATAAAAAAATTATCTTCCACGAAGGCAAACGATTTGAGAGGATCTTGCTTTATGATTATCTTGAAAAATTGAAAAATGTGGATTCAATTTTAATCGCGATAGGTCCGGAAGGTGGTTTTAGCGATGAAGAAATTGAGTTTGCGATTTCTTCCGGATTTGAGATTGTTTCGCTCGGAGATAGAAGATTACGCTCCGAGACAGCAAGTGTCATCGGCGCAGGAGTGATTCTTCAATTTTTAATATCAAAAACGAAGGAAAGAGTATGAATTTTCGGGAGAAGGTAAAGACAAGTGGTTTGAAAAAATATTTCAATGTGAACAAAAAACTTATCAAAGCGGTCGATGATGTAAGCATTTCGATAAATGAAGGTGAGATATGCGCGCTTGTTGGTGAGTCGGGCAGTGGAAAATCAACGCTTGGTAAATTGATTTTGAAATTGCTTGAACCCGATGAAGGAAAAATATTTTTCAATGGAGTTGATATCACTGAGTTCGATTGGGAGATGATGAGACCGTTGAGGAGGAAAATGCAGATGATTTTTCAGGACCCATTTGCGACTTTTAATCCAATCTATAAAATTCGCACACAGATTTTTGAAGCGGTCAAATTTCATAAGATCGTTGAAGATAAACTTGTCGAAGATTACGTAATTGAATTGATGAGAAGAGTTGCGCTTCATCCCGATATTTTGAAAAAATACCCGGGGCAGTTAAGCGGTGGGCAACTTCAGCGTTGCGCTATAGTCAGGGCGATTTCTCTACAGCCGGAGTTTTTAATTTGTGATGAGATAGTTTCTTCTCTCGATGTTTCGATTCAAGTTCAAATAATTGAACTTTTGAAAGTTTTAAGAGATGAATTTAAACTTACGATTTTGTTCATAACGCACGATATCGGCGTCGCGAGAAAGATTGCAGACGGGGCTTTTGTGATGCGTTTTGGGAAAATAGTTGAAAGCGGGGCTATCGAAAAGATATTTTATGACCCGAGCCATGAATACACCAAGAAGTTAATAGGTTCGGTGTTAAGCATAAAAACATAAATTGGAGTTGGAGATGAAATTAAAATCAATTAACCCGGCAACATTGGAGGTTCTCGGTGAGGTTGAGACTACACCTATTGAAGAAGTTTTTGAGATTTCAAAAAAAGCTCGGGAGGCTTTTAAAATTTGGTCATCGACCACGCTTGATGAAAGGTTAAAACTTTTGAAAAAAGCAAGGGACATTCTTTATAAAAATCAGGATGAAATTGCAAAGTTAATAACTCTTGAAAATGGTAAACCTATCCTTGAATCGTATTCGATGGAGGTTTTCCCATCGCTTGACCTATTTGATTACTATATAAGGAATGCAAAGAGAATTTTAAAGCCAAAACGAGTGCGTTCTCAAATTCCCCTGTTTTGGGTGAAGAAAAATTATATCCATTTCGAGCCTCTCGGAGTTGTCGCGGTGATTTCGCCGTGGAATTATCCTTTGCTTCTTCCGATTGCACCGATTATATCTGCACTTGTTGCGGGAAATTGTGTAATATTTAAACCTTCCGAGTATACAAATCTCATCGGCTTAAAGATATACGAAATTTTTAAAGAGGCGGGTTTCCCTGACAATGTTATTAACATCGTGATTGGTGCTGGGGATGTTGGGGAAGCGCTTGTGAATTCGCACATCGATAAAATTTCTTTTACGGGTAGCACAAAGACCGGAAGAATCATAATGCAAAAGGCTGGAGCGAAGCCAATCCCAGTTACGCTTGAACTTGGTGGGAAAGACCCGATGCTCGTTTTTGATGATGTTGATATTGAAACAGTTTCGAGTTCAGCTGTGTGGGGTGCGTTTGCAAACGCTGGCCAAACTTGCGTATCAGTTGAGGTTTGCTATGTCCAAGAGAGCATTTTCGAAAAATTTATTGAAAAAGTCGTCGAAAAAACGAAAAAACTTAAAGTTGGGAACGGTCTTGACCCCGACGTTGAAATTGGCCCGATAAACAATGAAAAGCAATTGAAAATAATCGAGAATCAAATTCAAGACGCGATCTCCAAGGGAGCGAAGATTTTAACCGGTGGAAAAAGAATTTTCCCGAGGGATAAAATGGGGAATGAACTTAAAGGTTATTTCTTTGAGCCAACTGTTTTGGTTGATGTGGATGATTCGATGCTTATTATGAGGGAGGAGACATTTGGTCCTGTTTTGCCGATAATTAAGTTTAAAGATGAAGACGAGGTAGTTGAAAGAGTGAATGCAAGTGAATACGGATTATCCGCGAGCGTTTGGACGAGGGATAAAAGAAGGGCTAAAAGAATTGTTGAGAAAATAAGGTCAGGTTCCGTTCTTGTAAATGAATGCGTCGTTCATTATGGCGATGCGAAAGCTCCATGCGGCGGTGTTAAGTCAAGCGGTTTTGGTAGAGTCCATTCTGAATTTGGGCTTTATGATATGGTTAATGTAAAGTTCGAAAGTTTCGATTTCGTTTCCCCGTATCGATTGTGGTGGTTTGGTTACGATGAAAAATTATTGAAGACAATTAAAGATGCGATAAGTTTTCTTTATTCGCCTTCCTTTGGTCAAAGGATAAAGTCGATCCCTGGGCTTGTTTTCAATTTGTTTAGGAGGGATGAAAGTAAAATTTAATAAAAACAAAAAAATCAAAAATGGACATGAAAAAGTTGGTGCTTCGCGTTTTGAGCCTGTTTCTCGTCATCGTTTTAATTTCGAATTTTATCGTAGTCGAGCGCTCTTTAGGATTTTTCGCATCGAGAAAACCTGTTAAAGCATTTAATGGGATGGTTGTGTCTTCGGATTCGATTGCCACTGCGGTTGGGGTTGAAATTTTGAAGAAAGGAGGAAATGCGGTCGATGCAGCTGTTGCGGTTGGGTTTGCTCTTGCTGTGACTTATCCTCAGGCTGGAAATATCGGTGGAGGTGGCTTTATGGTCATAAGAATGGCGAATGGGGAAACTGTGACAATAGATTACAGGGAAAAAGCACCTCTTAAAGCACATAGAGATATGTTCCTTGACGAAAACCGCAATTTTGTCCCGGAGAAAAGTCAAATCGGACATCTTTCAGTTGGCGTCCCAGGCTCAGTTGCTGGATTATTGCTTGCACTTGAAAAGTACGGGACGATGTCGAGAAAAGAGGTGTTAAATCCTGCGATTAAACTTGCGGAAAAAGGTTTTATTGTAAACGAAGGGCTTGCGAATGCTTTTAAAAATGCTTTTGAACATTTTAAAAAATTTCCGAGTACGATGAAGTATTTTTCAAAGAATGGAGAGCCTTATAAAGCGGGCGACCGACTCGTTCAAAAGGACCTTGCGGAAGTTTTGAAATTGATAAGGGACAAAGGAAGGGATGGCTTTTATAAAGGCAAAGTCGCGGATTTAATCGTCGCTGAGATGAAGCGCGGTGGGGGATTGATAACCCATGAAGATCTTGAAAATTATCAACCAGTGATAAGAAAACCGGTTGTCGGGAATTATCGGGGTTATGAGGTCATTTCGATGGGACCTCCAAGTTCGGGCGGGGTTTGTTTAATTGAACTTCTTAACATACTTGAAAATTTTGACATCAAAAAATATGGTTTTGGCTCATCTTACACGATTCATTATCTTGTCGAGGCGATGAGACGAGTTTATGCTGATAGAGCTGAATATCTCGGTGACCCTGATTTTGTTCAAGTTCCGGTTGAAAAACTTTTATCCAAAGAATATGCGAGGTCACTTGCCAATGAGATAGATACATTTTATGCGACTCCAAGTTCCAAGGTGATTCGTTCTGTTTCACCTCCTGTTGAAGGTTCTCATACGACGCATTATTCTGTTGTCGATAAGTGGGGAAATGTTGTGAGTGTTACTACGACGATAAATAGTTATTTCGGTTCTATGGTTGTAGTTGATGGCGCTGGTTTTTTTCTCAACAACGAGATGGACGATTTCAGCGCAAGTCCAGGTGTGCCGAATCAATTTGGGCTTCTTGGAAGTGAAGCGAATTCAATTCAGCCCGGAAAGAGAATGCTAAGTTCGATGACGCCGACGATAGTTTTAAAGGATAATAAACCATTTCTTGTGCTTGGTTCGCCTGGTGGTTCGACAATCATAACATCTGTATTGCAGGTGATTTTAAATGTGATAGATTTTGGGATGAACATTCAAGAGGCTGTTGATGCTCCGAGGATTCATCATCAGTGGTATCCAGATGTAGTCTATTATGAAAGGCGCGGTTTGCCGTTTGATGTCATCGAGAATTTACAAAGGCGGGGTCATAAACTTGTCGAAAGGGTTGGATATCAAGGAGAGGTTCAAGCGATATTGATAGATGATAACGGGGTTAAATACGGTGCGGTGGACCCACGAGGTTACGGGCTTGCAATGGGGTATTGAAAAAGTTGATGCGGGTTGCATAAATTTTTAATAAAGTGATATTTCAATATGTTTGCCACTTTTGCCAAAATTTTTCGCTTTTTCATAATTGCAATTTTGCCACCGTTGATATTTCTGGTTTTGTTTTTTGCTTTTTCAATGTTTGTTTATAAAAATCTTGAAAGAGATATATCTTGGGTTGATGCTTTTTTCTGGATTACCCATCCACATGCAATATCAGAGCATAGACGCGATGTGACAAAGTTGTTCGCATTTGTTGTCTATGTTGGAATTTTCTTTTTTCAGATATGGTTTATCGAGAGAATTTTGGTTAACATATTCAGTGGAGAATTTAAAATATTGTGGAGGAAAAGGATGATTGAAATGACAATTTCAAAATTGAAAGACCATTATATAATCTGCGGCTACGGTCAGGTTGGAAGGACAGTTGTCGACGAACTCATCAAATTAGGTGTTCCTTTTGTTTTGATAGAGATTAACGAAAGTTTGGCAAAGGAGCTTCTCAAGGAAGGAATAAATGTAATTCAGGGAGATGCGAGAAGGAGAAGTGTTCTTTTAAGCGCTGGGATTAAAAGGGCAAAGTTTATATGCACTTTGATCGATAATGATGCTGATAACCTTTATATAACAATTACCGCAAAGATGTTAAATCCGAATATAAAGGTAATTTCAAGGGCGGGGAATTTAAGATATGCGGAAGCGATGAAAGGTGCAGGCGCAGATGAGGTTGTAGTCCCAGAATATGAAGGGGGATTGATGGTAGGAAGAATGATTTCAAGATATGAGAAATTAAAAGAGTAATCCGTATGAAAATACTTTTAATTGAAGATGAGAAAAAGGTTGCAAGTTTTATAAAACGTGGGCTTGAGGAGGAGTTTTTCACTGTCGATGTTGCCTATGATGGTGAGAAAGGGGAATTTATGGCTTTGACATCTGAGTACGACTTGATAATTTTGGATATCCTTCTGCCGAAGAAAAATGGGCTTGAGGTTTTAAAAAGTTTAAGGGCGAACAAAATCGATACCCCAATATTAATTTTGACCGCGAAAGGCTCAATAGAAGATAGAGTTGAGGGTTTAAACAGCGGGGCTGATGATTATCTAACAAAACCATTTGCATTTGCAGAATTATTGGCAAGGGTAAGGGCTCTTTTGAGAAGAACTTCATCTGAGAAATC
>JBEPZK010000052.1:0-13422 GCA_041640855.1 Candidatus Kryptoniota bacterium
AAAAGTTTGCACATTTGGCGACCTCGCATGTATAAGTTTTTTCCCAACCAAAAATCTTGGAGCATTTGGAGATGCAGGTATGATAGTGACAGATAACGATGAACTTGCCGAAAAAATTAGAATGATAAGGGTTCATGGCTCAAAGGTTAGATATAATCATGAAATACTTGGGGTAAACAGTAGGCTTGACACACTGCAGGCAAGTGTTTTGCTTGTCAAATTGAAATATCTTGACAAGTGGAATGATACAAGAGCTGAAATCGCTAAAAAATATACCGATGGACTTTCTAATATAGACGGGCTTGTAACTCCATATTGTAAACCGGATTCCAAGCATATCTATCACCAGTATACAATTAAGACTAAAAAAAGGGATGAACTTGCACAGTTTTTAAAGGAGAAAGGGATTCAAACCGCAGTTCATTATCCGATTCCGCTTCACCTTCAAAAGGCTTTTTCTTATCTTGGTTATAAAGAGGGCGATTTCCCAATCTCAGAGGAATGTTCCAGGGAGGTTCTTTCTCTCCCGATGTTTCCAGAGTTGAAAGATGATGAAGTTGAATACATAATTGAAAGCGTTCGACAATTTTTCAAAATCAAGGGCTAATCACAATGCGTGTTCTTGTAATTATACCGACTTATAATGAAGCGGAAAATATAAGAGATTTAATCCCGCAGGTTTTGAGTCAAAATGAATACATTGCCTCTTCAAGCTCAATCGATGTTTTGGTTGTTGATGATAATTCGCCTGATGGAACAGCTGAGGTTGTTAAAGAATTTCAGAGGAAATATCCGGGTAAAGTTTACTTGATTCAAAGACCTGGCAAGCTCGGGCTTGGTACCGCTTATGTTGAAGGCTTCAAATTTGCTTTGAAAAATGGATATGATTTTGTTTTCGAAATGGACGCTGATTTTTCCCATGACCCCAAGGAAATTCCAAATCTTTTTAATAAGGCGCTTGAAGGTTATGATGTTGTTATCGGTTCGAGATATTCGCATGGGATTTCGGTTATAAACTGGCCGATAAGAAGAGTTTTGTTGAGTTATTTTGCAAATACTTATGCTCGATTGTTTACCGGTGTTCCAGTTCGAGATTTGACAAGTGGTTTTAAATGTATTTCGAGGAAAGTTTTTGAAAAAGTTGACCTTGATATAATTAGGTCAAATGGGTATGCTTTCCAAATCGAGCTGACAACAAGGGCGTATTATGAGGATTTTAAAATCGTAGAACATCCGATAATTTTTGTTGAGAGGAGAGCTGGAGTGTCAAAATTGAATCGAAAAGTTATCGGTGAAGCGGTGTGGATGGTCTTAAGGCTTTCACTTTTAAGGTTTAAGAAAATTTTCAAAAGAAGAAAAGATGAGCGTTGAACTTTCGATAATTATCGTCAATTATAATGTCAAAGAGTTTCTTGAAAACGCTCTAATTTCGATTAAAAGGGCGATTGAAGGAATAAATGCAGAAATATTTGTTGTCGATAATGCAAGCGAAGATGGAAGTGTTGAGATGATACGGCAAAAATTTCCCGAGGTTAAATTAATCGCGAACGATAAAAATCTCGGCTTTGCAAAGGCTAATAATCAAGCGTTGAAACTTGCACAGGGGAAATATATCCTTCTGATAAATCCAGATACTGTGGTTCAGGAGGACACATTCAAAGTTTTAATTTCATTTCTCGAATCGCATCCCGACTGTGGTATGGTTGGCTGTAAAATTCTCAATCCGGATGGCACTCTTCAACTTGCGTGTAGGCGTAGTTTTCCAACGCCGTGGGTTGCTTTCACGAAGATGGTCGGTTTATCAAGTTTATTCCCGAAAAGCAAAATTTTTGCAAGATATAATCTCACTTATCTTGACCCAGATCAGGTTACGGAAGTCGACGCTGTAAGCGGTTCGTTTATGATGATAAGGCGGGAGGTTTATGAGCAAGTTGGAGGACTTGATGAAGATTTTTTTATGTATGGGGAGGATATCGATTGGTGTTATAGGATTAAAAAAGCGGGATGGAAAATTTATTATGTCCCGTATACGCAGATAATTCATTTTAAGGGAGAAAGCACGAAAAGAAGCAGTATAGACGAAATTCGCGTCTTTTACGACGCGATGAAAATTTTTGTTAAAAAACATTATAAAGAGTTCGCTCTTCTTGGAGTGATATTGAGAATGGGGATTATATTTAGAAGCCTAGTTGCTATGTTTGGAAAATTTTTCAAAAACTATTGGGATATGCTCGTTGACCTTGTGGTTGTCGTTTTCTCGTTCTTTGTCGGTGAATTTGTGCGATTTCATCAGATTTTTGCATTGCCAAAGTATGCTTACCCAGAGGTTTTAATTTTCCCACCGCTTATAGTTTTGTTTTCGCTGTATTCATTTGGGATTTACACAAATAGAAAATTTTCAATTGGTTATGCTTTGATTGGGGTATGGTTTTCTTCGCTTATTTTGTCGTCGTTGACATTTTTCTTGAAGCAGTATGCATTCAGCAGGATGATTGTCCTTGTGATGACGTTGATGAATTCATTTTTGATTCCTGGATGGAGGCTGGCTTTGAGAATTTTGGGAAGGATACCGTTTGTTAATATAAGAATTGTTGCAAAGAAAGTTTTAATCGTTGGGGCAGGAAATAGCGCAATGTCTTTGATTAAAAAATTAAAAGGCAGAACAAGTGAAAACATCAAAATTGTCGGAATTGTCGATTATGACCTAAAGAGGGTCGGCCAAAAGATAGATGGGGTTGAAATAATTGGAAGTATAAGCGCGATTGAAAAAATAATCCATGAGAAAAAAATTAACGATGTCATCTTTTTAAGCGATGAGATTCCTTATTCCGAAATTTTGTCTATTATAAGTCGCATTAAAGATAAAAGCGTTAATTTCAAACTTGCCCTTGTTGGTTCTGATTTGATTTTAAGCAAAGCGAGCATAGATTCGCTTGATGATATACCGGTCCTTGATATCGATTACAACATAAATCGGTTTTTGAACCGTTTTTCGAAAAGGATTTTCGATATAGTTTTGTCGCTTCCCTTTTTGATTTTTTTGTATCCTTTGGTATATTTTAAAAAGTTTTTACGCAAAGAGATGAACGAATTTGAAAGAAAAATTTTGCTTTTGCCAAAGGTTTTAACCGGAGAATTGTCATTGGTCGGTCGACCACTTGATTCTCCTGATGAACAAATTTATCTTGGGAAAAAAGGTTTGACCGGGATTGTCCAGATTTCAAATCCAGAAAATCTTACTTCGGAAGAGATCGAAAGGTTGAACATTTTCTACGCTCGCAATCAATCGCTTGCGCTTGACATTGAGATTTTAATTCGGACATTAATTCACTTGATTTCAAACAAAAAGACGATATAAAATGTCGAAACTCGTTTTCGACTTCGAAAAGCCAATAATCGAGCTCGAGCAAAAAATCGAAGAGATGAGAAAAATTTCGAATAGCGGTGGCGTTGATCTTAGCGAGGAGATAAAAAAACTTGAAACTAAAGTTGAAGAACTCAGAAAAAGTATTTACTCAAATCTTACAAGGTGGCAAAAGGTTCAAATCGCAAGGCATCCGGATAGACCTTATCCGTTAGATTACATTTATCTTATGATGAGTGATTTTGTCGAACTCCATGGGGATAGATGTTTTGGGGATGATAAAGCGATGATAGGTGGATTTGCAAAACTTGGCGATAGAACTGTTATGGTCATTGGAACGCAGAAAGGAAGGGACACGAAATCGAATTTATATCGAAATTTTGGTATGCCACATCCCGAGGGATATAGAAAAGCTTTGAGATTGATGAAACTTGCGGAAAAATTTAATAAGCCGATTATAACCTTGATTGATACTCCCGGGGCTTATCCTGGAATTGGTGCCGAGGAAAGAGGGCAAGCGGAAGCAATAGCGAGAAATCTTTTTGAGATGTCGAAGCTCCAAGTTCCAATTATAGCTGTAATAATTGGAGAAGGAGCAAGTGGTGGGGCGCTTGGGATTGGAGTTGGGGATAGAATTCTTATGCTTGAACATGCGTGGTATTCGGTAATTGCGCCAGAATCATGTTCGAGTATCTTATGGAGAAGTTGGGATTTTAAAGAACAAGCTGCGGAACAACTTAAACTCACAGCGCAGGACTTGATAAAACTTGGCGTGATTGACAGAATCGTTCCGGAGCCTCTCGGTGGTGCTCATCGCGACCATAAGGAAGCTGCGAGAATTTTGAAAGAAATTTTAATTGAGGAGCTTGAAGCCCTATCGAAGATCAAACCTAAAAAACTTGTCGAGATGAGGCTTGAAAAATATAGAAAAATGGGATATTGGGAGGAATGATAAAGCACGTTTTTAAAATCAGGGTTAGGTATTCAGACACAGACCAAATGAGATTTGTTTATCATGCGAGGTTTTTCGAATACTTCGAATGGGCGAGGACAGAACTTCTGCGCGATTATGGTTTGCCATATAGCGAAATTGAAAAAATGGGATATTTAATCCCTGTTCTTGAAGCATACGCAAAGTTTAAAAAGCCAGCATATTACGACGATTTGCTTAGGATTGAAACTTATATGAAGGAAATTCCAAATTTGAAGTTTCGACTTGAATATGAAGTTTACCGTGACTTGGACGATGAATTGATAGCTGAGGGCTACACTGAACATGTATTCCTTGATGCGAAAACATATAAACCTGTTAAGCCACCAGATGTTTTTATGAATTTTGTTCTCGAACAATTTAAATCGTGCAAAAACAAAAAATGTTGACATATGTTTGATAAAGAACTTTTGAAAATTCTTGCTTGCCCAAAGTGTAAAGGGGATTTGAAATATATCGAAGAGCCGGAGTCGCTCGTGTGCGAGAAATGTAATAAAACTTATGAAATAAGGGACGGGATACCAATTTTATTAATCGATGAAGAAAAAGATGAATGAGATGGGAAATATGGCTTTCAAAGATGAAGAGCAAATTCTTGAAATAGTCAGGCGAGCTTTGATCGAAGATATTGGACCCGGGGATATAACAACAATTTCCATCATAGGGGATAAATTTATCGAGGCGAGAGGAGAATTTTTAGTTAAAAATGATGGAGTGATAGCTGGAATTAATGTCGTATGGATTGTTTTCAGAACCGTTGACCAAAATTTGAAGTTTGTTCCGCTTGTTTCCGATGGGGACGAGGTTAAAAGTGGCGATATTATAGCAGTCGTTGAAGGTGATGCAAGAAGTATATTGATAGCAGAGAGAGTCGCTTTAAATTTTTTGCAAAGAATGAGTGGAATTGCGACTTTAACAAATAAATTTGTCAAGGCTGTTGAAGGGACAAAGGCTAAGATAACCGATACGAGAAAAACCGCACCTGGGCTTCGTTTGCTTGATAAAATGGCTGTTGAATTCGGCGGAGGTGTAAATCATAGATTTGGATTGTTCGATATGATTTTGATTAAAGATAATCATATCGCCGTCGCGGGCGGAATTGATAAAGCAATTGAAAGATGTTTGAAGTATGTTAAGGAAAAAAATGTCGATATTAAAATCGAAGTTGAAGCACAAAGTTTAGAGGATGTTGAAAAAGTTTTGAGAATTGGCGGGGTTGACAGAATTTTGCTTGATAACTTTAGCATAGATGATTTAAAGAAGGCGGTTAATTTGATCTCCGGAAAATTTGAGGTTGAAGCGTCTGGTGGGATTACGCTTGAGAATGTTCGTCAAGTTGCAGAAACCGGTGTTGATTATATATCCATTGGTATGCTTACGCATTCACCAAAGGCGTTGGATATTTCACTTGAAATAAAAATTTAAAATTTTAGATGGAGATAATTTCTGATTTCCTCGTGATCGGAAGTGGAATAGCAGGATTGTTCTATGCGTTAAAGGTTGCGGATTATGGACAAGTTGTGATAATCACCAAGAAAGAAAAGGCTGAATCCAACACGAATTATGCGCAGGGTGGGATTGCTTCGGTTTTTTCCCCGGATGATTCCTTTGAGCTTCATATTCAAGATACTTTAAATGCCGGTGCTGGGCTTTGTAAGCGCGAAGCTGTTGAAATTATGGTTCGAGAGGGACCGAAAAAAGTTGAAGAGTTAATTCAAATAGGAGTTGAATTTACGCGGACGCAGAATGGGAAGCTCGACCTTGGAATGGAAGGGGGACATTCAAAAAGAAGAATCGTTCATGCGAAAGATTTAACCGGCCGTGAAATTGAGAGGGCTTTGATAGAAAAAGTTTTAAGCCACCCGAATGTAAAAATTTTTGAACACCATGTAGCGATAGATTTAATCACGGAGCATCATCTTGTTGGGATTGATAAGAGCAAAAAATTGGACAACATACATTGTTGGGGAGTTTATGCGCTCGATGTTAAAACGGGACAGGTGAAAAAGTTTCTTTCAAAGGTTACAATGCTTGCAACCGGAGGGCTTGGGCAAGTTTATTTGCATACAACGAATCCAACGATTGCAACCGGCGATGGCGTTGCGATGGCTTATAGAGCTGGGGCGAAAATTGGGAATATGGAATTCATTCAATTTCATCCAACCACACTTTATAACTCTGGTTCTCCAGCATTTTTAATATCTGAGGCGGTGCGTGGATTTGGCGGAATTTTGAGGACGAAAAAAGGCGAAGATTTTATGAAAAAATACGACCCAAGGGGCTCGCTTGCACCAAGGGATATAGTTGCGAGAGCAATTGATATTGAACTTAAAAAATCGGGCGATGAGTATGTTTATCTTGACCTTACACATCTTGACCCAGATAAAGTGAAGGAGAGGTTTCCACATATTTATGAAAGATGTCTTGAATTTAAAATTGACATCACGAAGGAACCAATCCCTGTGGTTCCAGCTGCGCATTATTCTTGTGGTGGAGTTGTGACTGATTTATGGGGAAGGACATCTATAGTTGGACTTTACGCTGCGGGAGAAACAGCGATGACAGGAGTTCACGGAGCTAATCGTCTCGCGAGCAACTCGCTTCTCGAAGCTCTTGTCTTTTCAGAAAGAGCCGCTATCGATTCGGTTAAATTCATAAAAGAAAATTTCTTTAAGTTCCCTGACATCCCCGACTGGGTTGATACGGGAATTTTTAATACCGAAGAATGGATTTTGATTTCGCATGATAAAAAGGAGATTCAGCAACTTATGTGGGATTATGTTGGAATTGTAAGGTCAACTCTGCGACTTGAGCGAGCAAAGCGAAGGATTGAGTTGATTGCAAATGAAATTGAAGAGTTTTATAAGAAAACGAAGGTGACGGCGGATATAATCGAACTTAGAAATCTTGCGACCGTCGCTATGCTTATCATTCGCTCCGCGTTGATGCGAAAGGAAAGCAGGGGGCTCCACTATACAACGGATTATCCGTTCAGAGACGACGAGAACTGGTTGAAGGATACGATAATTCAAGACATAAGGATTTAACTTCAATTTTTTTTATCCGCATTTTTTGCTAAATTTTAACAGCATTGTGAAATTTTTATGTAAAAGTTAATCATGACCTCGAGAATTAAATTTGGCATCGTGGTTTTTCCGGGCTCGAACTGCGATTATGACACTTATTATGTTTTGAAGGAAATTTTTAAGCAAGATGTAAAATTCATTTGGCATAAAGAAAGTTCTGTTGGAGATGTTGATGTTTTAATTTTGCCAGGTGGATTTTCGTACGGGGATTATTTGAGACCTGGAGCTATCGCGAGGTTTTCACCAATTATGAGCGATGTCATCAGGTTTGCAAAAAATGGTGGGAAAGTCATCGGAATTTGCAACGGTTTTCAAATTCTCGTTGAAGCTGGACTTTTGCCGGGGGCATTGCTTAGGAATTCATCTTTACGGTTTATTTGTAAGTTTGTTTATGTCAGAGTTGAAAATAAAAATACAATCTTCACATCTCTTTGTGAAAATGGTGAAGTTCTGAAATTGCCCATAGCCCATGGCGATGGAAATTATTATGTCGATGATGAAACATTGAAAAGATTAATTGAAAATGGTCAGGTCGTTCTGAGATATTGTGACAAAGACGGCAACGTTACCGAAGATGCGAATCCAAATGGTTCAATTTATAACATAGCAGGAATAGTAAATGAGGAAGGAAACGTTTTCGGATTGATGCCACACCCTGAGAGATGTTCTGACCCCGTTCTTGGTTGCACTGATGGAGCAAAAATTTTTAACTCTTTAATTTATTCTCTTTCTGTTGTTGGAATTTATCAAACTTAAAAATTTAAGGAGGCGAAATACGATGTTTGGACTCGGATGGCAGGAATTACTTCTAATTTTGATAGTCTTGTTGATATTGTTTGGTGGAAAGCGACTTCCTGAACTTGCTCGTGGCTTGGGAAGCGGAATAAAGGAATTTAAAAAGGCTTTGAAAGAAGATGAATCTACATCGCAGAATGAAAAGCCAAAGGAGATTGAGCAAAAATCCGAGAAGGGAAACTAAATTATCTTTAAGGAGGTGTTACTGTGTTCGATAATATCGGATTTGGTGAGCTTCTCGTAATAGGTTTATTCATTTTGATATTTTTTGGGCCGAAAAAAATTCCAGATATAGCTCGGACGCTTGGCAAGGCTGTCAGAGAATTTAGAAAAGCGATGCAAGATATGCAAAGTGAGTTACAAAGCGCAACCGGGGTTGATTTGAACCCCGAGATAAATGAACTAAAAGAAGTTAAGCAAACGATAGAAAGAGAAACCGTATCTACGCTTGACGATTTGAAATTTTTAAAAGATGAAGCTACAAGCTTAAAAGATGAGGTTGCGAGTTTAAATGAGAGAAAAAATTCTGGCTCGAGTAAATCTATTACGCGGACGAAGAGAAAAACCTCGCGAGGCAAGGCTAAAACAAAGTCGAGAAGGAAATGATACAAAAGCGATTTGATGTCCTGACCTATGATAAGATAAGAGAAAAGCTTCTTTCGGGGGAATTGACGTGCGAATCGCTCGTTAAGAATTATTTGGAGAGAATAAAAGAGTTTAAACGATTAAACGCTTTTATAAGTGTATTTGAAGAAAAGGCGATAAAAAGAGCTGTTGAAATTGATGAGAAGATAAAATCTGGGAAAGCGGGAAAACTTGCTGGTATGGTTATCGCGGTTAAAGACAATATCTGTGTTAAAGATGAAAGATGCACTTGCGCATCGAAAATCCTTGAAAATTTTATCTCGCTTTACAATGCGACCGCGGTTGAAAGGTTATTGAAAGAAGATGCGATTATAATCGGAAAAACGAACCTCGATGAATTTGCAATGGGGTCATCGACGGAAAATTCATACTTTGGACCAACTTTAAATCCTTATGACGAAGAACGGGTTCCTGGGGGTTCAAGCGGTGGAAGTGCGGTTGCTGTTGCGGTGGGACTTTCAACGACTGCTCTTGGCTCCGATACAGGTGGTTCGATTCGACAGCCGGCGGGATTTTGTGGAGTCTATGGTTTAAAACCAACTTATGGAAGGGTTTCGAGATTTGGGCTTGTGGCATTTGCATCATCGTTTGATGTTATAGGTCCATTTGGAAATTCAACAAGAGATGTTGCCTTGGTTTTACAGGTAATCGCTGGGCGCGATGAGTACGATTCAACCTCGGCGGATGTCCAGGTTCCCGATTATTTGAGCTTTCTTGACAAAGATGTTAAAGGTTTAAGGGTTGGGATTCCGGATGAATACTTTGCACAAGGCCTCGATGATGAAATAAAAGAAGCGATTCAAAAGAGAATTGATTTTTTGAGAGAAAATGGCGCTATAGTCGAAAAAATTTCTTTGCCCCACACTGAATACAACATCCCAACTTATTATATACTTGTTACAGCGGAAGCGTCCTCAAATCTTGCACGTTATGACGGTGCGAGATACGGTTACCGTTCGCCTGACGCTAAAACCTTGTATGAGATGTATGTTAAGTCAAGAAGCGAAGGTTTTGGCGCGGAGGTCAAGAGAAGAATTATGCTTGGGACTTACGTTTTGTCTGCCGGTTATTATGAAGCATATTATAGAAAAGCACAAAAGGTTAGACGATTAATAAAAGAAGATTTTGATAAAGCATTTGAAAAAGTCGATATCATAATCACACCAACATCGCCAACCACAGCGTTTAAACTTGGAGAGAAAGTTGATGACCCGTTACAGATGTATCTGTCAGATATCTACACCGTTTCTGTAAATCTTGCTGGAGTCCCTGCGATAAATGTTCCCGCGGGATTTGATAAAAAAGGCTTGCCGATAGGAATGCAGATCATAGGTAGACAATTTGATGAGGGTACGATTTTAATGGTTTCCGACTTTTTGGAGAAAAATTTTAAATAAGAACATAAAACTCAAAAACAAAAAGTTGGCAAACTAATGGCTATTCTTGTCGACAAAAGCACACGCCTTGTAGTTCAAGGTATAACAGGAGGTGAAGGTTCATTTCACACAAGGCAAATGATCGAGTATGGGACAAATGTTGTCGCTGGCGTTGTCCCAGGAAAAGGAGGAACATTTTTCGATGGTAAAGTCCCAATTTTTAATACTGTTCGTGAAGCGGTGGAAAAAGAAGGCGCGAATACCTCAATCATTTTTGTCCCAGCTCCTTTTGCTCCTGATGCGATAATTGAAGCTGCGGATGCGGGGATTAAATTAATAGTTTGTATTACAGAAGGAATCCCGACAAAAGATATGATTCAAGTTTATGAGTATTTAAGACACTCAAACTCACGTCTAATTGGTCCAAACTGTCCTGGTGTTATATCGCCGGGAAAAGCTAAGGTTGGAATAATGCCTGGATTTATTCACAAAGAAGGTAGCATTGGGATTGTCTCAAGAAGCGGAACTTTAACTTATGAAGCGGTAAAGCAATTGACCGAACTTGGATTTGGTCAATCAACAAGCGTTGGAATCGGGGGTGACCCAGTTATTGGTTCGAAGTTTACAGATATAATTAAACTTTTCAACGAAGACCCAGAGACTGAGGCAATCGTAATGATTGGTGAAATTGGTGGGACTGCGGAAGAAGAAGCTGCTGAATTCATTAAGAATTATGTCGATAAGCCGGTCTTTGGATTTATTGCCGGTAGAACTGCTCCTCCGGGAAGAAGGATGGGGCATGCTGGAGCAATTATCTCTGGGGGGAAAGGGACAGCGCAGGAAAAAATCAAGGCACTTTCTGAGGCGGGTATATATGTGATTGAAAATCCGGCGGTAATAGGTGAAACGGTTAAAAAAGTCCTCGGTGAAAAACCGAAAAGAAAAGTTTTTGTGCTTTCATCATCTAAATCCACGAAGACCAAGAAGAGAGCAAAAGTGAAAAAAGCTTCGAAGAAAAAACAAAAAAAATCAAAGTGATAAGCCTGTATGGAAAGAACGCTCGCTATACTTAAACCTGACTGTGTTAGAAAAAATTTAATCGGCAAAGTTATCTCTCATATCGAAGAAGCTGGATTTAAAATCGTCGCTATGAAGATGCTTAAACTTACCCCGGAACAAGCTGGGGCATTTTACTACGTCCATCGCGAAAGACCATTTTATAATGACCTCGTAAAATTTATGAGTTCAGGAAGAATTGTAGCGCTTGTCCTTGAAAAGGAAAATGCGGTTGAAGACTTTAGAAAATTAATCGGTGCAACCGACCCAAAGGAAGCTGAAGAAGGAACGATTCGAAGATTATACGCGGATAGCAAACAAGAGAACATAGTTCATGGCTCTGATTCCGTTGAAAATGCAAAAATTGAAATATCTTTCTTCTTTTCACAAAGCGAATTAATAGCAAATGGACTTGACTGATGAAATCAACAAAAGTTGGAAAAATTATCGTGTTGAATTTTTTGCTTTTATCTTTTCTTCTCTCTCAGAACAGAGTTAAGATTGGAGCTGAGGTTTTACTTGAAAAGCACCTTGATTTAATAAAGAGCAAAAGAGTTGGAATCGTCACGAATCACACTGGAATTTTGCCAGATGGAAGACATATTGTCGATGTTTTAAATGAGCTTCCAGATGTTCAAGTTGTCGCATTATTTGGACCCGAACACGGGATAAGAGGTGAGGTGCCGGATGGTAAAAGTATAGCTCATGGAGTTGATACGAAAACCGGAATACCTGTATATTCTCTTTATGGTGAGGTGAAGAAACCAACTCCGGAGATGTTGAAAAATATTGATGTTTTAATTTTCGACATCCAGGATGTTGGGGCGAGATTTTACACTTACATTTCGACTATGAGTTATTGTATGGAGGCTTGCGCTGAACAAGGCAAAAAATTTATCGTTCTTGATAGACCGAATCCTATTCGTGGCGTTTATGTCGATGGTCCAATCCTTGAGCCAAAGTTCAGGTCCTTCGTCGGGCTTCATACCATTCCAGTTGCTCATGGGATGACCGTTGGAGAGCTTGCGAAAATGTTCAACGAAGAGGGATGGCTTGAAAATGGCGTAAAAGCTGATTTGACCGTCATTAAAATGGAAAATTATTCAAGAAAGATGTGGTTTAATCAAACTGGTCTTCCATGGGTTAAACCATCTCCAAATATGATGACGCTTGAGACCGCAATTGTTTATACCGCAACATGCTTCATCGAAGGCACTAATGTTTCTGAGGGGAGAGGAACACAACATCCATTTGAGTGGATAGGCGCACCTTGGATTGATGCGAAAAAGTTAGCTGATGAACTTAACTCTTTCAAACTTTCCGGAGTAAAGTTTGAACCGATCGAGTTTATCCCGGTTGATATAGAAAATGTCACAGTTGACCCAAAGTATGAAGGAGAAAAATGTTATGGGGTTTATTTAAAGGTTTATGACCGTGATAAATTCGAGCCTGTGAAAACAGCGGTTTATATTCTTTACGCTTTAAAAAAGCTATTCCCACACGATTTTAAATGGAGAACCGCTGGGCAAGATAGATTATGGGGAACTGACAAGGTTAGGTTGATGCTTGATGAAGGGAAAAAACCGGAGGAGATAATCAATTTGTGGAGAGATGGGTTAGGTAATTTCTTGAAAATTAGGCAAAAGTATTTGCTCTACAACTAATGCTGTGAAGAAACGATGAGAAAGCGCAAGCCCGAGGCAATACTTGAGGAACTTGAAAATTTCGTTCGGGGACTCGGTTTGACGCTAAGATACGAACGCGGTGATTTTGAGGGGGGGTATTGCGTTTTGAAGGATAGAAAAATGATCGTTATCAATAAACTTGCAAATACTCAAAAAAGAATTTCACTTCTTGCACAAAGCATCGTTGAGATGGAGATTGATCAAAGCTTTATGACGGAGAGCGTGAAAAGTATAATTGAAGATGAACTCGCAAAGTTAAAAATGGTTCAGGAATGAAAATACTTGTGATCAACGGCGCGAATTTAGGCATACTTGGAAAACGAGAACCGGAAATTTACGGAAGCGTAACTCTTTCTGAGATAAATCAAATTTTAAAGGATAAATTTCCAGAGGTTGAATTTGAGTTTTTTCAATCAAATTTTGA
>JBEPZK010000053.1:0-13177 GCA_041640855.1 Candidatus Kryptoniota bacterium
CTTTATCCGAAGGCGACTTCGCAGTTGTTTTTTCTTTGGCGGTCGAAGAGGTTTGCTCCGTGGCGGTCTTTGAATTCAAATCAAGCACAAGAAGATAAGCAATTATGATTTGCAAGATTACAATTGGAATCGCAACGAAAAAAATCGTCTTTTTGCTACTTTTTGGTTGAACTTGCAGGACTTGCTGAACTTGTGTTCCTTGAGCCTGAACTTTATCTGCCATCATCCAAACCTTTTTTATTTAAACTTTCACAAAAGTTAAAAAATCAAAGCCTGTGCCATTGGGATTTTTTAGGAGGAATTTGAAAATTAAGGTGGAATTGAAAATTGCGGCTGGCCAATATTAAACAATTGAATGAGATTATTGGGCATGAAAAATAAAAAAGCCCCGACCTCAAAGTCGGGGCTTGAGGGATATCATCTTTTACCGGGATTTAGGATTTTAGCGTGGGGTCTTGGGTCTTGATTTGCCCTCGCCCAAATTATATATGCCTCCATAGCTTTCATCCTTGGGTCGTCTTCTTTTAACGGTTGACCTTCCATCGGATTCTCGATACACCAGTTTATCATATCGCGTAAGAGAGCAATCTTTTTCAACTGAATTTGAAATTTCGGATATGTCTCTGGATGAGTATCCGCAGCATCAGGATGGCACATATCGCATGAAATTCCATTTGTGCCGAGAGATGGGTCATGAAACCACTTATATCCTTCCTCAATCATCGCTTTCAATTCTCTTTCCCATATCAACGAATCTCGCCTTGTAAATTTGCTCGATTGATATTTCTTCTGCTGTTGATAAGTTGCAAGAAGCATCGAAGCTACTTCCTGCGCTTTTTCTCTCGTCATAACTTCATTTTTCGCAACATCGTTTAAGACAACTTGTGTTGCGCCATCACATGCGGTTATAACTTTCTTATCGTCTTTCGAATTCTTATCTCCTTTTGTCGCAAGACTATCTTTACCGCTGAAAAATATGCCAAGTATAATCAGCGGAATTATCAAGGAAAATTTTTTGAGCATAACCTACACCTCCTTAAAATTTATTTTTAAAATGATGGGTCAACTGGAACTGGTGGAACTTCTTCTTTTCCACCCGACTCAAGATATCTTGCGGTAACCACCATTGGCTCCCTGCTCCATAGATTATAAATCTTGTTCGCCTTGCCATTTGCAAGAACCTCAACTGTTCCATCTCCTGTGCCATCAAATTGGTCAAATGGGTCTGCTCTATTCATTTTAATCGTCAATTTAGGAAGTCCGGTTGGAGCATAAGGCCATGGCCAGGCTGTTGAAAGCATTCCATAAAAATTAATGTTTCCAATTCTGTTAAACACAGGTTGATGCGTATGCCCATGAATTACAGTGACATTCTTAAATGGTCTAAGCAAGGCTTGAACATCTTCCGCATCATCGGTCCAGAAATTCCACGGTTTGTAATATTTGTAAAGTGGCGAATGTGAAAATACAACTATTGGAGTATCCTTTGAAACCTTCGCGAGGTCCTCTTTCAACCATCTTATTTGCCCATCACCAAGATAACCTTTTCCAACCGTAAACGGTCTACCTTTCGGATTGTCAAGTTGAGCCATAAATTTCATTCTCTCCATCGGTGTCATTTTCGACTCGGTCCAATAATCTTCGACTATTACCGAGTTTAAAACAATGAAGTGAACGCCTTTATGGTCGAATGAATACCAACCGTAGGAACCTTTTGGCAGATTTTGTCCAAAAAGTTCAAGCCATTTTTCTCCAAGGTCAAGATACCAATCGTGTTCACCGACCATCATATAAAGTTTTGCTTTAAGTTGGCTCAAAATTTCCTTCCCAAGTTTAAGTTCCTCCGCTTGCCCAAGTTGTGCAAGGTCACCACCAAACAGAACAAAATCCGGCTGTGGGTCGAGAGCGTTAACATCTTCAACGGCCTTTAAAGCTGCGCGAACAAATCTTTCGTTAAGTTTCCTTTCATATAGATGAGTATCGGAGATATAAGCAAATCTAAATTTAACCTCGACCTTGCCTTGTTTAGCCTCGACAGCTTCGACAAGTTGAAACGAATGTGGCGGGAATTGATTCTTTGCAAGCACAACAGCAGCGGAAGCCATAGCGGCCTTCAAAAACTGCCTCCGGTTCAACTTCGGAAGCGTTTCAAAGAATTTTTCTCGCTCCTTTAAATACTGCTCTTCCCTCTTTTCACTTGGCATTTTTGGCATAGTGATTGCACCTCCTTTTTTGTTATTTGTTTTCGGGAAAATCTTTTGGAAATTCACCAGTTAAAGACTTTAAGAACTCAACCAAATCTTGCTTTTCCTGGTCCGTTAGATTAAGCGGTCTCATCTCACCTGAGAGATTTGGATTTGGATTTCCACCTCGATTGTAAAACTCAATCACATCCATCAACGTCGCTTCACTGCCGTCATGCATATATGGAGCGGTAAGTTCTATATTCCTTAAAGTCGAGGTTTTAAACGCTCCTATATCTTTAGGATTCAAAGTGACGAGAAATCTCCCAAGTTCTGAATAGGCTGGGTTTAAAGCAAGTTCATCAAGTTTCCTCTTGTCAAGTTTTCCCTCTTTTGTAAGTTGTTCAGCCTTGCGAGCAAGTTCAGCGAAACCTTCCTTATTCATAGCGACGCCGATGTTATGATACTTGTGGTCTGTGAAAAATGGATTTGACCGGTTGAATGCGTGGCAGGTTATACATCTTGCCTTGCCCTGAAATAATTCCCAACCTCTTTTTGCAGATTCACTGATAGCGTTTTGGTCTCCAGCTATAAATCTGTCAAACGGGGAATTACCCGTTAAAAGCGTCCTCTCAAATGCAGCGATAGCTTGAGCAACTCTATCAATTGTTATTTCCCCACCGAAAACCTTTTTAAACGCTTCAACATATTCCGGGATTCCCTTTAACTTTTTGACAACTTCATCATGATTGGGCATCCCCATTTCAACTGGATTAATTATCGGCTGTTTCGCTTGCTCCTCAAGCGTTGGGGCTCTTCCATCCCAAAATTGCTCTTCAAGGAACATCGCATTTAAAACCGTCGGCGCATTTCTTGCGCCTTTTTGACCTCCAACACCTTCACTTACCTTTTTACCATCTGTAAAAGCAAACTTCGGATCATGACAAGTTGCACATGAGACAGTGTTGTCAACTGAAAGACGCTTGTCAAAATATAATTTTCTCCCGAGCTCGACTTTTTCCGGGGTTATTGGGTTATCCGGTGGAATGAAAATCTCCCACAAATCCTTTGGTATCCCAAGTGGAATTTTCACCTCATAACTTACTTTTGCGCTCGATTTGGCATATTTTTCCGCAACGAAGGAAAAGAAAAATAGGAAAGCAAGAAACAAACCAACCAGTTGATAAAAGTTTTTCAATCTCCGCATGGTCGATTTTGAAATTTTATTTTTTCGCTCGTTTCCATTATTTAAGACAACTAAACTTTGCCTTTTATTCCAAGCAGGTTTTTTAAGTTTGATTTTTCAATCGATTTGCATATATTTTTAATGCATATTGGGGCCGTAGCTCAGATTGGGAGAGCGCCAGAATCGCACTCTGGAGGTCACGGGTTCGAATCCCGTCGGCTCCACAAATTTTTCTCACTTTGTTTTGTCCTGCCTTTTGATTATTTTTTAAAAAATTTGTTATCAAATCCCCTTCAAGTTGTGCTCGATAAAATCAAAAAAGAAATAATCGATTCATTAAACTCATTGCTTAGATACGCAATCGTTATGACAGGAAACGAAGAAGATGCAAAAGATCTGACCCAGGAAACATGTTACAGAGCACTGAAAAACATCCACCTTCTCAACGAAAATTCCAATGTTAAAGCGTGGCTTTTTACAATTATGAGAAACATATGGATAAACCAAAAGAAAAGAAGTCGAACCTTATCTATACAACTTGATGAGGCAATTGAAAATGTAAGCGATGATTGGAATATAAACGCTGAGGAATTGTTAATAAATAATGAAATGCGTCAAGCACTGATGAAAGCATTAAATAGTTTACCCGAAGTTTACAAAGAAATTTTGATATTGAGATACTTTGAGGATTTCTCATATGCCGAGATTTCCCAAATTTTAGAGTGTCCACTTGGCACGGTTATGTCGAGATTAAACAGAGCAAGGGAAAAATTAAAAGAAACCTTAATAAAAATTTACGAACAGGAAAAATGACGATAGATCACAAAACGATAAAAATATGGATAAACCTGTACCTCGATGGTGAGCTCGACGGCGAGGAGCTCAATCAATTTAAACAGCATATTAACGAATGTAGCGAATGCGCAAAATTACTTAAACAACAGCGCGATTTCATCGACTCGATAAGAGCATTGAAGTATGAGGTAGATACCGAACTCGGAGATTTCAAGCAAAACCTCATAAAGCAAATTCAAAATTTCAAACCGAGAAAAAAGGAAAAATATCCTCTGCTCGTTTTGGTTACCTTCGTTTTTATTCTTATCGCGGTCGCCCTGTTTTTGCTCTATTCTAATTCATCGCGTGTTGATTTAACAGAAATTGCGATTGAAAACCACGCAAGACAAGTCCAAGGTCAACTTCCACTTGAAATAAAAACATCGTCCGAGTCTGAGATATCAAACTGGTTTTACGGGAAATTAAAATTTAACTTGAGGCTTCCACGCTATCCCGACCCATCGAATCAACCGTATAAAATAAAGGGAGCAAGGCTTGTCGCATTAAACAACGATTACGCAGCTCTTGTATCATATGAAATGGACCATCAACCGATGACCCTCCTCGTAGCCCCATCGAAAAGCGCAATTCCTCATGGGAAAAGAAAAGTTAAATTCAAAGATATCGACTTTTATCTCGACAGCAAAAATGGATATAACATACTTTCATGGACCGATAAAGGTTTGACTTACGCTCTCGTCTTCGACTTTGAAAATTTTGACTGGAAAAAACCATGCATCGTCTGCCACAGCAGTGGGGCAGAAAAAATGTAAAAGTATTAATGTTGCTTCTTCTTTTGTTTTCAGAGATTCTATCCCAAGATAAAAATTACTTCTACCGCGGTCTTGATTATGGTTCGGAATCGATGCTAAATCCAATCACACTCATTATAAATGGAGGTCTGGGAATCTTACAGGTTGAAAATCGTTCGCGTTACCTTAAAGACATCAAGTTCTACAATGGATTGAAAAATGTTTTTGCAAATTTGTCTGACCCGATAACGTCGATAAAGGAATACGGGGTGAAAGATTTCATCTTTAACGAAATACTTCCTGTGCGACTTAACAGAAAGAACGCTCAATTTTGGCCAAACTATCAAAATCACCTAATCGGCGGCGGACTTGCGTATAGAGAGATGATGGAATGGTATAGAATGAACCGATTTAAACATCCGAAGTTGTTTTCAATTTTGACGATGGCAGTTTACCATCTTTTAAATGAAATCGTCGAGAATAACGATTACACTGGAAGAACAGTTGACCCGATCGCGGATCTTTACATATTTGACCCACTTGGGATTTTGCTTTTTAATTTTGACTCAGTATGCGAATTTTTCAGCGAAAAACTTAACCTTGCAGAATGGTCATATCAACCGGCGATTGATTTCATAGACTGGCGAATTGAAAATATGGGACAGAACTATTCAATAAAATACAAACTGATAAACTCACATTTTTACTTTTTTTATCACTTCGGGATGAATGGACTTGTGGGTTTATCTTATGAGTTTAAAGATTATGAATTTTTATCCTTTGGGGCTGGATTAAGGGCAAAAAGAATAGTGCGACTTGACGAGAAAACAAATTCAAAATTTGAAACCGCGACGCTTTCATGGAACTTGGGATTTTTCTATGATAGAAACAATTCGCTTTTATTCTCGATCCTTTTGTCGGGGGTGAACAACTATAAAGCAGTTATGAACATCTATCCTGGATTGATCTCAATTAAAGGACTTAAATTGGGATTATTCACGGCGTTCGATGGGAAAGATAGATTTGTTTGGGGAATAAGTTTAAGATCACTTCATTTTGGTATTGCTTCAAAATTTTTTATAAATTATTAACAAGCAAAAATAAAATTCCCAACCGAAAATGCCAGCGCCAAAGGAAATCAAAAGAATATCAGAAGTAATCTGGGAAATCCCTGAGACATATAAAAAAGGAATGCGCGTACCAGCGAGAATATATGCGACAAAACAACTTCTTGATTCAATGGATGAGGGCGTATTTGAACAAATCACAAATGTCGCATGTCTTCCTGGCATCCAAAAATATGCACTTTGTATGCCCGATGGACATTGGGGCTATGGTTTCCCAATAGGTGGAGTAGCTGCGTTTGACTTCGAAAATGGCGTCATTTCCCCAGGAGGAATTGGCTTCGATATAAACTGCGGAATGCGACTCGTTAGAACAAATCTCACAATAGAAGAAGTTAAACCTAAATTAAAAGAGCTTGTCGATTTACTTTTTCAAACCGTTCCAACGGGGGTTGGAGCAACTGGATTTGTTAAATTGTCAAATTCTCAATTTGATGAAGTTATGGTCAAAGGCGCACGTTGGTGCGTTGAACATGGCTATGGGTGGGAAGAAGACCTGGAAAGAATCGAAGAACATGGAGCGATAAAAGGTGCAGACCCTTCAAAGGTGAGTAAAAAAGCCAGAGAACGCGGAATCGACCAACTTGGAACGCTTGGCTCTGGAAATCATTATCTTGAAATTCAAGTTGTAAATAGAATTTTTGACCAAAATGTCGCAAACGCCTTTGGAATTGAGCAGGAGGGACAAATCGTCGTTATGATACATTGTGGTTCGCGTGGATTTGGACATCAAATTGCAACCGATTATTTAAAAGTTTTTCTCGATGCTATGAAAAAATATGGCATCCCATTGCTTGACAAAGAACTTGCATGTGCACCGATAGATTCTCCTGAGGGAAAAGATTACTATTCAGCGATGCTTTGCGCAGCGAACATGGCTTTCGCAAACCGTCAAGTTATACTTCATAGAGTTAGAGAAGCATTCGAAAAAGTCTTCAAAAAATCCGCGGAAGACCTTGGAATGCATCTTGTCTACGACGTTGCCCACAACATTGCAAAAGCCGAAGAATACGAAATCGATGGAAAAGTCAAAAAAGTTCTCGTCCATAGAAAAGGTTCAACTCGTTCCTTCGGTCCTGGACAAAGTGAACTAGCGGAAATCTACCGCGACATAGGTCAACCGGTGATAATCGGAGGTTCAATGGAAACAGGTTCATATCTTCTCGTCGGGACAAAAAAAGCCATGGAGGAAACATTTGGCTCAACTTGCCATGGAAGTGGAAGAACTATGAGCAGACATAAAGCTAAGAAAGAGATTAACTACAATCAACTTGTAAAGCAGATGGAGGAGAAAGGCATTTATGTAAGAGCCGCTTCGAAATCTGGACTCGTAGAAGAAGCAGGTGCTGCTTATAAAAATATCTCCGATGTCGTCGAAGCTGTTGATAGAGCTGGAATCTCAAGGAAAGTAGCAGCTTTAAGACCAATCGGTAACATCAAAGGTTAAAAATAAAAAAGGGCGTGACCAAATCACGCCCTTGGTCTTTTACGGTATCCTCAACCCAACATATCTACTGCCTGCACTAGATCTGATTCTTAACAAAAGAACATCCCCAGATTTACGAGCTTGAATTATCTTCTTAAGGTCATCAACATTTCTTACAGGCTTTCTATCCGCTTCAATTATTATGTCATTTTCTCTTATACCTTTGTCAAATGCCTCTGAAAACTGCTCAACTCTCGTTACAATTACACCGTTTTTAACTTTATATTTATTCCTGGCTTCTTCATCAAGGTTTGCAACGGTAAGTCCAAGTTTTTCAAAACTTAAAACCCCAGGCTCAACTTCTTTTGCAGGCGCTTCCCTATCTTCAACCTTTGCAACCTCTTCGTCTTCTTTTCGTGGCTTAAGCGTCGCAGTTAACTCGAGCGTTTTCCCATCGCGATAAATTTTCAACGTAACTTTATCACCAGGTCTCTTTCTTGCAATTATTTCTTGAAGTTCGCCCGGCTTATTTACCTCTTTACCATCGCATTCAAGTATTATATCTCCTGCTTTTACGCCTGCTTCTTCAGCTGCACTTCCCGAGATTACATCTTGAACGAGAATTCCTTTTGGTTTATCAAGTCCAAACCCTTTCGCGGTCGCTTCATCAAGTTGGGAAATTTGAACCCCAAGAACACCACGCCTGACCTTCCCATACTTTATGATATCTTCCGCGACTTTTCTCGCAAGATTTATCGGTATAGCAAAACCATAACCTTGATAATACCCAGTCCTTGAAGCGATCGCAGTGTTTATCCCAACGACTTCACCATACAAGTTGACAAGCGGACCCCCGCTATTCCCAGGGTTTATAGCAGCGTCGGTTTGAATGAAATTCTCAACTCCATAAGAATCTCGAATAATCCCAATATTTCTGCTCAAAGCGCTAACTATCCCAGCTGTAACGGTCAAATTCAATCCAAGAGGATTTCCTATTGCAAGCACCCATTGTCCAACTTGAAGTTCATCCGAATTCCCAAAACGAGCTACAGGCAAATCATTTGCATCGATTTTTATAACTGCAAGGTCAGTCAACTTATCTCTCCCGATTAACTTAGCCTTAAATTCCCTTCCATCATAAAGGGTCACTGTTATGCTTCCTTTTTCTCCGCCTTCGACAACATGATTATTTGTAAGGATATAGCCATCTTTAGTTATTATAACACCCGAACCCATTCCTTCTTGCGGGCTTGGCTCAGGAATTTTAAATTCGAAATCTGGACCAAAGAAATGGAAGAAATCAAAGGGACGACTTCTTCCTTCGCTTTTTGAGACGACCTTAATTGAAACAACTGTTGGAACAGTCTCTTTGGCTATTTGAACGAAGGCATTTTGAGTTGAAAGTATATCAAATTTTGTGCTTGTTGGTTTGTCTTGTGAACCAATTATTGGGACATCAATTGCTATGGTTGGCTTTACAGCGTTAATTCCAGATACGAGTATAATCCCAAACAACATCCCTGCAAGTATAAGGGCAATTGCTCCGACTATCTGTTTTTTCGTCATAGCGAGTTTGCCTCCTTAAAAGTTTTTTATTTTGACTTATTTCAATAGAATATAACAGGCTTCGAATTAAGTTTGTTTCACTTTAATTTATCATAAATTTCAAGCAATTTCAATTCAACCGTGCCTTCAACGTGCGCCTTGATGTAGTCAAAGAGCAAATCCTTAATTTCATTATTTATATTACTTGGGTTTTTCAAATTTGTTACATTTTCAAGTTTTGCTCTCTCAATCCACAGCAAACTTTTAAAAGTCGCGATCGAACAACTCTTTGCCTCTGGAACCGTCACGCTACATTTCGAACATAAGAAACCACCTTTATCAATGATAAAAACCACTTTTGGGGGCAAATTTGCTTCTGTAAGTTTTTCCCCGCACAAGGCACAGCGCGAGAAATTAATTTTAAATCCAATCTCCTCAAGAAGGTGAATGATAAAATACCACAGAAGATTTATTTCATTCCTCTCGGAATCATTGAGCCTATCGAGAACATTTAAAAGCAATCTGAAAATCCTTTGGTTTTCCTCTTCAAACTTTATCAACTTATAAACTATCTCGCAAATTGAAAGACCTATTGCGCTTTTATTATGGTCCGAATAAAGTCGAAGAAATGGTTTTATAATATCTGCCTGTGAAAGAAATTGAAGTTCTCTCGTCTCTTTTTTATAAAGCACAGCAAGAATATAAGACATGGGCTCAAGCGATGCGCCGAACTTGCTCGTTGTGAGCATCGCACCTTTTGCAATTACATTTAACTTCCCAAACTTTTTCGTGTAAAGTGTGACAATCTTGCTCGTCTCGCGATATCGCATCGCCTTTAATACTATCGCCTCGGTCTTGCTTAACATTTAATCGTTACCTTGAACCTTTTCTTTAATTTTTCGAATGTTTTCCCCAAACGGTGGATATATGACCCCAAGTTCCGTAACGATCGCGGTTATCAAATCGTTTGGAGTGACATCAAAAGCCGGGGAAAATGTTTTAACTCCATCTGGGGCAATTCTCCGTCCCATTATTTCAACTATCTCCTCCGAACCTCTCTCTTCAATTGGAATTTCTTCTCCAGTCTTTATATTGAAATCAATCGAAGATGTGGGACAAGCAACATAAAAAGGAATGCCATGATATTTTGCAACGATGGCGAGGTTATATGTTCCGATTTTATTTGCTGTGTCACCATTAAGCGCAACCCTATCTGCTCCAACAATAACACAATCGATTTTACCAAGTTTCATCAAATAAGCAGCCATATTATCCGTTATCAAAATCGTCTCAATTCCTCTCTGCATCAGTTCCCATGTCGTAAGTCGCGCGCCTTGTAAAAGTGGTCTCGTTTCATCGACATAAACTCTTATCTTTTTACCCTGCTCAAAAGCAGTATAAATTATTCCAAGCGCTGTCCCATAGTCGCCGGTCGCAAGCCACCCTGTGTTGCAGTGTGTGAGAATGTTTGCCTCATCTGGAATTAATTTAGAACCATGTAAACCTATCGATTTGCACATTTTAATATCATCAGCTTGAATTGCAAGCGCTTCCTCAAGTAATTTTTTCTTTAAATCATCTATCCCAATTTCAAAATTTGAATAAAAAACCTTTTTCATCCTCTCAATAGCCCAGAACAAATTCACAGCAGTTGGACGGGTCCGAGCAAATTCATTACAGACATTTTCAAAAACATCCCTCAATTTCTCTTTATCATTATCTTTGAAATCTTTTACCCCAAGATAAATTCCAAATCCTGCAGCAATTCCAATAGCAGGTGCACCTCGAATCTTTAACTTCTTTATCGCCTCAGCTACAATTTTGTAATCATCGGTCTCGATAAATTCAAGCTCGATGGGCAATTTGGTTTGATCTATCATTCTAACTTTTCCATCTACCCATTCTATCGAGCGCAACCGTAGTTTCAATTTTTCTTGATTTTTTTGTTTTGATTTTTTAAATTTATACTGACCTATAACAAGGGCCCTTAGCTCAGTTGGTCAGAGCAGCTGACTCATAATCAGCGGGTCGGAGGTTCGAGTCCTCCAGGGCCCACAAAGTTTTTATACACCCTCCATAATCCTTTTAAGCGTATTGTAATATAAATCTGCAACGGTTTCAAGGTCCACATTAATCCAATCGTTTATCTTAATTTTTTTATCTGCGGTCACGGTTCCAATCACAGCGTAAGGAACATCATTTTTAATACAAACTTCTTCAAACTTTTTCAAATCCCTTTCATCAACCGTAACAATTATCCTCGACTGCCCCTCGCCAAAGAGCAGGAAATCCGGGCGAATTTCATCTTTAAGTTCGACTTCGCAACCGAGAAAATTTTCTCTATTGATTATGCAACATTCCGCAAGCGCGACCGCTATCCCTCCATCTGAAACATCATGAGCTGATTTTATCAACCCAAGCCTAATTCCCTCAAGACAAGTTCTTTGAACCCTTTTTTCAAGTTCAAGGTCAATTTCTGGCGCATCACCTAAAACTTTTCCATAAATCCATGCGAGATATTCACTTCCTCCAATTTCATCTGTATTTCTGCCGATAAGAATTATCAAATCGCCCGGGGATTTAAAATTTGCGGTCGTGACAAACTTCAAATCCTCAATTAAACCAAGCATTCCAATTACAGGCGTTGGATAAACCGCGCCCTCTGGACTTTCATTATAAAAGCTCACATTTCCACCCGTTACAGGTGTATTGAAAAACCTACACGCATCTCCCATCCCTCTCACCGCCTCCTTAAATTGCCAATATATCTCGGGCTTGTACGGATTTCCAAAGTTTAAGCAATTTGTAATTGCGACCGGCTCCGCCCCCGTGCATACAACATTCCTTGCGGACTCAGCTACAGCTATAACAGTGCCTCGATATGGATTTAGATAAACATACCTTGCATTGCAATCCGTCTTAACAGCTATCGCCTTGTTTGTTCCCTTTATCCTGATGACAGAGGCATCTCCACCGGGCAAAACAACAGTATTAGTTCCAATCATCGTATCATATTGCCGATAAACCCACTCTTTACTTGCGATGTTTGGAGAAGAGATTAACTTTAAAAATGTCTCGTTCAAATTTTTCGGAGGAGTAAGTTCATAAGGATTAAAATTTCTAACCTCTTTTAGATATTCAGGCTCCTTCGCCTCCCTAGTATAAACAGGTGCACCTCCACCAACAACAAGCGAATCAGCAGGTATATCTACGACGATTTTTCCATCTTTTTTTATTTTTAACCTCCCGTCGCTTGTGACATAACCAATGACAACAGCGTTCAAATCCCATTTCTCGAAAATTTTAATTATTTCATCCTCAAATCCTTTTTTGACAACCATCAACATTCTCTCTTGTGATTCCGAAAGCAAAATTTCATAAGCACTCATCCCATCTTCACGAGTTGGGACAAGGTCAAGGTCTATCACCATTCCACTTTTTCCTCGGGCGCTCATCTCGCTTGTCGAACAAGTTATCCCCGCTGCGCCCATATCTTGGATTCCGACAACATAGCCCGTTTTTATAGCCTCAAGCGTAGCCTCAAGCAAAAGCTTCTCCGTAAATGGGTCGCCAACCTGAACCGAAGGTCTTTTCGACTCTGATTCCTCACTTATCTCCTCGGATGCAAATGTTGCTCCATGAATTCCATCTCTGCCCGTTCTTGAGCCAACGATTAAAACCGGATTGCCTTCACCTTTTGCAACTGCGCGGACAATTTCATCATGCTTTACAATTCCAACAGCCATCGCATTTACGAGCGGATTTTGATTATAGCTTTTGTCGAAATAAACTTCGCCTGCAACGGTTGGACACCCAAAACTATTTCCATAATCAGCGATTCCCTTGACCACGCCATTGAAGAGATATTTAACCCTTGGATTTGACAAATCTCCAAATCTCAAAGAATCAAGAATTGCTATAGGTCTTGCCCCCATCGTGAATATATCCCTCAAAATTCCACCAACGCCGGTAGCTGCGCCCTGATATGGTTCAATAGCGGATGGATGGTTATGCGATTCAATTTTGAAAGCAACCGCAAGCCCATCGCCTATGTCAACCAACCCGGCGTTTTCCTCTCCAGCAGATACAAGCAATCGTCCACCACTTCTCGGCAAAGTCTTCAACAA
>JBEPZK010000054.1:0-12644 GCA_041640855.1 Candidatus Kryptoniota bacterium
AAGGGAGAGAAAATGAAATTTATGTTCTACCAGATAATGTTCCGGCGAACGAATTTTTAAATCTCGAGGGGAAAAAATTTTCCACAAGCAGAAATTATGCTGTATGGTTAAATGAATATCTTGAAAATTTTGAGCCAGACCCACTTCGTTATGCTTTGGCATGTATATTGCCAGAGACAAAAGACACGGATTTTTCATGGAAAGAATTTCAAGCGAGGAATAATAACGAACTTGCAGATATACTTGGAAATTTTGTGAACAGAACATTGATGTTTGCTAAGAAAAATTTTGGAAATAAGGTTCCTGAAAGATATGAACTTGAAGAAATTGATAAGGAATTGCTTGCAAAGTTAAAAGAATATGTGGATAAAATTTCCGAAAATTACGAAAACTTCAGGATTAGAGACGGTGTTTTTGAGACCATGAATCTCGCGAGATTTGCAAATAAGTATTTCAATGATACTGAACCATGGCGAACGATAAAGGAGAATCCAAGACGTGCTTCGACAACTATAAATTTATGTTTGCAAACCGTAAGAGCGCTTGCAATTCTATTTGAGCCAGTTTTGCCATTCTCGGCTAGGAAAATATGGGAGATGTTGAATTTGAAAGATGATATAGTAAAAGCCGGTTGGGATAGCGCTTGTGAACTTAAGCTTGAAGTGGGGCATCAACTCGGTGAACCAAAAATTTTGTTTAGAAAAATTGAAGATTCAGAAATAGAAGAGCAAATAACAAAGTTGAAGATTGCGTCTGGTGAGGTTAGCGAGGCTAGAATTGAGTTTAAGCCAGAGATAACAATCGAAGATTTCGAGAAAATTGATTTAAGAGTTGCAGAGGTGCTTGAGTGTGAACGAGTGAAAAATTCGGAAAAACTTTTGAAGTTGAGAGTTAAAATTGGAACCGAGGAAAGACAAATTGTTGCTGGGATTGGAAAAAATTATAAACCCGAAGAACTGATCGGGAAACGCGTCATAGTTGTGGCGAATTTGAAGCCAGTAAAGTTGATGGGCGTCGAATCTCAGGGGATGCTTCTTGCAGCTGTTAAAGATGACAAATTATCGATTATAACTACGCTTGATAATATTGAAAGCGGAACTCAAGTTAGATAAATCCCGAACGTTTAGTTCGGGATTTTTTATTTAAAAATAAAAAAGGAGAAAAACTATGATTACTGAGAAGGAAAAAGCACTTAAAAATGGGGCAAAGTCAATTTATGACATGGCTCTGGAAACTTTTGACAAAGCAGCGGATCTTTTGAATCTTGAGTGGGATATTCGTGAGCATATCAAGTATCCCGAAAGAATTTTAATTGTTAACTTCCCGGTTCGAATGGATAATGGTAAGGTTCAACATTTTGAGGGCTATCGAGTTCAATATAGCACTGCTCGCGGACCGGCGAAGGGAGGGATAAGATATCATCCCAATGTTACGCTTGATGAGGTCAAAGCGCTTGCGTTTTGGATGACATGGAAATGTGCCATTGTTAATATCCCATTTGGCGGGGGCAAAGGTGGTGTTGTCTGCAATCCAAAAGAGATGTCGCTTGGTGAACTTGAGAGATTGACAAGACGTTATACCGCGGAAATTTTGCCTTTAATCGGACCTGAAAAAGATATACCAGCGCCCGATGTTTATACAAATCCGCAGGTTATGGCCTGGATAATGGACACATATAGTATGATGAAAGGTTATGCGGTTCCCGGGGTTGTCACTGGTAAACCTGTTCAACTTGGCGGTTCCCTTGGGCGAGACCAGGCGACAGGCCGTGGGGTCTTCTACACAACTCAAAAGGCAGTTGAACATCTTGGAATGAAACTTGATGGAGCAAAAGTTGTGGTTCAAGGGTTTGGAAATGCGGGTTCAGTAGCGGCTATGCTTTTTGAAAAAGCAGGAGCTAAGGTTATAGCAGTGAACGATTCAAGGGGTGGGGTTTATAATGAAAAAGGGCTTGATGTGATGAAACTTATTGAGCATAAGAATAAGACTGGTTCGGTTATTGGATTTCCTAATTCCGAACCTATAAGCTCTGATGAACTGCTTAGCTTAAAATGCGATATACTTGTCCCAGCAGCGCTTGAGAATGCGATTCATGAAGGAAATGCGGGAAAGATAAATGCCAAAATCATCGCTGAGGCTGCAAACGGACCGACAACCCCAGAGGCGGATGCAATCCTTGAGGATAAGGGTGTTTTCGTTATACCTGATATACTTTGCAATGCGGGTGGTGTAACTGTATCTTACTTCGAATGGGTGCAAGATGAACAGCACTTGTTCTGGGATGAGGAACAAATTTACAGTATGCTTGAGAGGATTATGAAGAGAGCGTTTGACGAGGTTCTTAATATCCATTTGAAGAACAAAGTTTCGATGAGAATGGCTGCGTATATGCTTGGGATAGGTAGGGTTGCTGAAGCAGTTAAACTTCGTGGGCTTTATCCATAATCCTAAGAAGGGCGGGGGCTTCCCCCGCTTTTTCATTTAAAATTAAATTTGGAACTTGAAAATGAGATTGATACGAACTTTTTTATTTTTCTTTTTTGCCATTCAATTTTGTTTTTCGCAAAGTTTCAACGTCTCTGCATATCTTGGGAAAAATTTTCCCTCAAAGACATACCTCATAGTTTCACAGGATATAAACCAGACTTTTTTAAGGTTTGAAAATATAGAATTAACCGATAGGTCATTTGAGTTTCCGCTTTATTACGGTGTAAAGCTTTCCGCGGATTTAAAATTCGCAGGACCAAGGACTTTCGCTGAACTTGAGTTCATTCACTCAAAAGTTTATTCGAATCCTGAGCAAATCGTCAGATCGGTTGGAATTTATAGAGATACCTCAATGGATTCGCTCATCAGATTTGGTGACATAGTTCAAAACTTTTCGATTTCCCATGGGTTGAATTATTTGTTTTTAAATATAGGTTATAAATTGATTCGAGAGGAAAGTTTTTCGTCTTTTTTCAAATTTGGCGTCGGTGTTTCGATACCGCACTTTGAAACGACCGTAGATTCGCTTTCATTTGAAAGATATGAGTTAAATAGTTTTGCTGTTCAAGTTTCGGGTGGATTGAATTTTAAAATTTGCGGAAATTTCGGTGGATTGATCGAGTTGAAATATACATCGGGCGAGATTATAGATGCTGGAATTTTTGGAGGCACAGCTGAGACGCACATAAAAATGGTTCATTTTGTTTTTGGCATTAGTTATTTATTTTAAAAATTGTCCGCACGTAAATAAATGGAGATTTGGAGAAGAAGCCTTTATATAGTTTGGTTTGCTCAGTTTATCACGATGATGGGTATGAGTATGATTGTTCCCTTTCTTCCATTTTTTATCCGCGAGCTTGGGGTAACCGATAACGCGGATGTTGCAAGATGGAGTGGGATTGTTTTTTCAGGTCCGTTCATGGTTTCGTTTTTTACCACACCGATTTGGGGAACGCTTGGAGATAGGTTTGGGAGAAAATTGATAATGGTTCGAGCGATTTTCGGGCTTGGGATAGCACAAATTTTGACAAGTTTAGCTCAAAATGTTTATCAACTTTTTATGTTCAGAGTGATCCAAGGGGCAATAAGTGGGTTTATACCATCTGCGCTAGCTTTTGTTTCAGCTGAAACTCCTTATGAGAAGAAGGGTTACGCGATTGGTGTGCTTCAAACATCGACAGCAAGTGGTCAACTTCTTGGTCCTTTGTTTGGCGGGGTTCTTGTGGATTTAATTGGTTATAGACATATTTTTCAATTGACAGGTGTTATATGTTTTGTTGCTGGTTTTCTTTTGATTTGGGGTGTGAAGGAAACAAAGAAGGTAAGCAATAATAGGGCTGGGAACGAGTTTAAAAATTTGATCGGAAATTATCGTTATGCATTTGTTCAGAACAAGAATGTTAGCCTTGCTTTGATCCTTATATTTTTTTCTCAAGCGTCGGTTATGCTTGTTCAACCTATATTTGCGCTTTTTATAGAGCATATTGCAAAAGATGTAAAGCATATTTCAAGTTTGACAGGATTTGTGTTTTCGCTTGCTGGTGCTTTCACTGTTTTATCTGCTCCGTGGTGGGGGAAGAAAAATGACAGTGATGTTAGAAGGGTTGGGCTTTCGGGATATAGAAAAAATTTGATTATCTCTTTTTTGGGTGCAAGTGTTTCATTTGTGATACAGGGAATTTCGAATTCTGTTTTTTGTGTGGCTTTATTTAGGGCATCTTTTGGTTTCTTCCTCGGTGGTATGACCCCTGTTTTGTTTTCATTTATAAGTAGAAATGTGAGCGAGGAAAAGCAAGGTGGGGTGATGGGGATTGCATCAAGTTTTACGACGCTTTCAAATGTTGTCGGACCGGTGCTTGGTGGATTAATTGCAGGTTTTTTTGGATTGAGGGTTGTGTTCTATTTTGGTGGTGTTTTAGCGTTTATGTCAGCGCTGTTGAGCAATAAATTAGTAAGAACAAAGGAGTAAAGGGTTTTTGTGTTTTAGTGCTTAAGTTTTTAAATTAAAAATAAAAATGCCCGGGTGGCGGAATTGGGAGACGCGCTACATTCAGGGTGTAGTGGGCGTTAAGCCCGTGCGGGTTCGAATCCCGCCCCGGGCACAATAAAAAAGGAAATTTTTTAATTAAAGCAAATTTTGAAAATGAGCAATACCCCAATTGAAAAAACAGATGGACAGCCAACAGAAGCTGGAATATGGAACTATTTTTATGTGCTTTACAAGTGGAGAAAGTTTATTGTAATCAACGTTTTCATTCTTACCTTAATAGCTGTAGTAGTGGCGCTACTTTTGCCTGTTCAATATAAAGCGACCGCTACAGTTGTCGCGCCAAGAAAGGCGGATATCTTTGGTGGACTTGGAGCTTTAAACCAATCGATACGCGAATTTGCTCCATTTTTGAGAAGTTTAGGTGGAAGTCAACTTCCACTTTTCACTTATCTTGCGATCCTTAACAGTAGAACAGCGATGGAAAAAGTTGTGGATAAATTTGACCTTATTAAAGTTTATGGTATAAAAGATTCATCGATGGAGAAAGCAATTAAAAAACTTCGCGGGAATACGGACTTTGAAATTGATGAAAATGGTGTTCTTGTGATAAATGTATACGATGAAGATAGGCAAAGAGCTGCTGATATGGCAAATTATTTTATTGAAGTTTTGAATGAGATAAATATCAAGTTAAATACAGAAGAAGCAAGAAATAATAGAATTGTAATCGAAAAGCGTTACTTGCAAAACCTTGCTGATTTGAAATCCGCCGAAGACACCTTAAAAAAGTTCCAGCAAAAGTATGGAATTTACTACTTACCTGAGCAGACAAAAGTAGCAGTTGAAGCTGCTGCGGAACTCGAAGCCAAGATAATCGCTGAAGAAATTAAACTCGGAATTTTGCAACGCCAACTTGGAGAAGATGCTTCGGAAGTGAAGGTCGCAAAAATCCAGATTGAGGAAATGAGAAGAAAACTTAATCAAATGAAAGAGGGAAGCGATGTCAAAAATGAGATGGGTTTGTTCGTTCCATTTAAGGATATGCCAGAACTTGGTCTGCAGTATCTAAGACTTTATAGAGATTATGAGATCCAGAATAAACTCCTTGAGTTCATTCTTCCCCTTTACGAGCAGGCTAAAATTGAAGAACAGAAAAATATACCCGTCGTTCAAGTCCTTGATTATGCAGTTCCACCAGAGAAAAAAGCGAGACCGTTTAGAACTTTGATTGTCTTATCTGTTTTTGCATCGGCATTTGTTTTGTTTGTTATGTTAGCATTTTTGAACGAATCATTTTTAAATAGGAAAAGAATTTTAAACTCGCTTGAGTTGAAGACATATAATTTTGCTCAAAAAATTGCCAATCTTTACAAGGTTGTATGAAAGTAGAACAAGCCAATCCAAGTGCCACAGGAAGAGTAATCATCAAGAATACCATTTTTAATTTGATAGGTCAAGTTCTTCCGATTATAGCTGCGGTCTTGGGGGTTCCAATCTTGATTAAATATCTTGGGGTTGAAAAATTTGGGATTCTTTCGCTTTTGTGGATGGTGATGTGGTATTCAACTATGCTTGACCTTGGGCTTGGGAGGTCGACGACGAAATTTATAGCGGAGGCACTCGCAAATTCAAAATTTGACCAAATTCCAAAGATTCTCTTAACATCTGCCTTTGCACAGGTTTTAATAGGAACGGTCGTTGGGTTAATTTTTTTCGCGCTAACCCCATTCGTAGTTGAAAGACTTTTAAAAATCACTCCTGAAATTATCCCGGAGACTAAAATTTCGTTTTACATAATCTCAGCTTCTGTTCCTCTGATTCTTATCAGCGCGACTTTTCAAGGTATGCTCGAGGCATATCAGCGTTTCGATTTAGTTAACGCTGTTCTCGTTCCTGTTAAAATTGGGGTTTTGGTGTTATCGATAGTAGGCGCGCTTTTAAATTTTAAACTTTATGGGATAGTGATTCTTTTAATCGCGATGCGGGTTTTTATGACTTTCACTTTGTTTTTTCTCGATATTAAAATTTGTCCCGAAGTTAAAAAAGTTTTCGACCTTGATTTTAAAATTTTGCAAACATTGCTCTCGTTTGGCGGTTGGGTGACTGTAATTAACATCGTGAATCCAATCCTCGTTTACATCGATAGATTTTTAATTGGGGCGATTTTATCCGTGAGCGTACTTGCTTATTATACTGCTCCGTTTGAAATACTTCAGAGATTATGGATAATTCCCGCAAGTTTAAATATGACACTTTTCCCCGCGTTTAGCTCGTTAAGTGGAGGTGAGCAAAGTGAGAAACTTGGTTCGATATTCTCAAAAGCAGTGAAATTGACTTTTGTTGTTCTTTTCCCTATAGTTTTTATGTTATCTTTTTTTTCGTTTGAAATTTTAAAAATATGGCTTGGTTTTGATTTTGCTGTTAAAAGTTCGGATGTTTTTAAGGTCATCGCTTTGGGTATATTTGCGAGTTCAATTGCTGGATTTCCGACGATTTTATTGCAGGGAGTAGGGAGACCCGAACTGCCCGCTAAACTTTATCTTGTTGAACTTGTTGTTTATATTCCATTTGTTTCGTTTTTTATTTATAAATTTGGAATCATTGGAGCAGGCATTGGCTGGTTAATCAGGCAGGTGATCGAAATGGTTTTGCTTTATTGGATGGTTTTTAAAATTGGGGCAGTTACCGTTAAAAATTTCTTTAGCGGTGATGTTTTAAATTTAATTTTACTTTCGATCGTTTTAGTTTCGTTTCTTTTTGTCAGCGATACCCTCAATATTTGGTTGAAATTTTTTATTGCTATTTTCTCAATCGCTTTGTTTTCATTCATTATATGGTTTAAAACATTGAATCATCGTGAAAGGGAAGAGATTAAGTTGTTGGTAAGATTAAAAATAAAATAGCCCATGACTTTTATGGATGCTCCGGTTAGCGTAATAATCCCTTGTTATAATGGTAAGGAAGTAATCGAAAGGGCAATTCAATCTGTTTATAATCAAACTTGGAGGCCTGCGGAATTGATTATTGTTGACGATGGGAGTAGTGATGGAACGGTGATGAAGTTGCGAGAATTGAAGGAAAAGTATAAGGGCTGGTTAAAAGTAATTGAACTTGATAAAAATAGCGGTGGTCCATCCTTGCCTAGAAATATAGGGTGGGAAAATGCCGCGCAACCGTATATTGCATTTCTTGACCATGATGATGCTTGGCATGTAAGAAAGATCGAAATCCAACTTAAATTCATGCTTGAGCATCCCGAATTTGCATTAACTGGGCATAAAGTTAAAACTGGTGAAATTGATGAATTGGATTTCGATTTGCCAGATAAGTTAACCTACAAAGAGATTTCAAAGAAAGAACTTCTTCTGAGAAATGTTATCGTGACAAGTTCAGTTATGATGAAGGCAGAGATACCCTTTAGATTTGATGAAAAAGTGTTCGGCGTCGATGATTATTTAATGTGGCTTTCTATTGCTTTTTCGGGATATAGAATAGCTTTGATTGATTTGCCACTTGGGTATTATAATTTCGGTAGGATAAGTGGTAGACTTTGGAAAATGGAGAGAAACGAATTGAGTGTTTACATCAAATTAATGCGGAAAGGTTGGATAAATCGTCCCACTGCTTATTTTTTGCTTTTGTTTTCTTTTTTAAAGTATTTAAGAAGAATTTTTATGAGATTATGGAAGTTGCGAATCAAAATATAAGATATTCGCCCGCGATCGATATTCAAAAGTTTTTCTTTTTGCTTGCGATTTTAACGCCGGTTATTGGGATGTTTGTAAATTATTATGCGATGTGGATTGTTGCTTTCGCGCTTTGCTTATTCTGGATTTTGTTTACAAGTAAAGAGCCTAATGCTGGGCTTTTGTTTCTTTGGGGTTTGGAATTTGAACCAGCCCCTGTTGATTTTGCCTTCGCTGGGTCATGGTTTAAAAGGTTGATCGTTGGGGATATCAAGTGGATTTATAATCCAACTTTGAATTTGTTATTAGCCTATATGCTTTTAAACCTATTTCAAATCTTTTTCTCAGCGTCGTTTACTCGGGGCGTGTTTTTTGGGTTCGTGACGATTTATACGATTTCGCTTGCTTTTCTGTTTGCAAGTTATATTAAAAACGAAGAAATTTGGCAAGAAGTTAAAAAGTTTTATTTAACAGCGGTATATATTTCTTCTGCGGTGCTTGTTACGATGATTCTTATCCTATTTATTCAAGGTAAGCTTGGAAGACCTGCGGGATTTTTTAAGGATCCAAACGTTGCCGGAGCATTTATATCCTCTGGTGCGCTGTTTACAATGGTGAAAATTTTGTTTGGCGAAAGGAAACAAGTTTTTAAATATACTTTGCTCTTCCTTTTTCTCTTTTTCTCTGTGGTTTTAACCTTTTCAAGGGGTTCCTTATTAAATTTGTTAAGTGGGATAGCCTTTCTTGGGCTTATTTCATTGGCAACGCGAAGAAGCAAAAGGTTTTTATTTATTCTTTCAGTCTCGATTTTCATCGCTCTGGTATCTTTGCCCGTTATCCTTGAGGTTTTTAGGCAAAGTTTTAGGTTTAGAGGAGCACAATGGTATGATATTTATGGAAGAGCGATGGCGTGGAAAGCTGGGGTTGAATTGTTTGAATCATATCCCTTGGGGATAGGTCCCGGGCAATTTGAACATTATTCGCCAGATATACAAAAATCGATGGGTGGGTGGATGCTTAGATTAACCCCGTCTGCGCATAATTTATACTTGCGCGTCTTAACCGAAAATGGAATCGTTGGATTTTCAATTTTTATACTTGCTTTAATTTTTGCCATTGGTTCAGGAGTTAAAAGAGCTTATTATCTTTTGAAAAGTTCGATTGAGGATATCGCTTGGATTTTAAGTTCAATTATTGGGATATTGATTCAAAGTTTTGTGATAGATACATTGCATTGGAGACACTTTTGGATACTTTTGGGTTTTTTATTTGCTCTTTTTAGGATAATTGATAACAAAACAAATGTTAAAGGCTTGTGAGAATACTTTATGTTGTGACATCTGCCGGATTTGGGGGAGCTTCTATGAATGTTTTGCTATTGATGAAGTATATGGTAGAGAAAGGGCATATGGTTGGGCTTGTATCCGCTAATGAGAGAAGATTAATTGCGAAGGCAAGAGAACTTGGTGTTAGAGTTTTTGTAAACCCATACTTTGTCAGAAGATTGCACCTCTTGAACGATATCAGAGCTTTTATTCCTGTCTATAAAGCCATCAAAGAATTTAAGCCGGATTTAATCCACGCACATAGCACAAAGGCTGGGTTAATAGTTAGATTTTGGTCTGCTTTATTAAACTTTAAACCGGTTATCTTCACCGCTCATGGTTGGGCTTTTACCGAGGGGCGAAAATACTGGAAGAGATGGTTGCTTGCGAAAATTGAAAAAATAGCTGGAATTGCCACGGCGAAGATAATTTGCGTGTCCAATCATGATAAAGAACTCGCATTGAAATTTAAAGTTGCTCCACCTGAGAAATTGACAGTCGTTTATAACGGCGTTGACCCAAAGCCATTTTTAAATGCACAAAGAAGCGGGACTGATTCAAAAGTAATTGTGACCTTTGTTGGCCGTCTTGCGCCGCCTAAAGACTTGACGACGCTTCTTAAAGCGGTTAAGCCTTTAACTGGGATTAAAGTATTAATAGTTGGGGATGGTGAATTGAGAAAAGAGGTTGAAAAGTATATTCTGAAAAATAGGCTTTCTGAAAAAGTTTTTCTGCTTGGAGAGAGAGAGGATGTGCCGGAGATACTTGTAAATAGTGATGTTTTCGTTTTGCCCTCGCGTTGGGAAGGTTTACCGTTTACCATTATAGAAGCTATGATGGCTGGGCTTCCGGTCATAGCAAGCAAAGTCGGTGGCGTCCCTGAGCTTGTCGATGACGGCGTGACTGGCTTTCTCGTTCCACCTGGGGACCATCTATCATTAGTTCAAGCTATAAAAAAGCTTGTTGATGATAAAAATTTGCGCGAGGCGATGGGGAAAAATGGGAGAGAAAAAGCTCTGAAGCTATTTACCATAGATCGAATGTTAAATGAAACCGCAAAGGTTTATGATGAAGTTTTGAAAACAAAAGGATTAGAACTGACGAATGTCAAAAACGGTTGAAAGAATTGGTGTTTTCATAATCGATGTCGCAATGTTTTTAATCTCTTGGTTGGTCTATTACTATATCCGAGTTGAAAGTGGATGGTTTTCTTATTATGTGAAGCCCGAACTTTTTCTTCCAATGATTGTGATAACGGTATATTGGGTGATTTTATTTTGGTTGTTTGGACTTTATCAGTCTTGGTATGCAAAGTCTCGACTTGATGAGATTATCACGGTTTTTAAAACCGTAACATTTGGGGTCGTCTTCCTATTTTTTGCGATATTCATTGACGACATATCTACGAATTCACCTGCGAATTCAAGATTGTTGATAGCGATATATTGGTTCCTCGTGCTTTTCTTTACCTCTACCGGTAGAATCGCCTTTAGAACTTTGCAAAGAAAATTGCTCGAATCTGGAATAGGTTTGAGGAATACCCTGATAGTTGGATTTAATGAGAAAGGTAAAGAAATTTTTGACCTGCTTCAAAGATATCCTGCGCTTGGGTATAAAGTTATCGGCTTTCTAAGAACGGATAGAAGAAAGGGCGGGGAATATAAAGGTGTTAAAGTTCTTGGGTCATCGACAGAGATAAATGAAGTTATCAATAAAAATGATGTAAAAGAGGTCATATTTGCTCTTGAATCAAGCGAACATGAAAAATTGCTTGAATTGATCGGTCGATGCGAAGTGGATGTGAATTTCAAAATCGTTCCCGACCTTTACGATGCCATAAGCGGTCTTGCCAGGACAAATCAAATCTATGGGTTTCCACTTATCGAGATAGTTCCCGAGATAATGAAGCCATGGGAAAGGGTTGCAAAAAGGCTTATGGATATAATTGTCTCGCTCTTCGTTTTAGTAGTTGGTTTGCCGTTATGGATTTTGATAGCGATTTTGATAAAAATTGATTCCCCAGGACCTGTAATTTACAAGCAGGAAAGAGTTGGTAAAGATGGAAAAATTTTCACACTTTACAAATTCAGGTCAATGTTTAAAGATGCGGAAAAGATGACCGGACCCGTTTGGGCTTCGAAAAATGACCCGCGCGTCACACGCGTTGGAAAAATTTTAAGAAAACTTCACTTGGATGAAATCCCCCAATTTATAAACGTCCTTAAAGGAGATATGAGTTTGATCGGTCCAAGACCGGAAAGACCTGTTTTTGTAGAAAAGCTTTCAAAAGAAATCCCACTTTACAGGCGCCGGCTTAAAGTCAAACCCGGAATCACAGGTTGGGCTCAAATTAAATACAAGTATGATGAGTCGATAGAAGATGTTAAGATGAAACTTAAATACGACCTGTTCTATATCGAGAATATGTCCTTTCGAATGGATTTGAAGATAATACTTTACACAATTTGGCACGTTTTGTCAGGGAAAGGTCAAGCTTAATTTAAAAATAAAAAGGAGGATTTAATGCAAATTCCAATTTTCACACCAGTTAGACAGTATCTGAACCTAAAAGATGAGATTGATTTTGCTATATCGAGGGTTTTAAACAGAGGTAATTTCATCCTGGGGGATGAAGTTATGGAATTTGAAACGAAAATTGCTGAATATCTTGGGGTAAAACACGCAATTGGGGTTGCCTCTGGAACCGATGCGCTTCAAATTGCACTGATGGCGATTGGATTGAAACCGGGAGATGAAGTTATAACAACGCCTTTTACATTTGTTGCAACTGCTGAGGCAATTGCGTTACTTGGCGGAAAACCCGTTTATGTCGATATCGATGAAAAAACTTATAACATAAATCCCGGATTGATTGAGGAAAAGATAACTGAAAAAACGAAAGCGATTATACCAGTTCATCTCTATGGACAACCAGCGGAGATGGATAAAATCGTTGACATAGCTAGAAAATATAATCTTTATGTAATTGAAGATTCCGCACAGGCTTTAGGCGCTGAATATAAAGGTAAAAAAGTTTGCACATTTGGCGACCTCGCATGTATAAGTTTTTTCCCAACCAAAAATCTTGGAGCATTTGGAGATGCAGGTATGATAGTGACAGATAACGATGAACTTGCCGAAAAAATTAGAATGATA
>JBEPZK010000055.1:0-11895 GCA_041640855.1 Candidatus Kryptoniota bacterium
GTCGCTACTATTTACGCTGAGAACACAAGATACAAAACTCAAAATGTTACAAATTCAACCGTTCTTCAATTGAGGAGTGTTTTCGCTAACAATATTGTTAATGAGCTCATCCTTGGTTATACTGATATTCACGATAGCCCGAAATACTATGGTCAAGCGTTTCCGTATGTTTCAGTGAGAACTACAGATGCAGCTGGAAGAACGTACAACCTTGCAGCTGGTTCGGAGAAATTTAGAATGGCAAACGATTTAAGGCAAAGAGTCATTGAAATAACAGATAACTTAACGTTCTTCGTTGGTTCGCATGCAATTACGGTCGGTACCCATAATGAAATATTCTCATTTAGAAACTTGTTCATTCGTGATTTCTTCGGTGCATATCATTGGAACTCGCTCGCCGATTTTCTCGATGGGAAAAAGGCAGCACAATATGAGTTGAGCTATTCGAAAACATCAGACCCTCAACCAGCTGCTAAATGGAAGGCAATTCAATATGGTTTTTATGTTCAAGATGAATGGACTGTAAAGCCAGGGCTTAGATTAATTTATGGCGTTAGATTAGACATTCCGACTTTCCCTGACAAACCAGCGTATAACCCAGCTGTTGACTCAACGTTTAAACCGCTCGGCTATGATATTTCGACTGACAAGGTTCCAAAAGCTCAATTTATGTGGGGTCCAAGGCTTGGCATAAACTGGGATTTGCTTGGGGATAGGTCGTTGCAGTTAAGAGGTGGCATTGGTGTATTTACTGGACGCGTTCCTTATGTTTGGATTTCAAACCAATATTCGAACACCGGCGTTGAATTCGCTCGATTGTTCTTAACAGGTGCTTCAGTTCCAGACTTTGTGCCCGACCCATATAACCCGCCGAGAGGTGGAACACCAGTCCCAACGACTGAAATCAATGTGACCGCTCCAAACTATAAACTTCCGCAAGTTTTAAGGACAAGCTTCGGAATTGATAAAACATTGCCATTTGGATTTATCGCTACAATCGAAGGGCAATATACTAAAACCGTGAACGATATCCTTTATCAAGATATAAACTTGAAGCCACAGGGATATCTTGCTGATGGAAGGCCAATTTATGGTACTTGGAATTATAGCACCCGTAGATGGACGGTTCAAAAGTATAATTCTACCTTTACAAACGTTATCTTGTTGACCAATACTTCTGAAGGTTATGCTTATCATTTGACTTTCCAGCTTGAAAGACCGGTTGCTCCGGATGGAATCTATGCTAAATTTGCTTATACTTATGGTGTTTCAAAGGATGCAAACAGTGGTACGTCATCCCAAGCGTTGTCGCAGTGGAGATTTAATCACGTTATCGACCCCAATAACCCAGGCATTTCATACTCATCATTTGATTATAGGCATAGAATTCTCGGAATACTTACCTACAGAAAGGAGATATTTGGCGGAATTGCTGCTACAATCGGTCTTTTCTACAATGGTTTGTCCGGTCAACCTTATTCCTGGGTCTATAGCGGTGATGTCAATGGAGATGGACAAACCTCTAACGACCTAGTTTACATTCCGAAGGATAAATACGATGTAATTCTTGTGAATTCAGCTGGTGCTCCTCTGCCATTAACCGACCCAGCCTATGACCAACTAAACTCGTTTATTGAGAACGACCCGTATTTGAGCAAGAACCGTGGCAAATTCGCAGAAAGGATGGGCGCTCGCGGTCCATGGTCTCATCAAGTCGATGCGAGGTTGACGCTTGAAATCCCATCAATTAGAGGTCACAAGCTTGAGGTCACGTTTGATATCTTGAATTTAACGAACTTATTGAACAAAGATTGGGGAATTGTTAAGACAGTTCAGTTCCAACAAGCATTTCTTTTGAACTTCCATAGCTTAGATCCGACAACTGGAAAGCCGAGATTTAGATGGACCAATCCTCCAAGACCGGAGATTCCATCTGACCTCGCTTCAAGATGGCAAGCTCAAATTGGAATAAGATATACATTCTAAAAATTTCTTAAGAAGATTTCTCTCAAGGGGAGCGGAAGTTGATTTTTCTGCTCCCCTTTTTTATTTTTAACTCGCCTTTTGAAAATAAAAGAAAATGGAAATTATGACTATAGCGCTTCTGACTGATTTCGGTAGCAAAGATTGGTTTGTCGGTGTGATGAAAGCGGTGATTTTGCGAATAAACCCAAACGTAAATATAATTGATATAACCCACGAGATTTCACCCCAAGATGTCCAGCAAGCGGGGTTTGTGCTGTGGAATGCGTATAAATTTTTTCCAGATAAAACGATTTTCGTTTGCGTTGTCGACCCAGGGGTTGGGAGTGAGAGAAAAATAATCGCGGTTGAAACGAAAAAATACATTTTCATTGCACCTGACAACGGCTTGCTTGATTTCGTTTTGAGCGAAATTGATGTTTTAAAGGCTGTGTATGTAGAAAACAAAAATTACTTTCTTGAAAGTGTAAGTTCAACATTTCATGGAAGGGATATATTCGCACCTGTGTCAGCTTATATTTCGCGCGGTGTTGACCTATCTGAACTCGGAAGTGAGGCGAAATTGGAAACACCGAAGAAGGTGTTTGTTAAGGTATCGAAAGTTGGCGATTACGAAGGTGAGGTCGTTTATATTGATAGATTTGGGAATTTGATTACGAATTTAATGGCAAGCAAAGAATTTGATGGTGAGATAAGGTTTAAGAATTTTGTCATTGAGAAGATTTCAAAAACATATTCAGAAACCGAAGTTGGTCATACGGTTGCTTTGGTAGATAGCAGTGGTTTGATTGAAATTGGGGTTCGCGAGGATAACGCAAGTAAAGTTTTAGGGGTTCAACGCGGAGAGAAAGTTTTTTTGAAAGTTAAGAAGATATAGCATATATTTTGAAAAAGTCAATTTTTAGGTGCAAACGATGAAAAGTTTTGGTCTAAATTTTTTGCTCGCGTTTTTGATACTTTTAACAGGTTGCGCTTCATCTAAAAAGACGAGTTCAACTAAACCTGAGCCTGAAGCGAAATCTACCAATGTAGAAAAATTGCTTTATAGAAAAGTTGATGATAGAGATAAAGCAATTGAACATTTCATCGCTGGCCAAGTCTATGAGATGAAAGGTGATTATGCGAGTGCAATTCTTGAATATCAAGACGCGCTTCGTTATGAGCAAAGCCCGGGGATTTATAATGCAATCGCAAAGGCATATCAAAAAATCGGTAAGCATTCGCTCGCAGTTCAAATGGCGCTTGAGGCGATAAAACTTGACCCGCAAAGCATCCCATATCGTGAGACTTTGGCGGATATTTACATTGAGACATTTGAGTTTCAAAAGGCGATAAATGAATTGGAGAACATACTTAAACTTGACTCTTTAAATTACAATGCTCTTTTCAACCTTGCTCAACTCTACGAATCCAGCAAACCTTTACGTTCGCTTGAACTTTACAACAAAATCGTTGAAAGTTATGGTCCGGAGTGGAACGCTCTACAACGAATTGCGGAACTTTCTTTTCGACTTGGAAGATTTTCTGAGTCAGCACATGCTCTCGAGATGATGATAGAAATAGACCCTTCAAATTATGAACTTCGCAGATTGGCAGCGGAAACTTATATAAGCGCTGGAGACTTTGAAAAGGCTAAATCGATACTTTCAGAGTTAATTGACCTAAACCCGCGCGATGAACAAGCAAAAATCACATATGCCGAACTTTTGCTCCAGTTGAAAGAGAGGAACAAAGCGATTGAAATTTTAAATAGCATCGTCCAAGATGATTCGGTTAAAATTGATTCAAAGTTGCGAGTCGGGGAGAGTTTGTTAAGGAACGCTCAAAATGATACAAGTTTAAAAGTGTTTGCGAAGAAAATTTTTAAAAATTTATCCGAAAAATATCCCAATGATTGGAGACCGCATTGGTTTTTGGGCATAATCGCTTCGGATGAAAAGGATAGTTTTACTGCATTTGAAGAGTTTAAAAAAGTCGTAAAAACAAATTCGCAGGTCGTTGAAGCATGGCGCGGGATTGGAATTGCTCTTTATGAACTTGAAAAATTTGATGAACTTATCGATTGGATGAAAAATGCGCTTAATAAATTCCCCGACGATTTTATTATCAATTTTCTTCTCGGACTTGGTTATCATCGAAGCGATAGAAATCATGAAGCGGTTGCACCACTTGAAAAGGCTTTTTCACTTGACCCAAAAAATATTGATGTCATAAGCACGCTTGCCCTTGTTTACGACGCTGTCGGTGAAAAGGCAAAATCGGATTCGCTTCATGAGCTCGGCTTGAAATTAAGCCCGGACAATCATCTACTTTTGAATAACTATAGTTACACGCTTGCCGAAAGGGGAGAAAGGCTTGAATTTGCACTTGAAATGGCTAAAAAGGCTGTTGAACAAGAGCCCGAGAATCCGTCTTATCTTGATACAATTGGATGGGTCTATTTCAAACTTGGGGATTATCAAAAAGCCCGCGATTACATTTTAAAAGCAGTTGAGAAAGGCGGTAGCGCGGTTGTCATCGAGCATCTTGGAGATGTATATTTTAAACTTGGGGATAAAGAAAAAGCGCTCGAATACTGGAAAAAGGCGCTTGAGAAAAATCCATCGAACGAAAAATTAAAAGAAAAAATCAAGAATGCTCAAATATAAAATCCTGTTGTTGGTCCCACTGCTTTTGTTAATCTCCTGCGCTCCTTCTAAAAAGGTTTTGACAGATTTCAACTTAGAATTCGCCCTCTCAAAAATTTCCTTTAGAAGTCAATATATCCAAACAATCAACGCAAGCGGAAGCATAACATTTGATTCGCCGGAATTTTCAAACTCTGCAAATTTAAAGGTTAATCTAAAAAGACCTGACTCATTGATGCTTAAAGTTGAAACGATATTTGGGATAGGGCTTGGGGAGGCAAAAATTTTTCGCGATAGTTTTCAGGTCGTTGATAACTTCAGCAATCGCATTATTCAAGGTAAAGTTGATGCTTTGGTTCAAAGATACCTTGGTTTGAAGATGGGGTTGGATGAGATAGTTGACATTTTAATTGCATCTCCGCGAATCGATAGAATTGAAATGCAAAATTTCGATAATGGCGAGCTTATTATTCGAGCGATAAGAAACAGTGATGAGGTGATTTTGAAATTTAATTCAGATTTTGAACTTGAGAGTTACAAACTTATAAAAGATGGAAACGAGCTTTTTGAGGTGAGATATTCGAAGTATGCAAAGTTTGGTGAGACGACATTGCCAAGAGTTGTGAGAATTTGGGATAACAGAGGGCGGGGGATTTATTTAAGTTTTTCCGAAATAAAGGTAAATGAGTCAAGTGAAAGGGAAAAGCAACTCAAAAGATAAGCTTCTCAAAATTCATAAAGCGATTTCCAAACTTTTCAAAATAAAGAAAAACAAAAGGAGCGATCCATTAGACATTTTAATTGCGACGATACTTTCGCAGAATACGAACGACTTAAATAGCCACAGGGCATTTGAGAATTTGAAGCGAAAATTTCCAGATTATGGGTCGATAATTAACGCGGACTTGAGCGAGATTGAGGAGGCAATAAAAATTGGTGGGCTTGCTCGTCAAAAAGCGGAAAGAATAAAGACATTGCTTGTCGAATTGAAGGAGAAAAATGGCAATTTCGATTTATCTTTTTTGAAAAATCTTTCGATTGAAGATGGGCTTAAATTTTTGACTTCATTCAAAGGCGTTGGCTTAAAAACAGCCGGTTGTGTGCTTTTGTTTGGATTTGATAAAAATGTTTTCCCGGTTGATACGCACATACACAGAATTTTGAACAGAATTGGTATTGTTAAGACTAAGACACCAGATGAGACATTTTTAAAAGTTCAAAATTTGATTCCTGAAAATTTAGCATATTTTCTTCATACAGGCTTGATAAAATTTGGCAGGGTGATTTGTAAGGCGCGGGAGCCGTTATGCGGGGTTTGTCCAATTTATAAAATTTGCGAATTTAAGGATAAAAAATTTTACAAGGAGAAGAGCAAGGGGCTGAAAATTGTGCGTACCAAAGAAAATGAATTTATCCTTCTGGATGCGGTTTAAAATCTTGCCTTTTACATCTTAACATTTTATCTTTAAATCGTGAAAATAAAAACAAAAAGTCAACTCCGATGATAGGAAGACGAGAATTTTTAAAGGGTTCATTAGTTGCGGGGCTTGGGGCTTTAATTTTAAAGAAATTCAAATCCCTCTCATTATTTGAAAAGGCAGACGCAATGGAAAGACAAACCTCAAGTCGTCCGGTTTTAATTTCAACTTGGAGACAGGGAATCGCAGCGAATGAGATGGGTTTTAAAGTTTTATCCGAAGGAGGAACTGCTTTAGATGCGGTTGAACTTGGCGTTCGAACTGCTGAAGATGACCCAAATGTTATGAGCGTTGGATATGGTGGATTGCCTGATGAATGCGGACATGTTTCGCTTGATGCGTGTATAATGGATTGGGAATTTAACGCTGGCGCAGTCGCTTTCGTCCAAAAGTGCAAAAATCCAGTTTCAGTTGCGCGCAAGGTTATGGAATTGACAAAACATGTTTTCATAGTTGGTGAAGGCGCAGATAGGTTTGCAAAATTAATGGGTTTCCCTGAAGTCGACCTTTTGACAGATGAAGCAAGAAAGAGATGGCTTGAGTGGAAAAGAAAGATGAGCCAAAGTGATAATTGGCTTTCCCCTGAAGAAAATCATGACACAATTGCGATGCTTGCTCTTGATCAAAAGGGAAGGGTCGCAGGTGCGGTTACAACAAGTGGTCTTGCGTGGAAAATCCATGGAAGAGTTGGGGATTCGCCAATCATCGGCGCAGGGCTTTACGTTGATGGTGAAGTCGGTGCAGCTGGAGCAACAGGAGTTGGTGAAGCGGTTATAAGAACATGCGGAAGTTTTCTTGTGGTTGAATATATGAGAAACGGAATGCATCCCCAAAAAGCGGTTGAGGAAACCTTGAAACGAGTTTTAAAGGTCAACAAGAAATGGATTGACAAAGACCCGAACTTTCAAGTCGCTTTTATAGCTGTTAACTTAAAAGGCGAAATCGGTGCGATGGGCTTGAGGAAAGGTTTTCAATACGCACTTTATAAAGATGGGAAAAACCAATTTATCGATGCACCAAACTTAATTTAAAAATTTAAATTAACCGTAAAAATGCAAACAAAACTTGCATTAGTTTTTGCCTTGCTTTTATTTTTTAATCAATCTAACTCTCAAATTAGGCTTGAAAACATAGCACTTACGTCGGAGCTTTCCTACGGGCTAAAGGGGACAAATTATGTCACAAAGGCAGTTGGATTTGGTTTTTCCGGGGAATTAAAATTTGGAATTTCAAAGTCTAGTTGGAAGTTCAAAATCGCTTCGGGTTATTCTGATTTGAAACTTGAACCGTCGGATTCGATGACAATTGAGAGATGGAACTGGGATTATTGGAAAATCTGGTATCGAAGCCACGTTCGCACGCTTATTGCGGATTCTAATTATGCGGTGGATTTAAATCCAAAGCAGAGGTTATATTTATTGCCCGCAAAGGTTTTCATCGGTAGAGAATTTGGAGATGAAAAATTTAAACTTTTTGCTGGTTTGGGTGCGGGTTTGATTTTCTACGAAAGAGCCTTTTGGCTGAATGAGACATGGTGGAAAAAATTTCACAATCTTCCCGACAGTGGAGAAGTTTATGTTTTTCAATATTCGTTTAAAAACAATGCCCCGAGCAAAAAAGGAACTGTGTTTAACATTGGACTTCAAATAAACGGAAGTTATAAGATAACTCGAATTGCGAACGTCTATTTTGCTTTCGAATTTGAACATTTCCCAAGCATAAACAAGATTGAAAAGATTGATTTTGGCAAGATAACATTAGGAGAGGTTAGGGAAGCAGATATGAATTTTGTTTTGAGGGACGCTTTTAAGTTGTCAATCGGTTTTTCATTCAATTATTGAAAACACAATTTGAATTAAGATGAAAAGATTTTTGCTTTTTGCATTAATTCCGATAAGTTTCGCGTTTGCTCAGTTTTCAACCTCAATTGAAGCTGTTTATATCCAACCTGTTGGAGGTTTTTCAAATTGGTTTAATTCACATTATTCAGGGACAATTTACGTCGGCGGAGTGGAGGATGGGGGATTTATCAGTGGGAAGTTAGAATTTTATAAATTTTATCGCGAGAATACGAAAAAACTTTTCTACAAAGACCTTAAGTTGGAGTTGAAGATTTACGGTTTAGGAGTTGAATATAGACATACGCTTTGGAAATTTTACTTTGTCAATTTTTACGGTTTGCTCGGAACAGGGATATATCGATGGTTCGGTGTAAGGGGCGAGTATTTCTTTAGAGATTCCGTAGGTAATATCATCGATTATATAGACGAAAATAGACAACAGGATTGGAGCGCTGGTTTTTGTGGTGGGTTTGGGGTTGGGATAAATGTTTTTAAAAATTTGTCACTTAATCTTAACGCACGTTATCAAATAATCGTAGGAGAGATGTGGCAGACATTGGCTTTGCGACTTGAACAGGCAAGCGGATTCCAATGGGTTGGAGCGCAAGCAGGGGTACAGGTTAAGTTTTAGTTTTGATTTCCTTTATATACGGCATTCTTAAAAGTTCTGATAAAAATCTGTGGTGCGATGGATGTTTGTCGCAGTATGATATGTCGATTTTCAAAATTCCATCATCTTCAGACAATTGATATTGATTTGGTTTAATTTCGTGTTCGGTGAGAATTTCTATAAGTTCCGCTCTCCCTTTCCCTTTTTCATCCGTGATTTCAAGTTGAAGCGTTGTAAAATGGCATTTGCCAAGGAGCGACTTTTCAACTTTTCCGAGAAAGGTTAAGACAAGAAGGGTAAGCCCTGTGAAAACTGTTGCAAGCAGAATGTGATTTGAGCCAATTGCAAGCCCAATTGCAGCAACTACAAAAATTGTCGCTGCAGTCGTCAGACCAGTTATCGTTCCCCTGGATTGAATTATCGTTCCAGCTCCGATAAAACCGATTCCTGTCACAACCTGAGCAGCAACTCTTCCGGGGTCACCACCAAGATTGATAGATAGAATCATATAAAGCGTTGAACCAAGACAAATTAATATGTTTGTCCTAAATCCAGCAGGCTTTCCTTTCAATTCCCTTTCAAGTCCAATGAGACCACCAAATATAATGGCAAGAAAAAATTTAAAAACGTCGAGATAAATTTCGGGCATAATTTTAAACCTTGATTTATTTAAAATTTGCGAGCTTAACTTAATCGAATGGCAAAACGCAGGCTTCTTTCAAACTAAAACTTTATATCCAACGGATTCAACTTTTTCTTTAACATCATTTATGTTAAGTTCACCAGTGTAAACTATCTCGAGCGTTTTATTCATATGGTCTGCTTTTGCGGAGATGACATTTTTAAGCTGTTTAACCGCCTTTTCAACTGTCATCTCGCAGTGATGGCATGTCATACCTTCTACGGTTAATGTTAGTCTGTTCATTTTTGCTTTACAGTTTTAGTTTTTTAATTCGAAGTGAATTTGACACGACGAAAACGGAGCTAAATGACATTGCAAAGGACGCGAAAACCGGTTTTAGAAGAAGTCCGAAAAATGGATACAAAACCCCGGCGGAAACGGGAATTAAAATCACATTGTAAAAGAAAGCCCAGAAAAGATTTTGCTTTATGATTTTGTAGGTTTTTGAGGAAAGTTTTATAATTTGAAGCACTCCTTTTATATCATCTTTTAAAAGTATCATATCTGCGGTCGCAGAGGCTATATCTGTTCCTGAACCAATTGCAATTCCGACATCTGCTTTTGCGAGTGCTGGAGCATCATTTACGCCATCTCCGACCATTGCGACGATATAGCCAGCGTTTCTTAATTCATCGATTTTTTCCGATTTTTGTTCAGGTAAAACCTCAGCGAAAACTTTGTCAACACCGATTTTATTTGCTACCGCTCTTGCGGTTTTATAATTATCTCCAGTTAATATTGCGGTTTCAATACCAAGTTTTTTAAGTTCAAGAATTGTTCGCCTTGCATCATGTTTGATCGTGTCCGCTATGGCTATGGCTCCGACGATTTTCCCATCGACAGCGACGAAAACGGGGGTTTTACCTTCGTTTGTTAAAATGTCGATAACCCTTTCAAAATTTTTCGTCTCAATATTAAAGTTTTTCATAAATGTTAAATTTCCGACCGCGACTTCAACTGAATCGACATTTGCAAATACGCCTTGACCCGGGATTGAGAAGAAATTTTTCGGCTCGTAGAGGTTAAGATTTCTTAACTTTGCATATCTTACGATTGCCTCAGCGAGTGGATGTTCGGAGTTTCTTTCTACGGATGCTGAAAGTTTAAGTATTTCGGTTTCGGATAAATTGCCAAGTTTTATAATATCTGTGACTTCCGGTTTTCCGTAAGTTATTGTCCCAGTTTTATCGAAAACGATGAAGTTAATTTTATTTGCTATCTCAAGCGCTGACGCATTTTTTATTAAAATTCCATATTCAGCGGATTTGCCTGTCGCTACAACAATTGCAGTTGGTGTTGCAAGTCCAAGAGCACACGGACAAGCAACAATTAAAACGGATACAAAATTCATAAGCGCAAATGTAAAACCGTATCCAAGAAGATACCATACCAAGAAAGTTAAAGTCGCGATGCCAATCACAATTGGGACAAAGATTGAAGCTATTTTATCAGCAAGTTTTTGAACGGGCGGTTTCGTTGCTTGAGCATCTTTTACAAGTTGAATCATCTTTGATAAAACCGTATCCTTACCAACGTTTGTAACTTTGAACTTAAAACTTCCTGCTTTGTTTAAGGTTGAACCTATGACACTATCGCCGGGCTTTTTCTCAACGGGCATACTTTCGCCAGTTATTGTAGATTCATCTACCGAAGCATAGCCTTCGATTATTACGCCGTCAACCGGTATTCTTTCACCAGGTTTTACAAGGATTATATCGCCAACTTTTATTTCTTTGATGGGAACGACTATTTCTTCGCCGTCCTTTACTAGGGTAGCTGTTTTGGGCTGGAGTAATGAAAGTTTTTTTATTGCTGATGTTGTTTGAGATTTTGCTTTTGCCTCGAGCAACCTACCGAGCAGAATTAGTGTTATTATAACTGCGGATGTCTCGTAATAAACATCAGGTGTTTTCCCAACAGATGTGAAAAGTTTCGGATAAAATGTTGCGAGAACGCTGTAAAGATACGCTGAGCCAGTTCCAATTGCAATTAATGTGTTCATATCCGCGGATAAGTGTCGAATCCCAGCAAAAAAACTTTTGAAAAATCTTCCTCCACCGTAAAAGACAACCGGCGTCGTAAGTGCGAAGAGGATGTAATTGACAATCGTTCTATTTTCAATGTGATAAAATAAATGCGATATCATATCTAGGAGGATTAAGCCCGTAAACAAGGCGCTGAAGATGAAGCGTTTTTTCAGATCTTCATATTCATGCTTTTTAATTATCTCTTCGTAAAGTTCAACGTCTTCCTCTGCAAGCGTTGGGACTTTATAGCCGAATTTTTCGATTTCTTCCTTTATGTTGTCGAGGGAGACAACCGTTGGGATAAATTCGAGCGTTATGCTTTCAGTAGCTGGGTTTGCGGAGGCTTTTACGACTCCATTTAATTTTAAAAGAGCGTTTTCGATGAAAGATGAAGAAGCTGTGGAAATTCCTTGAACTGGAAAGGTTATCTTTTGGATTGCTACATCATATCCGATTGATTTTATGGAGTTGATTATATCTTTGATGTTAATTTGAGCTCCATGTTCGAGTTCAAGCGTTGCTTTTCCGGTGACAAGATTTACGATGGCATTTTTGACCCCAGGGAGTTTGATGAGGTTATTTTGAACTTTCAGAACACAGCTTGCGCAGGTCATTCCAACGATTGGTATATCTATCTTGATTGGTTT
>JBEPZK010000056.1:0-11600 GCA_041640855.1 Candidatus Kryptoniota bacterium
AAGCATGGGACTATAACGAATCGAGACCAACCCGAAATTTCCGCATACATTTTTTATTCATCCGGCGAGACGATTTCAGAGATAAATCTTTATATCGACGGTCAACTTATTCCAAACGGTATGTCATATTTCAATCCTGGGAATCAAAGGTTTAGCTACACTCCCGTTCAACCTCTTTCAAATGGGGAGCATTTCATCAAGCTTGAAGTTAAAACTGCATCCGGAAAAGTTGGGTCGGATACGTCGCGCTTTAATGTCGACGTGGCTTATAGAGTTTATCAAGCTGAATATGAATTTATTTTCGACCCGAGGAGTTCGCGAAATTCTTACAAAAACATAACATCTGTGACTTTGCGCGGTGAATTCAATGGTTGGGGCGAAGACTCGATGCAATATGATTCGCTCCGCGGTGTATGGACGAAGACGCTTGTCTTAACGGAAGGGGAATATGAATACAAATTTTACCTCAACAATTCAATTTGGACAGCTGACCCGGATAATCCCATAACTCGCGGGACTTATGGAAATTCTGTTGCAGTTGTAAATAGGATTTTAAAACCGTATTTCAAAGTTTTAAATCCACCAAATAGAAAAATTTATCCCGACACAGTTACATCAATTGTCGTAAGTGCGAAAGTTTTCGATAGCTCAAGGGAGAAAGGAATCGACCCAAACAGCGTAAAAGTTTATCTCGATGGAAACCTAATTCCGTCAAGTTATGATACGATAAGTAAAATGGTTACAGCACAAATTCAAAATTTGACAATTGGAAGACATGAGTTGAAGTTTTCCGCAAGTGATTTGGAAGGTAATGTCGGAGTAACTTATTCTTCATTTGGAGTTTATCCGATTAATTCAGGCTTTTATTATGTAGATAACACAGGTGATGATGTTGGGGATGGAAGTTTTATTTATCCGAATGGATTTACGCCGGGTTCATGTGATATTCTCGAGTTTAACGCATGGACGAATTTAAATAAAGACACGATTAGTTTTGAGATAAAACTTCGAGATGTAACCGACAAAACTGCGGTTGTCTTTTCGATTAATACTGCTATTGATAATTTTGTGAACGACCCATTTGGGGCAGGGGTTGAAATTTCTGACTTCAGCGATAGAGGGATTTACGTTATATTTGCACCGGGTTTAGCAGATCCAAGGTTTAATTCGATATACACAAAGGTTTCGCCGCTTACCAAAGCGAGGTCTATATCTTTTAATTCCGATGCTATAAATTCCGATGTGATAAAGTTTTCCATTCCTGTGGATGAACTTGCAGGTTATATCGGTTCGATTTATGGGAAAATTTATGTGACGATTTATTCATTTTTGGTCGATGCGAATGGTAATCCTGTGAAAGTGACGGATGGGAACGTACTTCCTGGGAAACCGGCGGTTTTTGACATTGCTTTCGTCGATGATGCGGTGCAGAGGAAAATTTTAAGTTATTATGTTGTAAGTTCAAGCCCAATTTATGCGCGAATCGATAACGAAGGGAGAGGTTATACTGGGATAAATCCTGAACAACTTGGATTTGATGTAACTGGAATTCCCGTGGTGAGAATTTTGACTCAGCCACGGAAAACGAGAAAGGCAAACATAACGATAAATGGTGAGATAAGGCATCAGGATGGAACGCTTGCGAGTGAAGTTACTTATGTTGATATTTTTGTTAACGGAAACAAAGGGACTTATGGTGCATCGGGTGGAAAGTTTTCCGCAAACATCAGTCTTGTTGAAGGCGACAATATAATTCAAGCGAAAGCAACTCTGCAAGGGAAATCGGGATATTCAAACAAGGTCAATATTCATCGAATCATTGATCATCGTCCCGATGCGAGGATAGATTTTTCGCTCTCTGGGAATACGATAATCATCAGTGCAAGCAATAGCACGGACCCTGATGGAGATGTTCTAAGTTTTGTTTGGTATGCTGATTCGACGAATCCTCAAGTTATTTCTGGTGTAAATGGTTCGACCCAAAGCACAATTTCAATTTCGAAACCAAGTACGCCTGGGGATTATTTCTTCACTTTGATAGCGCGCGACCCGTCAAACAATGCGGATACAGCGCGAAATTATTTCACGGTTAATCCCGATGGTTCAGTTTATTTCCCAGGCTATGCTGATAACCCGTCGTGGGTTAAAAATGCGAGAATGTATTTGATATTTCTTCATTCTTTTACGCAGGATGGGACGATAAAATCTGCGACCGCAAAGCTTGATTATGTCAAATCGATGGGTTATAATGTCATCTGGCTTATGCCGATAATGTTAAATCAGTACAGAATTGACGCTGTCGGTGCTGGTTATGGGATAGTTGATTTTTATAAGATTGCCCCGGAATATGGCACGATGGAAGATTTTAAAGAATTTTTGAATAAAGCTCACTCGCTCGGGATAAGGGTTATACTTGACATAACGACGAATCATGTCGCAGATGGTCATCCTTGGATTCAAAGCATAAGGCAATATCGAGAAAATTCTCCGTATTGGGACTTCGTTCAGCATACAATTTTCCCGCATAATGAAGAACTTCCACAGTCATACGCTCCTGACTCTGCTTATGTTCGATATGCGGATTGGTCGCTTGCAAATTTGAATTGGTCGGATATCGATTTGAGAACTTATATGCTGGAAATGTTGAAATGGTGGGTTAAAGATGTCGGGGTTGATGGCTTTAGATTCGATGTCTATTGGGGACCTTCGAGAAGATATGGTGAGCAAAATTTTGGAGTTCCGATAAGAAAAACTTTGAAAAAAGTAAAACCCGACATTTTATTACTTGCTGAAGCAGCTGGAACTGGGCTTGGAACCGAGGTAATCTATGCTGATAAAGGCGGAGGGGTTGATGTAGCGTACGATAGAAATATGTGGAATGCTTTCTTGAACGCTTACTCAAAAAGCATAACTGAAATAAACGATATCGCCACAAACTACGGCTATTATCCCGGTCCAAACTCCCAATATCTGCGTTATATGGAGAATCAAGATGAAGTAAGGATAGCTTATGTTTATCAATCTGATTTAAGAAGGACGAAACCGCTTGCGACGCTTCTTTTTACAATCCCTGGAATCCCACTTGTTTATGCAGGACAAGAAGTTGGGTTTGGAAATGGTATGGGTGAATTTGAAGGAAAGAGATTTAAAATTAATTGGAATGACCCTGATAAGGAACTTTTGCAATTGCATTATCAAAAACTCGCGTTCATACGTGCGAAATTCCCGGCGTTTAGAAGCAGAGAACATCAAATGATAAACGCAAACGATTCGAGAGTTTATGCTTACGTTAAAAGATACGAAAACCAAAATGGTCTCGTCGTTTTGAATTTATCAGACCAAACAAAAAATGTCACGCTTAATATAAAAGACGCTGTTTCATTTACCGGTGGAGTTCAAGATAACGCAGTTTATTATCTGAACAATTTGTTCGATAATACTTATCAAATGGTAAATGGTTCTTCACTCTCATCAGTTCAGGTGACGCTTGAGCCTTATGGTTCCGCTGTATATACTGTCTCTTTGACAAGGGATACTGTTTTGGTCCCGCCGATCGTTTCTGTCAAAGATGATGGCGTAGGCGAGATTTTGCGCAATTACGAACTTTATCAGAATTATCCAAACCCGTTTAACCCAGAGACGATAATTGAGTTCAATTTATTGGAAAGAGGATTTGTTAAGTTGACCGTTTATGATGCTCTTGGGAGAGAGGTTAAGACAATAGTTAATGGTGAGTTGCCAGCCGGAAAGCATTCGGTTAAGTTTTACGCTAATGGTTTGCCAAGCGGTGTATACTTTTACAAGTTGAGTGTAAATGGTTTTGAGCAAACTAGAAAAATGATTTTGGTTAAGTAAATTTTCACTGGCGTTTAAATGTAAGCGTAAGTGATAGGTTTTTGTAAGCCAAAATAAAAATTCAAAAAAGAGATGAAAAGAAACTTCTTGTTTTTGCTTCCTCTTTTTATAACCTTCCTTTTCTCCCAACCAAAATTCGAGGATGGATATGTGGTTTTCAAAATTTATGCACCTGAGGCGAGGGAAGTTGTAGTCGCTGGTGATTTCAATGGTTGGAATAAAAATGATTTCCTACAGAAAGACGAGAATGGATATTGGACTGGAAAATTTAAAATCAAGCCCGGCGTTTATCAGTACAAATTTATCATCGATGGAAAATGGATACTTGACCCGGGAAATCCTGCAAAAGTTGAAAATTTCAACAAAACTGATTTTAACTCTGTCTTTGTGCTTTCTTACGATTGGAAAATTTTGCTTCAATCCGAACCGGATGCAAAACCTAATTTGCAGGACCTTTATCCAAAAACAAACAAAATTTATCTCAACATAATTTGGCACCAACATCAACCTTCTTATCTTGATCCGGAAAAAGACGAACTTCAAGGTCCATGGGTGAGAACTCACGGAACGAAAGATTATTACGATATGTGCGCAATCCTTGAGGAATATCCGGATGTCCATGTGACCATCAATTTGACATCTTCACTTCTTTTTCAACTCAACGAGTATTATGTCAAGCGACTGAAACCGTATGTCGATTTGAAAAATAACAGAGTCGACGCGAAAAGGTATTTCAATGACAATGTTAAAATTGACCCGTGGATTGACCTTATGTTAAAGGATACGAAAGATTTTACTGAGCAAGAACTTGCTTATGTTTATAAAAATCCGTGGAATTGTTTCAGCGTAAGCGAGGTCGTTATGGATAGATTTCCCGAGTACAAAGCTTTGAGGGAGAAAAATCCCACAGATTATACGATTGATGACATCCGAAAGATAAAATTTTTCTTTTATCTTGCGAACTTTGACCCGGATTTTTTAAATGGGAAGGTGAATCTTGCGAATGGTTTGAGTGTTGACTTAAGCGATTTCGTCGAAAAAAGAGATGGTAAGTATTACCTCAAGCATGAAATTACAGAAGATGACTGCAACAGAATTGTTGCGGAGGTTTACAAGGTTTTGTCAGCGATAATTCCAGTTCATAAAAAATTGATGTATGACCCAAAGAAACACATTGGGCAAGTTGAAGTTATAACGACGCCATTTTATCATCCGATATTGCCTTTGATTTATGATTCAGATGTAGCGAGAATTTGTCAACCAAATGATAATCTTCCGAGTAGATTTAGCTATCCCGAGGATGCAGATGCACAAATTAAAAAATCGATCGCGTATTATCAAGAGATATTTAAGAGAAAACCTATCGGGATGTGGCCTGCTGAGGGTTCGGTTTCTGAGCAAGCGATAAAGGTTTTCAGCAGAAACGGAATAAAATGGGTCGCAACTGATGAAAAAATTTTATTCAAATCAACTCCGAAAGAACAGCCTTCATATTATCCCTATTGTGTTGGGGATGTTGTGATTGTTTTTCGCGATACGAGATTATCCGACGCGGTTGGCTTCACTTATCAAAATTATGACCCCGAAGTCGCTGCGGATGATTTCATAAGATATGTTTTGAGTTTCGCCCCAAAAGACACAAATGATGAAAGATTGATTTCGGTAATTCTTGATGGTGAAAACGCTTGGGAATGGTATAGAAAAGATGAGGATGGGAAAAGCTTTTTAAATGCTCTTTATAGAAAATTGAGCAAGTTGTACAAGACGGGTCAAATTGTAACAGTGACAATGAGCGAGTGGATTTATGGGAATCCGAAGCGCGGGATAAAACCACATCCAATTGAGTCGCAGCGTAAAATTGAATTTTTATGGCCTGGGAGTTGGATAAATGCGAATTTCGATACTTGGATTGGTGAGGATGAGGAAAATCTCGCTTGGGAATATCTTTTATCGGTTAGAAAAGATTTAGAAAAACTTAAAGTTCCTCGACCAAATCCGATGACGCCAGTTCCAAAGTTTGGAACTAAAAAGTATTACGAACATAAAGCATGGGAGTCACTATATTCTGCGGAAGGAAGCGATTGGTTTTGGTGGTATGGGGAGGACCAAACTGGGCTTGGTGGGGATGAACCTTTTGACCTCGGATTTAGAACTCACTTGATAAATGTTTACAAGTTTCTGCAAAAAGCTGGATATAAAGTCGATGTCCCTGAGTTTTTGCACAAGCCCATTTTGAAAAAGAAAGATGATTTTTGAGAAATGAGAACCTTTGCGAAATTTTGCCTGCTTTTTGCGATTTCACTTCTTTTCTTTTCCTGTTTCAGCAAAAATCCAGATGAAATAAGAATCGTTATATGGCACCAAAAACCTCCGGGAGAAAGGGAAGTTCTTGAATCAGCGGTTAAAAAGTACGTTGAAAAACATCCTGGGGTTAGAGTAATTGTCCTTTATAAAGAGACGGAGGAATTACGCTCTGCTTATATAATTTCGGCGATTGCTGGAAAGGGACCTGATATCGTTTACGGACCAAGCGACCAAATTGGACCTTTTGAGATTTTGCAAATCGTTAAACCGCTCGAGGAGGTTTTTGATTCATCGTTTATAAATCAGTTTGACCCGCGTGGTCTTCTCTGGTATAAAGGTCATCTCTATCAAATCGGCGACCAAATCGGGAATCATCTCTTTCTTCTTTACAATACAGATCTCGTCCAAGAACCTCCGAAGACAATGAGCGAATTAATTCAGATCGGGAAAAAGTTAACAAAGGATTTAGACGGTGATGGGAAAATTGATCAATATGGTCTCGTTTGGAATTATACCGAGCCTTTTTTCTTTATACCTTTTTTGACGGGGTTTGGTGGATGGGTGATGGATTCGTTGGGGAATCCAACTTTGGATTCCGAGGCGACGGTTAAAGCTCTTAAATTTGTTCAAGATTTAAGAGACAAATATAAAATCATTCCGAAGGAGTGCGATTATAACACCGCTGATGCTTTGTTTAAGGAAGGTAGAGCTGGAATGCTAATCAATGGTCCGTGGTCGATCGGCGGATATAAAAAAGCAGGTGTTAATTTTAAAATTGCGCGAATACCAAAAGTTGACGAAACAGGTCTATGGCCCGCGCCGATGGTTGCAATTAAAGGTTATTCGATTAATGTAAATGTCGATGAGAAAAAACTGCCCTATGTCATCGACCTTTTGAAATATCTTTTAAGCCCCGAGGTTCAGCTTGAATATGTACGACAGCTTGGTATGATACCGACGCATAAGAAAGCCCTTGAAAACGACCTTGTTAAAAAAGACCCGTTGATTCAAGCGTCGATTTCGCAGATGGAGGTCGGTAAACCGATGCCGGTTGTCCCGGAACTTCGAGCGATATGGGATGCGATGCGACCTTATTATCAGGCTGTTTTGGGTGGCACGATGCAACCTGAAGTAGCAAGTAAAAAAATGCAAGAACTTGCTATCAAAAAAATTGAGGAGATGAATGAGTAGGAGAAATTTGTTCATAATCGCTTTTCTGCTCCCGTCGCTTTTAATTATGTTTGGCGTTATAGTTTATCCGTTCATTTATAATTTCATCCTCTCTTTCTCAAATATGAGTTTGCGACATTTCCGCGATTGGAGAATCATTGGATTGAGACAGTATATCAAGGTTTTTTCTGAAAATACTTTTTATGTCGTCTTTTTGAAGACGATAATCTGGACTTTTGTGAATGTTACTTTTCATGTCGTTATCGGTGTTTTTCTCGCTTTACTTTTGAATAACAAATCATTGAAATTTAAACCGATATTTCGAACACTTTTAATTTTACCTTGGGCTATTCCACAGGTTATAACTGCTCTCACTTGGAGGAGTATGTTTAATTACGAATATGGCGCAATCAATATCTTCATTGCGAAGTATCTCAATATGTCTCCTGTTGAATGGCTTCTCAGGCCTTTTGAGGCTTTCACAGCTTGCATAATTACAAATGTCTGGCTTGGTTTTCCGTTTATGATGGTTGTAGCTTTAGGTGGACTTCAAAGCATACCGCAGGAACTTTATGAAGCTGCGGATATCGATGGAGCATCCGCGTGGCAAAAATTTAAAAACATAACTTTGCCATTTTTAAGACCGGTTATGGCTCCGGCTATCACACTTGGGATTATATGGACATTTAATAACCTCAATATCGTTTGGCTTGTTTCAAATGGCGGTGAACCAAGTGACCAAACACATATACTTGTTTCGTATGTTTATAAGGCTGCATTTAACCTTTATAGATATGGCTACGCAGCTGCTCTGTCAGTTGTAATATTTTTTATCCTGCTTGTCATTGGTCTTTACTTTTTGAAGAAAACCCGTGCAGTTGAATCAGTTTATTAAAACAAAATTTTCTCAACAGAAAAATGTTTAACTATAAAGTTAAGAGTTTTCTCGTCATAGCCCTCGCTTACCTCTTTCTTATCCTTTTCACCATCATCGCGATTTATCCGATTTTAAATGTTGTCAGCATTTCATTGAGGCCAGCGGATAGACTTCTTTCGACATCTTTAAGAATTATACCTGAAAATGCGAGTTTGAACTCATACATACAACTTTTCACAAAGACGCCATTTTTAAGATGGCTTGCAAATTCAACTTTCGTCTCAACGGTTGTTATGTTAACTGGAGTTACTCTTGCATCGACCGCTGGATATGCACTTTCTAGATTTAGGTTTTTCGGAAAGAAAGCGGTGATGATAGGGATTTTGATAACGCAGATGTTTCCAGCGACTATGCTTTTGCTTCCGTTGTATATTATGCTCATAAAACTTCATCTGTTGAATAGTTATCTTGGGATAATAATTGTTTACACTTCGACTGCTCTTCCGTTTTGTGTTTGGCAGATGAAGGGATATTATGACACGATTCCAGTAAGCCTTGAGGAAGCTGCGAGAATTGACGGATGCAATCAGTTTCAAGCTTTTTATAAAGTTGTTTTTCCACTTGCTTTGCCAGCGTTGGTTATAACAGCGCTTTTCTCGTTTATGTCCGCATGGGCTGAATATGTCGTCGCTGCGCAAATTCTTCAAGAACCGGAACTTTACACACTTGCGATTGGGCTTAAGCAGTTTGAGTCAAGCATGGCGACTGAATGGGGCTTATACGCAGCTGGCTCGCTCATAGTAAGCATTCCTGCTGTTTTGCTTTTCTTGTTCCTAAGTCGTTATCTTATCTCTGGTTTAACTCTTGGAAGTGTAAAAGGATGAAAAATAAATCTGATTTTAAACATGAGGACAAAAGTTAACGGCGTTGAAATTGATTACAACTTTTATGAGGTTAAATCATCCCCCGTTATTGCTTTTATCCACGCTTTCCCATTTAATCAAAAGATGTGGAATCCGCAGGTTGAATTTCTGAAGGGAAGGTGTTCGATTTTGACTTACGATGTTCGCGGGCTTGGGCAAAGCGAGGTTGGGGATGCGCAGTTTATGTTTGAAAATTTGGTCGATGATTTCGTTGAACTGTTGAGAAGTTTGAAGATAGAAAAAGTCATAGCATGTGGTCTTTCGATGGGTGGGTATATAATTTTGCGTTCGTATGAAAAGCATCCCTCGCTATTTCATGCATTGATACTTTGTGACACGAGGTCTGAAGCGGATGGAAATGAGGCAAAAATCAGGCGAGCCCAGATGCTTCATCTTTTGAAGTTTCACGGGAAAGAAAAATTCGTCGAGGAATTTTTAAAGTCGGCGCTATCGCCAAAAACTTTTGAAAATAAAAAAGACGTCGTCTCATTTGCTGAAAAAATAATCCTTGAAAATGATGAAAGGGGCATCGCTGGAAATTTAATTGCACTCTCCACGAGGACAGATACAACTCATGTACTTGAGAAAATCGAAATTCCAACCCTTCTTATATTTGGTGAGGATGACGCTTTAACTCCACCTTCAATTGCGCATTCTTTAAACAGCAAAATAAAAAACAGTAGACTTGAGATAATTCCATCAGCTGGACATTTGAGCAATATTGAAAATAGCGAAAAGTTTAACGAGGCGATTTCAAAATTTTTAAAAGACGTTTGTCAAATTTGAATTTGACCAAAAACTCAATCTGCGTATTTCTCTCTCATTATCTTCGCAACTTTGACCATATTTTGAAGCGATGGAATGACCTCTTCCCAATTTCTCGTCTTTAGCCCACAATCAGGATTTATCCAAATCAAATTTTTATTTAACACTTTCACAGCCCTTTCCGCTATCTCAAGCATTTCTTCTACACTTGGAACCCTTGGCGAGTGGATATCGTATACACCCGGGCCAATCCCATGGTCGTAATTGAACTTTTCAAACGCATCGAGAATTTCTCCCTTGCTTCTTGATGCTTCAATTAAAATCACATCTGAATCCATTGCGTAAATATATTCGATTATCTCGTTAAATTCCGAATAACACATATGTGTTTGAATTTGCGTTTCCGGTTTTACGCTTTCGTTCGTCAATTTGAAAGCGTTTACAGCCCACTCGAGATATTCTTTTTGTTTCGCTTTTTTCAAAGGTAATCCCTCTCTAAACGCTGGCTCATCGATTTGTATAACTTTTATCCCAGCTTTTTCAAGGTCTAAAACTTCATCTCTTAAAGCAAGCGCGATTTGATATGCGATTTCTTTTTTAGGTATGTCCTTCCGATAAAATGACCAATTCAGAATTGTCACAGGACCCGTGAGCATCCCCTTTACAGGTTTTGAAGTCAAGGATTGTGCGTATGTAATTTCGTTAATCGTCATCTGCTCAGGTCTTGAAACATCTCCGTAAATTATCGGGGGTCTTACGCACCTTGTCCCGTATGATTGAACCCAACCGTTTTTTGTGAACGCGAAACCTTTCATCTTTTGTCCGAAGAACTCAACCATATCTGACCTTTCAAATTCACCATGGACGAGCACATCGAGCCCAAGTTTTTCCTGGACATCAATGACATTTTTTATCTGCTCTTTTACGAAGTTCTCGTATTCTTCTTTTGAAATTTTTCCCGCGTTGAAATCAGCCCTTACTTTTCTAACTTCTTTAGTTTGCGGGAAACTTCCGATTGTCGTCGTCGGAAATTTTGGAAGTCCGAGAATTGAAATTTGTTTTCTATATCTTTCTTCGAACGGCGTTTTTCGACCGATATTTTTCTCATCGATTTGAGAAATTTTCTTTCTCACTTCTTCATCTTTAAATTCATCACGCAATGCTTGAAGATTTTGAGATGGGATTGGGTGACCTTCATTTAAAATTTTTTTCAAAGTTTTAAGTTCGTCAAGTCGCTCATTTGCAAATGACAAAAGCCCAATCAATCTGTCATCGAGATGACCTTTTTCCGGCTCAAGTGAAACGGGCAAGTGGAAAAGCGGAGATGAGTTTGAAAGTATAAGCCTATCTTCGCTTATGAATTTTAAAATTTGATGTAAAAATTCGACTGTTTTAACAAAGTCGATCTTCCACGGGTCTCGGCCAGAGACTATCCCCGCGATAAGCTTTTTATCCGATGGGAAGCCAAACTTTTTAAGATTTTCGAAATTTTCGTCATTTATCGTGAAATCAAGCCCAATTCCAGCAACCGGCAGTTCGTAGACGATTTTTTCGTAGTTTGATAAACTTTCGTAATATGTGTGAACGAAAACTTCGATTTCTTTGAGTTCACTTGTTAAAATTTTGTATGCTTCTATTAAAATTTCGATGTCGTTCTCATCCAGGTCGAGAACTAACGCTGGCTCGTCGAGTTGAACTATTTTAAC
>JBEPZK010000057.1:0-11582 GCA_041640855.1 Candidatus Kryptoniota bacterium
TTTATGCCTGTTGTTTGGATGGGAGGCTATTTACAAATTGTGTGAGCTTGGATTTGTAGCTTGAAGCTCTGTTTTTATGGATTATTCCTTTAACGACGAGTTTATCAAGAATTGAATAAACCTTTTTGAGTAGTGGTTCTGCTTCTTCTTTAGTTGTAGCGTTTTTAACTTTCTTTATGAAGGTTTTCATCATTGATTTGTAATGTCTGTTGCGTTTGCGTCTTTTTTCTGCTTGTCGCATCCTTTTTTCGGCGGACTTGAGATTCGGCATCGATGAAAATCTTTTTGTTTTTTAAAAATTTTTGTTGCGGGGGCGGGATTTGAACCCGCGACCTTCGGGTTATGAGCCCGACGAGCTACCAGCTGCTCCACCCCGCGGTATTGTAAGGCGTTATAAATATAATAAATCCAAAGGAAAATTTCAAGTTTGCGGTTCTCTAAATTTTTGCTTCCCCTTTCTTTTTGATTAATCTGTCTTTGTTCTTCAACCGATGAAATATTCATCGTTTGTCATTTGAAAAATTCGGTTATTAATTCTTATATTTTTTATGTGCTTCAACAAAATTTGGACGGAAATTTGCAAGCGCATTTTTCTATACGACCGACGAGGGCTGAGATTAACCTTTCCGCATTCGAATTTAATTTTAACCAAGTTAAAAAACTTGTCGGGGAAAAAAGAAAGATAATGGCTGTGGTTAAAGCAAATGCTTATGGACATGGAGCAGTTGAAATTTCAAAGGTCGCAGTTTCTTTGGGTGCTGATTACCTTGCAGTGGCAATCCCAGAAGAGGGGATTGAATTAAGAGAAAACTACATCAATTTGCCAATTTTAGTCTTTGGTCCACCATTTGAGTCGCAAATAGAACTTTTCTTTAAATATGATTTAATTCCCACAATTGCAACTTTTGAATGTGCCGAGAAATTTAATTCTTTCGCTGAAAAATTTGGGAGAAAAATAAAATGCCATATCAAAATTGATACTGGGATGGGGAGGGTTGGGGTAAATTATAAAAACGCAGTTGAATTTGTTAAGAAAGTTTTTTATGAGTTTAAAAATCTTCACATTGAGGGAATTTATACGCACTTCGCCACATCAGACGAAAGAGATAAATCTTTTGCCTATCTTCAATTTCAAAGATTTATTGAAGTTGTAAGAGAAATCGAGCTCAGCGGGATTAAAATCCCCTTAAAACATTGTGCAAATTCTGGAGCGATACTTGATATGCCAGAAACTTATCTCGATATGGTCAGACCTGGGGTTATGCTTTACGGCTATTATCCATCACTTGAGGTTTTGAATAAAATCGAACTCAAACCTGTGATGACTTTGAAATCAAAAGTTTCATTTTTAAAGGAAGTTGAGCCCGGGACAAGCATAAGTTATGGTCGAAGATTCATAGCAAAAGAAAAAACGAAAATTGCAACGATACCGATTGGATATGCAGATGGTTACAGCAGAGCGTTGACAAATCTTGGAAAAGTTGAAATAAATGGTAAAATCTTTCCCGTCGTCGGAACTGTCACAATGGACCAAATTATGGTCGATGTTGGCTTGGACACAGAAATAAAAGTTGGGGATGATGTAATTTTGTTTGGAAGTAAAAATTTAACTGCTTGGGACGTTGCAGAATGGCTCGGAACAATTCCTTACGAGGTTTGTTGTAAAGTTTCTTCCAGGGTTCCGAGGATTTATGTCAGAGATTAAAAAACAAAATGCTAAAAGTTATGGCAAAAACTTTCGCGGTTATAATGGCGGGCGGGGTTGGCTCAAGATTCTGGCCCAAAAGCAGGGCTAAAAAACCAAAACAATTTTTAAACATTCTATCCTCAAAATCGTTGATAGAGCAAACAATAGAAAGGGTTAGCTCGCTTATCCCTGAGGAAAACATCCTGATCGTCTCGAACAAAAATCAAGTTGCTGAACTCGTCCAAGTTTTACCGAAGTTTCCAGTTCAAAATATAATCCTTGAACCACTTTCAAGAAACACAGCTCCATGTATTGGGCTCTCCGCATTGTTCATTCGAAGGCAACAACCTGACGCTGTGATGGTCGTTCTTCCATCAGACCATTTGATAACAGATGAAGAAAAATTTATTGAGACATTGAAAATCGGAATTGAATCTGCTTATGAGTTGGGCGGATTAATTACAATTGGAATACAGCCAACTTATCCATCAACCGGATACGGCTACATTCAATTCATCGATGATGACGAGAGCGAAATTTCAGCCAAAGGCGTTTATAAAGTCAAAACTTTCGCTGAAAAACCAAACTTTGAAACAGCGAAGCGTTTCATCGAAAGCGGGGATTTTCTCTGGAATAGCGGAATGTTCATATGGAGAGTTGATGTGATACTTGATGAGATTAAAACTCATTTGCCGGACATCTACGAGGAATTGATGAAAATAGACGAAAGCATCGGAAGGGATGATTTTAAAGCAGTCCTTGAACAAGCATACGGTAGGATGAGGGCGATTTCTATTGATTACGGCGTGATGGAGAAAACAAATCGTGCATATGTTGTCAAAGCAAAGTTCGGATGGAGCGATGTTGGAAGTTGGGAGGAAGTTTATAACCTTGCACCAAAAGATGAAAATGGAAACTATGTTTCTTCGAACAAGGATTTGGCGATATTGATGGACGTTAAAAATTGCCTCGTGGAGACGAATAAAACTTTGATAGCGATGATTGGTGTTGAAGATTTAATCGTTGTTAGTACCGAAGATGCGATTTTAATCTGCAAGCGTGACAGAGCGCAAGATGTAAAAAATATAGTAAGTTATCTTAAGCGAAAAAATATGGATAAGTATCTATGAGAAACGCAAAAGTTTTATTTGTTTGCTTTGCCTTTTTATTCGAATCGTGCGAAAGCGCATCTCGTTATGTCGTTCAAGATACAAATTTTAAGAATTCAGAAACGGTTCAAATTGGAGTTGCATCTTTTTATGGAAATGAATTTCATGGAAGGCTGACATCAAGCGGAGAAGTTTACGATATGAATAGTTTGACCGCGGCACATCCGACGCTTCCACTTGGCACACTTGTAAAGGTGACAAATCTCGCAAACAACAAAACCGTAATTGTGAGGATTAACGATAGGGGACCCTTTAAAAAGAACAGGATAATCGATGTTTCTTACGAGGCTGCGAAACAACTTGGTTTTTTAAACGAAGGAACCGCCCTTGTTAAAATTGAAATTGTAAAATATCCACAAGATACTTTGAAGGTCAAATGACTTTGAAACCACAAGCGTTGAAAAAGGGAGATGTGATTGGCATTGTTTCCCCAGCAAGTTCCCCGGACGATTTTTCTCGCATTGAAAAAGGGGTTTCATATCTCGAAAGCCTTGGGTATAGGGTCAAACTTGGAAAGCATGTTTATAAAAGATTGGGCTATCTTTCCGCAAGCGATGATGAAAGAGCGCAAGATTTAAACGAAATGTTTTCCGACCCCGAGGTTCGTGCGATAATTTGTGTTCGAGGTGGCTATGGAACAACGAGAATACTCGACAAGATAAATTACAACGCAATAAAGCGAAGTCCCAAGATATTCGTCGGGTATAGCGACATAACTGCACTTCAACTCGCGATTTTCAAGAAAACAGGGCTTATAACTTTTTCCGGTCCGATGCTTGCGGTTGACATTTATTCATTCGATAGTTTCTCGGAAGAATTTTTCTGGAGAATTTTGACCTCAAAATCAAAAGAGATAGAGATAAAAAATCCTGATGGAGTAGAACTTGCTACTTTTAAACCTGGAAAGGCGGTGGGGATTTTGCTCGGTGGAAATTTGTCTTTGCTTGCTTCAATTATCGGGACAAAATATCAACCTGATTTTAAAGATTCGATTCTCGTGATTGAGGACATTGGTGAGGAACCGTATCGAATTGATAGATATCTTTCACAATTGAAAAACTCGGACGTGCTTTCTAAAATCAAAGGATGCATCTTTGGGCAATTTACAGATTGTGTCCCCAAGGAAGAAGGGAAAAGTTTAACGCTTGAACAAATTTTTCAGGATTATTTCGGGAATTTGAAAATTCCTATCATTTCGAATTTAAGTTACGGTCACATCCCGCAAAAGCTCACACTTCCGATAGGCGCTAAAGTTAGAATCGATTCAAAGAGAAAAACAATCACAATCGTTGAAAGGATTTTGTCTTAAAATAATGCTTTTGTTTTCGACAACTCTCACTGCTCAGAACCTCTTGCAATTCAAAATCGCAAGGGAACTTTCAAATTTTTACTGGAATGGGTTCTTAAGCTATTCTTTTTCAAAAGGTTCGAGCGAATTTTCCCTCATTGAAAAATTTTCCGAGATGATAATAAGAACGGATCGAAAATTTATCCGCGACGATAACGATTTTAGGTTTAGATTTTACACCGGCATTTCAAGATTTAAACTTGGTTTTGCCTTTAACTCCGTTTCATTTGCAGATGATAAATTGAGCGGACTTAGCAAGGCTTCTTCAAGTGAACTTCTATTTGGTGGGAAAATTTATCCATCTTCGAGATTTGCTCTTTATGTTATGGGTGGATATAAACTTGATTACCAACTTGGGCAGAAAGATAAAGGCTGGACTTATATGATTTCGTCCGACACAGCTGATTTTATAATATCAGGTTATAATTTAAAAGCGAATTTGCATCATTCGGAGGATTTTATCACACCGCGCAAAAACATCTCCAGCGTTTTAAATTTTGCCGTGATGAGAAAATTTACTCCTGACATCGAAAGCAAAGTTGAATTCCTTGTCAAACGCGTCAAGCGGGATTTTTATTTTTATGCTGATTCAAATCTTCAAAGAATGTACGATGTCAACTTCAACATTGACGGAAGAGACGAAAGGGTCATCGCGAGTCAAGCGATTTTAGCTTATCCAATATTTGAAAATTTCCTCTTGAACTTGGACTTTTCTGTAAGCGGGAGAAATATAGCCAAGCAAATTAGATATAAAACCCAATCGCTATACGATACTAACATCGAAGAATTTATTTTAAACACTGGCGCTGGCTTATCGTATGAGTCGGAAAAGATCAGGGCAAATCTAAGGATGAATTATGTCGAGCGGAACGAGGTTCATACCCCACAAAGACATCAACTTATAAGCGAACAATCATTTTTTAGAGCTAAGCAAATTGAAGAACAGAAAAACAATAAAAGCTTAAGGAGAAACATAAACGGTGAGATTTCTTTGAGTCTTTCAAATAGAACAACTTTTGGAGGGATATTTTATTTGTCGCTTTTTAGATATGACACGCCGAGCAGTTTAAATGACGATGATAGAGACGAGCTTTTGCAAATTTTCAGAATTTTTTTAAGAATTAAAATGTCAAGGGAAATAGAGATCGAAATTCCGCTTGATTTGAACAATCAACATCTCGTTTACATATTCGCAACTAGAAGCGTTAACAACAACTGGAATAGGATAATAAAGCTTTCTCCGTCTATAACGTTTGAAAGCGACCGTGTCAAAAATAAGGCAAGTTTTTCCGTCTTGGCGAATTATACCGTTTACGATTTTGAATCGCAAGTTTCGGTAGTTAAAAGTTATATATTCAGGCAATTTTATCTCAGCGATTCAATTTCATTTCCGATTTTCGATAGGATAAGTTTTGAGGGGAATATTCAATTAATTTTTTCAGAAAGCGGTAGGTTGAGATGGAAAGAGTTCAAAGAAAGACCAATAATTTTTATAAGCGCAAGCGAATACAGTTTTAAGTTGAATTATTCCTTAAGCGATGGCGCGAAATTTTCGGTGGGGTATCATCTCTTTGAGGAGAGAAGATTTAGATTTGTTGAACTTAATAAAGTTCCCGATTCAAAAGTTGTAGCATTTGGTCCGACTTGTGGTATTGAAATCGAAAATAAAAAGTTTAAACTAAATTGTAACGGTTGGGTTGAAAGATTAAGGTTTGGTGAAAAGGTCAGCGACGTCCCGAATTTGAATTTAAATTTGGCATTTAATCTATGAAGAAAAAATCCAAAAGGTATGACATGGAAAAGTTTGAGTTTCCGTCGAGGATTTCTTCTTTGAAAAAATTTTATAGGGTTTTTGAAAAGTTGAAGAAGCGTTTTAATGTTCCAGATGAGTATTATGATAGGCTTTTTCTTGCATCAAGCGAGGCGTTTATGAATGCGATCATTCATGGGAACAAATTTGACCCGCGGAAAAAGGTTTATGTGACGGTCAAAGTTTACAAAACTTTTTATGAGGTTGAAATAAAAGATGAAGGTGAAGGTTTTGAGCCTGAATCGCTTTCAAACCCTACGGATGATGAGAATCTTTTAAAAGAATCCGGGCGCGGTGTTTACTTGATAAAAGCGATCGCTGATGCGGTGAAATTTCAAAAGACATTACGGGGGATGAAGGTTAAAATTAAAATAAAAAAGCGACCGAGCGCCTAATGTTAAGGTCGCTCGATCGCCAACGGAGGTGCTACGGCGGGCTGAATTATAAAGAACACAAATCATTCAAAAGGTGCTCATCGAGGTGCTTCGGCTTCTCTATATACTAATGATACAAATGCCGTGCCAAAAAGAATTTTTAATTCTTGTTCATTTTTCAATAAATTTTTAAAGTTCGTCGATAGCCCAAAAGTCGTAATTTTGGACATTAAACGTTGATTTGAGACAAATATGATTTCGAAATTAATTGCGTACAAAAGATATTAGGTAGAAGTTAGAAGAGATTGGCTTTCAATGTTGTTTATGTTAAAAAAATGCTGACTATCTTTGAGAAAAGATTCAAAAGGTATTTTGAGAAATATTTGCCAAATGAAGGCATGATTTATTCTTTAATTGCGGATAGAGTAAGTGCTAATAAAATCGATAAACAGCCTAAGGCGGTGCGGGAAAAAATCGAAAGGGCAAATAGAGCGCTTGCTGATTTGTATTCAGCTGGTTGTAGAATAGTTTGCGTGGGTGGTGCGACAGGGAACAAGAAGAGTAATCAGTTTTGCTATTCTAAATGGTACATTAAACATTCTAAAACTCAGAACGAGGCTCCAAAGTCTTCCACTTACTTTGAAACGGTTATTTTTCAAACTTTGCAATCCTATGATACACAAAAAAATATCTATTCAGAAGCTTGATCACAAACTATCATACGCTCAAATACCTCGTTCAAAGCATAAGAGAAAAACTTTGCGATTCAATCGTAATTGAGTCGTTTACCCAAGAAAAGGACACCTTACATATCACGCTTGAAAAAGGAGATGAAACCTTCACGATTGAACTAAATGCGCAGGGACAAGGGTATATGTTTTTGCGTCCAAAACTTGAAAGAGCAAGGAAAAATTCGCTCGATGTCTTCATTGAAATTTTTGGGGACAGAATAATCGATGCCGGAATCCATGATGCGGATAGAGTTGTCGAAATTTCACTTGATTCGGGGAAAAAACTTCTCTTTCAATTTTTCACCGGCAAAGCGAATTTTTTCCTCGTTGATGGGGAAAATAGAATAATTTCAAGTTTCAAAAACCCCAGAGAATATGCAGGAAAAGAATTTAAGTATGAAAAGACGCAGATGAACTACGAATTGATGGTGAACGATTTCGATGCGTTTAAAAAGGCTTGGGAAAATTTATCTGCAGATTATAACTTAGGAAATCCCGCGCAACGCCTTGTCAAAGCGGTTGATGCAATCGATATGTTGATGGCGAAGGAAATTTTGCACAGAAGCGGAGGGGACAATGTCGAAAAAATTTGGAGTGCTTTGAGGGGGGTCGATTCAGAGTTGAAAAATCCAAAGCCAAGAATTTACTACGAGGGCTCATTTCCCAAACATTTCTCCATAATTGAACTTACACATTTGAAACTTGATAAACTTGAATTAGATGATGTCAACTATGCCATAAGAAAATTTGTGATTGAAACGAAGATAAACAAAGCGTTTTACGAGGAGAGAAAATCGATTGAGGATAAATTAAAGCATTTGTTTAACAAAACGATGAATACAATTGGAAAAATCAGAGAAGAAATTGAAGAAAACAAGCGCGCACAACAATATGAAATCTTTGGTTCTATTTTGATGGCGAATTTAAATTTGCTTAACAAAGGGATGAGTGAGGTTGAACTTGCCAATATATTTTCCGAACAAGGGGAGAAGGTGAAAATCAAACTTGACCCATCGCTTTCGCCGATTGAAAATGCGGAAAGATATTTTGAAAAGGCGAAAAGGACAAAGGCATCTCTAAAAATCGCGCAAGAGAGATTGGAAAGATTGGAGTTGAACAGAGAAAAACTCGAAAAATTGATTGAGAAAATTGCAAATTGTAAAAATTTGGATGAGTTGAAAAGATTTAAACAGGAAAATTTTGAAGATTTGAGAAGGTTTGGAATTCTTAAGGATAAAATTTCCCAGCAGGTTGGGAGTAAGTTCAGAAGATTCATCGTAGATGGTGGATTTGAAGTTTGGGTTGGGAAAGATGCTAAGAGTAATGATTTGTTGACGTTTAAATTTTCTGATAAAGAGGATATATGGCTTCATGCGCGAGGTGTTACCGGTGCACATGTCGTGTTAAAAACCGGAAGACGACAGCCAAGCAAAAAAGCAATTGAGCAAGCCGGAAGCATTGCAGCATATTTTAGCCAGGCGAAAACATCGTCGCTTGTTCCAGTTATAGTGACAAAGCGAAAATATGTCCGTAAACCAAAAGGTGCTCCAGAAGGAAGTGTTGTAGTTGAACGCGAAGAAGTTATAATGGTCGAGCCAAAATTACCTTCTGAAGAGATTGAATAAGCACATTTAAAATAAAAGGTCGATGAAAATGAAAAAAGAAATCCCACTTGAAAAAGCAAATCGAATTTTAAACATCGGCGGGGTTGTTCTCGTAACAGCAAAATTTAACGAAAGGGATGATATCACACCTGTTGCGTGGAATGTCCCAGTTAGCAAAGAGCCCGCGCTTGTTGCAATTGCAGTTGCACCTGAAAGATTTATTTACGGTTTGATTGAGAAAAGCGGCGAATTTGCGCTTAACCTGCCGACTTTGAAAATTTTGAAAGAGCTTTATTTTTGCGGGAAACATTCGGGGAGAGATGTCGATAAATTCGAAAAGACGAAATTAACACCGCTCAATGCGAAGTTTATATCCGCGCCGTTGATTAAAGAGTGCATTGCGAATATTGAATGCAAAGTCGAAAAAATTTATCCCGCTGGGGACCATAACTTGATAATTGGTCGAGTTCTTAGGGCGATTGTGGAGGAAAGTTTATTCGGTGATTTTTTAAAAGTCGATCTCGATGAAGCTAAAACGGTTCATCATCTTGGGAAAAGTTTATTCGCTGTCCCAGGAGGGATAATTGATGTCGAAAAATTATAATTAAATTTTTATGGTCAAACCTATTTGATGAAGCGAGCCAATTCTGCCGAGCGAAACCAGGGAGTAATCAAATCTATATTTTTCAATTTTCAAACCTATGCCGAATGAAAAGCCAGTTAAATCAATTGTCGGAGCGATTTTCATTTCCTGCCTTCGTTCGTTGTTGTATCCAAATCTTAGGTCAAAATTTTTTGATATGTTGAATTCGCCGCCAAGTGTGAAGTTTTTGAAACGCTCGGTGATTTTTCCAGTTTTATCGTTTAATTTGCCGATTCCAATATTAAGTAGCAATGGGAGATGTTCAAGTTTTTTCGATATGGCAAATTTAACTTCAAATGGTAGATTTTCTTTAAGCGTGATATATCTATTGAGTTGAGTCCCGATGTTGTTGAATGTCAACGCTATGTTCAAATTTTGTTCTTGGAAAATGTACATCCCACCGATGTCAAAAGCTATGGCAAGTGAACGAGCCCCAGCGATCGATGAATAAATTAATTTTGAGCTTATCCCATATTTTAAGTTGCGGTATTCTTTCGCAATGCCCCCGACTATCGCGAGTTCTCCAGCGTAAAATCTCCCATATTGATTTCCGTATCGATCTGTCTCGTTGAAACTACCGTAGTTTATATAGATTACACCAATTCCGACATTTCCAAAACTCCCAAGTTTTTGAGCATAAGCACCATAACCGAGATTTATATCAAGAAGATGTCTAAAAAATCCAACGCTTGCATAATTATTTTGTAAAGTTGACAAAGCAGATGGGTTATAGAAAAGCAAAGCCGGGTCATCGGTCATAGCTATAAAATTTCCACCGGTTGAGGAGGCCCTTGGACTTATATCAAGGCGCAGAAATTCATAAGTTGATTTTCCACCTGCAAACGAGAGTGAAAACGAAAAAATCGTTAAAATAAGGACGAATCTCATTGTTTGTTTTCGAGCTTGTATTTTTGTTTGAAGATAATAAATAAAATTTTAAGGTCAAAGGATAAAATTACCTTTGTTTTCTCATCGGAATTTCGCATATTAAAAGAAAAAAATTGACCGCAAATGCTTAAGCCAAGGAAAAAGATAAAGAGGCAGGAGTTAAAGGAAGACAAGCTTGTTATAACCTATTACAAGGCTCGCGAATTTGTAGAGAAGAACAGAAAAATTTTAAGTTATGTTTTAACTGGCTTAATTATCGTCATCGCTGGAATCATAATTTATCGTAATAATTTGAAGGCGGAGAATGAGAGGGCTGAAGCGTTATTTTCAAAAATAATCGCATATTATGATAATGGTGATTATAAAACTGCAATTGAGGGAATTCCCCAGAAAAACATCCAGGGGTTGAAATATATCGTTGAAAATTATGGCGGAACCGATGCGGGAGAGGTTGCTACATATTATCTTGGGAATGCATATTTTATGTTGGGTGATTACGATAACGCTTTGAAGTATTTCAAAAAATATGATGGTGATGACAAACTTTTGTTTTCCGCAGCGCTTGCAGGGATAGCCTCGGTTTATGAAGTGAAAGGGGATTATAAAAAAGCAGGGGAATATTTTGAAAAAGCTGCTCAAAAGTTCAGAGAAAATATTCTCGTCCCAGAATATCTTTATAACGCAGCGAGAAATTACAGGCTTGCTGGCGAGAAGGAAAAAGCACTTCGTCTATATGAAAGAATCAAAAAAGACTATCCGAATTTTTCACAAATGCGCGATGTCGAAATCTATATCGCTTCTTTAAAGGAAGGGTGATGGTTGGTAAAAACAAATCAAGGCTTAATTATGCTACTTTATCAAATATCGTTTTTCCTTCATATTTTATCCGCAATGCTTATATCATCTTCGGTCGTTGGATTTATTCTAGTTGAGTCTTTGATGGAGAAGAACCCAAACGGTGATTTACATACATTGTCTTTAAATTTTTCTAAACTTGCTCGCTTGGGTGGTATATTTGCTTTGATAACCGGGATTTACAATTGGGTTGAAGGGGGAGGGTTGCCAGGGTGGTTGCTTATTAAAGTGATTTTGTTCCTTTGGTTTGTGGTTTCTGGAGTTGTTGTAGGGATGAGATACTTTTCAACACGAGGCGAAATTTTAAGTGGCGGTGAAGTTGCAGCTGAGGAATTGAAAACGATAAATAGAGCGATAAAAAATTATTCGTATTTGAATTTAGTCGTTTTCATTCTGATTGTTTTCCTTGCGGTGTTTAAGCCGTTTTAAATTGGGAGTTCTTTGAAAAACTTTTCGATATAACGAAATGTAGC
>JBEPZK010000058.1:0-10926 GCA_041640855.1 Candidatus Kryptoniota bacterium
GTCTCAGTACAAGTCTCAAGGTTATAAAACCCAATAATCCCGCAACCAATGACGCCATAAGTATTGCTAGTTTTGAATTATTCACAATTACTTTTTCATCAAAGGCAAGCAAAGTGATAAAAATTGACATAGTAAAACCAATTCCAGCTAAAAGTCCTATCCCAAAAATTGAATTCCATTTTAATCCTTCCGGCAGTTTGCAAAGACCCAAGTTAACCGCCAAAGAAGTTAAAAGAAAAATACCCAATGGTTTACCAACAATCAGTCCTAATATTATACCCAAACCATATCTTTCCGTTAAAATTTTCGATATATCCCCTTCGATAGCAATTGCGGTATTTGCCAACGCAAAAATCGGTAAAATGAGAAAAGCAACTGGCTTGTGTAAAAAATGCTGTAGAACATATGAAGGTGATTTTTCATCATCCTTATTAAAAGGAATTGCAAAGGCTAACATCACTCCTGATATCGTTGCATGAACACCTGAGTTCGACATAAAATACCACATTATAACTCCACCCAATAAATAAACAACAATGTTATTAACCCTTAATCTGTTAAGCAGTACTAATAAAGCGAAAACTCCCAACGCTATAAAAAGATTTAGCCAATGCAAACCCTTTGCGTAGAAAATCGCGATCATAATTATTGCACAAAGGTCATCAATTACAGCTAATGATGTTAAGAAAACTTTTAATGATACCGGTACTCTTTTACCAAGTAGCGATAAAACCCCCAACGCAAAAGCAATGTCCGTGGCCATTGGTATCCCAAATCCCGCTTGAGTTGGGGTTCCAAAATTAAACAAAAGATATATCACCGCGGGAAATACCACACCACCAATTGCAGCGACGATTGGAAAAAGCGCCTCTCTAACGTTAGCGAGCTCGCCTTTGTAAATTTCTCTCTCTAATTCCAAGCCAATCAACAAGAAAAAAATTGCCATCAAACCATCATTAATCCAATGAGATAAACTATGTCCAAATAACTGTGTCTGCCAAAATTGAATATATGCATGGCCAAAAGACAGGTTAGCTATAATTAGTGAAAAAGCAGTGCAAAAAATTAATACTAATCCCCCTGCGCTTTCACTTTCAAAAAACTCCTTAAATAACCTTGTTTGTATCATTATCCTACCTCGTTAATTTTTGATTTCATAAAAGATCAAAAACAACTTTGCGCTATTTTTTGTGAAATTCAAAAACTAACTCAAACCGCAACCTATTTCCCCGAAAGGACCTCCTCTCTCTTGATATACTTTTTCATAACCTCAAGAGGTGGGTTAAAGTAACCATAAGCAAGGGTTGGAAATTCGTCTTTGAGAAATCTCATAACATTTTTTATCCCAAGTTTAGGCAAGTCTCTCTCCACTCCTATAACTTCAAGATACCAATCTGGGTCGATGTTAAAATTGCGCCATTGTATCATCGAAATTCCCGTCTCCTTTATAAGTTTTCGCATCGCTTGATATTCCTCCGCCCAATCAGTCATACCAGGAAAAACGAAATAATTAATCGAAACCCAACAGTTGTACCTTCTCGCAACTTTTATCGATTCGACGACATCCTCGAATGTGTAATTATTTGGTCTGTAATATCTGTGATAAATCTCTGGAATTGCACTGTTTAAACTTACACGAATGCTGTTAAGCCCGGCTTTACATAACTCTTCAACTGCATCAGGTTTGCTTGCGTTTGTGTTTATGTTGATGATTCCGCGTTTTGTCCTTTTTCTAATTTCTTTTATCGCATCTCTTATAACTTCCCACACAAGCAAAGGTTCACCTTCACAGCCTTGGCCGAAGCTCACAACGGGTCTTGGGGCATTTTCAAGATGTGGAACAGCTAATTCGACTATCTCCTCAACATCCGGTATAAAATTCAATCTATCCTGCGTACTTTTGATTCCCGACTCTTGCGGTTGGTATGAAATACAACCTATACAATTCGCGTTGCACCCAGGTGAAGTTGGAATTGGTGCTTCCCATCGACCGAGGAAAAAATTTCTCGCAGCTGGACATAGATAACGAAGCGCGCAATTTTCCCCAAGATGCCGAATTAAACGATTATTTGGATATTTTTTAAACTTTTTATAAACGTTTTCAATTACGAGATTTTGATCAAATTGGTCGCAATCCTGTCTTTTATCCAGATCAATTCTAATCGCAGGAACATAGAATTTTCCATTTGCCCATCCAACCGCGGTATATGAAAAAAGTGGAAGGATTGGAGCACTGTTTTCTTTCTCGTAAGCGGAGAGAAAAAATTGAGTATGTGCAGGGGCAAGAAAAGCGGAAACCGCCCAACCATCCTCTAAAATAACCATTTTACCAGTCTTTCTATCAAAACCAATCGGTCTTCTCATAGGAAGTTCAAAAAGTTGGCTTCCTTCTGGAAGTTCAATTAAGTCTTTCGGTTCTATCCTCACGATATCAAATCCGGTTCTACCTGCCATTTCAAGTTCAGGGACATCATAGATATTTCCCTTCCCATCGCTATAAACAAGATTTGGAACGCGCTTCAAAGCCATAATTCAAAGTTTAATTTTGTTGAGTTTGACAAATAATTTAACTGCTTGACATAAAAAATCAAAAACGCAGGATTTGGTTTTAAACCGTCCAAATTTTAAATTTTTTCAAAAAAGCCTTAAATATGAAAGCGCTTGGGAAAGATAAAAATTTTCTCTCAATTCCAGAGGAATTTTCAAAGCTCGAGAAATCCAAAATCATCATACTTCCTGCGCCATACGAAAATACGACAAGTTATATAAAAGGTACAATCCTCGGACCAGAAAAACTACTCGAAGCATCGCATCAAGTTGAACTTTATGATGAAGAATTTGACCTTGAACTCTATCGCGAAGTTGGAATCGCAACACTTGAACCCCTCGATTTCACCGATTTTAAAGACGAAAAAGCAGTTGAATTAATCTACAAATACGTTTTAGAACTTTTGAAAATGAATAAGTTTGTTGTGACCATCGGCGGTGAACATACAGTTGCGATTGGAGCTGTCAAGGCTTACTCAGAAATTTATCCTGATTTGACAATACTTCATTTCGATGCTCACTCAGACTTAAGAGATGAATACGAAGGAAACAAATACAGCCACGCTTCCGCTCTGGCACGAGTTTTTGAATTTAACAAAAGAATAGTTCAGGTTGGGATAAGAGCTCAAGACATCGAAGAGGCAAAATTCATACGGAAGAATGGGATAAAAACTTTTTATGCATGGGAGATAAAATCTGGAAAATACAACAGCAACGGAAGAACTTGGCAAGACGCGATTGTCTCAGAACTTGGTGAAAACGTTTATATAACATTTGACCTCGATTATTTTGACCCAAGCGTTATGCCCGCGGTTGGAACGCCGGTGCCAAACGGCTTATATTGGGATGAAACAATAGAGCTTATCAAAAAAGTAAGCGCTCAGAAAAACGTCGTCGGATTTGACATCGTTGAGCTTTGCCCATTGCCTGGGCTTGAATATCCAAACTTTACCGCAGCGTTTTTCACGAACAAACTTCTAAACATTATCTTCGCGAATAAAATCAAATCCAAAGATTGAGTATCAAAACATACATAATCGATGGATACAATCTAATTCATAAATCTGCAAAATTGAAGAAAATTTTTCTCGAAAATCCGCAATCTGCGCGTGAATCACTCGTCTCAACTCTTTCTAATTTTTTCACAACGCGAAAGGATAAATGCATAGTCGTCTTTGACGGTAATCTCAATATACCAAGTGCATTATCAACTCCTAAGGTTAAAGTTATATTTTCCGCTCCGCCTAATAAAGCTGATGACGAGATTAAGAAAATTATTATGAGCAAGGATTTAAACGAGAGGAAAAATTTTATCGTCGTCTCTTCGGATAATGAAATAATAAATTGCGCTAAAGCCTGTGGAGCAGGAAGGATGTCATCTGAAGAATTTTTAAAAATTTTAAATTCAAGGAACGAATCACTTAAGCGCGACGATGAAAAACCAATTATTAAACTCACCGAAGAAGAAATTAAAAGAATGTTCGAAAGATGAATATCCTTGTCGTCGACGACAACCCTGAGGAAAGGAACTTGCTTGCTGAACTTCTCACACAGTCGGGATTTAATGTTGTCTCCGCTGAAAATGGGAAACAAGCCCTTGAAATTTTAAATAGCAAAAAAGACATCGTTATCATCATATCTGATATTTTGATGCCAGTTATGGATGGCTTTAAATTTTGCCACGAAGTCAAATCTGACCCAAACCTTAGAACAATCCCATTTATATTTTACACTGGAAGTTACATTTCGGAAGAAGACAAAAACTTCGGGCTTAAACTCGGCGCGGACGATTTCATTATAAAACCGGTCAAATTTGAGTTTTTGCTAAATAGGATAAGCGATATAATTAAGAAAGGAAAAACCAGAAAAATACAAACCGAAGTTAAACTTGACGAGGTAACTTACGTCGCGGAATACAATGCGAGACTCGTAAACAAACTTGAAGACAAATTAGTTGAGCTAAATCAAGCATATGAAGAGCTCAAAGCCATAAACTATATACTCACTCAACTCAATTACGCCAAAGACATCAAAAATCTTTTTAGGCAAATCTCCGAACCGATTTTAAAACTTTTCGATGCGGATGCGGTAAACTTTTTCATCTATAGCGAGGCTACAAATTCCTTAAACCTTTATCATTCTTTCACAAAAACAGGCGGAGAAAATATCTTTGAAAATTATACTGTGCTTAAAATAGGAGATGATTTCGCGACCGAGATAATCGACCAAAAATTTATGATTTACCACATCGCGAGAGGAAGCACGAAGATAAGGAATAAAATTTTCGAGTATGGCTTTAAAGTTTTCGCCGAAGTTGAGCTTCGCGTCCGAGATAAGTTTATCGGCTCAATTGAACTTGCTTATAAAGCCGACGAGATACCATTTAATGAGAAAAAACTTTCACTTCTTGATACCCTATCCAAGCAAATTGCGATGGAAGTAGACAACCTCCTTTTAATTTCGGAATTGAAAGATTCAGAAGAGAGGTATAGAACTTTTATCCATCTTACCCCAGCAGGGCTCATAGTTCTCGACGAAAAACTCAACATTATATTCGCCAGCCAAATTGCAAACAAAATTTTCAATTGCGAAATAGAGGGGAAAAATTTAAAAGAGCTAGTCCGCTCACCTAATCTATCCGAAGCAAGTTTGAACTATATCGATCAAACTTTCGAGGCAAACTACAACGACAAGGTCCTTCTGATATCGATAACGCGAAAGCTCGACGACATAAAATTCGGGAGGCATATCGCGGTAATCAACGACATAACAAAATTAAAAAGAATTCAAGAGGAAAAGAGAAAGATCGAGATAAAGTTATGGAACGAATATAAACTTGCATCGATCGGGAGGCTTGCCGGTGGAATCGCGCATAACCTTCGGAATCCGCTTACAATTTTAAATCTCGGTTTACAAGTTTTAAAAAGAAAAGGGATAGAGCCAGAGCAAATCGATAGATTACTAAAGCAAGTTGAAAGAATAAACCAAATCATTGAAAATCTTTCCCTGAAGACGAAAGAAGAGCTTGAGAAACAAAAGAAAAGATTCGATTTGAACGAACTGATAAAAAGGGAACTCGAGATACTTGAGTTTGACTCATTTTATAAACATCAAGTCGAGAAAAACATACAATTGTATGAAAAGCCAATCATAATTGAAGCTGTCTACTCAGATTTTTCGAACGCTATATCGCATATCTTAAGAAACGCTATCGATGCAATGCTAAATTCGGAGAAGAAAATTCTCGGTGTGAAAACATGGGAAGATGAGAGTAGAATTTATGTTGAAATCTCCGACACAGGCGTGGGAATACCTGATGAGATAAAGGATCGAATTTTCGAGCCGTTTTTCACAACGAAAGCGACGGAAAATCTGGATGAGCCAAAAGGCATCGGGCTTGGGTTGACGATAACTTATAATAATTTGAAAACTTATGGCGCAGAATTTGAAATTGATTCAAAGGTTGGTGAAGGGACAAATTTTAAAGTTATAATTCCAAAAAGAACCGTTGCTTCTCAACAAAAGTTAAACTCCAAAAAATGATTTTGTATCGATACATACTTCGTTCTCACATCGGACCTTTCTTCTTTTCGTTTTTTGTTTTGGTTTTGATTTTTTTACTTCAATTTCTGATAAAATATATCGATCAACTCATCGGGAAAGGGCTTGGCTTTGGTGTGATAGTTGAACTTATAGTTTTAAATCTCGCATGGATCGTGGTGCTTGCTGTGCCGATGTCGGTTTTAGTTGCGGTTTTAATGGCCTTCGGAGGTCTTTCCGCAAATAATGAAGTCACAGTTATGAAGTCAAGTGGGGTGAGTTTATACAAGATGATGTTTCCCGTTCTCATTGTCTCAATTATAATCTCAGGCTTATTGATTATTTTTAACAACAGGGTTTTGCCCGACGCAAATCATAGATTAAAAGTTTTGCTGATAGACATTCACAGAAAAAAGCCAACGCTAACGCTAAACCCTGGGATATTTGCGACAGAGATACCTGGTTACGCTATTCTTGTCAGAAAATCATATGAACATACGAATGAATTTGAAGACGCAACGATTTATAATAATTCTGACCCGGCAAGGCAAGTTATAATAACTGCAAAACGCGGCAAAATTTCGTTCACGCCGGATTACAAAAAATTGATAATGGACCTCGAAAATGGCGAAATCCATGAACAAGATGTAGAAAATAAGAATTTTTATCGGATCGTTAAATACGAAAAATATAGAGTCGTGATGGAAGTCGAAGGGTTCGGATTCGAGCGTTCATCTGACAACGCTTTTCAACGTGGTGATAGAGAGCTAAGCGCCGGGGATATGTTAAGAATTGTAGATAGCCTAAAAAATATTCAAAATAGAATTTATGAAAGTTTAAATTCGACAGCGATTTCAAACTTCAAAAATCCGTTCTTCGGCAAAACGATAATGCCATCATATTATCAAGTTCAGACGCAAGACTCCATCGGCGATTACGAAGCCACATTATCAGCGATTCAAAAGCTGATAAGCGTAAACGCAATAATCAAAAATTACCTTGCCCAAATTGAATATTATAACAGATCAATCGATGCGTATATGGTTGAGGTTCACAAGAAATATGCGATTCCATTCGCATGCGTCGTTTTCGTCCTTGTTGGAGCTCCACTTGGAATGATGGCAAGGCGTGGAAATTTCGGGGTTGCAGCAAGTTTGAGTTTAGCGTTCTTCCTATTTTATTGGGCTTGTTTAATCGGTGGGGAAAAACTTGCAGATAGAGATTTATTATCCCCGTTTCTAAGTATGTGGATTGCCAATTTTGTCGTCGGAGCAATTGGAATTTATTTGACACTAAGGATGGGAAAAGAAGCTATGATAATCGATTGGTATCGGATAAAGGAACTTATGCCTAAAAAAGTTAAAATGTGGCTTGGCATCCCAGAGGAAGAAGAAATTTTAACTGACAGATATGCGAGATAAAATCAAAATCCTCGACATATACACAACGAAACAATTTCTTCAAATGATACTCTTTGGGCTTGTCGCTTTCATACTTATATTTATCCTCGTGGACCTAATGGAAAATCTCGACGACTTCATCGACCAGCGCGTTCCCACTTCGATAATTTTAAAATATTATTTTTATTTCTCGCCAGAGATAATTAAGCTTACCTTGCCTGTTGCTGTTCTTCTTTCTTGCTTATTCACCACGGGGAGGATGTCAAATTTAAACGAATTGACAGCAGTTAAAGTCGCAGGCGTAAGTTTATATAGATTTATGATGCCTTTTTTAATAATCGCTTTTTTATTGAGCATAATTTCCATTTACTTCAACGGCTGGGTGGTGCCAAAGACGAACAAAAAGAAGTTAAATCTTGAGAGAGTTTATATGCGAAAACATCTTGAGACTTGGGGGAAATACAATATCTACATACAAGATTCATATACAAGATTGCTTTCAATAGGATATTTCGATGACGAATCCAACACGGCACATAGAGTTGACATCCAAGATTTTGACCCAAACGATGTCACAAAAGTTGTCGCAAGATACATAGCGCCAGCGATGAAATGGGACAGTTTGAGAGATAATTGGTTGCTTATCAATTGTATCTATCGTAAATTTGAATACGGAAAAGATTTTATCGAGTTCAAAGATACACTTAACATTGGAAAATTAAACTTCAAACCGATAGATGTTAAACGCAAGCAGATGAAACCAGACGAAATGAGAGCAGATGAAATGAAAGAATTCATTCGCGACCAAATAAGAAGTGGGAATGACCCTTCAAGATGGCTGACAGATTATCATTCAAAATTTTCATTTCCTTTTGCAAACTTTATCGTTGTTCTCTTCGGCGTTGCGCTCGCATCTCAAAAGAAAAGAGCCGGACTTGCTATGGAATTTGGAGTAAGTTTGCTTATCGCATTTCTCTATTTCATCGTTATGAAAATCGGGACATCATTTGGCTATGCAAGGATTTTGCATCCGTTCATTTCTGCATGGTTTGCAAATTTCATTTTTTTTGCAATCGGAATACTTGTAATTTTAAAAGTGAGAAAATAAAGACAAGGCATTAAAAATGGGACAACAACAGCTATTGCTTTTGGTTTTAGGAGCTATAATTGTTGCAGTTTCAATTGCAGTCGCAATAAATATCTTCATCTCAAGGTCGGGGGCGATGACCGAACAATATATAAATGATACGATCAACGATTGCGTAAGAATTGGACAATTGGCACAAGCATGGGCAAGGAAACCAGCAGAAATTGGGGGAGGTGGATTTTCATTCTCGGGCTTTAAACTTTCATATATCAGTTTTCCAGAATCAACAAACTATGCTAAATATGAGGTTAACATAGTAAACCCCGACAGTTTAATAATAACCGGAAAAGTAATCACAGGGCATACTGTAGAAGTTTTTGTAAACCGCTACGAAATAAGTAGTCCAAAAGTAACAAGACCGAATTAAAAATCAGGGCTTCGATAAATCACCTTACCACCTAAGACGGTCATAAGAACTTTGACGTCCTTTATCTTCTCGGGAGAGATAGTAAATATGTCATCCGACAACACCACAAGGTCGGCAAACTTTCCGGGCGTTATGCTTCCCTTTTCGTTTTCAGCAAATTCCGCATAAGCATTATTAATCGTGTAACATTCAATTGCTTCTGCAACCGAAATTTTCTGCTCCGGGAACCAGCCTTCCGGATGTCTTCCATCGAGAGTTTGCCTTGCGACAGCTGCATAAATCCCAAGAATCGGGCTTAAAGGTGCAACGTTCCAATCGCTTCCGAAACAAAGTTTTACTCCATTGTCGATAAATGTTCTAAATGCATAACTTGTTTTGCATCTTTCTTTTCCAATTCTTTTCTCCGCCCATCTCCCATCGTCAATTGCATGATATGGTTGCATCGAAGCGATGACATTTAATTTCTTAAAGCGAACAAAATCTTTCGGATGAATATGCTGAGCATGTTCAATCCTAAATCTTCTATCCCACGATGGATTATTTTGAACTATTTTTTCAAACAAAGACAACACCAAACTATTTGCGCTATCCCCGATGGCATGAATTGAAAGTTGAAGTTTTGCTTTATCTGCCTCAATTGACCATCTCTCAAGTCGTCCATCAAGCACCACATCAGTCGCTAATCCACGAGTGTTTGGATTCTCATCATAAGGGTCAAAGAAAAGCGCTGTCATCGAACCAAGCGAACCATCTGCAAATGCTTTTAATGAGCCAATTCTTATATAATCATTTCCGAATGGAACTTCTATTCCAAGTTTCGCAAGGCTTTCCCATTGCGCGATTGGCAGACGAAGATAAACTCTAATTGTTAACTCACCTCTTTTATAAAGTTCTTGATATGCTCGCAAATCCTCAGTCGTCCCAATATCATGAATTCCCGTCAAGCCAAGTTTTTTCGCCTCTTCAAGCGCGCGCTTAATTGCCTCAATTCTCTCTTCAAGCGTTGGCTCAGGTATAATTTTATAAACTAAAGACATAGCCTCATCTTTCAAAATTCCAGTTGGTTCACCATTTTCATCTCTTACGATAAGACCTCCAGGCGGGTCAGGTGTTTCCTTTGTTATCCCTGCAAGTTTCAAAGCCAAACTATTCGCAAGCCCCATATGTCCATCATATCTTGTGACAAAAACTGGAACATTTTGAGTATACTTATCTATCCATTCTTTTCTTGGCAATTCTCCACCCCAAAGTTCGTGGTCCCAATCTCCGCCTGTGACCCATCTATTCGGATTTTTCTCAACGTACTCCTTTATCCTTCTTGCAAACTCTTCAGGGGTTTTCGCATCTCTCAAATCAACGCTCATTAATTGAAATCCTCCGCTTACAAAATGGGTGTGGTCATCGATAAAACCAGGCAACATTAAACGTCCTTTTAAATCGATAACTTTTGTATTTTTCCCAGCGTATTTTCTTATCTCCGAATTTGAACCAACAGCGACTATTTTATCACCTATAATTGCGACCGCTTGAGCATTTGGTTTTGTTTTGTCAACAGTCCATATTTTCCCGTTGATAAAAATTAAATCTGCTTTTGGCATTTGAGATTGAAGGATTTGTTGTGAAATGAGGAGAAAAATTAGCGCTGTAAGATATCGCATAGTTTTAAGTAGGTTTTATGTTTTTACTCATACCTTAACGCTTCCACAGGATTAAGGTTTGCTGCTTTTCTTGCTGGGTAAAATCCGAAGAAAATCCCAACCCCTGCTGAAAAACCAAATGCAAGAAGTATTGCTCCAATCGAGATAAAAACAGGCCATCCAGCAAAATTTGAAATTATCTGCGATAAAACAATTCCCAAAATTATTCCAAATATTCCACCCGTCACAGTTAAAACAACTGATTCAAGAAGGAACTGAAAAAGTATA
>JBEPZK010000059.1:0-10808 GCA_041640855.1 Candidatus Kryptoniota bacterium
GTTTCAATTTCAACGACAAGCAATTTGCTTGCCTATATTTCGGGCGCACGAATTCGCATAGGTCCAAAATCTTTAAATGGGATTGAAAATCCGACATCATTTTTGTTCAACTACCAAGTTGTGCTTGATTGGGAAAACGAACCCAAAAAACATCAAACCGAGCGAAATCTTGACATCGTAAGGGCATTTGGAATAGAAACTGATGATTTAAGTTATGTAATTCCAACTTTTGATGAAGATAAGAAGTTTGCAAGGGATTTTTTGAAAGAGGGCGAAAAATTTGATTTTATCATCGGTTATCATCCTGGAGCTGGGAAGGTAAAAAACAGATGGAGCGCGAAAAATTTTGCCAAACTCGCGATAAAACTCGCTGAGCAATTCAACGCTTTGACATTGATAACAGCAGGTCCAATGGATGATGAGCCAGTTAAAGAGATGATAGAGCAAATAGATGAAAAATTGAAGTATCTCGTTTTGAAAAATCAAAAAATTTCTCGAGTTGTTGCTGTAATTGAATCAATAGACCTTTTCATCACAAATGACACCGGGACGATGCATATCGCTGGAGCAACTAAAACTCCCGTCATCTCACTTTTTGGTCCAACCGAACCATATCAATGGTCCCCGATCAATGAAAACAAATTTTTCATCCATTCAAAAACAGGCGAGATAAACGATATAACAGTTGAACAAGTTTATGAACTCGCAAGAGAAATTTTGCTTAAAAAGAAGGCTTCACTTTGACCTTCCTTATAAACTCATCGATTTCTTTTCTAAACTCTATCACCCTATCGATGAAATTCTCCTCTCCTTTTTCAATCCTATCAACTGCTTCAAGGACGATGCGCGTTCTTTCCTCGCTCACCAAAGGCTCATAGTTTAAAATTAGAAAATTGAAGACATCGAAGCCGAGGCGCGTCCCAGACAATCTTCCGTTGAAACTTTGCACATACCCTCTATCTTTAAGTTTTTGAACGGTCGTGGCATAGGTGCTTGGTCGTCCGATTTTCCTTTCGCGCATCAGCTGAATTAGATTTGCCTCGGTATAAAGAGGTTTCTCGCTCACAAAACGTTTTTGAACTTGCAAAATTTTGTATTCGCCCGGTTTGATATCGCCAATCGTTTTTATCGGAACGACAAGGTTAAAGCCATTTTCGACAACAGCACCATTAAATTGAAAATCTTGAACGATGTCCCCAAATTTGGCTTTGAATTTAAACACTTTAACCTTCGCTGGAGACATCTGACTTGCGATGAAGCGTTTGAAAATCAAATCGTAAAGTTTTATATGCTTCTTGCTTAATTTCGTCTGTAAAAGCAAAAGTTTAGCGTCTATGTCCGTTTCAAGTTCAAAAGAACTCAAAGGCTTGGTCGGTCTTATGCACTCATGAGCCCCTTCCTCCATTGCCCAAGCTCTTGGCATAAAATAAGTTCCAAGGTTTTCTCTCTGGAGATACTGCTTTGCAAGGTTTATTCCGAAACTACTAACGCGTGTCGAATCCGTCCTATGATATGTTATCAAACCACTTTCGAAAAGTTCTTGCGCAAGCGACATCACATCGCTCGCAGGTAAATTAAGCGAATGAATTCCATCTTGAAGAAGTGAATCCGTTGTGTATGGAGGCAAAGGATTTTGCTCGACAAGTTCCTCAACCAAATCAAAAATCAAAACTTTATCGCTTGTCTGCAACCTCTCTAATTCATCTGGTCGAACTGTGAAAGTTAAATACAAATTATTTTCAAGTTGAACATTTAACCTGGCTATTTTCTTTTTGCTTTCCCTTGTCCTTTCGCAGACCCATCCGAGCACTGGGGTTTGAACTCGTCCAGCGCTCAAATCATCCCGTCCGAATTTTCTTTGGACAATTTTTGAAAGTTCAAGCCCAATCCATGCGTCTTCAACTTTTCTAAGTATTTGAGCCTTCAAAAGGTTGAAGTCAAATTCCTCAGGATTGTTAAGCCCCTCGATTATAGCCCTTTTCGTTATCTCATGCCATCTCAACCTTTTTATGTTTTGATTAAACGGGTAGATAAGGCATCTCAAATCCCATGCGATTTTTTCACCTTCCGCATCCGGGTCTGTTGCAATTAAAACTTCGTCGACATTTTCCGCAATTTTTTGAAGCGAGCTCACAACTTCTGGTTTCGTTAGTTCAAATTTAACCTCGAGTTTTGAATCAACAAGTTTAGCCCCAAAACTTGGCTGATTTATCGCGAGGTCTGTCACATGACCGCGCGACGCGCTGACAAGCAAAAGCATATTCGGAGCCATAACCTCATAAACTTGAACCCCATCAACTCTGCTTCTCAAAGGTTTCCCAAAGAAATAGCTTATCGTCCTCGACTTCGTCGGCGATTCAACTATCAAAAGTCTTGAATTAAACTCAATGTCAACACCGACTTTAAGTTCACGCGTTAGATTTATCTCTTCGATAACCTTCTCAATATCAAGCGTTTCAACATCTACAAAATCGACATCAAGCGGTTCGAGTTGTGCTTTCATAAGTTCAAAAGCTTTTAAATCATCTACAATTAAAATTGATAAACCTTTCGTCAACCCGCCGATTGTTAATCTGCTCGACCTTCCAGATGCCTGGATATAAGCAAATGAATCAGGTACAATGAGCGAATCATCGGAGATGTTTATTTTCTCTGAAATCTCCGGCTCTGAAGAAACCTGTTTGAAAAATTCAAGCGATTCAATCATAGTGTTGTAAGCAAATCTCATAAAGTCGGAAGCGGAATTCGGGTCGAAATCTTTGGCTCTTATCTTCTCAAGGTTTGCGGGCGTGAGGTCAACTATCCTCGTGAGATTCTCGATTATATCTATTGCCCTTTGCCTTTTTTCGCCGTCGAGATGTTTTGCGATGTGACTTATGACCATAATCATTTTCTTCGGTGAAAATGTCTCTCGATTAATTGGGACCGAAATCCTTGGAACCTCAAAAAATATCGTATATCTCAACGCTGTTGGGAGGTCAACACCTCTTACAAGCGAAGAACGTCGCGAAGATGTTCCAACGAGCACATCGATTTGACCATTTTCAAACGCCTGGAAAATTTTCTTAGATGCTTTCACATATGCACTTGCCTTGATGCCATTTTCGGATAAAAACTCCGCAAGTTGTTCCGCCTTTTCACTTCCGCGAACATAAACAACAGCACCTCGACCAAGTCTTTGAATTAGTTCAATGAGATGATGTCTGGGGTCCCTCTTTGGAATCAGGTATGCGTCAATTATATTCCGTACAAATGAATAGGGTTGACCGATATCGAATCCGAAAATTTCCCTCAAAATTTTAACGCGAAGGGTTCTCCTTGCTGTTTGCGTCGCACCAGAGATAACGATTTGACCGGAGTTAACTTTTATCTTCGAATATGCTTCTCCCAATTCATCTTCGTCGACCTTCTTGCTGACTATCTTCTTTGCGATTTCAATCTGTTCCTCCGTTATCCCGAGAATTTTCAGCACCATATCAATCGCCTGCGAACGCCGTAAAAATCCATCTACATCGTCAACGAAAACCGCATCAACTTTAACCTGTTCGAAAAGTTTCTTATTCTTGACAATCGAAGTGGAAGTTGTCACAATTATATCAGCATTTTTTATTTCGCTTTGTCCTGGTTTTTTAGCTAACGAATGTATTTGAACGATTTTTTTATCCTTCGCCACTTGTTGAATTTTCTGCGCAACTTGGAAGGCAAGGGTAGAATTTGGAAGAAGGATGAGAGATTTTTTCAAAAGAGCCAACGCAATTGTTGTGGTAGTTTTACCGCTTCCAGTTGGAGCAAGCATAGCAAAACTTTCGCCTTTTAAAAATTTTCGAGCCCATAACCTTTGCGCGCCCCAAGGTTTAAAACCAAACGGTTCGAAGATTTTGTTCACATCCTCGGGTGAGATTTGATTCAATTTTATCTCTCCGCTTAAAAGCTCACCAAGGCTTGCTTTCTTTCTACCATGAAAATTTAAATAGACTATTTCAAGCTCTTGCATCGAGCTAAGACGACTTTGTTTTTCGAAAATTTTTCGTAAATTCTGATTGTAATTTAAATTTGCTAAACAAATTTTAAACTTTCAAGCCAATGCTTGAGGGCAAAAGGATAATCGTTGGAGTTACGGGCGGAATTTCTGCTTATAAAACTTGCTATGTCGTTCGTGGGCTGAAAAAACTCGGCGCAGATGTGAAAGTCGTGATGACTCACTCAGCAACGCAGTTTATAACGCCACTTACATTTTCAACTCTTTCCGGAAATGAAGTCATAGTCGATATGTTCCCAAAATCAACAAGTGAAGATACGAACATCGGAACCCGCCACATCGACCTTGCACTTTGGGCTGACCTTATGCTCATTGCGCCAGCGTCAGCAAATACAATCGCCAAAATCGCACATGGCATCGCGGACAATTTCCTTACATCGCTTGTCCTTGCGATACGATGTCCGTTGATTCTTGCTCCTGCTATGGACATGGATATGTATTTAAACGAGGTTACTCAGCGAAATTTGAAAACTTTAAAAGAACTTGGTTATCTTATCATAGAACCTGAAGAAGGGGAACTCGCAAGCGGACTCGTTGGCATAGGTAGAATGGCTGAACCCGAAAAAATAGTCGAATTCGTCAAAGACTTCTTCTCAAAATCAAAGTTTGACCTACAAAATAAAAAAATTCTCATCACCGCCGGACCAACTTACGAACCCATTGACCCAGTCCGATTCATAGGAAATTGGTCAAGTGGAAAGATGGGGTTTGAACTCGCGAAAGCATCCACACATCGCGGGGCTGAGGTAATTCTAATCTCGGGACCAACTCATTTGTCAACGCCTAAAAATGTGAAACGAATAGATGTTGTAAGCTCTGATGAAATGTTCGATGAAGTCGTTAAATTTTATGACCAAGTCGATGTAGTCATAATGTCTGCAGCGGTTGCAGATTATTCGCCTGTCCAAAAATTCGAAAAGAAGTTGAAGAAGGAAGAATTAAAGGATGAGTTCATCGAATTAAAGTTGAAAAAAACAAAAGATATTCTTAAATATCTTGGAGAGCATAAAAAAGAGCAGATACTTGTCGGGTTCGCGCTCGAGACCGACGATGGGCTTGAAAACGCAAATAAAAAATTGAGAGAAAAAAATCTCGATATAATCGTTCTAAATATGCTTGGTGAGGGTTCAGGCTTTGGATATGATACAAACATCGTGACTATAATTTCGAAACATGGCGAAATTGAAAAACTTCCAAAAATGACAAAATACGAAGTCGCACACAAAATCCTCGATAAAGTCTCACAAATGCTCAAAGCAAAGGATGAAAAAAGAGATTAAAAAAATAATCGACGATACAAAGCGATATCTAATCCAGCAGGAAAGTTTGTTTGGAGACGAGATAATTTTGCCAAAGGAGGAAAAAAAAGAAATCAAACCCGAGGCGCAACAAACTAAAAAAGAAGAACAATTTGGCGTCGACCCAACCTGGCCTGATTCAAAAACTCTCGATGAGCTTGAATCAAAAATAAAAAATTGCGTCAAATGTCCACTTGGACAAACGAGAACTAATTTTGTTTTTGGCACCGGAAATCCGAAATCGGAAATAGTTTTCATCGGGGAAGCACCAGGAGCTGATGAAGATTTGCAAGGTGAACCATTCGTCGGAAGAGCGGGACAACTTTTAAATCAATTGCTTGCAAATGTCGGATTTAGAAGAGATGAAGTTTACATCTGCAATGTCTTAAAATGTCGTCCTCCGGGAAACCGCGACCCACAACCATCTGAGATAGAATTGTGCAGTCCCTATTTAATAAAACAACTTGAGATTATTAAGCCAAAATTAATTGTCTCGCTTGGACGTTTTCCTGTTCAAACGCTTTTGAAGACAAACGCGCCTCTGGGTTCTTTGCGAGGGCAAATTTTCGAATGGAGAGGGATAAAGATGATAGTCACATATCATCCTGCAGCTGCGCTTAGAAACCAACAATGGAAAAGACCCCTTCTTGAAGATTTGCGCAAAGCCAAAGAAATACTTCAAGAAAAATAAATTTTCTTACTTTCTTACTAATAAATTTTCTTACTAAAAGCTATGTCAATCGAAAAAGGTTTAAGACAAGAATTTCCACTCGATAAGATTACAAGAGATTACTCAAGGTTAAGCTCAACTCCCGAACCCAGCGAAATCGTCCCAAAAGTTTTACCCCAAGCGATCGACCTCGAAATTGCAGTTCTATCTTCAATGATAATTGACCCTGAGTGCATCCCAAATGTAATTGAAATTTTGAGACCGGAATGTTTTTACAAAGAGGAACACCAGATAATTTATAAAGCCATCGTCAATCTCTTCGAAACCGGCAAAAATGTGGACCTTTACATTTTGACCCAAGAATTAAGAAAGAATGGATTGCTTGAAAAAGTTGGCGGCGCTGCATATCTGACGGAGATATCAAACGCGGTTGCAACATCGGCAAACGTCGAAGAATACGCTCAAATCGTCCACGATAAATATATACTTCGAGAGTTGATAAAAATGTCAAACTCGATCTCAACCCTTGCTTTCAAAGAGGATGCGGATGCGTTCGACCTCCTCGATTTGGCTGAGAGAAAACTTCTTGAGATATCCGCGGAGAAATTCAAATCCAACGTTGTCGATTTGAAAACATCTTTAAGGGAAGTCCTCGAAAAATATGAAATGATAAACAGAGATAAAATTCATTTAACCGGGATAACAACTGGCTTCCCTGAACTTGATGCTTTGACGGGAGGGCTTCAAAAATCCGATTTAATTATAATCGCCGGAAGACCAAGTATGGGGAAAACCGCGTTCGCTTTATCAATAGCGAGAAACGCCGCGGTTGAAGGTAAAATTCCGGTTGCGATATTCTCACTTGAAATGTCAGTTGAGCAGTTAACATTGAGATTAATTTGTATGGAAGCAAATGTCGATATGCACGCCCTTAGAACTGGGAGATTATCTGCGGAGGAATGGCAAAGGATTTCAGCCTCAGTTGGAAGAATAAGCAATGCTCAAATTTTCATAGACGATACCCCAGCTTTAAGCACACTTGAACTTCGAGCGAAAGCGAGAAGATTAAAATCACAACATAATATCGGGCTTATAGTCGTAGATTATCTTCAACTTATGCATGGGGTAAAGGCAGAGACGAGAGAAAGGGAAATATCGATGATTTCAAGGTCGTTGAAATCGCTCGCAAAAGAACTCGACGTCCCCGTTGTGGCACTTTCACAATTAAGAAGAGCGGTAGAGGAAAGAGGCGATAAAAGACCTATGCTTTCAGATTTAAGAGAAAGCGGAAGCCTGGAGCAAGATGCAGATGTTGTGATTTTTGTCCACAGACCCGAATATTACGGCATTACCGTATACGATGATGGCACACCAACTGAGGGAACCGCAGAGATAATCATAGGCAAACAAAGAAATGGTCCAATTGGCACAATTCGTTTAGGATTTTTGAAACATTCAACCAAATTCGTAAGGCTTGAACTTACAAGGAGAGATTTTGAAGAGGAAATTCACCCGATCGATAGACCAATTTTTTAGGTTATTTCAATTCTACTATGATGCGATTGAAACCAAAATAAAAACAGTTAATTCTAAGCAAAATATAAACTAAACCGGTTCTGAAATGCTGTCCCAAACTTTGAGCGCTTCAACTTACGGCATAGACGCATTCATCGTAAAAGTTGAAACACATATCGAACAAGGTTTATTCTCCTTCACAATTGTTGGGCTTCCGGATAGTTCGGTCAAAGAAAGTCGCGAAAGGGTAAATGCAGCGATAAAAAATTCAGGCTTCAAATTCCCTAACAAAAAAATAACTGTGAACTTAGCCCCAGCGGATATAAAAAAAGAAGGTTCGCAATTTGACCTTCCCATCGCGATAGGAATTTTATCAGCCACTGAACAAATTCAATCTGATATACTCGATCAATTTTTAATCCTTGGTGAACTTGCGCTTGATGGAACATTAAGACCAATCCACGGTGCGCTTCCGATTTCAATCTCGGCGAAAAATTTGGGTTTAAAAGGAGTGATACTTCCAAAAGAAAATGCAAAAGAAGCTGCTATCGTATCCGAGATAGAAGTTTATCCGATGAGCACATTGACCGAAGTTGTAAACTTTTTAAATAGTGAACACAAACTTTTAAACCCTTTCAGAATCGACGTAGACGAAATTTTCAACCAGGAGAGCAAATATACAATAGATTTCTCCGATGTAAAGGGTCAAGAGAATGTGAAGCGAGCGCTTGAGGTCGCTGCAGCAGGTGGACATAATGTTATAATGATAGGACCGCCGGGAAGCGGTAAAACTATGCTTGCGAAGCGACTTCCGACGATTTTACCACCGATGACACTTGAAGAAGCACTTGAAACGACAAAAATTCACTCCGTAGCTGGGCTCCTGCCTCCGGATACAGCGCTTATCGCGACACGACCATTTAGAGCGCCACATCATACGATTTCAGATTCAGCTCTTGTAGGTGGTGGGACAATCCCGCGACCTGGGGAAATTTCGCTCGCACACCACGGTGTTCTATTCCTCGATGAACTTCCAGAATTTAACCGAAACGTTCTCGAAGTTTTACGCCAACCTCTGGAGGATAGAAAAGTCACGATAAGCAGGACGAAAATGACAGTTGAATATCCGGCAAACTTTATGCTTGTGTGCGCTATGAACCCATGCCCATGTGGAAATCTTGGAAATCCATATCAACAATGCGCTTGCTCGCCGGCACAAATCCAAAAATATATGGGGAAAATCTCTGGTCCATTGCTCGATCGAATTGACATACATATCGAAGTCCCAGCGGTAAAATATTCAGAACTTGCAAGCAAAACATCAGGCGAAACATCCGCACAGATAAGGGAAAGAGTCATAAGGGCAAGGGAAATACAACTTAAAAGATTTAGGGGCAGGAAAAATCTCTACAAAAATGCAGATATGCAAACGAAAGAAATTCGCGAGTTTTGCAAAATTGACCCTGAAGGTGAAACCATTCTTAAAAATGCTATCACAAAACTTGGGCTTTCGGCGCGCGCTTATGATAAGATATTGAAAGTTGCAAGGACGATAGCTGACCTCGCCGGAAGCGAAAATATAAAACCAGAGCATTTAAGCGAGGCAATTCAATATAGAAGCCTTGACCGTAATCTGTGGGGGCTCATTTAATAGAGTCAATCAACCTGGGCTTTTTAAATCTATCTCGAATCGCTTTTAGCTCAATCCCGTTGTCTTTTAAAATTTTGCGAACTGTGTTTGTGGAAATTTCGATGTCATAAATTTTTTTCATCGCTTTCACAATCAAACTGAGAGTCCAATAATTCTTCTGAAAGCCGAATTCAACAGGGGCAAATTGATTTACCAAGTCAACAATTTTTTGTTTATGTTCATCTGTAAATTTTATTTTTCTACCTCTTTTCTTCGCCAAAAACATATCGACGCCCAATTTTTCAAACTGTTTGAAAATATAATTAACCGCTTGTTTTGTCAACCCAAGTTCTTTGTTTATCTCTTTAACCGATTTGCCTTGATCGCTTAGCAAAATCACCTTTATCTTGCGAAAAAGACCCGGGTTTTTCTCTTTGTTTTCCTCAGCGATTTTCAAAAGTTTTTCCTTTTCCTCCTGCGTTAATTGGCGAACAAACCTTCTTGCCATTTTAATTTTCTATTTAAATTTTTCTGATGACATTACTTAACCAATATCATCTTCCGCACCATGATAAACTTACCAGCTTCAAGCCTGTAGAAGTAAACTCCGCTTGGCAAATCGTCTGCCGAAAATCTGACGAAATACTTTCCGGGCAAAAGCTCATCATCAACTAAAGTCTTGACCTCTCTACCAAGGACATCGAAAACTCTAAGTTTCACATGCGACCTCTCAGGTATATCAAACTCTATCGTAGTTCCCGGATTAAATGGATTTGGATAATTTTGTTTGAGCGAAAATTCAACTGGAAATTCGCTCGACGCGACACTTGTAATTCCACCGCCGACTTGAAGGTCGTCGAAATATAATTCGCCTTCTTTATCAGCTCCGCTGACTTGCCTTATAACGATGCTATGAAACTGTTTGCTCGTTCCCGGAACTGAAGAAATTGGATAAGACACAAACTTCCATCCATACCAATTTATCTGCCCAAGCGCCACGACATAATTGTTAGGATTATAAAACCAAAGTTCAAGTTGATTCCCGCTTAAATCGCCATAAACCCATAACCCGATGTCTCCTTGTGCATCGGAAACCGTCGGCTTCGACGAATTATAAACCCTCACAACTCCGCCACCTTGATTGATAAATTTATAAGTTAACTTACCTGAGTTCGAACCGCTCTTTTTCTTCTCTGAAGTGATGACAAAATCAGTTGTGCCTACATCAACCCCAACTGTGCTACCACTTTGCGTTGGCTTCCACCATAAACTTGATGTCTCAAAAGAATCTATTAAAGTCCCTTGATAAAAAGCCCCCGACTCAGTCTTGAATGTAAAAACATAGTCCGCTTGCGTAGCATTGCCGAACAAATCTTTTAAGCCAGCTAAAAATTTCACTTTGTAAATTTTATTATTCAAAAGTGTGTTATATGGTCTAAATGTTACGATACTTTTATAGTCTTTTACAATATGTTTTCCGCCTGTAATTGAGATAACTTGGTCGTTCTCATCGAGCAATTTAACTCTGCCTGCTAAACTTGCGCTTTCAATTGGCTCATCGAATACAAACTTCATCTCTGCATAAATGCTGATATTATCGCCCGACGGATAACCTTTCTCAACAACAGGTGGAGATAAGTCCGGTTCAGTCGTGGT
>JBEPZK010000060.1:0-10400 GCA_041640855.1 Candidatus Kryptoniota bacterium
TCAACTCAGAAAATAAAAAAGCATCTTTAAAATCAACCTTCATACTCTCTTTAACTTTCAAAACAGAGTCCATCGGCAAGACCGTCATCCCGTAAAACTTAAAAACGAAATCCCCAAGATATCTTGGGACCTCGACTTTCAAATTCCACTTGCCTTTGTAATTGGACAAGTCATCAAACGGAATAAAAGCGATTTTATATTGAGCCTGCGCTAAACTAAAAGTCAAAATTAAAATCAAAATTTTAAACCGCATTGTCGAGTGTCCAATTTTTTAACCAATAAAAATCATGGACGAGATTTACAAAATTCCCAAAACTTTGAGCGTCCATCTTTAAAAATTTGCTCGTGAAAATTTCCCTCTCCTTTTGCGGAGCTTTGTCAACGATTTCCAAAATCAAATTTCTTATCTTTTCGACCGATTCATTGATCAATTCGAAAACTCTGGCTTTATAAACCTCTTCATCCACTCTTTCTAACTTCCTCCCACTTTGAAAGAAAGACAAAAGTCGCCATAAGAACTTGGAATGAAAGGCGAGGTCATCGATTAAATTCATCATTTCGTTTTCGATCGCAATTCTAATCAAAAATTCGAGCGAATCCCTTTCCCTTAGGCTCCCGTTTGAAAACTTATCCACTGCGTTGACTATTTCGATAGCTGTTTTCATTTCAAGACAACCATTTTGATTGCGTCTTTAAAATTTCCACCGGAAAGAACACAAAAGTAAACTCCGCTTGAAAGTTCCGAAGTGTCAATCGTAGTTTCATACACGCCTGGATTTAATTTACCAAAATAAATTTTCTTCACCTCACGCCCAAGAACATCATATATCCTGATTTCAACTTGATGAGAAAAAGCGACGGAGTTTGGTATCGAGAACTTTAACTTCGTCATTGAATTAAATGGATTTGGGAAATTTTGGAAGAGTTTGAATTCAAAGTCGCGATCAAACAATTGATTTTTAACAAAAGTAACTTTTACTGGATAAGTCACGCTTAAATCATCGATCAAAAATTTCCCTGAATATTCCGCGCCATCTGTATATGAACCAGCCATAAAAAGTGCGATCTTCACAATTTTTATCGGATAAGAGAAATAACTCCCAGTCATAGTTTGAATTGGATATTTCGTCGAAGTCCCAACCCTTCTCCATTCACCGTTCCAATTTATAAGCCCACCAGAGAAAACAAATATCTCATCATTATCATCCGAAACGAAATAATAAACCCTATAAAGACCGCCATCACCATAAACATAAAGATAAATTGAGTCGGGAACTCCGAAAATTGGTATGTCAGAGTTTATATAAATCCAGTGGTTTTTCCCAAAGATATGTTTGAATTTATATTCAACACCAAGAGATTTCGAAGGGGAGACAAAATTTGTGTCGGTTAAAAAAATTTTCGCAGAATCGATGTTATCAACTGTGAGAAAAAATTTCATCTCTTCGAAGCTTTCAACAAATTTTTCACCTTTTCCAACCACGACTTCAACCCTTGCGGTATCGGATATATTATCAAGCAATGCTACAACCTTACAAACGCCTTCTGCAAAGGCACGAAATACACCGAGCATATTAATAGTTGCGATTTCTCCAATTACTCGCCATTCAACATCGGTTGAAGAAAGTTTTCTAAAATTTCCCTCGGTATCGAAACCGCTTACCGAAAATTGAATGCTTCTGCTTGTATCTATGACGACATTTTTAGGTGAAATCGTTATACTTCTCATCGAATGGACGACGACAAAGCATGAATCTTTTAAACCGTTTACATGCCTTACATAAACATATCCGCTGTCGTGTTTTCTTCCAGCGGTGAAAAGACCGGATAAACTTATCGAGCCAATGGTTGAATCACATGACCATATGATTTGATTTGGGGAGATTTGAACTGGGTTGAAGTATCTGTCATAGCCGAAAACTTTAAATTGAATTTGTTCACCTCTAAAAATTTTTAAACTTTTCGGTTGAATTTGAATTTCGTTTAAAGTATCTTGTGGCGCGGAACTTACCACCAAAAGTGCATTTGAAACAGACCTTTCCCCAGTTGCATCCGATGGTGAGTTTACAACTTGACCTCGCACGACCATCGTGGTTGACCCGCCTCCATCGAGGTTGACCCCATGCCATACTCCAAGCGTCAACATAAAATTCGCAAGTTCATCAAGCGTCATACCAACGCTTGTCGCCTGCCTCCCATCGACTGTAACGAGGTAAATTTTCGTACTATCTTTTGAAAACCCAACCGCGGTTCGCGGATGCCTGCTGTATGTAAAACTCGAACTTGCCCCTTCTTGTTGATATGTTTGTGCCACTACATTTTGACCATCTCTAATTATCCTCGGAAGCCCACCTATCGCTTGAAAAATTTTTCCAACCATCGGATTTAGTTGCAAGATAACTTTAACTGTATCTTTCAACCCAACATTGTTTCTTAAAAATTCTCCCGCTCTCCCATGCCCCGATAAAACCGCTTTTCCAAGAGGTATCGTCATATTCCCAACCCAATTAATCACTGTATCAACAACGCAATAAACCGTGTCGTTTATAATCCATTGATTTAATGGGGTGATTAAAACCTCCGTTCCCCATTGATTTGTGTTCGTCGAAAAACCAAAGAAACTATTATACAAAATCAACATATCAGACCCGCGTGGTTCATTTATTCCATTTATCGTTATCGATGAATCACGAATGATCAATCTTCCGGCAAAGTTGAAAATTTCAATGAACGGCTTTTTATCAATCGTCAACCCGAAAACTGACCGAGCAATTGGTTTTCTCAAAATTTCACCATTTTCAACCTGAACATTCACCGGTATCCCAGTTTGAGTGTCATAAAAATCACCGTTAATTGCTCCAATTACGGTATGACCGACGTAACTTTTTCTATTTGCCATCGAGCTTGTTTTTTCGAACGCATATAATTGCTCTCTTGAACTTTTCGATGCTTTTACGGTTTCAAGCGTAATAAACGGATTTGTGATATCAATTTCAAGGACATTTATCGTCCATGGAACACTTGGAAATGTAATTGAAGTGTGCTTTACCCCAGGGCCAACATATCTTGATACAATTGTATCGGTTTGAGACAAAATAAATGTTGGAAAGAGGAGAAGAATTATTGATTTTAAAATTTTTCCGAAGTTCATCTTGTGGAAGATTTTTATTGGGAAATTTCAAAGTAAAGTTAAAAGCCGGATTTCAAAAACACAAGGATTAAATCGAGAAAAATTCCGCTTATTAAAAATCATTCTGGATATTCCTTCGCAGGTTCATCGCCTCTTAAAACTCTCAACACGCCAAGTGCAAGTGCTCTCATTTCATCCTCACCTGGAAATAGCATAACTGGAGCGATGAAAGAAACCCTTTCAGATATCCAATCAGTCAACATTTTTGATTTTGCAAGTCCACCTGTTAATACGATCGCATCTACTTTTCCCTTTAAAACCGTCGCCATAGCCCCAATCTCTTTTGCAATTTGATAAGCCATCGCTTCATATACCTCCCTTGCGTATTCGTCGCCGTTGTTTATTCTTCTTTCGACTTCTTCAGCGTCATTTGTCCCAAGATATGCGACAAGCCCACCTTTCCCCATAACCATTTTTCTTACTTCCTGCTCTGTAAATTTGCCCGAAAAACAAAGTGATATAAAAGGTTGAAGTGGAAGCCCGCCCGTCCTTTCAGGAGAAAATGGTCCATCGCTACTTGCATCGTTTGCATCGATTATTTTCCCACCTTTGACCGGACAAACGGAGATTCCACCGCCAAGATGTGCTATGACAAAGTTTGCGGATTCAAACTTTTTCCCAATTTTTTCGCTTGCAAGCCTGGCTGTTGCATGTATATTCAAAGCATGAGACAAACTCCTTCTTTGAATTAACGGATGTCCCGAATATCTCGCGAGAGGTTCAAATTCGTCAACCGAAACTGGGTCAACTATAAACGCCTCAATTCCGCCAAGTTTTGCAATTTCATACGCAAGTGCACAGCCGAGATTTGATGGATGCTCACCTTGAAAATTATTTCTCGCATCTTCAAGCATTTTCTCATTCACGCGATAAGTTCCGCCCTTTACAGGCCTAAGTAATCCCCCTATTCCAACGACGGCGGAGAAATCTGACGGCTTTAAATTCTTCTCTTTTAAAAATTCAAGTATGATGTTCAACCTGAAATCAAACTGCTCCCACAAGGTTTTAAACTTAGAAAGTATTTCAGGTGAATGTCTCAAAACTTTAAGTTCAATTTGTTCTTCATCTTCAAAAACTGCGACTTTTGTCGATGTTGACCCTGGATTAATAACAAGGATTTTCATAGCAAATTTCCATTTTGTATTGTATAATTCGGACTACGTTTTTAATTTAAATAGCAAAAACAAATTTCCGCAACTCCAATTGCTCATCAACAAAAGATACGAGATCAAATCAAAAATCGGACAAGGTGCAATAGGCGAAGTATTCAAAGCATATGATACGCTTCGGGGAAAAGATGTCGCAATAAAAATTGCGAAGCAAAACCCCATCTTTGAGGAGAAAATCGTTAACGAATTTAAAATCACATCACAATTTGAACACCCAAACATCATTTCGGTTTTCGATTTTGGAGTTGTGAGAACTTGCGATGATGAAAATCTCATTTCGAGAAAATTTATAGTGCTTGAATATTGCGACACATCCAACGTATTGAGCTTACTCCGAAACATTACCTACGACGAAAAAATCAAAATGATTTTTAAAATCTCCCATGCCCTTCACACAATCCATAAATCTGGCTACATCCACCGCGACCTAAAATTTGAAAATACACTTTTCGATTCAAAAACAAGCGAAATCAAAATCACCGACCTTGGGCTTGCTATCGAATACGAGAAAATATCGCCAACTGAAACTCCCGTTGGAACCCTTCTTTACATCGCTCCCGAGATTTTACAAGGCAAAAAATATGACCAAAGAGCGGATATATATTCGCTTGGAATTTTAATCTACTATATCTTGACTGGTTCACCGCCGTTTGAATCAAATGACCCAACAGAAATTTTAAGATGGCATCTCTCACAAAAGAAATTAAATCTCGAACATCTCGCCCCGGAACTTCGAGCCCTTTTAAAATCGATGCTTGATCCCGAACCATCTAATAGACCTAAAAATGTCGCTGAAGTTATGAATGTTTTAAAAAAGTTAAATCCCGACTTGCTCGAAATAAAAAATTTTAAGGTTAGAAAACCTTTCGGAAAGGATGAGGAAATTAAAAAAGCAGTTGACATTCTCAACTCCGTCAAATCATCAAATCCAATTTTGAACGTAACTTTGATAGTTGGTGCAGATGGACTTGGGAAGACAAGTTTAATGAAGTATATAAACATCGAAGCAAAGACGCTTGGGTTTGAAACACTTCAAATAAATGGTCTCGACATCCCCAAAATTTTAGACTTTCTGCTCAAATCGCCGTTTACACACAACCTCAGCCCTGAGTTAAGATTCGAACTTGAAAAATTTAAAGACAAAGTTTCGCTTAATTCTTATCTTGTGATTGAATTTTCACAATTTCTCCGCGAACTGTTTAAAAATGCATCTCAAAATTTCCCAATCGCCGTCTTCATCGATGATATAAATCCAAATGAAATGCTTAACGAAATTTTTTTAAAATCTCTCCTATCCCCAAAGGAGCCTCTTCCAAAAAACGTCGTGCTTTTCGTCTCCTGTGATGATGTCGGATTTTATAATTCATTTCTTCAAGGCGTAGAAGAAATTCATCTGCGCTCGCTCGATGTTGAAGAATTGAAAAAATATATACGGGCAAACTACGACTTTGACGAAGAAACAACCCAAAAATTCGCAGAGACGCTTGCTGAATACACAAATGGGATATCCGCTGTAGTTGAAATTTTCTCGCACTATATCTCAAATAAAATTGAAAATGACACCGATGCGTTCTCGAAAATTGCAAAAATAAAGTTTGATGAAATTCTAAACAAAGTCGAGCAACTTTCGCAAGAGCAAAAGAAAATTCTTGATATCCTAAGCCTTGAGGATGAGCCTGTCGAGGTTAAAACTTTAAAAGAATTTTTCTGCTCAAACATTTCACATTATTTAAGCCAACTTCAAAGACTTGGCTTTATAAAAATTGAAAACGAAAAAATCTCAATTACCTACAAAGCTCTCAAAGAATATATCAAGGATACGCTTGACGAAAAAACAAAGGGAAAAATTCATCTGAACTATGCTGTGATTTATCTAAATCAACCGGATTGGGAAGCGAAGGCTGATAAAATTTTATATCACTTTGCCAAAGCGAAAGATAAAGACGGCGTGGAAAGATTCGCTGAAAAAGGGATCGAAAACTTGATATCGAAAAATGAATTTAAAAAAGCAATCAAAATCTGTGAGGAAATCCTCGAAATTTTACCCGAATACCTCAAACCATCGTTTAAGATAAAACTTGCGGATTTAAACATCAAAATCGGAAATTATCAAAAAATTATCTCAATTCTTGAGGATGTCGATGAATTTAAAGCTTTTGAATTGAAGTCCGAAGCATATTTTCACCTCGGTAATCCAGATAGCGCGATTGAGATTTTAAAACAAGCATTCAAATTTTCCGACACAGTTTATGACAGGATAAGAATTGCAACGAAGGTTTCACAAGTTTATGCTTCGAGTGGCGATGTTGAGACAGCGTTTAGTATATTAAAATCGTTCGAAAATGGCAAAGTGGTAAAGCTTATTGAGAAAACAGAAATCATCGGTGATTTTTATGCTGGGCTTGGGATAATTTCACAAATGAAGGGTGATGAAGATAAAGCTAAAACATATTTTGAATTAAGCCTCAAACATAGATTGGAAAAGAAAAACAATTTCAAAATCATCGCCGGCTACAACAACATCGCGAATTTCCTCAGCATCACAGGGCGTTACGATGAAGCAATAAAATACTGGGAAAAAGCGATCAAAATTTCTGAATCAATCGGTGACATAGTTCAAAGCGCGCACCTATATAACAACATCGGGATAAGCTATTTCAAAAGGAGAGATTACGAAAAAGCGCTTGAAAATTACCACAAAGCCCTAGCTATCTGCGAAACGATAAATGATGTCCCTGGAACCGCGGATGTCCTCGGGAATATAGGCGAACTTTTAACTGAAGAATTTAAAATCGAAGATGCGCTTGCAAACATCAAACTTGCGAAAGAACTTTATGAAAAATTAAACAATGAGGATGGAATCTACGAAATGAACTTGCTACTTTTATCGCTATACTTAAATGTTGGGGACTTGGAAAATGCAGAGTTTATTTTCGAGGAGATAAAAAAAGAACATCGCCATATTCCTGAACATCTGCTGAAATACTATAACGCTATGCTGGACATAAAAAGGGGAAATTTTGAAAAAGCAAAATCAGAACTATCGAGCCTTTTAGAAACCAACGTTATAAAGGAAGATCATGAATTCTACTTGAAAATTTTAATTTCCTTTCTCAAATTAAATTATGTAATGCAAAAGCGTGAAGAACTTGAATGGCTGGAGCCGAGTATAACACCTGCGGTGGACAAGGTTTACGACCCGTTCTTGAAATCATTGGTTTTATTCCTTATGTCGCTTTATTACGAAGAAAGAGATAAAATTTTAGCTTTTAATTATTTAATCAAAGCGGTTGATGAACTTGGAGATAGGTTTGCTGAATTTAGATGGAAGATTTACCTGAAGATGGCGCAATATTACAAAAGCAGAGGTATAGATGTGAAGTTTTTGCAATACTTTGAAAAAACTCTTCTAAGTTTCAAGGAGTTGCTCGAAAGGATGAAAAATCCGAACCTTGCCAAAAGTTATGTTGAAGATTTGGAAACGAAAAAATTTTTCGAGCTTTTGCAAAATTTAAACACTTAAACAGGGTTGAGCGAGAAATTTCAAATATTTCTTGTAAGCACAAGCAAGGCAACACTCGAAGATGTGAAAAAGTTTATCCCAATTGAAGAAGGCTACTTTGATGTTGTTGGTATAACCTCCTACAACTCTTTGCGTCGCTTTTCATCTCAAAACCCCGCCTTGATAATATGCGCAATTTCAAACCGTGGGGATGAAACACTGCTCGAATCAGTTATCGAACGATTCGGCTCACAAAACATCGCCTGCATAGACTACATAAAATCATATGCTTTGACGGTTAAACTTCTAAAATCCGGCGTCAACTCATATTTTTCAATGCCCGAGGATAGCATATCTTTCTCTGACTTCATAAGGAAGAAAATATACGAATGGAAGAGAAAATCAGACATCGAAAAACTTTTAAGCATAAGAAAGGAACAATTCGACTTCAGCAAGTTCATTGGGACTTCGGATAAGATGCGAGAAGTTATAACGCTTGTTAAGAAGGCAATTGAACATAGCGATTTAACAGTTTTAATCACCGGTGAAACTGGAACTGGAAAAACGCTCCTCGCTCGGATAATCCATCAAAACACATACACAGATATAAAGCCTTTCGTTGAGATAAATTGCGCTTCAATCCCATCAACTCTACTCGAATCAGAACTATTTGGACATGAAAAGGGCGCTTTCACGGACGCAAAAGATAGAAAAATGGGATTATTTGAAATCGCAAATGGCGGAACAATTTTCCTCGATGAAATAGGCGACCTTAATTTAGATTTGCAAGGTAAAATTTTAAAGGTGATCGAGGACAAAACATTTAGAAGGGTCGGCGGTGTTGAAACATTAAAATTCAAAGGTAGGATAATAGCTGCGACAAACCAAAATCTTGAAAATTTGGTTCATGAAAACAGGTTCAGGCGTGATTTGTATTATCGATTGATGCTTTTGCCAATTTATCTTCCGCCGCTGCGCGAAAGAGGAAACGATATATTCATGCTCGCGGAACATTTTATAAACGAATTCAACGAACTCTATCGCAAAAACTTGCCCAAAGTTCGCGGTCTTTCACCCGAAGCGAAGGCGATCTTCAAAAAATATCCTTGGCCCGGAAATGTCAGAGAGTTAAGACATGCAATAGAAAGAGCTGTTTTGTTAACCGACAACGAATATCTAACCCCGAATGATTTTAAGTTTCTTCTCGAGGAAAAAACCTATATACTCCCTGTTGAAGAAACAAGCTCTGACATACACATAAGCCTACCATTTGAATCCGCAAGTATAAAAAATTTTGAAAGAGAACTTATAAAGTCGGTTCTTTCCAGGGTTTCATGGAATAAATCTCGCGCTTCAAGGATTTTGGGAATCTCCCGCCCCCGTCTCGACCGCCTAATAAAAAAATATCGCATCATAAACCATTGAAACAACTTATTACAGCCTGAAACAATTTGTTGCAACGCTTTATTGCATTTTTCCAAATAAATTCCCCGCGAATTTGAACTAACTTTTAACTTTTGAAGAAAATTGATTTGATTTACAAAGACTTTGTTAAATTCCAAACCATTTGGCACAATCTTTGAATAAATTAATGTTAAGGTTTGCTCTTTGACATAAGTATACCGTAGCCTCGACGTAAATGTCGATTATAAGATTCGTTATTTTAATCAGGCGAAAAATTTTGAACTTGAAGTGGACAAGTTGCTTTTAATAAGTTTTACCTTAAACTAAATCGAGAGAATGCGATTAAAAGATCAATCATAACGCTTGAGGTTATACTCTCATTGTTAGTCTCCAATTAAATTTACAAAGATGTTAAGGTAACAACATCGCCACGGTATTAAAAGGATTTCGACGCGCTTACATCGTGGTTAAGAAAAGATGAAAACTTGTAAGAACAAGGTTGATTCCATAAAATCGATTAGAAAAACTTTTAACATCTGAAGGCTGGAGATCAAAAACTATATTCGTTGGTTTGGTATTTCCAAATCTGAAATATTGAAATTAGTTGATTTTAAAAAGTTAAACTTTTGAGTTTTACTTTGACATTGCCTTCGTCTGTTAAATAGTCTGAATGTAAAGGCTTGGTTTCATGTGAAATATTACGTCCAAAAAACAAGAATGTATCATTTGGACGGTTCTTTGCAGACTGTAGGTGTGAACTTTACAAAAAATAAACAAAATATCAAACTGAAATAAGAAGGCTATTTATGAAGCGTCTTATTTTGACGTTCAACCTTATTTCTTTGATTGTGAGTTTTTCGCTATCCCAAGTCAAAGAAGTTGAGATAATTGTTTCGCCAGAGCATGAGAAAAATTTCAATGTCCTCGTAACGTGGTTAAATAAAAGTGACTTATTCAAAAACAAAGCCAATTTTATAAAATCAATCCAAGAAACTTTTAAATACGCAAAGGAAGGAGACCGTGAAAATTATGTTCGATGGCTTAGCGTTTTTAAATCTGAATTAGCAAAGTTAAATGATGTTGAAAAAAGTAAACTTATGGATTTTACCTTGAGATCGCTTAACCCTATTAAAAA
>JBEPZK010000061.1:0-10079 GCA_041640855.1 Candidatus Kryptoniota bacterium
TGTGAAAAATTTTCAGCCTGTGGATTGAGAATAGCGATAATCTCAGACATACATTCGAATCTCGAAGCTCTTACAAAAGCATTTGAGATAATCGAAACGAAAAATGTCGATGAAATCGTTTGTCTTGGTGATATCGTTGGATATGGGGCAAATCCAAATGAATGCGTTGAACTCATAAGAAAACGAGTTAAATATGTCGTAATTGGCAACCATGATTACGCTGTCGCTGTTGACCCGAGAGAACTTGCTTATTTTAGCTCACACGCGAGGGAATCCGACCTATGGACGAGGGAGGTTTTAACGAAGGAAAATCTTGAATTTTTAAAATCTTTGCCTTTTACAATTTCATTTAAAAATTTGCTTTTTGTTCATTCTTCACCCGCCCAGCCAAGGGAATGGGAATATATCTTCACAGACGCACAGGCAAAGGTTCAATTTCAATATTTTAACGAAAAAATTTGCTTCATTGGACATTCACATCTTCCCGGAATTTTCCCAGAAAAGGGATTTTATAACGACAAACTTGAAAAAAATTCAAGATACATAATCAATGTTGGAAGCGTGGGTCAACCAAGGGATGGGGATTGGAGGTTAAGTTTTGGCATATTCGACACAGATACTTGGACATACGAACAAATTCGTTCAGAATACGACGTTGAAAAAGCATCAAACAAAATCCTTCAAAAAGGACTACCTGAATTTCTCGCGCAAAGACTTCTCGTTGGATGGTGAAATTCACAGAAGATCATACTTTATCCTTTTCCTTCTGTTTCTTATATAATCGACGAACACAAACTCACCAAGTTTATCAAGCGACGAATAATAAGCCCTTCCACGATTTGCCTTAGTTAATTCCTCCACAAAGTTAATCAAATATGGGTCTTTTGCGACCATAAAAGTGCAAATCGTTATCTTTTCCCTCCTACAGGCAACAGCCTCGTCAAGCGTCTTATTTACAATTTTAGGGTCGAGCCCAAAAGAATTTTTATATAATCTCCCATCAGGTTCAAAAATCGCCGATGGTTTCCCATCTGTTACAAGAAAAATTTGCTTGTTCACATTTCCCTCTTTTCTTAAAATATGCCTCGCAAGCCTCAAAGCTGCTTTCGTATTTGTATGATATGGGCCGACGCTCACGAAAGGAAGCTCGGAAAGGGTTATAAGTTTTGCGTCATCTCCGAAGACAACGATATAGAGTTTGTCTTTTGGAAATCTCGTCTTTATAAGTTCAGCAAGTGCAAGTGAAACCTGCTTTGCCGGAGTAATCCTATCCTCACCATACAAAATCATACTATGGCTTATGTCAAGCAAAATCACAGTTGCACATGAGGTCATAAACTCAGTCTCATAAACTTGCAAATCTTCCTCTCTTATGGTGAAATCATCAATCCCATCCCTTATCAAAGCATTTGTCACAGTTGAAGTTAAATCGATGTTTGTCGGTTGGTCGCCAAATTGATATGGTCTTGTTTCGCTAAGCCTGTCGATTCCTTCGCCAGAATGCGGGGTTTCATGAAACCCAGAGAGAGGTCCCTTCTTCAAATTTGAAAAAATTTCGTTCAAAGCATCTTGTCTTATCCGTTGAACTCCCTTTGTTGTTAAAATCAACATATCCTTTGCCTCATCTATATAACCAAGTTCTTTAAGTTTCTGAACGAAATCATCAAAAGTAAATTTTTCATCAAACAAATCATTTTCCTCTCCAATCGTCCGCATCCATTCAAGTGCCTCTTTGACATCCCCGCTCGTTTTAAGAAGAAGATAACTAAAAAGTGAAATCAATTGCTGTAGCCTTTGCTCATCCGTCATCGATTGTTCGTTCCATTTTGAATAACGTATGAACATTTTTATCACCCTTGACTTAATTTTTAATCATTTAAGCCATAAATTTCCCTGAACTCTTCATAGTTCATTCTCTTCATCTCAAAGACATTATCGACGAGCGTATACAAATCTCCGCCGAGTCGTCCTACAACTTTTAACTTCCTTGGGTTTACGACCCCATTTTCAAGAATTTCATCGTTTATATGAAACAAAACAATTTCTCCAAAAACAACAAAATTTGGCGAATTCCCAATTTCAATTATTTTTAAAACCTTACATTCGAAATTTATCTTCGATTCAAGTATTCTCGGTGATTTCACAATTTCACTCTTGATGGGTGTGAGTTTTGCAAACTCCGCTTCACTTACACCGTAAGGAAAATCGACTGCGCATATATTCATCTTTTCAGCTATACTTTCATCGACCATATTCACAACAAAGTCGCCAGAGTATTCGATATTTTTGAGAGTGTCCTTTTTATCCCCATCTTTTTTTCTGTCTATCGAAATGTAGATTATGGGTGGTTTTGAACTAATTCCACCGAAGAAGCTAAACGGCGCGACATTAACGACACCATCGGGGTTGACGGTCGAGACAAGAGCAATTGGTCTTGGGATAAGTGCGCTTATTAAAAGCTTGTATGCTTGCGATTTAGAAAGTTCTTGTGGATCGAACTTCATTCGCTGTTTACATTTTGTTTTTATCTGTGATGTTAAAGAAAACATTTGTTTGCTTTTCCTGACCAATCGTCGTCGAAGGTCCATGGCCTGGATATACAACTACATCGTCATCGAGGATGAAAAGCCTTTCTTGAATCGATTTTATAATATCGTCAAATGAGCCTCCTGGTAAATCTGTCCTGCCAATCGTCCCGGCAAATAAAGTGTCTCCACTGAATAAAACTTTCTCATTCTCCTCATATAAACATATGCTCCCAAGCGTATGCCCTGGCGTATGAATTACGGTTAATCTCAAATTTCCAACCTCGATCACATCCCCATCGTTTAAAACGATATCTGGTTTCACTCCCTCAATTCTAAATGGAAGGTCATAAAGAACCGACTTCGGATTCTCAAGCAGTGGGACATCTTTCTGATGAATCGCAACTTTTGCAGATGTCAAGCGAACTATTTCAGCGTCGTCCGCGATATGGTCCCAATGACCGTGCGTGTTAATTAAACAAAGTATTTCGCAATCCCTTTTCTTGGCTTCATTTGCTATCTCATTTGCTGAATCTTTCGGCGCGTCGATTACAACTGCATAACCACTTTTTTCATCAATTACAAGATAACCAATTGTAAGAAGTGGACCTGCTTCGAAAGCCTTGACTATCATTTTAACCCCAATTTATTTTCAAAATTCTTCTCGCGTTCTGCTTGAAAATATGCTTACAACCATATCTTTGTACGAGCTGATGTTATCTATCTCATCTTTTGCTATCTTCGAAAATTGATGCAATCCATCAAGCACAAACTCCATAGCTGTCGCCATAGCATATTTATCGTTTTCATCAACCTTAAGATATTTCTTTGCTACCTCCTTCAAACCCTTCACCTTGCACAATTCCGCATAAAATTCATCGATTGGCATTTCATCTGAAATTTCTATTTTATTCCCATTCTCAAACCATGCAACTATTTGAGCATACTCTTGATGTCCGGATTGTGCTTGTGTTCTTCCTTTTTCTTCATAAGAATGATATTTAGGCTTTGGAAGCGGATCTGGGAAATATTTTTTAAACACCTCGCGTATCGCTTTGCCAATAAGAGCTTTGCTGACTTTTACGCTTCCCTCTTGTTCGCCTTCGAAAACAAGTTCAATTTTTCCAGTGATCCCTGGCAAAACGAAATTCAAATCACAAATCCTCGGATAGATTATATCCTCGTTGAATTTAATCGCTCTTCTTTCAGCATTGCTCACAAGATTTTCCATACATGAAATTGTCAACCTTGCGCTGACCCCGGATTTTTGGTCGACAAATTCGCTCATCCTCGCTTGAAAAGCAATTTGTTCGATTATTTCTTTAAAGTAATAAGGTATCACAATTTTCTTTCCCGAATCTCGATTGATCCATGCTTCTTGTTCGGTTATTTTGATTCCGTCTTCAATTGTCTTCGGATAATGCGTCAAAATCTGTGAGCCGATTCTATCCTTTAATGGAGTTATTATATTCCCGCGATTTGTGTAATCCTCTGGGTTTGCTGTGAAAATTATCATAACATCAAGCGGAATTCGAACATTGAATCCCCTTATTTGAATGTCTCTCTCTTGCATTATGTTGAACAACCCGACCTGAATCCTCGGCTGTAAATCCGGAAGTTCGTTTATAACGAAAATTCCTCGATTCGTCCTCGGAATTATCCCCCAGTGAATTACTCCTTCATGGGAATAATAAAGTTTTTGCGTCGCCGCTTTTATCGGATCTATGTCGCCAATCAAATCAGCTATTGTCACATCCGGTGTAGCAAGCTTTTCCCCATATCTTCTCTCTCGAGGTAGCCATTCAATTTCGACGTCGTCGCCATACTCTTTGACAAGTTCAACGCACCTCTTACAAACGGGCTTATACGGATTATCGTTTATCTCACAACCTTTTATAATGGGGATATATTCGTCTAGAAGATTTACAAACATCCTTGCTATCTTTGTCTTGGCTTGTCCTCTCAACCCGAGCAAAATTATATCATGCTTTGAAAGTATAGCATTTATTATCGCAGGAATAACAGTTTTATCGTATCCGATTATCCCCGGGAAAAGGACCTCGTTATTTTTGAGTTTTTGAATTACATTTTTCCTTAATTCCTCTTTTACCGGCAGGACTTTATATCCGGACCTTTTTAACTCACCTATTGTCTTCGCAAGTTTTGTCATCTTTTTAAATTTTAATTTTGTTGATAAATTTTGTTAACGACAACAAACTTTCACAACTGATGGCGTTTGAAAAAATACTGATAATAAGATTAAGTTCGATTGGAGACATCGTTCTATCAACGCCACTTATAAGGTTACTGCGAAAGAAGTTTCCATCAGCTCAAATAGACTTCGTCATAAAGAAAGAATTTGCGGAACTTTTAAAGTTTAATCCTCACTTGACAAATTTGATCGAATTTGATGTGAGTAATGGTTTCAAAGAACTGTTAAGGTTAAAGTCTCAAATTTTAAAAGAAAGGTACGATTTAATTGTCGACATTCACAATAATTTGAGGAGCGTATTTTTAAGAACTTTTTCAGGTGCGAGGGTTCTAAAGGTTAATAAGCGAGTTTTCAAACGTCTTCTTTTCGTAAAATTTAAAATTAATTTATACAAAAACATAATTCCCGTCGCCGAAAAATATATCGAAACGGTTTCTCAACTTTCTATCAAAAATGATAACCAGGGATTAGAACTATTTGTTCCAAACGATATTATCGAGCTCGCAAAAGATAAAATCAACTTCTCCGATTCAGAGCGCTACATCGCGATTGCGCCATCTGCAAAGCATGAGACGAAGCGATGGCTTCCAGAAAGATTTGCTGAGGTTGGAGATAGATTAAGCGAAAAGTTTAACGCTAAGATAATTTTGATGGGTGGGAGAGAAGACAAGCAAAGATGCGAACTTGTAGAAACTATGATGAAGAACAAACCTATTAACATCTGTGGGAAAACTTCACTTCTTGAATCCGCGGGAATATTATCCCTATGTGAAATGTTAATCACAAACGATTCTGGATTAATGCACATAGGCTCAGCTATGAAGACAAAAGTTGTTGCAATTTTCGGCTCAACCGTGAAAGAATTTGGCTTCTTTCCCTATGGAACGAAAAGCATAGTAGTCGAAAAATCAGTTTCTTGTAGACCTTGCTCTCACATTGGAAGGGACAAATGCCCGAAAGGACATTTTAAATGCATGAAGGAAATCCAAGTCGACGATGTCTACGATGCCTGTGTCAAGTTGATGTCGTAGACAAAACATTTTAATGAGAGGAGCGGAGAAAAAATAAAACTTCTAAAAAGCCTCAGCAGGGCGAAACGTTAACAGCCGATGAAATTTCATCGATGAAGTTTCATCATCAAAATTATATTAAGCGAAGCTACACGTTATCTATTTCTTAATCACCGTAATTTAATTTTTGAAAAACGAATAAATCAATCTTTCTTTATCCAACGATTAAAACTTTTGAACTTTCTCATTTGGAAATCATACGCACCTCTACCTCTAATGATATTCCACACAAGAGCGAGTTTCCAAGCATATTCTTTCCACATCTTCGAATGCTTTATAGAAAGGGCACCTATAAATGAAAACCCGGCAAAAAACATCGCTTGAAATGGAATTGCTGCAAGTTCAAGATAATACGCACTTATCATCATCCCAACGAACATATATACCGCAAGTCCAAGTTCAACGAAAGTAACCCATTCAACTCGCGAAGCGACATATTTCTTTATCTCCCACTGCTCTTGTTTATCCTCAACACCATACTTTGGGGTTCTGACAAATTCCGTTTTCTTTCCAAGCAAAGCAAGTATCACAGCCCTCGTGTTATTTACAGCAAGCCCCATGCTCCCAGCAAGAAAAAGTGGAAAAAGGATTATTTTATCCTTCCAGTTGCTATAAATTTCCCTTTGTGCAAGTGTATAAACCAAAAAAGGTCCAAAAAATGGCAAGACGAAAATTCCCATAATAAAATAATACCAATCGTAATCCCCCGTCTCCTTTATCATCACAACAATTGGATTTAAAAGTGCTGTCAACAAAATGAAAGGAAAAACGAAATTATTTGTCAAATGAAATGTGGATTCAAGCTTAATTTTCAAAGGTAAATTTTCACTCCAAATTTTCTTCAGATGTTTTAATCCGACTTCAATTGCTCCTTTTGTCCATCGGAATTGCTGAGACTTCAGCGCGTTTATATCCGTTGGTAATTCAGCGGGTGATACAACGTCTTTTAAAAAGACGAACTTCCACTTTTTAAGTTGAGCGCGATAGCTTAAATCCATATCCTCTGCGAGGGTATCCCCTTCCCAATTTCCAGCATCCTCAATACATGCTTTTCTCCAAATCCCACCCGTCCCATTAAAAGTTATAAAGAAACCTGATTCATTTCTCACATACTGTTCCATTATGAAATGCCCATTCAAAGCAAGCGCCTGCGCTTGCGTCAGAAGGGAATAATTTTCATTTATATGCTCCCATCTCGTCTGAACCATTCCAATATTTCCATCAAGATAAAAATAAGGCAAAGTCCTCTTTAAAAAATCTGGGCGAGGGACAAAATCCGCATCGAAAATTGCTATGAAATCACCCTTGGCAAATTTTAATCCGTACTTCAAAGCGCCGGCTTTAAAACCTTCCCTCGTTCCCCTTCGGATGTGCTCGATATCAAAACCCTTCCCTTTTAACTCCATAACCTTCAACGATACAACTTGAACCGTCTCATCGGTTGAATCGTCAAGAACTTGAATTTGCAATTTTTCCTTTGGATAATCAATCCTGCTTATGGCATCTAGAAGTCTTGGTGCGACATAGAGTTCATTGTAAATTGGGAGTTGAATTGTGACATTTGGATAATTTTTTTCATCTCCGAAAAGTTCTTCTAAGGTTTTCGGCTTTAGCTTGTTTTTTCTTCCCTCTATCTCTTCACTCTTGTTTTTGAAGTAATAGTAAACCAGTACAAATCCATGGGCTCCAAAAATTGAAAGAACCAAGATAGAAACGAAATAAAGAGCTAGGACAAGTGCCTCAAACATAAAAATTTCCGATTTGTTTTAATTTACCAATTTGAAACTGTTGCAAGTAGAATGTCCTCAGAAAGTTTTTCAATCGCCTGTCTAATTCCAAATTCCAAATTTTGCTGTATATTCCCTTCGAGTTCATACTCACCCCAATTTGAAAAAGTTCTCTCCCAAACCTTATTGCGCTTGACCATATCGTAGAAAGTTACCCTAACCGTAATCGTCAACCTTGACCTTTTAACTCTCTCGCCAGCTCCAACTATAACGGGATTATCTTGGACGCTTATTATAACGCCTTCAAGAATTGAATCTGCGGTATTTCTGTCTGCAATTTTCAACGTGTTATCTTGAATAAATCTTTCCACGACTTTTTTTGTCAATTCCTCTCTCAAAGTTGCTCGTCCATAACCGCTTTGATCATCAAACAAAGATATTGCTATCGTTTTCAAATGTGGCGGAACCGATGCTCCGGTGAACGAGTATCTACACGAATAAAAGAGCAAAAATACAGCTACAAATATAAAAACTTTAAACTTCACCTGCAAAACCTTTCTTTTTGGAACGATCTTCTTCAAGTCCATATTCTTTTATTTTTCGATAAAGCGTTCTCTCGCTTATCTTCAATGCCCTTGCAGCAAGTCGCTTGTTCCAGTTGAACCTTTCAAGTGCAGCTTTTATCATTCTTTTCTCCATATCAATTAAAGAGAAATTCTCAACAACAGTTCCAGTTTTGAGGTCAACTTTAGCCTCAGGAAGAGCAAGGGGGCTTGAAATTTGTTTTGATATGAAGTCCGCAAGGTTTCCGAGCAAATTTTTTATCTCAAGCAAATCACCCTTTATGTCGATCAAAGCCCTGTAAATCAACTCTCTATCCGCTTGTTCGGTTGTCTTGCCAAATCTTATGGGCAAATTTCGAGTGTAATCAAATTGAGAGAAATCATACTTTAAATATTTTCTGACCATATTTGCGTCGATAATTTTCCCACTTTCAAGGACGAGTATGCTTTCGACAAAATTTTTCAATTCCCTCACATTCCCCGGCCAATGATAGCTTATCAAAACCTGCATAGCGTCATCTGTTATACCTGCGAATGCAACTTTGTTCCTTTCGCAAAATTGAGCCACAAATTTTTCAAATAGGACTTGGATATCTTCCCTCCTTTCACGAAGAGGTGGTATATAAATGTTGACAGTTCTCAAACGATAATATAAATCTTCTCGAAAGTTTCCACGCTTTACTTCGTCTTCAAGATTTTTATTTGTTGCAGCGATGACCCTCACATCAACTTTTCTCAATTGAGACGAGCCAACCCGCATAAATTCGCCAGTTTCTATAACGCGCAAAATTTTCACCTGAGTCGTAATCGGCATATCGCCAATTTCATCAAGGAAAATCGTCCCTCCATCAGCCATCTCAAAATAACCTTTACGCGTCTCTATCGCCCCTGTGAAAGCCCCTTTCTCATGACCAAAAAGTTCCGACTCAAGAATTCCCTCCGGAATCGCGCCTGAATTGACAATTACAAAAGGACCATCCGCTCTTTTGCTCTCGCCGTGAATTGCCCGAGCGACAAGTTCTTTCCCAACTCCGCTTTCGCCGGTGATAAGCACAGTTATATCGGTTGGTGCAACCTGCTTTATAACCGCGATTATCTCTTTTATTGCTTGAGATTCTCCATAAATTCCGTATTTCTCTTGTAGGTCCTGGGTCGAGGTCATTAAAATTTTACAATTCTATTTTCATTCCATCATAAGCAAGCTCAATGTTTAAGTCAAACTTCATCCTCGCGTAATCAATCATCATAGACAAATCCTTTTCAGGGGAAATATGCGTCACTACAACCCTCGGGATATTGAAATCCACTACATTCTCGATTATGTCCTCGATCTCAATATGGGAACATTCAATCAAAAGCAAATCAACTCCATCGAGATAATCGACGATTTCATCGACAGAATAAATGTCCGATGTGAAGAGAAATCGCTTCGTTTTGGCTCCATCGTTAAAAATTTCGTCTATCAAAAATCCATAAGAGACCGTCTCAACCCCGTAAACATCTGCATACTTTTGATACTTTTTCAAATGTCTCGTTGGGATCAATTTAATTTTCAAATTTTCAAGCGCATAAAATTCACCATCCGGCAACTGCAGGAACCTGTATTCAAACTCAAATCTTTCCTTGAAAATATATAAAAATGGCAAAAACTTTTCAACTGCCTCAATATGTTTTTGTGGAAGGTAAATATCAAGAGGTTTTGTTCTCTTCTTCCACTTCAAATACTGAAGAAATCTCGGAAGCCCAATGAAATGGTCAGCGTGTGTATGAGAGATGAAAACTTTTTCTATCTTTTCAAAGTCGACATCATTTGCAACCATCGATGAAACAGCACCTTCGCCAATATCAAGCAAAATCATTTTATCGTTCGATTCAACCCCAACGCATGTTTGAGCTTTTCCTTTTTCCGGAATTCCCGAAGCACTTCCAAAAATTTCAATTTTCATCTTAGATCCCCAACTGAAATGACAAAACTTTCCCTT
>JBEPZK010000062.1:0-9656 GCA_041640855.1 Candidatus Kryptoniota bacterium
GGGGTTATGAGATTTAAAGCGTGGTCTGGGCTTTCGGATGATTACAGAAAAGCGGTTGAAGGCCACTCGCCTTGGAAACCCGATGAGCGGAATCCACAGCCGATTTTAATTAGCAATGTAGAAAAAGACCAAACACTTGGGGAGGATTTAAAGAAAGTAATTTTATCCGAGGGGATACGCTCGCTTGGCTTTATTCCTTTGGTTTTTAGAGGAAAACTTCTCGGAAAGTTTATGATCTATTACGACGAACCGCATGAATTCGCACAAGAGGAAATAAATTTAATTTTGGCAATATCAATCCAGATATCGTTTGCGATAGGTAAAAAATTATATGAGGCGGAACTTGTAAAATTAAGCGATAAGTTCGAAAAGATAACCTTAGCAATGAAAGAAGTTGTATACGAATGGGATATTGAAAATGATGTGGTCAAATGGGAGGGTGATATTGAGGCGATTTTCGGGATCAGAAAAAATGAGTTGGAGCAAATAAAGTTTAATTGGAGCAATTTTGTTCATCCGGATGATATTGATTCGGTAATGTCTAAAATTAACGATGCATTAAAAGGTAACGTCGCAACGATTGAGGTTGAATACAGAATTAAAAGAAAAGACGAAAAGTTAATTTACTGCCTAGACTATGCATATATAACGCGCGACGAAACGGGAAAAGCCAAGTCAGTGCTTGGGATGATTTTGGACATAACACAATTAAAAGAAACTGAACAAAAACTTCTAAAAAGAGAAAGTGTTTTAAAAACGATAAATAGCTGCGCGGAGAAATTGCTTAAATCCATCGATTGGGAAGTTGAGTTGGGCGAACTTATCGAAGAAATTGGAAAATCTATAAATGTCAGTTCAGTTTATATCTTCCAAAATCATATGATAGATAATGAACTCGCAACAAGTTTACTTTTAAGATGGGACTTGCCAGAAATTGAAAAGAAAATTGAAAAAACACAACTTCAAAATATATCGTACAGATTGGCTGGATTTGAAAGATGGGTTGATATCTTGGGAAGAAAGAAAGTAATTTATGGTCCGGTGAGGGAATTTCCATTTAGAGAATATCTTTTCTTGAGCATACTTGGGATTAAGTCAATCCTTGTCGCTCCAATTTTCGTCGGTGATAAATGGTGGGGATTTATAACTTTGAACGATTGTAGGAGCGAACGTGAGTGGGAAAAATCAGAGATCGACGCTATAAAAACTTTTGTGGATATACTCGGGCTTGCGATACAAAGAAGCGAAAACGAAAAAGCATTGCGCGAATCGGAGGAAAAATATAGAAAACTTTTTGAGGATTCAAAGGACCCAATTTACATAAGCACACCGGAGGGAAAACTCATCGACGTGAACCCTGCTTTCGTTGAACTTTTCGGATATTCATCAAAAGAGGAGATTTTAAAAGTTGACATAGCTACCGAACTTTACGAAAACCCGGAGGATAGAAAGAAGAATCTTGAGACAATCGAAAAACAAGGCTACATCAAAGATTATGAATTACATCTGAAGACAAAAGATGGGAGAAAACTTATCGTTTATGACACATCAACCCCGATATTTGACGAGAAAGGAAACATAATTGCATATCAAGGCATATTGAGGGACGTTACAAGGATTAAAATGCTAGAACAGCAACTTTTACAATCTCAAAAAATGGAGTCGCTTGGGAGATTGACTGCCGGAATAGCACACGATATAAACAACAGTTTGACAGTGTTGCTTGTTAATACACAACTTGCTCAAAAATCTCTTTCACAGGATTTGCAAAAAGCCGAGGAAAAACTCAAAGAGATTGAACAGACGATAAAGAAAATGGCGGAATTTGCGAAGAAACTTTTGATATTTAGCAGAGAACAACCTGCAGCGATGAGAATAGTTGAACTAAATAGTATAATTAATGACTTCATGAGAGTTATACTTAAAGCCCTACGTGAGAACATAAAAATTGAACTTATACTTGCACCAAAACTTCCAAACATAAAAGCTGACCCGGCCCTTATACATCAACTCCTTCTCAATCTAATAATCAACGCTCAAGAGGCAATCCCGAATTCAGGCAAAATCATAATTGAAACTTATACAAGATACATAGACCAAGAATATAGCGATTTTCATCTTGATGCAAAGCCCGGGGAATATGTCGTTTTATCAGTATCCGACACAGGGGTTGGAATTAGCAAAGATATAATCAATCGAATCTTCGAACCTTTCTTCACAACAAAAGAACATGGGACAGGACTTGGACTTTCGATAGTCTATGGAATAGTTAAACAACATGGAGGCTTTATCAATGTTTATAGCGAGATTGGGCAAGGGACAACATTTAGAATATATCTGCCTGCAGTTTACGAAGAAGAAAAAGAAGAATTAGAAAAAGGTGAAAAAGTCGAAATAAGAGGGGGAAATGAAACGATACTTCTGGCGGAAGATGAGGAAAAATTGAGAACTATGGTTGCGGACATTTTGCAAAGCCTTGGATATAAGGTCTATCCTGTTGGAAATGGACTTGAAGCGGTTGAATTATTCAAAGAAAAAGCAGATGAAATCGACCTCGTCCTGCTTGACATAGTTATGCCAATTTTAAGTGGTTACGATGCGATGCGAGAAATTGTCAAAATAAAGCCAAGCGTTAAAATAATTTTTGCAACTGGTTATAGTTTAAACGGCTTAAACTTAAACCTCGAGGGTTTTGACATAATACAAAAGCCTTATTCTTATGAATCGATAGCTTTGAAAGTGAGGGAAGTTCTTGATAGGAAGTAGAGGGAGGAATTTATTCCACAATTGTTTGATCCAAGTTTTGCTGCAAATTCAAAAATAAAAAAGGCGTGCCGAAAGGCACGCCGGTTAATTTCATCTAATAAGCGTCATCTTCTTCGTCTTAGAAAGGTTTCCAAACTTAAGCGTATAAAAGTAAATTCCACTCGCAACCTGCCTCCCTTGTCTATCTTTACCATCCCAAACAACAGTGTGTCTCCCCTTTGATAATTCTTGCTCATCGATCAATCTGACAACCTCTCTCCCTGAAACATCATAAATAATCAAACTAACCTTTTTATCAACAGGTAGATAGAACGATATTTTTGTCTCAGGATTAAATGGATTCGGATAATTTTGGTTTAATTCATAATCCATAAGAACTAAATCTTCCTCTTCAACAGTTGTTATTTTTGTGTAATCTGTATTTTGAGGGTCATAATTTGCCCAGCCTTCATCCCATCTAGGACCAAACGGGTCAAAAGCGCCAATATATCCGACAGGTTCAAAAAACCCATTTCTCAAGCGGGGATTATCAAAACTTGCCCCAGTTGCTGCGGGAGAATCTCTCATCGGCACAGGATTCGGATTATTCTGATTGAATGGATCGATTAACTTTACTTCTGCGCTTGTGGCAAATTCTCGATTTGAATACGCGGGGTTATGGAACCAAGAGACGATATCAAAGCCACTTACGTTCGTCACCAGATTTTTTCCTCTCTGCGAACCAGCTATTATTGTATTGCGTATTTGTAAACTATCTGCTCGAGCACCTGCGACGGTATTTTCTCCATCTAGATATAATCCCACCGGATAACCCATTATTATCGAATTATATACCGACGTTAAAGTCGATCTGCGCAAATGCATACCACGTTTGAAATTTGGATTATATCCAGTATAATCTGGTGTCACTAATGGACCTATCAAGGTGACATTCGAAAACACAGGACGGGTACGCGGTTCATTTAGTGTACCTGTGCCATCGTTATCCGACTCAAATCCGTTACTACCGCTTATGTCTGCTATATTAAAATCCCTATAGCCTACCAAAAATTGCAGATTACCTCTATATCCAAAATCGGTATCAAAGTCATCGTCAACTGTTTTATATGCTATTAAATACTTTGCATTTACAGTTCCACCAAAGAACTCGAAAGCATCATCCCCGGAATAACTAACCTGAATATGGTCAATTATAGTACCTCTACCCACCCCAGCCAATGTCAATCCGTTTATCTCATTATCCGGCAAATATGCTATTCCTGGAAATTCTATCCGAACATAACTCATACGACCACTATTGTCATCATCATCTGGATTTGCTCCGCCGCCATAAATCGTCCCTACACCACCTTCAATTTCCGCTGTCCCTCCAGGAACATTTATACTTGCCCTTCCCGCTATAATTATTCCGCCCCAGTCACCTGGTGCTCTTTGACCTATTGGCTGTTGACTTGTAAATACTATCGGGCGAGTCGGCGTCCCAACAGCATATATCTTTGCGCCACGATTTATTATGAGTGTCCCTTTCGTTGATTTCTCCCCGTAAATTATTGTTCCTGCCGGAATTGTTAACGTTGCTCCTTCTCTTACATTTACAAATCCTCTCAATAAATATCTTTTGTTTGGATCCAGTGTTAAATCTGAAGTTATATCTCCTTGTAGCACTGAGTCGTACGGCGCTAGTTGAGCATATAAATTAACTAGATTAACCGCCGTGAAAAAAATAATTAGTAATATGCGTTTGTACATGGCGCCCTCCTTAATTTAGTTTATATGAGATATTTATCGAAATTGAAGACTCTTTACTGTTAAGGCGAGCTCTTTTATTACCCTGTCTGAATTTTTGGTCGTTACCCAACAGGTCTTTGATGGAAAACTTAAGGAAGAGGTTCTTAGTTAATCTTTTATTGATAACAAAATCTACGACATCACGCGGTTCTTCCACGATATCCTCTTGATAAGCGGTAGCAACTTCGATTATTCTTTCTCCTATCCTGTTATAAAGCACACTAATAGTTGTGCCGCTATCATCGCTGTTATATGATAATTCGAGATTAATAGTATAGGGTGACTGTCCTTGCAAAGGCCTGCCGTTTCGTGCAATTGTTGTCTCCGTACCTTTAACGGTAACCGACGATTTAACACGAGTATAATTCCCGTTTATGAAAAAATTCGAAAGAACTCCTGAAATACGACCCAATTTAAATCTGCCCTCAATTTCAAATCCATATACTATGGCTTTATCCGCATTTTTGAATGTTCTTTCAGAACCAAGAGCGCTCCCGCTAATAACAACCTGCTCTATAGCATCTCTTATGTCTTTATAGAATAAACTTGTCGATATCATCTCGCCGATTCCAAGATACGATTCATATCGAAAGTCGTAATTTTTTACGATGGCACGTTTGAGATCACTATTACCCCGTATTGAGGTTTGGGTATAGAAATCGAAATATGCAAACGGAGCCAGTTCTCGTAATTCCGGTCGATTTACCGTTTGACTAACAGAAAACCTCAAGTTTGAATTTTCGTTCAGCTGATAAATCAAATTTAGAGATGGCAAAATATCCTTGTTCAAATGTTCAACAAAAATATCTTTCTGATCGGAAAAGTCTCGCGATTTGAGTGTTTGTTTCGAATTCTCCAAACGAGCGCCACCGATCAATTTAAGCTTGCTACCTAAAAAGTTGAAACGGTACTCAAACATAAAATAGAAAGCAGAGATTGTTTGACCCGCACTGTAATTATTTGTTCCATTGAGATATTCTTGAATGGAAAAACCGTTGCGTCGATAATTTTCAGGACTAAAAATCTGATCTAATGGCAAATAAAGAAGTCTGAAATCTGTATAACCATTTCCTGGTGCATTTATAATTGTCCCGATCAAACGCGACCCAAATTTTCTATGTTTGTCCTCATATAGCCCGCCTACTTTGAACTTAACCTTATCAAGTGGTATACTGAAGTCCACCGCAAAACCTGTGGTTAACTCATTGAGTTTTGAATAGAATCGTCCACCATTTTTAAGGTTAACCTGAGGACCTAAAACAGCAGCAAATTGGTCATCGCTACCAAGGTCTCGAGCGTAAATTACACGCCTGTAGTCAGGTTCGTTCCGATGCGAAATCGACCTGTATAAATTCCATTGAGCCTGAAATGACCTCCCGAAATAATGCTCACCTGATAACTGCCCAAGATAGACTCCACGCGAAGTAAATCTAAATGCTGTTAGAATTTGTTCCGTACCTGAATCGGTATATTGAGCACCCCTGAGTTCCGAAACTTCGTCGTCAGATGTGTGGCTATAGGTGTTTTTGAAGCTAAGTTTATGATTGTCGCTGAGTTTATAACTGAGATTTAGCAACCCTCCCCACAAAGTAGAATATTTATATTGCTGACCTGTATAGCTAAAACGTGTTTCCCCACTCGATTCATATTCATTGCGCTCAAGGTTAGTTTTACTAAAATTGTTTTTGTATGAAAAAGCAGTGACAAAACCAAAATTGGAACCGAATAATGTAATACCGTCGCCAAGCGAAATCATGAATCCTCCGTTTAGAGGGGCTTTCTTTGAATGTATCAACCAGTTATTTGGCAATGTTCTCGCAAATTCCAATATTTTTTCAGGTGGATAATTTCCTTTGCTTAAATCTGAAGGAATTGAAGAGGGCAAACTTCTTGAGCCGTCATCAATACCGAGGAAATCGAGTTTCCCACCATTATAAGTCTTAAAATCTTTAAAAGATGTATTGCTTATAAACGACCCGTCAATCGCTATATTAAATTTCAGCTTGTCCGGAAAATCGATGGTATTAAGATTCACCAACCCTCCGGCGAAATCACCAGGTTTATCGGGGGTATATGATTTATCTATTACGGTATTTGTAAGAAGATTTGAAGGGATTAAATCGAATGCGAATGATTTTTTGTCAGGCTCAGTACTCGAAAGAGGAGAATTGTTCAACAAAGCATTGCTATAACGTTCGCTTGTACCTCTGACCAAAACAAACTTATTGTCAATAATCGAAATCCCTGTTATACGTTTCAAGGCGTCACTCGAGGTGGCATCGGGCGTTCTTTTTATCTGTTCCGCACTTATGCCATCGCTTATGGAAATAGAATTTTTCTGCTTGTTCAACAATGCTGCTTCATACGATTCGTCCGCTTTACCGGTCACCACTATTTCGTCTACTGTTATTGTTTTTGGTTTCAAAACTACCTTTTGTACTACAACTTCACCTCCCTTAACGATAATATCGGGTATCCTGACTTTTGCATATAAAATGTGACTGACAATCATTTCATATTTTCCCGCAGGCACATTTGCGATTATATAATTACCTTCCATATCGGTCGCAGCCCCAAGCGTAGTGCCTACAAGAAATACATTGGCGCCGACAACCGGCTCACCGCTTTCTGCATCTATAACTATCCCCTTAATGGTTCCCCTATTTGTCTGCGCGAATATTTGGGTCGAAATAAATCCAACAATTAACAGAATTAGTTGAATTGCTCCAACCGCCTTTGACAGACTCATTTTGTTTGTAGCTAAATACTTCATAGTTTCTCTCTCCTTAAATTTTTACACCATAAAATTAAAAGGCCACAATTAAGGCAGTATTAGAGGTAAGTTAAGAATATGTTAATATGGCTAGAGCTAAAAAATATCATCTATTCAACGAATTGCCAAACTGCAACAAATTAACTGACCCCCATCATCCCAACGACATGAATATGTATATCAAACTGATAAAACATATAAAAAGTTATAAATGCGCAAACAAGAGTTTCATCTAATTAGGTAACCTAAAGTCTACAGTAATTTTTAAACGAGGTTCTTGCTTGGAAATGAGTACACTTAACCAAGAAAGGAAGGATAACGTTAGTTAAAAGTTTAGATTAATTCTAAGTCTCTACCCCCGATTATTTGGGAGAGTAATTTAGTATTGGGGTAATTTTTGCCTATTTTCATCCCAAGCCCACATCAACAAAAATAAAAAGGCGTGCCGAAAGGCACGCCAGTTAATCTCATTTAACGAGCATCATCTTCTTAGTCTTGGCAAAGTTGCCGAACTTAAGCGTATAAAAATAAATTCCACTTGCAACCTGGTTCCCATACCTATCTTTACCATCCCAAACAACAGTGTGCTTCCCCTTTGGTAATTCTTGCTCATCGATTAACCTGATGATCTCTCTCCCAGTGATATCATAAATAATTAAACTAACCTTTTTATCAACAGGTAGATAAAACGATATTTTCGTCTCAGGATTAAATGGATTTGGGTAATTCTGATAAAGCTCATAATCATCCGGAGTTATAACAGTCCACTCTTTAACGCCTGTGACGGTCTTCTCGTAAATTCGCAAGACTTTATTTTCAGAATATTTATTCAAACTATCTGAAATTCCCTGAAGCACAAGTATTATTTCAGGCTTTCCATCTCCATCAAGGTCATCTGTTGCACTTGTACGCCAAATTCCACCGCTCCATCCAGCACCTGCTGTGGAATCAACCGGATCATAATCGATTATCTTACGAACAACCCAACCAGATGGATCAAGTGGCGAAGCACCGCTCTGATACTCAGCCTCATATACAACATAGTAGCCACCTAAGAGAAGATATTTATTCCCAATATTTTGCAAGTTGTAAAGGTACATCATCCTATCAGTTGTATCTGAGAAGATGACATTAATCTTTGTCAAATCGAAGTTATCAACATTGTCAAGGTTTCCAATGGCATAAATAGTGTTAGGTATGCTTTCATCCACTGTTATCGCCCTAAAGAATTGGAAGTATACCTCTTCTCTCCCATTGTTATCGAAATCACCTTTTGCAATTTTCTTCAAAGGATAACTGTTTGCAGATTGCAATACGATCACTTTGGTCGTATCCGCTTCATAAGTATCTGGACCGACAGCTTTTATAAACCACAACGGCGTCTCGTTACCAGTTATATTATTCCCCATAAACCATATCTCCTTCTTCCCATCTCCATCGACATCGGCAACTATTCCACTGCAAACAGCCATATTGAATTTACCAGTCAAAAACACCGCTTCTTTCACCACAGTAGCAAATCCACTTTCAAAATCTCCCTCAATCGAAATGATATGAACTCCATCGTCAATTCCATTAAACGCAAATTCTAAATGAATCAACTCCTGCTTCCCATCCCCATCGACATCATCAACGATAAAGTTTTCAGGCCTAAATCTTACCATATTTGTATCTGGGATTATAACATAAGGTCCATCAAATTGGGAAGTCGCTGGATTCCATTCCCAAACTTGATAACCTCTCTGATTGACATGATTTACAAAGTCAGCCTTTGTTCTCCCAACAGGATAAATTATCTCAAGTTTTCCGTCGCCATCCAAATCGCCAACTTGGATATCTCTTGGCTCAGAATAAAATGCCGACGGTTGATCGGGGAAGATATACTTTAATTCAACACTATCATTTCCAACGACCTCAAATTGAATAACCTTATGTCCAACATATGCAGTTGTGTAAATTTCCTTAACGCCATCACCGTTAATATCAGCTACAAGCACAGACCTACCGGGTCCAAGTTGAGCAAGTATGGTATCTTTCGTCCCAACTCCTTTGTTTTTGTAGACAAGTTGCCAAGTTACTTGCGAAGAAGCAATTTCAACAACCGCAAATAAAACCAAAAGAGGTAGAATTAACCTTTTCATTTTAAAACACCTCCAAAAATTTTTGGTTATTTTGCCTTAAAAATAAACTTCGCCTTTAAAAATAGGAAATACGGAACCAAATGTCAACAAAAATTTGCGAATTCTTGAGCCTGACACAAAAATTCTTTTAAAGAAACTATTTAATAAAACTATTTAATAAACAACATTTTCTTCGAAGCTTTGAAATT
>JBEPZK010000063.1:0-9471 GCA_041640855.1 Candidatus Kryptoniota bacterium
TTCTCCCAGTCACTTATAAACCTCTCAAGCCCTATATCGGTAAGCGGATGCTTTATAAGTTGCTCAAGAACTTTAAACGGCATAGTTACAACATCAGCTCCTATCAAAGCTGCTTCAACCACATGCATCGGATGCCTTACGCTTGCCACAAGAACTTTCGTTTCAAAATTATAATTCTTGTATATCTGAACGATTTGTCTGACGAGGTTCATCCCATCGCTTGATATATCGTCGAGACGCCCGATAAAGGGGCTGATGTAATAAGCACCTGCTTTTGCTGCTAAAAGAGCTTGCGTTGGGGAGAAGCAAAGCGTGACATTCGCTCGAATCCCCTCACTTTTTAAAAATTTAACCGCTCTCAAACCATCTTTGATCAACGGTATTTTTACAACTATATTATCCGCAATTTTAACCAATTCCCTCGCCTCTTTCACCATCCCCTCAAAATCTGTTGATATCACCTCAGCGCTTACATCACCATCGACGATTGAACAAATTTCTTGAAGAAGTTCTTTAAAATCTCTCTTTTCTTTCGCAATGAGGCTTGGGTTTGTTGTAACCCCATCAATTATGCCCCAACTTACCGCTTCTTTTATCTCGGCAACGTTTGCTGTGTCAAGGAAAATTTTCATATCATTGCCCCTCTTTATTTTGAACATTTGTTTCTGTTAACTCTTTCCCAGTCTTATTTGAAATCACTTTAAATTCTTCAACCGAAAGCGTTGGGTCCGGTTCAACCTTAATTCTCACAAAATGCCTCAACATAAGTTTCAAAATTTTCAATCTCCCTGTCAAACTTGATTTCATGTAATTTGCAACCATTGGATGTAACTTCAAAGTTAAGTTTCTTTCAGGCGAAATCGCTTTAAACTTTGAAAACCATCTTTCAATTCTTCTGAAAATCAAATTCCTAAGAAAAATCGTTCCTGTCCCCGCACATGTTGGACAAGGTTCACTGACCTTCTCAAAGACGCTTGGTCTAACCCTTTGCCTTGTTATTTGAATCAAACCAAACTCAGTCATCGGCAAAACCGTTACCTTAGCCCTGTCCTTTTTAAATTCCTTGCGAAGTTCATCGAAAAGCCGTTTTTTACTTCTTTCATCCTCCATATCGATGAAATCAACCACAATCAAACCACCGATATCCCTCAACCTAAGTTGTCTTACAATCTCCTTCGCCGCATCAAGGTTAATTCTCAAAGATACTTGTTCTTGATTTTGCCTTGGCGCGTATCTGCCGGTGTTGACATCAATAACCGTCATTGCTTCAGTTTGTTCAATCAAGATATATGCACCGCCGCGAAGATAAATTTTTCTGCCGAGTGAATTTTCTATCTCTTTATTTATCCCATATTTTTCAAAAATATCTTTCGTTTCGTCAAGTTCAATTTTATCGACTATATCTGGGGCAGCCCATCTCGCATAAGCAACAATTTCACGGAAAAGATTTTTCGAATCGACGACAACTTTTTCAACATCTTTTGTCAGCAAATCACGCATCACGCTTGAAGTAACGCCAAGGTCTTTATAAAGCAAAGCTGGCGGTTTCTCATTCGGTATCGCCCTCTCAATTTTCTCCCAAGTTGCGATCAACTGTTCAAGTTCACCACGCAAAGTTTTCGTATCTTTACCCTCCGCAGCGGTTCTAACTATCACACCATAACTATTTGGAAGCAATGCCCTGATTATATTTCTTAATCTCCTTCTTTCCTTCGGATTTTGAATCTTTCGTGAAATCCCAATCTTATTTTCCATAAACGGCATCAAAACGAGAAATCTTCCAGGCAAAGTTATCCTCGTCGTCACACGGGCACCCTTTCTACCAAGGGGCTCCTTGATGACTTGTACAAGTATTGGTTGTCCCTTTTTTAAAAGATGAGATTTTTTAGGAGCATATACCTCAGAAGCCTTTACAGTTTGAGTCGATGCAATTGGTTCCAAAGTTTTCAATTCTTTCTCTTCCTCAACGCTCATCTCTGTAGCTTCATCAATACTTGTGTCATCACCGAGTAAATCAGCATATTCCTCGATCGATGCCTGGTCTATATCCGCAAAATGAAGAAAAGCATCTTGCTTATGCCCAATGTTTATAAATGCAGCCTTGATCCCGGGCAAAACCCTGGCAACTTTACCAAGGTAGATATCTCCAACCATCCTTTCTTGCTCCGGATTTTCAAAGAACAATTCAGCAAGTTGACCATCTTCAAGGACTGCTATCCGTGTTTCTTTGCCCTTCGTGCTGATGTAAATTTCCTTCACCATAGAAAACCCTTACTTTGTTTTTCTCGTAGTCCGAATAAATAATTGGGTCGTAAATTAATCCATCCTCCAAAATAAATTGCCCAATTCTTTCAATTTTAATTTTTCTGATCTCATCCTTGTTTAAACCCAAAATCTCCTCAAGAATCAAATCAACCCTTGGCATAGCTCCATCATCATCCCGCCTTACCCTTAACCTAAAACCATCTCCATCGATAGTGATATCATCAACATACCTACGTAGATTTATTTTCTTAAGTTTACCTTTCGAGTTAACCTTTGTTACCCAAACCTCATCTTTCGCAAGGAATGAAGAAATTTGTAATTCTAAATTTTTCGAAGTGAAATAAATTTTATACTCAAAAAGATTTATCTGCTTATCGAGCGATCCTTTTTGTCCTTCGAGCGGTTTGATATCTACGATTCTCATTCCTTCAGGTAAATGGGGCAAGATAAGATTTTTAATATCTTCTGGTTCAAGTTTCTCAATTAGTTCAAAATCAAGATATTCACACCGGCTTGAATACCCAAGCGGAAGAGGCGGCGAAAACGAAAACTTTGGAAGCGGATGAAAACCTTGAGTATAAGCAACTCTCAACCCAGATTTCCTAAAAATTCGATTGAACAAACGCACAACATCAAGATGGGAAATGAACCTTAAATATCCCTCTTTCGTGTATTTCATCCTGTATGCGTAAGTTTTAACTTGTCTGCTTTCTTTTACATCTTTGGATTTATCAATCCAAATTGATTCCTCACCTATGTTTAAAACTTCGCCGTTGCCGGGTTTAACCTCTTTAGGTTTATCAATTTGACTTCTTATGAGCATTTTGACGTTTTTAAAATCGCAAGCCCCACACGCATGGCAAATATCCTCAGGTCTACAATCAGCTATCATCGCCTCTTGATATGCTTTTTGCCTATCTCTCCACAAAAATTTTTTCAAAACCCCCATGAATATATGGTCCCACGGAAAAACTTCATCTTTACCAAACTCGCGTGTATAGTCCTCAACTTTCAAACAATTTTCTACCATAGCCTCCATCCAAACATCGAAATTCATCTTATCGGTCCATGCGTCAAACTTCGCTCCTTTTTTCCAGGCAGAGTAAATTACATTTGAAATTCTTCTATCGCCACGCCCAAGTATCGTTTCAAGTGTCGTAACTCTTGGGTCGCGAATGTCAAGCTTGATATTTCTATATTTGTTCTTCGATTTCAAATATCTCGTCTTCTCGAGAAGTTCTTCAATTGAATTTTGCCTTTCCCACTGAAACGGCGTATGGGCTTTCGGAGAAAATGGAGAAACAGAAACATGAACTTCCATATTATAAACTTTCTTCTTTCGCGCGATATTTATCACATTTTCCGCAATTCTTAAAATCCCATCAAGGTCTTCATATGTTTCCGTTGGGAGCCCCATCATAAAATAAAGTTTTACAAGCCTCCATCCATAACCAATTGCTATTTCAACAGCGCGATAAAAATCCTCCTCCGAGCTTTGTTTATTTATAACTCTTCTAAGTCTTTCTGTTCCCGCTTCAGGTGCAAACGTCAAACCACTCGTCCCACCTTCGCGAATGAACTTAGCAATTCCTTCAGTATATGTCTGAGGTCTTAAAGATGGAAAACTCGGCATTACTCGTTTTTCTTTCACCAAATCATAATTTTTGCTCATAAGTTCGGGCAAAAGAGAATAGTCAGAGGTTGAAAGCGAAACGAAAGACATCTCTTCGTATCCGGTATTTTCAATCACACGCCTCGTCTCACTTATCAAATCATCAACAGGTCTTTCGCGAACGGGTCTATAGATCATACCCGCGTTACAGAATCTACAGCCTTGAGTACAACCACGCATTATTTCAAGTTGAAATCTATCGTGAACTACCTCTATCAATGGGACGACAGGTTTATCGGGGTAATATTCGGGTTTTAGTTCAGGGACGACATTTCTTTTAATTGGAAGTGGTAATTCATCGTGAAGTTTTTTTATGCCCTTATATCTGCCATCCTCATAGATCGGTTCATAAAATTTCGGTACATAAACGCCTTGCAATTTTTTCGCCGCTGTCAACAAAATCTCATCTCTTCCTGCGCCATTCATTTTCATCTCATAAACAAGTTTGAGAAATTCCGGAAGCAAAGTCTCGCCGTCACCGAGCAAAAATGCATCGATAAATGCAGACATCGGCTCTGGATTACAAGCCACGGGTCCACCAGCTATAACAATCGGGTCAGAATCAGTTCTATCTTTTGAAAAAATGGGTATCCCACCAAGGTCAAGCATATTTAAAATGTTCGTATAATGAAGTTCATATTGGAACGTAAACCCAACCACATCAAAAAATTTAAGAGGTCTTTTTGTTTCAAGCGAAAAAAGCGGAATCCTTTCCCTTCTCATTATCTCCTCAGCATCCACCCATGGGGCATAAACCCTTTCTGCGCTCGCCCAATCCAACTTGTTGACGATATTGTACAAGATTTTAAAACCTATATATGACATTCCAATCTCATAAACATCCGGAAAACAAAGCGCAATCCTAATTTTCGCGTCAGGCTTTACAATCACATTAAATTCGTTCCCAATATATCTGCCGGGCTTATCTACGAACGGTAGAACTTTCTCTTCCAAATCCATCTTGATTTTTTCAATAAATCTATCGCCAAAATCCATTTGTCAATTGCCTTTTTATTTCAGTTCCCTTATTTACACAATTCAAAATTACTAAAAAAATGGAAGTATTGCAAAAATGCTTCGGGAAAACAGGACAAATCTAAATTCGATTTTTGTTTTTTTAGTTTGAATTTGAGAATTTTGACAAAAGAAAAAAGAAAGGTGAAATCAAATGGAAAAATTCGTTATAATTGGAGGTCAAAAATTATCCGGCACAGTCGAAATAAGCGGGGCTAAAAACTCCGTCCTTGCTTTAATGCCTGCTACAATACTTGCGAGCGGAACCTACAAAATTTACAATACCCCCGACCTTAGAGATGTCAAAACTATGAGCCAAGTCTTAAGAGAAATGGGAATCGATGTTAAATTTGAAAACAACATTTTAACCATCAACACCGAAAATATCTCAAAATATGAAGCGCCGTACGAACTTGTCAAAAAAATGAGAGCCTCCATCTATGTGTTGGGCCCTCTTGTAGGAAGGTTTGGTTATGCGAAAGTTTCACTGCCCGGGGGCTGTGCCTGGGGACCAAGACCAGTTGATTTGCATATCGAAGGGATAAGAAAACTTGGAGCTGAAGTTGAACTCGATTCAGGTTACATAGTGGCAAGGGCGAAAAAATTACATGGGACGAAAATTCACCTGGATAAGCCAAGTGTCGGGGCAACTGGAAATATAATGATGGCTTCTGTCCTTGCAAAAGGAACTACGATAATAGAAAACGCAGCAAAAGAACCAGAGATCGTCCAACTCGGTGAGTTTTTAATTTCGATGGGGGCAAAAATTGATGGGCTTGGGACGGATAAAATTGAAATCGAAGGGGTTGACGAACTTCACCCAGCGGACGTCGTCACAATTCCAGATAGAATTGAAGCAGGAACGTTTCTCGTCGCTGGAGCCATAACCGGCGGAAAAATAAGGATTGAAAAATGCAATCCGACGCATTTTGAAGCGGTTCTCCTTAAACTTGAAGACGCCGGTTGTAATCTAATAATTGGTGAGAATTTCGTCGAACTCGAAGCCCCGGACGAAATTAAACCGGTTGATGTGACCACAGCGGTCTATCCAGGTTTCCCAACTGATATGCAAGCGCAATGGATTGCTTTGATGTCTATAGCAAATGGAACCTCTGTAATAACAGAGACAATATTTTACGACAGATTTAAACATGTCCCTGAACTTATCCGACTTGGTGCAAATATCGAAGTAAATGAAAATGTCGCGGTAGTCCGAGGCGTAAAAAAACTTAAAGGAGCAAAAGTTATGTCTACTGATTTAAGAGCAAGCGCATCTTTAATCCTTGCAGGGCTTATCGCGGAAGGAAAAACCGAGGTTTTGAGAATTTATCATATTGACAGGGGATACGAAAAAATCGAGGTAAAGCTTCAACGCTTGGGCGCGCAGATTTGGAGAGAACAAACCGACGAATTCTAACATTCAAGGAACTCAACCAAAATTAAATCGTCTCAATTAAAGAAGTGACAGAAGAACGATTTAAAACGCTCGACGAGAACGAGATAGTCAAGAGAGCAAGGGACGGTGACGAAAAAGCGTTTGAATATATCGTTAAAAAATATCAAAACAAGGTCGCAAACTTAATTTTCAAAATCATCGGAGACCAAGACATCGTTGAAGACTTAACTCAGGAGGTCTTCTTAAGAGTTATGGAATCGTTAAAAGATTACAAATTTGGCTCTGCAATTTACACTTGGATATATCGGATAACGGTTAACATTTGCATTGATGAAATCAGAAAAAGACAACGTTCAAGGGCTTTTTCGCTTGACAACATCGTTAGCCAAAATCCCAAATCTGAACCATCTTATTCGCCGGTTGAAAAAACCTTTGAAAGAAGGGAGATGCGTGAAATAATTGAAAACGCGATATCTAAACTCCCTGCGGAATATAAAACCGTCATAGTGTTGCGCGAGTTTGAAGATTTATCTTACGAAGAGATAGCAAAAATTTTGAAAATAAGAATTGGAACTGTGAAATCAAGAATTTTCAGAGCAAGAAAACTTCTCGCTGAATATCTAAAAGAATATAAGGAGCTCCTAAAATGAAACACAACAAAATTAAAAAACTTGTCTCCGAATACATAGATGGCGAGTTGAAAAAACACACTGATTTTATAGAAAATCACCTAAAATTGTGCGATGAATGTTCGCAACTTGTAAAAGTTCACAAACTTGTAAAAGCAACACTAAAAGAAAACTCCGTTGAAGTCTCACCATATCTATTTGCCCGAATTCAGGCACAATTGAAAGAAAGAAAAACTCAACAAACCTTCTGGGATTACGCCATAAACTTTTCAAAAGAACTTGCATTTGCCTTGATTCTTCTACTTTTTATACTGCTTGGTTTTGAATTAATATCAAACAGAGGCTCTTTCAAAGTTGAAGATGTGATTTTAAACGAAACACCAGCAGTTCACAAGATCATTTCTTCCAACGAGAACCTATCAAAAGAGGAAATTCTTGAACTAACTCTATCAAACGGAGGCAAAAATGGGAAATAAAACCAAAGCAATGGTTTTCATAGCAGTATGCATTCTGATTGGCATCGTTGTTGGGGTTGTCCTCGATAGGTTTGTTTTTATGAATTTATATAACCCCCCAAAAGAGAGAAACTACAGAGAAGAACTTGTAAAGCGATTGAACTTAAACAAAGAACAACAAGTTCGACTTGATTCAATTTTGAGTTGGTCTCAAAATCAATTTAAAAATTTAAGCAAAGAATTTCGCCCAAAGTTCGATTCTTTAAAGAACGCGCTCCATGACTCGATAAGGGCAATACTCACGCCAGAGCAACGCTCAGAGTTTGAGGAAATGATAAAAGAAAAAACAAAACGAAGGTAAAATGAAGAGAAAAACAATTCGAATTATAATAATTGCGTCAATTTTAGTGATAGCTGGATTAGCGGTTGCATTTTATTTAAATAATAAAGAGACAAAAACTCTCCAACTTAAAACTGCTAAAGCAGACATTGGAGACATTGAAGTCTATGTCACAACGACCGGGACATTAAACCCGGTAACGCTCGTCCAAGTTGGAACTCAAGTCACTGGAACGATTGCGAAAATTTACGTTGATTTCAACGATGTAGTTAAAAAGGGACAGATATTAGCCCAGATCGACTCAACTTTTCTTTCAGCACAAGTCAGGGACGCTGAAGCACAAGTTGAGCGTGCAAAGGCTCAGGTAAATCAAACGAAGCGAGATTTAGATAGAATAAAAGAACTTTACGCAAAAAACCTCGTCTCTCAAGCGGACTACGACCAAGCTCTGACAAATTATGAAGTTGCGCTTGCTCAGCTTAAATCCGCGGAGGCTCAACTTGAAAGAGCGCGTGTTAATTTGAAATATTCAACAATTTATTCACCCATCGATGGAATTGTGATATCAAGAAATGTCGACGTTGGTCAAACCGTTGCAGCAAGTTTGCAAGCCCCAACTTTATTTACAATAGCGAACGATTTAAGAAAAATGAGAGTTGAAGCAAATGTTGACGAATCAGATATTGGCAAGGTAAAACCTGGGCAAACTGTTTTCTTCACTGTTGATGCATACCCTGATGAAACTTTCGTTGGAAAAGTTTCACAAGTTCGCCTTCAGCCCATAAACATCCAAAATGTAATAAACTATACCGTGATAATCGACGTGGAGAACAAAGATTTGAAATTAAGACCGGGGATGACCGCAAATGTCAGAATTTTAATTGATAAAAGAGAGAATGTCCTGCGAATTCCAAATCAGGCATTAAGATTTAGACCCGACCCTGAAGATAAACGATTTGCAAAAGCTATGCAAGAGATGCAAAAAAGACGTGAAGAATTTGCAAAAAGAAGAGAACAAGAAGGCGGTGGTACTCGTGAAGGCGGATTTGGATTCTTCCAAAATCCAGGTGGTGGAGGGAGACCCAGCGGATTTGGTCCAGGTGGAAATCGTGCTATCATCTGGGTTCTCGACGAAAATAAAAATCCAAAACCAGTATTTGCAAGATTGGGCATAACAGATGGAAATTATACAGAAGTCATAGGTGGAAACCTTAAAGAAGGCGATGAAATCATAACTGGCTACGTGCTGACGACAGCGTCATCAACACCAGCATCACCTCAACAACAGCCATTCCAATTTAGAGGCAGAACTCCGTTTTAATCTAAAATAAAAAAGGGGCGTCTGATGACGCCCCTTAAATTTTTCACATAAAATTTTTTATTTCTTTTTATTTCATCAACAAAGCTTTTCTCGTCATTGTGAACTCTTTCTCGCTCTCTTCAAGCGACCTTGCATACATCGTAACGAAATACACGCCCGATGAGAGAACATCCCCATTTTCATCTTTACCATCCCAATAGACTTTATATCTTCCAGGGTCGGAAACGCCATTATAAAGTTCTTTAACTTTTTGACCGAGCGCATTCCAAACAATCAATTTAACAGTTGAATATTCGGGAACTTCAAATTCGACCGTTGTCCCCGGGTTAAACGGATTTGGATAGTTTTGATACAATGCATAAGTCAAAGGCAAAATACC
>JBEPZK010000064.1:0-5223 GCA_041640855.1 Candidatus Kryptoniota bacterium
CGAGATAAAAACAGGCCATCCAGCAAAATTTGAAATTATCTGCGATAAAACAATTCCCAAAATTATTCCAAATATTCCACCCGTCACAGTTAAAACAACTGATTCAAGAAGGAACTGAAAAAGTATATCCCTTTTTCTTGCACCAACAGATATTCGTATACCAATTTCCCTTGTTCTCTCGGTGACCGAGACAAGCATTATATTCATCACCCCTATACCTCCAACTATCAACGAAACAGATGCGATACTTCCGAGCAAAATCGTCATAATTCTTGATGTCTCCTGGGCAGTTGAAGCTATTTCAGTTTGGGTTCTAACCGTAAAATCATCCTCTTGCCATGGTTGAATTTTATGCTTTTCTCTCAAAACTTGCGTTACTTGCTGTTGAGCAACTGGAAGTAAATTTGAACTTACAGCGGAAATTAGGATAGAGCCAATGAAATAAAACCGCGAAAGTCGCGACATAACCGTTGTATAAGGAGCGATGATTATATCGTCTTGGTCCTGTCCCATAACATTTTGACCTTTCGGTTCAAGAACTCCAACGACTTTAACGGGCACATCTCTAATTCTTATAATTTTTCCAACCGGATCTTCCTCGCCAAAGAGAGCATTTTTAACCGTTTGACCTATAACGCAAACCTTTGCACCTGCCTTGACATCTTGTTCTGTAAAATAACTTCCGGATGAAAGTCCCCAAGCTCTAATTTGAAAATAATCTGTATTAACACCATATATCCCGGTTCTCCAGTTATTATTTCCATAAATTACCTGAGCCATTGTTCTAACGATTGGGGTTACATAAGCGACAGCATCACATTGATTTTTTATAGCTTCAACATCTTCAATCGTTAATCTACTTGTGAATCCCGCTTCCATTCTAACTCTTCCAGTTTGCGTTGGTGCACCTGGGAAAACAACCAAAACATTTGTTCCAAGCGATTCGATCTGCTTTTGCACAGAGTACTGCGCACCTTGACCAACTGCTATCATAGCGATGACCGCAGCAACGCCGATAATTATCCCAAGAATTGTCAAAAACGAACGCATCGGATTGCTCTTTATCGAATGATATGCGGAAAGGATTGTGTCTTCAAGATTCATCGCTCTATCACAATTTTATTTTTACAGATTAGATGAAAAAAGAGATTAAAAAGTTTCACAAACAGGACCAAAAAATTTTACCTTTATTCACAATCCCAAGCGGTTTTCCTTTCAATTTCCAACCGATAAAAGGCGAATTTCGCGATTTTGATTTGAACTTGATTGGGTCAACGCTCCATTCCGCATCGGGGTCGAGAAGTGTTAAATTTGCAGTTTCTCCCTCAGCGATTTTAACCTGTGGTAAACCCAAAATTTTTCTCGGGTTTATCGCAAACATTTCAATCATTCTTTGAATCGATATAATTCCTTTATTCACAAACTCGCTCAAAATCAACCCAACAGCGGTTTCAAGTCCAATTATTCCAAATGGAGCGGATGCAAAATCTGATTCTTTTTCCTCAGGCGCATGCGGTGCATGGTCCGTAGCAATGACATCAATTGTTCCATCTTTCAACGCATCGATCAAAACCTCAACATCTTCCTTACTTTTCAAAGGTGGGTTAACTTTTAAATTCGTGTCATAATTTGATTTCCAAATATCTTCATCCGTTAAAAGCAAATGATGCGGAGTGACTTCAGCGGTCACCTTGAAACCTTTGTCTTTATACCTTCTCAATAAATCAACGGAGCCTTTAAAACTTATATGCGCGACATGATATCTCACATTTTTTATCTTCGGTGTAAGATATTCGATTAGTTTAAGATCACGATATAAAATAATTTCCTCACTTATATTCGGGTACGGTGCAAGTCCAAGTAAAGTGGACCAATAGCCTTCGTTTGCCATTCCATTTTGGCTCAAGGTTTTATCCTCGCAATGTTGAATTATAACTTTATCAAACATGCTAACATATTCAAAAGCTTTCCTCATAACCCCAGAATCTTGCACAGGATTTCCATCATCTGAAAAACCAACAACCCCCGCTTCGACAAGTTCAGCAATCGGCGCAAGTTCCTTGCCCATCCTTCCCTTTGTCACAGCTCCAATTGGAAACACATCAACGATCCCACCAAGAGATTCCATTGCCCTTCTTTTAACATATTCAACGACGCTCGGGTCATCAATAGGTGGTTCCGTATTTGGCATACAACATAAAGTTGTAAACCCACCGTTTGCTCCGGCTTCGACCCCAGTTTCAATCGTTTCTTTATGCTCAAAGCCAGGTTCTCTGAGGTGAACATGCATATCAACGAAACCGGGCGCTATCACTTTCCCAGTCATATCATAAACTTGAAAATTTTCAACAGGCTCAATCTTGCCAATTTTTTCAATTTTCCCATCGATTAAGAGCAAGTCCACGGTTTCATCAAAATTTCGAGTTGGGTCGATAACGCGCGCGTTTTTGAAAAGTATTTTCACGGGAAAAACAATTTTTATTTTCAATTCGCCATTGTCCCAAGCAAATATAAAACCGCCATTCTAATTGCAACCCCATTTGTAACTTGCTCAAGAATGAGCGAATGTTCACTATCAGCGACATCTGAGGAAAGTTCAACTCCGCGATTTATAGGTCCTGGGTGCATAATGAGAATTGGCTTTGTCGCCTTTTCAAGTCTTTTTCTTGTTATTCCGAAGAATTTGTGATATTCTTGAAGGGATGGGATAAATGCGGAATTTTGTCTTTCAAGTTGCAACCTTAAAACGTTCAAAACATCAACCTTTGGAATAACCTCGTCGATATTATGGTAAATTTCAACGCCAAGTTTTTCAATATCCTTTGGAATCAATGTTTCAGGACCACAAACGCTGACATTTGCTCCAAGTGTTTTCAAACCGAATATATTTGACCTTGCAACTCTGCTGTGCAGGATATCGCCGACAATGCAAACATTTAATCCTTCAATATGTCCAAATTTTTCACGCATCGTGAAGATGTCAAGCAATGCCTGGGTTGGATGTTCGTGTGTTCCATCGCCGGCATTTATAACATTTGCATCGATTACCTTTGCGAGGAAATGTGCTGAGCCGGGCGAAGGATGTCTTATCACGACCATATCGATTTTCATAGCCTCGATATTTTTAACGGTATCTTTAAAAGTTTCGCCCTTCGCGATACTGCTTCCGGCAGTTGTAAAATTCACAACATCCGCTGACAATCTTCTCTCCGCAAGTTCAAAAGAAATTCTCGTCCTGGTAGAACTTTCAAAAAACAAATTCACAATCGTTTTACCTTGAAGAGTTGGGACTTTTTTCACTGGTCTATCGAGAACCTCTTTAAAAGAAACCGCAGTGTTCAAAATTAATTCGATATCTTCTTTCGGCATTTGCTCAAGCCCAAGGAGATGACGACTTTTAAGTGCCATAGTTTTGTTGCCCTTTTATTTATACAAAAAAGCCGAAACCGTTTGGTTTCGGCTTCAATCATACTCAATTAGATAAACGGAGTCCTCTCCATCCACCTCCCGTAGGTTGACCTTAACCTTCTCTCTTAAATTCGTTTCAACTTTTTTCCCGACGAAATCAGCTTGTATCGGAAGTTCCCGATTTCCACGGTCGATTAAAACGACAAGTTGAACTGTCTTAGGCCTCCCGAAATCAATCAATTCATCAAGTGCAGCCCTTACAGTTCGCCCAGTGAACAAAACATCATCAACGAGGATTATATCTTTATCATCGATCGAGAAATTTATTTCCGTCGTTTTAACCTCAGGTTGTTTAAGTTTTAATCTGACATCATCTCTGTAAAAAGTTATATCGAGAACCCCGACTGGGATTTGGTTATTTTCAAGTTTGGAAATTTTCTCCGCAAGTCGTTTTGCGAGGAACTCTCCCCTCGTTCTTATCCCGACGATAGCGAGATTTTTCGAGCCTCGGTTCCTTTCAATAATTTCGTGAGCTAATCTATTAAGCGTTCGTTCGATGTCAGCCTCATTCATTATTTTCTCCTTGATCCTCATCCTCGCCTCCGCAAAATTTTTTCAAAAATAAAAAACGTATTCAAAAAATTCAAATTAAATCCTAACGCACGAAAACTCAATCCAATTTCTGACAAATGGATTGAAATTTGGGAGTTTCTCCCTGACTTGAACAAGTATCGTTTTAACTGCGAACTTTAACGCCTCGCTTTTCTGCCGAAGTGAGAAACTATCTGAATCCTCCATATCGATGAAAACACCTTTTATGAAAGCATCGTATTCACAAATTGCAAGCATCGCTTTCTCACTTAATTCAACTCTCACAGAGTTTATCTCCTCGACCGCAAAGCCGGCTTTTTCAATTTTTTGCTTATAATCTTCAATAGACAAAACTTCAAATGAAGGCGCATTTTTATCCCTCTTTTTACCAAGAGCTTGAAACGCAAGGAGTTTAAGCATGCCCCAGAACTTGATAGTATCAGCAGTGTACGATTCTTTTGTAAATGCACTGTTTATAAAAAGTTTGCCCTTTGACTTCAAAACTTTAGCAATCGCAGAAAGAGATTTGTTCTTCGCATCTTCTGTTGGTATTTCATGGATTGCATTGCAAAAATACGCTACATCAATGCTTTCGGGTTTAATAAAGCTTGAAATTTCCTCTGCATAAGATTCATAAAACTCGACCTTCGTCTCTCCCAACGATTTGACCTTATTTTTCGCGATATTAATCGAAGCAGGGTTAGGGTCAATCCCGATGATTTTACACTTTCTACCGTTTGCAATTTCAACCAAAATCGATGTGATAAGCCCCGTTCCACAAGCGATATCAAGAATTACTATGTCTTTGCCCAATTTAATCTGCTCGTGTGGGAATGTCCTATTGACAAAGTTATAATTTACCTCGCGGTATTCCTTTTGTTCGCTGAAGAGGTCAAAATTAAAATAAGCCCTCTCTTCATTTCCTGAAATTCTCATAGCACAAATAAACCTCTTAATTTAAAAATTCAGGTGGAGCCTTCACACACCTGATATGTCATAATAACATTTTTGCTCGAATTTGCCAAATGATATACTAAAATTCAGCCCCAACCCCGACCCTTATCACCGAGCCAAGTCGTGAGAAATTGACAAAGGCAAAATCAAGGTTGATCGGAATCCCAGCTCCAATGCCATTCAGACCAAACCCAAACGTAAAGTTTTCCTCATCATAGTTGAACTTATATCCACCCCTTAAACTCAAAAAGTTTCTGAATGTATACTCAA
>JBEPZK010000064.1:5323-9397 GCA_041640855.1 Candidatus Kryptoniota bacterium
CAGGAATCTCAAGAAAAACGTATCCAGTTGTGCCAACTTTTTTAAAATCTTGCGAAAACAAAAAACAAAAAAGGAAATTTAAAGCAACGAGAAGTAGTGTTTTTCTCATCTTCGCCCTCATCTTATTATTGCGAATTTACCAATTTTCTTCTTGCCATCTGGTGTTTCTATATGATAAATGTAAATACCACTTTCCACATATTGACCGTAGTCGGTAACTTGATTCCATGACGCAATGCCAGAACCATCTGAGTGATGAATTGTTTTAACAAGGTCACCTCGAATTGTGTAAATTCTTATTGTGCATGGGCTCGGTATGTTGACAAATTGAATCACATCAACATCTCTAGGATTCAAAAATCCAGAGCGAGCGATAAATGGATTCGGGACAACGAGAATTTTATCGAGCTCATTCGTTGCCGGGATCGTAGCTTTAAAAGGAAGCGTCATTCTATTTGCAAAAATTGAACTTTCCATCGGTGGAACGCGATTTGAATTTGTCTCCGGGAAACGAGCACTTGGGTTTGGCGGCCAATAAGCATGCCCTGTGTCATAACTTGTAATCGAATAATAATAGCTAAATCCAATGGTCACCGCAGTGTCTATGAATTTATACTTTCGTTTAACAGGGTCATAAAAATTTGAATCGCCTTTTTTAATATCCGCTATCAATTCCCAAGGTCCGATTGGTAAATAGTTCGAGCGATAAATTCTGTAGCCGACAAGGTCATAAGCCTCCTGACCAGAATAATCAGGGTCAGGAATTGCCTCAACTGAGTCAGGCCATTCAATTACGTTTGCTATTACTCCTTCTTTCTCATCGAAAAGACGCACTGTAAATCTCGGTGCTGGTGGTGGGTCGGGAACGTTATAACCATTGTTATAATTAAACTGCGCACGTTGAGCATTTTTCAAAAGTCCATTATAACCTTTATTTCCAACGTAACCAGCGTCAATTCCGGAAGTAATTGCTTCTTTATAAGAAATTCCCCCAATTACCTCTGCAGTTACAATTTTTATTGTATCACCAGGTTTCAATGTCCAAGGTCCAAGGGATACAAGAGACCACATCCTTCTTGTAGTCCATATCGGGTCGGCAGGCGAAACGACAGAAGAAGCTGCATTACGCGGGTCTTTACATATAGCGTATCTTCCCTCAAGTCCTGTTAAAGCTGTTCCAAATGGTCCATACAAATCAATTCTATCATCAGCTGCAGACCACGCATAGCCGTTTATTCTATTTGCTCTACCCGTGCTATCTGGAGAAATATACAAAAATTTTAACCCTGGATATCCTGGCGCAAGCCATTCACCTTGCCTTTGCGGTCCACCCTGGTCGTAATATCCATATTTTTCATTTCTCCCTGCAGTTGCAGGGAAATCGTCCGCATAACCAAATAAAAGTCTTTCGGTTGGAATAAAAAAGAAACGATTATTTCGTGCCCCTTCGCTGTATTGAGGATAAAAAAGAATCCTCCATGCCCTTGAATTTATAGAAAATGCGTATGTGAAGAGAATATATAATCGGTAAATCGTCGCATTGTAAAGGCCAAATTTATCGCTTGGGCTCAATTCATTGCTTATGTTTTTTATAACATACTCTATGATGATGTAATTTTCATCCGCTTGAGAACCGCTCCATTGCATCGCTCTTCTCTCAACCCTAATTGGCAAAGGTTTATCTCCTTGATAAGTAGGTTGATAATCCTGGTTGTATTCCCAGACTGTCTCAATGATTTCTTCAGGACCAGAAAATTTTGTTTGCCAGTGATTTTCTATTTTCGTATGTTTTTTAACCTTGTACTTTGCCCCTTGCTCTGGAGAAACCGTGCCAGCATACATAGCCCAATCTTCCGCTGCGATAACTTTTCCACTCGAATCAAGACCAGCGATTATAAAACCACCCGAGACCAAATGCGACGCTGGGCCTCCGATATCCGCGCCAATCCATTCAGGGTCAAATCCAGGCCAATCCATCCCATAATTAATCCTTTGCCAGTTATTAAACGGTGGACAAATTTTTCCGTAATAAAACGATTCCCAAAGCATCCCCCTTTTGAAATAAAGTAGAGGTGCGTCGACTTGTGCGTTCAATTGAAACGATAAAATCAAGAACAATCCGAAAATTTTTAACCGCATTTAAAAACCTTTTTTCTTTTAAAATCCGAGACCGATTGAGAGGTAAATTTCCCTTGGAACATTCCGATATGTTGTAAAGTAATTAAACTTATAACTTGCCCTTGGATTGAGCGGGTCTTCTCCTGGCTTTAATTTATCCGGCGTTATATTCCTTTCAACCCAATCCCTTAAATCATCTTGCGAAGAAAACGGGGTTAACCACTTGTTATTAAACAAGTTCATAATCCGCAGGCCAACAAATATGCTCTGCTTCCCAAAGTAAATTCTTTTAGTTATGTTAAGGTCAACTTTAGCCTCGAGAGGATAACGACGGTTGTTTACGATATCCTTAAACTCGTCATAACTTGTAACATAGGTGAAAGGTGTCCCACTTTGAGCTGAATATGTTAAACTAACAGTAAAATCAGAAAACGGTTTAAGCCCGAAAATTTCAACTCCACCTCCTTTCTCAACATTGTAACTTACCAAAGCTCTAAACGTATGCGTTCTATCATCGTAGGACAAGAAATCGTTTGCTTGATTTCTCTCTTGATAATTTCGCGGGTCATTTGGGTCATCTGACCACAAGGACCTCGGACCGTAATATCCAAATGTCGTCCTTGATAAACTATATGTTAACCTATAACCCCATCGCCCTGGGGCAACCTTGTCAATTGTTATCTCTATTCCTTTAGATGCACCATAAGAATTGTTCTCGTAAGTAACATATCTTTTTTGCCTTCTTATCCCAGCGCTCGGAGCATAAATGTAAAGCGTGCCGACCTGCTTTACCCTATCATTATAGTATGCAACTACATCGACTCTGTGCGTGTTCCTGAAACTATGTTGAATCCCAAATTCATAACTTATTGTTTGTTTAGGACCAAGATTTCCATTCCCATAAGCTATCCACCCTAACTCTGTCGTTTTCATCAAAGCTTCTTTGAAAGTCGGCATCGAATAAAAATGTCCATATTGCAATCTAAATGCGGTATTTTCCCCAATTGGGAAAGACAAACCAAATCTCGGTGAAATTCGAAAATATCCTCTCGTTTTCTTGGTTCTTGGATCGCCGATAGCCTCAGCACCAAGAGCCGGATAAAATGGATTAAATCTGTCGTATGGTATCTCTGTATTGAAATTATACCCATCTAATCTAACCCCAACATTTGCAACCATTCCTTCGTATTCAAATCTACTTTGTGCATAACCAGCGATATAATATGGAAATGCCTTGTAATACTCAGCATAACCAGTTCTTGAGATGAAAGCATTTGCTGCAAAACTTGAAACAGCGCTATAATAAGTGTCCCAGTAATTAAATTTAAATCCCGCCTTTACCTGTAATCTCGGGGTTATCTGATTTGTATAGTCACCGTAAATGCTCCAAGCGTCGGTTTTCGCATCTTGACCATAAAGAGTAGTAAACGAATAAACTGTTCTATAACCCTCGTCCCAAGGTCCAGGTGGAATTGACCATACATCATCCCTTAAATAACTGGGTCTTTGCGGAACCGGCAAAACAAGAACTACATATCTTTCTCTCGAATGATACGCTGTTAACTCAAAAAATGATTTTGGATTTATAGCGAACGTCCATGTGAAACTTTGCGTCGTTGTTATCTCATCCCTTGGTGAATCTGTAACAAGAACATATTTCCATGAGCCATCTCTCCCAGCCCATCGTATATCATCCGAACCCGAGAACAAACCACCGCGATAATATTGATACATTCCCATAAGTTTAAATTTATGCCTTGGGATTGGATTCCAAGAAAGCGTCAATGTATAATTTTGATAAACCTGAACTCTTTCAATCGTCGGAATTCTTGTCGGTTTAGCTCTGTATTCAGCGGAGATGAAAAATCTCAAAGCCTCAGGACTTGAACCAAGAGGACCACCAAAACCTAATAAGAATCTTTTATATGAGAGTTTTCTATAATCATACACTCCAAG
>JBEPZK010000065.1:0-9278 GCA_041640855.1 Candidatus Kryptoniota bacterium
GTGGGTCATACGCTTTACCGCACATCGCATAGTTTCCGGCACCGAAACTATTCCCAATTATGAAAGTAAACTTCGGGACGACGCTATTTGCGACCGCGTTGACCATCTTTGCTCCATCTTTTATTATCCCACCCCATTCTGCTCTTTTCCCAACCATAAATCCGGTGACATCTTGAAAGAAAACAAGAGGAATTTTCTTTTGATTGCAATTCATAATAAATCTTGCTGCCTTATCCGCGCTGTCTGAATAAATAACTCCTCCTACTTGCATCTCTCCAAGTTTCGTTTTTACAATAGACCTTTGATTTGCAACTATTCCAACAGCCCAACCATCAATTCTGGCATATGCACATATAAGCGTTTTCCCATATCCAGCTTTATATTCGTCAATTTCACTATCGTCAACAATTCGCGCTAAAACCTCATACATATCATAAGGTCGAGAGATATCCTTAGGGATGATTCCGTAAATTTCATACGGGTCATATTTGGGTGGCTTTGGTTCAACGCGATTAAATCCTGCTTTAGGTGTTTCCCCAAGTTTTGAAATTATGCTTCTTATTGTTTCAATCGCTTCTTCATCGTTTTTGCATTTATAATCTGTGACCCCACTTATCTCGCTATGGACTGTGGCTCCGCCGAGCGTTTCTATGTCAATTTCCTCTCCTATAGCTGCTTTTACAAGATGAGGTCCAGCTAGAAAAACGCTACCAGTTCCTTCGACTATTAACGCCTCATCGCTCATAATCGGAAGATATGCTCCACCCGCGACACAAGGTCCCATAATAGCAGCTATTTGAGGTATTCCCATTGAAGACATAATAGCATTATTTCTAAAAATTCTCCCAAAGTGTTCTTTATCCGGGAAGATTTCACTTTGCAAAGGAAGAAAAACTCCGGCTGAATCGACGAGGTAGACAATTGGTATCCTATTTTCCATAGCGATTTCTTGAGCGCGGAGATTCTTCTTACATGTGATAGGAAACCATGCGCCCGCCTTAACAGTTGCATCATTCGCAACTATTACAACATCCCGACCATGAATCTTACCAATTCCAACGACAACCCCGCCCGACGGAGCACCTCCATATTCTTCATACATTCCATAGCCAGCGAACAAACCAATTTCAAGGAATTCGCTTCCGGGGTCTATTAGCTTTTGAATCCTTTCCCTTGCTGTTAACTTTCCTCTTTTGTGCTGTTTTTCAATTGCGTCCTTTCCTCCGCCGAGTTTTATCTGTTCCGCTTTCGCTTTCAGAACCCGCAGCAAGTTTTTCATATTATCCTCATTTTCAAAGAAGGCTTGGTCCTTCTTTATCAGGCTACCTATTGCTTTTGGCATTTCAAATTATTCACCTTTGCTTTAGATATTTTCCCTCAATCTCAAAAATTTTGTTCAATCTTTGAAGATGTCTGCCGCCACCAAAATTTGTTTCGAGAAAAATTTTTACAATCTCTTTAGCAAGCTCACTCCCAATTACTCTCGCTCCAAGCGTTAGGACATTAGCATCGTTATGTTCCCTGCTAATCCTTGCAGTAAATTCATTATGACAAGATACAGCTCTTATCCCTGGGACTTTGTTTGCAACAATTGCGGAAGCAACCCCGGTCCCATCAACTACCAAACCACGCCATGCTTTCCCAGATATAATTGCATAAGCAACTGCATAAGCGAAATCCGGATAATCAACCGGCGATTCGGAATTCGTCCCAAGGTCGAGAACAGAATATCCAAGGTCAGAGATAAATTTTTTGAGTTCCTCTTTCAATTTAAATCCAGCGTGATCACTTGCAATGGCTACGACTTTTTTCGCATCTAATTTTGTCTCGGGCTTTAATGGGTAGTTAAATCTTTGTTGGGTTTCGCTTTTTTCGACGAACTTTATCCTCAACTGCAAGGCTTTGTCCCTTGCAGAAGGCGTCACAATGGTATTTTTATCGATTTCGATTTCAGTTTTACCTTGAGTATAAAAATCGACAACTGTTTTTTCAGTTATCAGCCTTTTTGACATTTGGAAAACGATTTGAATTTTTCACTATTGCTTACTTATTCCAAGTTCGCTTAAAACCTTAACAACTTTCTCAGCTGCGTCTTTAAATCCGTCTGCGACGATAAAGTTCAATCCCGATTCTCTCAATATCCTCGCGCCTTCCTCAGCATTCGTTCCCTCAAGCCTTATTACGACGGGAACGTTCACACCGACTTTTTTAGCTGCTTCTACAACTCCTGTTGCGACACGGTCACATCGAACTATTCCACCAAATATATTTATCAAAATTGCTTTTACATTTGGGTCAGATAAAATTATCCTAAATCCTTGCTCAACGGTTTCAGTTTTTGCTCCGCCACCGACATCAAGAAAGTTTGCAGGTTCCCCACCAGCGAGTTTGATCAAATCCATGGTAGCCATAGCAAGTCCAGCCCCATTGACCATACAACCGACATTTCCATTTAAACGAATGTAGTTCAAATTATACTTCGAAGCTTCAACTTCAAGCGGGTCTTCTTCATCGATATCTCTTAATTCAACGATTTCAGGATGACGGAACAGAGCGTTATCGTCAAAATTCATCTTCGCATCAAGAGCTAAAACTTGTCCATCTGTCGTTAGGACGAGCGGGTTAATCTCCGCAAGAGATGCGTCGGTTTCTTCATAAGCCTTGTACAAAGCCATCAAAAATTTAACAGCATTTTTAAACGCTTCACCTTCAAGACCAAGCCCAAAGGCGAGTCGCCTTGCTTGGTAAGGCATAAATCCAGTTTTAGGGTCGACATATTCCTTCAAAATTTTCTCCGGGCTTTCCGCAGCAACCTGCTCAATTTCAACCCCGCCCTCTGTCGAAACCATCACCACATTTCTTGAAACCGTCCTATCAAGAGTTACACCAACATAAAGTTCCTTTTGAATGCTTAAACCTTCCTCGACCAGAACTTTTCTAACGATTTTACCTTCCGGACCGGTTTGATAAGTTACAAGTTTTGAACCAAGCATATTTTTAGCATGCTGATAAACTTCATCGTAACTTCTTGCGAGTTTAATCCCACCTGCTTTTCCTCTGCCACCTGCATGTATTTGTGCTTTTACAACCCAAATGTTTCCTCCAATTTCTTTTGCAACTTCAACCGCTTCTTCAGGCGTAAAAGCAACTCGACCTTTGGGAACCGCAACTCCAAATTTTTTCAAAATTTCCTTCGCTTGATATTCGTGTATTTTCATTGAAGTGCGACTTTTGTTTTATTTTACTTTTTCAGATATCGACTTGCCTTGTAAGAAAAGCAAAAGATAATCAGGTCCTCCGGCCTTTGAATCCGTTCCGCTCATATTAAAGCCACCGAACGGATGAACTCCAACTATAGCACCGGTGCATTTACGATTGATGTAAAGATTTCCGACATGGAATAACTTTTTCGCTTTCTCAATTTTCTTTCTGTTCCTTGTATATACAGAGCCGGTCAATCCATATTCCGTGTCATTTGCGATTTCAAGTGCGTGGTCAAAATCTTTCGCCTTTATAACTGCGAGAACTGGACCGAAAATTTCCTCCTGAGCTATTCTCGCCTTGGGGTCAACATCAGCAAATATAGTTGGTTTTATGTAATATCCCTCGTCTTGTCTTACCGCTTCACCACCTGTCAAAAGCCTTCCCTCGGATTTGCCGATTTCAATGTAAGATAAAATTTTCTGCTGAGCTCCAGCATTTATAACAGGTCCAACTGGATAATTATCTTTTGCCGGTCCGATTTCAAGTTTTTCCGTTTCAGCAACAAGTTTTTCGATAAATTTATCATAAACGCTTTCAACAACTATTGCTCTTGAAGCTGCGGAACATTTTTGCCCTTGATACCCGAAAGCGGAAACAACAACCCCCTTAACAGCTGAATCCAGATCTGCCTCATCATCAACTATGATAGCATCTTTTCCACCCATCTCAGCTATAACACGCTTAAGCCAAATTTGCCCAGGTTGAACTTTTGAAGCAAGTTCATAAATATGGATTCCAACTTCTTTCGAACCAGTAAATGCCACAAATCTTGTCTTTGGATGTGCAACAAGTGTATCCCCAACGGTTGAACCCGGACCTGTAACAAAGTTTAAAACTCCATCCGGAAGTCCAGCTTCTTTCATCAACTCATAAAACTTTGCCCCAATGACTGGGGAATCACTCGATGGTTTAAGGACAACTGTATTCCCTGTGACGAGAGCTCCAACCGTCATCCCGAGCAAAATTGCAAGCGGGAAATTCCACGGCGGCACAACCACACCAGCGCCAAGCGGTATATAGATCATCTCATTTTTTTCTCCAGGATATTTAACAACAGGAGCGCCTTTGGCATAATGAAGAGCCCATCTGCTATAATACTCAAGATAATCTATAGCCTCCGCTACATCTGCATCTGCCTCAGCCCAGTTTTTTCCAACTTCGAAAACTTGCCACGCTGCGAATTCAAATTTTCTCTTTCTCAATAATTGCGCCGCTTTTAACATTATCTTAACTCTATACTCAGGCTTTGTCATTCCCCACTCTTTAAACGCATCATTTGCAACCTCAATTGCTTTCTTTGCAATTTCAGCATTTCCTTTTTGCAAAATTCCAACAACTTGCTTTTTATTCGATGGGTTATAAGAGTAAAATTTCTCCTCAGTCTTTATCCTTTCCCCACCGATTATAATGTCATACTCCTTCCCAAGTTCGCTCTCAACTTTTGCGAGAGCCTTTTCCATTTTTTTCCGATTCTCAGGTTTCGAGAAATCGGTGAAAGGTTCATTTTTAAATCTTGGTAGCTTCATTTTCGCCTCCTGCTTTTATTTTGGTTTTAAGTTAGAAGAAATTTTTTGATAAATTTAAAAATTTTTACAGCCAAAATTCAACTAACTCAAACTTTTGCCTCCAACTTTTGACCTTATAAACCAAACAACATTCCCAACAATAATTGCAGTCCCTGCGCCAATCAGAGTATGCCATGTCCAAGCGATCTTCGTATTCAAAATGACATAAATCATAATAACGATGCCGAATATAAAACCAATTATCGCGTCTATTTCATCAACTTTCTTAAATAAGATACCGAGCAAAAATGAACCAAGTAATCCGCCGTATGTAAAAGAAGCGATGCTTAAAGCGAGCTCAACCACTGTCTTTTTAGTCCCCATAAAAAATATCGCAGACCCAACCAAAAGCACAGCCCACACAGCAGTTATGATTCTCGAAACCAAAAGTTCTTTTCTCTCATCGGTTTCCTTTCCAAAATAAGGTTTGTATATATCCATCATTGCGGACGAAGCAAGCGAACTCATCGAGCCAGCAAGGGTGGACATCGCAGCTGCAAAAAGTCCTGCCACTATAAGGCCCGAAATTCCACTCGGCATATAATTTACAATAAAGTGCGCAAAGACCTCATTTGGGTTCATCTTTTCACCATTGTAAAAAGTGTAAAGCATCAAACCAAGAAAGAGAAACATAAAGAATTGCAATGCAATTATAAAACCCGTTGTTATCAAAGCTTTTTGGCTATTTTTAAGTGAATTTGCGGTCAAAAGTCTTTGAACAATCAATTGGTCTGCCCCGTGCGAAGCCATAGAAAGAAAAGCCCCGCCGATTAAACTTGCAAATAATGTGTAAGGTTCACTAAAAAATTCCTTTAGGGGTTTGTCAAATCCCCAGTTTATGATTTTGAATTTTTCGGCGGAAAAACTTAAAACATGCGATATCCCACCATCTATCTTTGTCAAAAGAAAAATTATCGAAGCAATCGCACCGCCAATGTAAATAAACATCTGAACAACATCCATCCATATGACAGCTCTTACGCCCCCAACAAAAGTATATAAAAAGGTTATGAACGAAATTATTGCGATCGAAAAGACATAAATTTGCGCTTCTGACCAATTCGCGAATTTATCGGAACTTTTTAAAATGATTGCAAGAGGTATGGCGGTTGTGAAAAGTCTCACTCCATCCGCTGCAAGTCGAGTCAGCATAAAAACAATCGAAGCAAAATTCCTGATCTTTTTACCAAATCTTATACCTAAAAATTGATAGGCTGTCGCAAGTTCACCTTTATAATAAGCTGGTAAAAGAAGAAAAGATACAATTATCCTACCGACGATATAACCAAATGTTAACTGCAAAAAATTTAAATTTGTTGCATAGGCAACACCTGGGATGCTCAAAAATGTCAAAGCGCTTGTTTCTGTGGCCACTACCGCAAAGCAAACAGCAAGCCAAGGGATTTGCCTTGCCCCGAGGAAATAATCAATTGTGTTTCTTTGTCTTCCCCCTGCAATTATCCCAAAGATAAGAACCCCGACTAAGTAAAGAACTACAATAACCCAATCAAGAAATGAAAAATTCATGGATGATTATCGCTTTGTTTTTATAGCTTCTTCAACTGAATTAAAAAATTTAAACAAGGAGTCAATCCTTGCTATCTTCATCAAGTTTAAAACTTTTTCTGTGACTCCAACAAGAAGAACTTCCCCACTGTTTTCCCTAACCCTTCGCTCACAAAACAAAAGTGAACTTAACCCAGAACTATCGCAATGCTGAACCTCAGATAGATCAACAATCACCGTCTTAATTTCTGGAGAACATAAAGCGAGAAATTCTGCTTTCAACTCTGGCGAAATCAACGCATCAAGTTTTTTCTCATGAAGTTTAAAAACTACAATGCTTTTATCTGGCTTCGATATCTCAAAATGCATATAAAAAATTTTTTGTTAAAAAATGCTTAACGAAGCGATGATTCCGGAATAAGCAGATTTCAAATCAGTCTTTTCGCTTATTGCGAGTTGGAAATTATAGAACAAGTCAGCGTTGTCACGCTTGAAACCAATTCTAACCCCAGCGTTTAATCCCTGGCATAGCCAAGCATTGAAAATGTCGAAGTCAAAGCTCATATCGATTGCAACATCATATCTAAACAAAGCAAGTTTTCTTATAAAATTTTTCCTCGGCAACCCCAAGAAAGACACATTGTCATCGGTAATTTCAATGTAAGTATACCGTTTGATAGTGAGATATTCTTTAAAAGCAGATGGTGCGATGACTGTAACATTGTATTTACCCGGGATATCTTTCAACATTTCATATGCGACGAGAAACTGCTCCAATTTTCTCGGCATCACGACGACAATATACCTTGCTCTTTGAAATGCTTTTGTGAAATCAATAATTTTCTTGCCCTTCATTTCGCTTTTTAACTTTGCAAGCGTAAGTATAATGGATTGGGTTAACTTTCCCATAATTTTAATCCCATCATTTTGATCTTCTGCCTCTTATATAGGCTTGGCGAATATACTCTTTGTCATAGAAATAATATGAAATCCCAACTTTCAAAGCGGTGAATCCATCTTTTTTATTATCTGGGTCGTTGTCAAAATAGCCTTTCGTTGTGAGATTGTATGATACAGAAAAATCAAAAGACAAATAATGCTTAATATATGCATTTAATCCCAAACCAAAACCGACGGTTGCAGTATTTCCAACGTAATTATCTTTTTTACGGTTATAATTAATTAGCCCTGCGGAAACAAAAAAGTAAGCATCAGCCTTGCTTCGCGGTACGATATGAAATTCGCTTTGCAATTCGCCCGCTATAACTGTAGTCCAACCTTTATCATTGGTATTTCTATCCCTGAAACCAACCCAGCCCCCGGAAAATTTCCCACCGAGCGATAGCCTATCGAATATTCCCAATCTTACCTTCGCATCGCCGATAGGCTGTATATACGGTTTTGATTGTCCCTGAAGTATCGAGATGCCAAAGTCAGCTCCGAATCCAAATTTCCCGGGCAAAGTCTGCGAAAATAAAAAATCACCCAACGCCAACATAAACAACAATAAAAGGATTTTGCAACGCATTTTCCCTCCACATTTTATTTGATGAGTTCAAGAAACTCTTCCTCGGTTATTATTTTCACGCCAAGTTGTCTTGCTTTATCGTACTTCGAACCTGGATTTTCCCCAACGACAACATAATCAGTCTTTTTGCTCACGCTATTACTAACCTTTCCACCAAGTTCCTCAACTTTTTCTTTTGCTTCTTCACGCGTGAAATTTTTCAATGTCCCTGTGAATACAAAAATTTTCCCCGCCAATTTTTTCCTCTCTTTCTCCTCAGGTTTAACCTCAAAATTCAATCCTGCGTTTTTCAATCTTTCGATCAATTCAAGATTTCTTGGATCGCGGAAAAATTTCCAAACGCTTTCTGCAATCCTTGGACCAATCCCATAAACCGATTCAATCTGGGATCGTGTCGCTTGCATTAATTTATCAATCGAACCAAATGCATCTGCAAGAAGTTTGGCAGTTTCTGAGCCAACATATCTTATACCCAAAGCGTAAAGAACGCGATGGAAAGGTTGCTTCTTGCTGTTTTCGATCGCATTTAAAAGATTTTGAACGCTTTTTTCTCCAAAGCCTTCAATTTTAATAAGCCTTGCTTTATGTTTGTGGAGTTCATATATATCGGCATAATTTTTCAAAAACCCAAGCGTGACAAGTTTATCAACGATCGCTTCCCCAAGTCCTTCGATATCCATTGCTCCGCGCGATGCGAAATGTTCAATTCTTGCTCTTACCTGTGCAGGGCACTCCGGATTTTCGCAGTAATAATTTGCTTCTCCTGTTGGTCTTTCAATTGGTCCACCGCAAGCAGGGCATTTTTTAGGAAACTCAAATGGCACAGCATCCGGAGGTCGCTTCTCGAGGACAACCCCGACTATTTTCGGTATAACTTCGCCGCTTCGTTCAACTATAACTGTATCCCCAATTCTTATATCTTTTTCTTTGATGTAATCTTCGTTGTGAAGTGTTGCCCTTGTTATCACAACACCACCAAGTGGAACAGGTTGAAGCTCAGCAACAGGGGTGATCGTCCCGACGCGTCCGACCTGAAGTGTGATGCCTATGAGTTTAGTTTGTGCCTGTCTTGGTGTGAATTTAAAAGCGATTGCCCATCTCGGGCTTTTAGCTATAGTTCCAAGTATCTCCTGCTGACGAATCGAATCCACTTTGACGACAATCCCATCGATTTCATAAGGCAAATCATCTCGTTTCCCCTCCCAATATCTCCAAAAATCAATCACCTCATCTATGTTCTCGCAAAGTTTATGATGCTCGCACACCGGGAAACCAAGACGCTTCAGTATTTGCAAATTCTCATATTGGCTTTCAAGTTCAACATCTTCAGCAAAAAGATAATATGCAAAGAACCTAAGCGGTCTTTGAGCGACGAGCTTTGGGTCTTGGAGTTTTAAAGTTCCAGCGGTTGCGTT
>JBEPZK010000066.1:0-8202 GCA_041640855.1 Candidatus Kryptoniota bacterium
TTAATCCTTCTCCCATCTAAGCTTTCAACCACAGAACTCGAAGGTGCTATTTGGCTTTATTCTTTTCTTAAGCTGAAATTCAACGTTGAAAATATCTCGTTTCGAACTTTTTCGTGGCTACCTGACACAGTCAAAAATTTGCTCTGTGTTTCTCTTTTCGACAAAATCCCGCAGGTTTACAGAGCTGATTTTGAGGGCAAATTTTTAAAATCTGATGGATTGATTTACATCTACACAGGAAAAGTTAATGGTATTGAAAGAAATATTTTGTTTGTCACTGGTTTTAGCGAAGAAGGGCTAAAGAAAGCAATTGATGTCTTTTTGACTTCAGATTTGCTCAACACTGTTTTTGATTCGTTTCTTCTGGTTAGAGAAGCGCGAAAACCCGAGCAAAAAATTAAAACGTCCTTGCCGTTTAGAATTTCTTTCAAAGAACTTGGTTTCCCGAGCACAGAAATTAAAGGCATCGGCTCTTTAAGAAGTGATATATTTTTCAGTCTTTCAAAACTTGGCTTTTCCCCAAAGTCGATAACGGTAAACATATCTGCGGTTCATTCCCCAATTTTTGGTTCCGCAACAAAAGCTTTTATGAATATATATTTCAACAATAGTTTAATCGAAAGCAAAAAACTTGGTGAGGAAGGGAAGATAAATTACAAATTCTCCGTGAACAGGTTTTCACTCACGAAATTAAACAATCTTTCAATCGAATTTGTTTATTATCCATCATCTGAAGAATGTAAAAATAGAGTTGTTAGCTTTTTCTGCCAAATCGATGAGAATAATTCATATATCGAGGTTGATGATCTCTTTAAGCCCGAAATTTTGGATTTCATTTATTTCCCCGAGATGTTTTCAGATGGTGAAACTTTTTGTGTTCTTGAACCGAATGTAAGTTTGCTTAAATTGGAGACCCTTGCAAGGCTTGTTTATCTTGTAAATTCGGAGCTAAAAAATGCTAACTTTTATCCAAAAATCGTCACCACAACTCAAATTGATGAGGAAGTTTTAAACAACAATATAATTGCTATTGTTGACCCTAATGATGGATTAATTGACAGGTTGGAAGGAATAGTCGCTTATTTTAAAAATAGATTTAGAGTTATAAGTGAGCCCACAGGCAGGGTATTGTATGTCTTATGGGATACGAGCTCGGTTGGTGTGGCTCAGGTTTTCTATGGAAAGAATAAAAATGCTTTTCTTCTTTTAACGGGGCTTGGAGTAAAGCGCGATTCATTGATTTGGAAAACAGCTTTAACGCTTGAGCAAAGGATTGCGACATTAAGAGGGAATCTTGGGATTGTTGATTTAGGAGGGAAAGAATATTTCTTTCAAATCTCCCCGGGCGCTTTGAAAGTTAGATATCCGGGCGAGAAAACTTTCCTTGATTATTTCCGTGAGTATAAAGTTTTTGTGATTATCGCTTTATGGTTTCTGTTTTTGTCTTTAGTAGTTTATATATTTTTCAGGGGTAAATCTCATGCAAGTAAAGTAATGCAGAAATAGGGATGGAAACTTTGGTTGGGAAACGCACGCTTAGGGATATTTTGCTTGACGAGAAAATTATAAGTGAAATGGATGCGGAGAAAATTGAAAAATTTAAAGCTGAAACTGGATGGTCGTTTGTGAGAATTTGTTTAACCTATGGATTTGTTAGCAGAAAAAAATTGAAAGAGATATTTGAAAAGCTTGGTTATCAAATGGTTGATATTAAAAGGGAGAAGATAGATGTTAAGGTTGTTTCCTATCTCAGTATGCTTGTAATGGAGCAATATCTTGGGGTTCCATTGAGAAAAGAGGGGGACAAAGTTATAGTTGCGATGGCAGACCCGTTGGATTTTGAATTCACCGAAATGGTAAGACGAATTTTTAAATCGAATGTTGAAGTAATTTTTGCGATGGATGTTGATATAATTTGGGTTTTGAATAGATATCTTGGACAGCCGTTTTGCAGAATTGCGATCTATAATCTTTTGTGGAATGACCCGGATAGGTCTGCTGTTTTAACTTTCACTTCTTCACAAATAATTTTTATAACCATCTTTGTTTTGTTATATCTTATTTTCTTTTCTATCGACCCAATTTTAGCTGTTGTAACAATGGTAGTTTTGGTAAGTTTTGGCTATTTAATTTCGATTTTATTTAAATTTTTGCTTACGCTTGTTGGGTCAAGATATGAAATACAGGAAACTATAACTTTTGAAGAAATTCGAGCACTTGATGAAAAAGATTTGCCAATTTATACGGTCTTATTACCAGTCTATAAAGAGCCGAAGGTAATTAGCAGGCTTGTCGATAGCATATCTAAATTGGATTATCCGAGATTCAAACTTGATGTTAAACTTTTACTTGAGGAAGATGACTTTGAAACGATAAATGCAATACGAGAGCTTGATTTCCCAACCGTTTTTGAACCACTTGTCGTTCCATATGGTGAGCCGAAGACAAAGCCAAAGGCTTGCGATTATGGTTTGATTTTCGCAAGGGGAGAATATTTGACAATTTACGATGCTGAAGATGTTCCTGACGCTGACCAACTCAAAAAAGTTGTCGCATTTTTCAAGAAACTTCCGAAAGATGTAATATGCATCCAATGTGCTTTGAACTATTATAACGCGGATGAAAATTTGCTCACTCGAATGTTTACGCTTGAATATTCATACTGGTTTGATTATATGCTTCCCGGGCTTGATAGACTTGGTTTGCCGATTCCTTTAGGTGGAACAAGCAATCATTTTAGAAAAGATAAACTTGATGAACTCGCTGGTTGGGACCCGTTTAACGTCACGGAAGATGCTGACCTTGGGCTTAGGGCTTATGCAAAGGGTTATAAAGTTGCGGTGCTAACTTCAACTACATATGAGGAGGCAAATAAAGCAATTAGAAATTGGATAAGACAAAGGTCACGTTGGGTCAAAGGTTACATTCAAACTTATCTTGTTCATATGAGACATCCTATCGAGTTAATTAAAAAGATCGGATTTAAAGGTTTTCTCGGATTCCAACTTTTTATCGGTGGGACACCATTCGTCTTTCTTATGAATCCAATCCTTTGGATTATTTTTATATTTTGGCTTTTAACAAAGTCAGAGGTAGTGAGAATATTTTTCCCCGACTGGGTTATGTATATCTCGATTTTTAACCTTTTGTTTGGAAACGGAATTGTGATTTATATGAATATGATGTCTGTTTTTAGGCGAAAGCTGTATAATCTTCTCCCCTTTGCTCTTTTGAATCCGTTTTACTGGATTTTGCATTCGATAGCATCTTATAAGGCTTTATGGCAATTGATAACTAATCCATTTTATTGGGAAAAAACCGAGCATGGGATAAGCGAAGTTTTCAAAAAAGAGCATAGGAGAAAATGAGATTTGTCGGTATAATTTTATTATCTTTGTTCGCTTTTTATTTTTATTTGTCAATTGCGTTGCTTGTGTACGGGAATGGGTATCAACATCCAGAGGGAATTTTTCTCGCGGAGAAAGGTCTTCTTGCTTTGAGGGGTAATCCACCGAGGCTTGAAAATATTGGTTTGATTTATCCACCTTTGCCTTTTTATGTCTTGTTTCCGTTTATATTTCTTACGCCGATCGCGTCTCCATTTCTTGCATCTTCGCTTGTGATGTCTGTTTTGGTTTTATTCGTTGGATATCGTCTTGTGAAGCATAAAGCGAGATTCTCCCTGTTTCTATTGTTTGTAGCGCATTTGATTTTAAATCCGACGATTATATATGCTGGCTCATCTGGTGGAAGTTTACATTTGTATCTTGCTTTCCTCGTGATATTTTATATTTTCATCTTTGAGCATTATATCAAGCCGATAAGTTTCTATTTGGCACTTGCTGGGACGTTTCTTGGGCTTCTTGTTTTGGTAAGGTATGAGGTCATTTTTATTTTGCCAGGTCTATTTTTTGCTACGGTTTTTTTATCAATTGAAACGACCATTGGCAAAGAAGCAAGTTATAAAGAATTTTTTAAACTTCTCGTCCAATTGCCTGCATACAGAAAGACTTTTATCAGAAAAACTATATCGATGTATTTAATGCTCTTTGTCCCACCAGTTTTTTCATTTATATCGTGGATATATCTGAACTGGCTTTTCACATCGAATCCATTTTTCTTTATCGATAGCCCTCATGCGTATTTCAGGACGTTGAAAACTTACGTTGTTTTTAACACAAGGCTTCTTGAACTTAGGGGAGATATTTTGAAAAGTTTTCTCGATGTGATAAAGGGTGTTTTGGTGGTATCGCCGACTTTCTTTTTTGTGCTTTTCCTTTTCAGACGAAGGTTATTTCATTTGATGGCGCTATTTTCACCAGTTTTAGGTTTGGTGATTTCAGCATATTTTGGTTTGTCGCTTTTAAATATCGATTTCTTCGCTCCGTTTGTGATACTTTCCTTTGTTGGTTTGCTTTGGGCAATTTATGGTGGTGAGGTTAAGAATTTTGGTCTTGCGATATTTATATACATTGTTTTATTTGCGTTATCGAGTTTGCTCTCGATAAAAGCGTTTCAAAATTCCAATTATCCTGAGGAAAAATTTTTCATCGAGGCGTTGTTAAAAGGAAAAGTGGAGCCAATTTTCAAAGACGAAATGAAAGTGGCTAATTTTTTGAAAGAGACATTAAAGCCAGAAGAAATAGTTTTGCTTGACGATGCAAATGGGTATCCAATTGTTGTGTTTTATGGTGAACCGAAAAATTTCATCTTGCCGTATCAATATGAGTTTTACGCTGCTGTTCAAACGCCTGAGATTTATGCTGATTACATCCTTGTTTACAATCCTGAAACATTTGAAGGAGCAAGGGATGCTTTAAACACAACGCATAAAGGTTTATTTCGGCAAGGCGGGCGAGAACTTGCGTTAATTTATGATTCTAAAAAGTGGAGAATTTTCCGATCGGATTCAAAATTTAAAATTAAACAAACGTTGGAAGTAAAAAGATAGTGGGTTTGAAGTTTAGAGCTGTTTACATATCTGGGGCGATACTTGTTTCGGTAATTATCCTTCTGCAGGTCAGGGTTAATTTATCGATCAAAGCGTTTGGTAAGTTATATCCTGTTAAAGCATGGTTTTTGATAAGGGGCGCTAATGGTGAGGTTATCGCAAGTTTACATGATTATGAAAGTGGCGTCGTTAATTCATATGAAGTCGCTCAAGTTATGAGAGGGGATGTTTTCAGGTTTACATTAAACACTATGAGAAATTTTGTAAGGACGGGTGATACGATTGGATTTTTTTATTCTAATGAGGTTGAATACCAACTTGCTCGGCTTAAGGGTCTATTGGATGTTGAAAAAGCAACGCTTAAATTTTATATGACAGGTGAAAAAGAATCAATAGTTGAACAGGCGCGTAGAAAATTAGAGGGAGCTAGGGAACAAATGGAAGCCCAGAGGAAGATTTTTGAAAGGGCAAAGTCTTTATATGAAAAAAATTTAATCTCAGCACAGGAATTTGAATTAGCACAATCAACGCTTAAACTATATGAAGCAAATGTTGAGATAGCTAAGGCGGAACTTCAAAGTGTTATGACAGGAGCAAAGGAAGAACAAATTAAGCTGATTCAAGCAAATATAAAGGCGATTCAGGAGCAAATAAATGTGCTTGAAAAAAGAATAAAAAGCTTCGTGCTTACAACACCAATCTCTGGAGTTATATCAGGGCATTTTTCGCGAGATACAATTTTAGCAATAATGGACACATCTAAATTTATAGTGCTTTTTCCAATTAAATTGCTCGATGTCTCGATGGTTAAACCTGGTCATACTGTTGTGATAAAAAATCGAGAGACTTTAACGGCGGTCGTAAAAAGTTCGCATAATAGGGTGGAGATTTTAAATGGGGAACAAGTGGTTTTTTACACCGCTGAAAGCAAAGGGAAAGTTATTAATCTAAAGCCTGGAGCAATTGTAACATGTTATATTAAAATAGGTAAGGTTACCTTGGTTGAGTTTATAACAAAGTTTATCAGGACAGGGTTTAAGCTGTGAGGAGATTTGAATACAAATATATAACTCCAATTGATGAAATTGACTCGGTTAGAGAATATGTTTTAAACTTTGTTGAACCAGACAGCAATATGAATAATTCTTTTGAATATACCGTAAGGAGCATTTATTTTGATAATCGCAGCTTTGATTTTTACAATGACAAAGTTGAGGGCTTGGATATAAGAAAAAAAGTGAGGATAAGAGGTTACAACAGGGTTGAGGAGGGGAATGAGATTGTATTTCTTGAGGTAAAGAAAAAGTTCGGAATGAGCATAGCAAAGAAAAGAGCGCCGGTTTTATTCAAGGATGTTGAAAATTTGCTTTCGAGCGGGGATATCGAAAGATATGTAATTGATGGCTTAAAAGGGTTTGAAAATTCGATCCAAGACGCGAGGGAATTTCTTTATAATCTTTATAGGAAGAATTTAACACCACAGATTCTCGTCATTTACGAGCGTGAAGCGTATCATGATAAAAAATCTGGGGATTTCAGGATTACATTTGATAAGAATCTAAGAAGTTGGATTTACCCGAACATCGACGACTTATTCGTTGAGAAAGATATCGTTTATTCGTATCCAGATAGTTTTATTATTGAGGCTAAATTTCGAGGGGATTTGCCGTTGTGGTTTAAATTTATGATCGATAAATTTTCATTGAAACAAGTTTCATTTTCAAAATATGTTATCTGCGCGGATTCACATGGCATTGTTACTCATAAGAATAAAAAATTAGTTTGAAATGTTGCAGGACTTTCAAAATATTTTCGTTTTTGACCTAACATTTGAAAGGATTATAAGTGCTCTTGTTGTATCTTTGGTTTGTGGGTTTATCGTTTCTGTATTTTATAAGTTGAGTTATAAAGGCACGAGTTACCCTGGAACTATGATGAGTTCTCTTATAGCTCTTTCGATGATAACATCTGTTGTGATTATGGTTATAGGTAATAACCTTGCTCGCGCTTTTGGTTTAGTTGGGGCAATGTCAATAATAAGGTTTCGAACCGCGATCAAGGACACACAGGATATAGTTTTTATATTTTTTGCACTTGCGGTTGGTATGGCGTCGGGAGTTGAATTTTACGGTTTGGCTTTTGTGGGCAGCGTTTTTATAGGTTTTGTGATGTATGTTCTCTCTAAAATAAGTTATGGGATTCCGCGGCGAAAGGATTTAGTCGTTCAATTTGTTTTAGGCTCAAAAATCAGTGACGATTCATATTTAAAAATTTTTGATGAGTTTTGTGAGAAATATCAACCCGTGGATATTAAATCATCCGGTGACGTTTTGCGACTTTCGTATTTTGTCAGGTTGAAGCGAAGGGATAAAGCGATGGATTTTGTTCAAAAGCTTCGGTCAATCGATGGCATATCTCAAGTTAACATCTTTTTTGAAGAAGGAGAATTTTAAAACAAATGGGGGAAATAGAAAATGAAAAAAATCATAGTTTTACTTGCAATTGTAGCATTAACTGCAAATTCTCAAGTGAGAGAATTTTTCATTTACATCGACCCAGATAGTCTGAATCGACTCTATTCAAGAAGCATTTGGGATGAGACTTATATGCCTATTAGATTTGTTTTTGAAGGGCAGGAACGCTCGGGGGGAATAAGATTCAAAGGGCATACGAGCAGATATTATCCAAAGAAACCATTTAGGATAAGATTTAAAAAAGGACAGGAACTTGACGGATATCGAAACCTTGGGTTAAACGCGATGTATACTGATAAATCCTTTATGAGAGAAAAAATCAGCTACGACCTTTTTAAGAAAATTGGAGCAGTTGGACCTGAAACATATTACGCAAATCTTTACATAAATGATAAAAATTATGGCCTTTATTTATTTGTCGAGAGAATCGATGACACATTTGAACTAAATCCGGAAAAATACGGCTTTAATCGAGGCGGAAGCATGTACGAGCCGGATGACGTTCTACATTGCGGAAACCTTTTTATACCTTCCGACACTATGGATTATTATCGTTGTTACATAAAAAAATTCCCAAACGATAGCGATTACTCTGACCTTATCCAATTAATTCATCAACTTAACTCAACCCCGGTTGAAGACTTTCATATTCTTATCGATAGCCTATTTTATGGTGATTGTGTTTTGAAGTGGCTTCTTGTAAATGCTTTGACAAGCATGGGAGATACATATAACAAAAATTACTACCTTTATCATGATTCCGTTTTGAATAAATGG
>JBEPZK010000067.1:0-7906 GCA_041640855.1 Candidatus Kryptoniota bacterium
AGCTTCTTAACAGAAAATCCCTCATGATTAAATTCAATCCTTATCTCGCACGGCTCAATGAAATGAACCTCAATTCGATGTTTTTCAGTTAAATCTTTGGATGTGTCAATTCTTATAAAGAAATTTTCCTCATTGAAACCAAAATATATTCTCCTTACAATCATCGAAACCTGATGCATCGCAGTCCCAACCTGAGTGACATCATAATATCCAGCGCCTTCCCATTCGTAATTTCGAGTCCTGATTCCATCAATTGTTGGATAAATGAATTTAATCGGTTTAACGACAAAAAACTTGACAAATTTTCTCTTTATCGGATGATGAAGTTCAACCGGTGGCTCCGCTCCGAGAATTTCGTAAACCCTCATCAAATGTTTCCTAAACAAAGCATCGAACTCATCCGCTTGTGCTGTGACATGCTCATCGCCAAACCACCAACACCAATCGCTTCCCTCAGCGATGTAAATTTCCTCCCACGCTTTCCTGATCGTTTCCTCACTATGTCTCCCACCTATAATCTCTTTAATCAAAAAATCTCGGGTTTGCTTGAGCAAATCCCATGCTTTATTATCCTCATCATGCCCAATCCAAATGTTAAAATTCGCATTTATCCAAGAACCAGGAAAAATCCTTTTCAACTCCATCGCTTCAGCATTTTCAAGGAAATCACTCAATTTAACAGTCTCAATTCTCTCGTCATTTGATATAAGCCAATATAAAGTCCTCAAGAAGTCTTTACCATCGCTTTGATAATACTCCCAACAATTTTCACCATCTAAAATTATGCTGACGAGCGAATTTCTAAGTGCTTCTTCTCCTTCTACTTTGATTATCTCGTCTCGGATTTTTAAAATTCGCCCAACAAGATCACGGGCGGAATCGTCAGGACTCCAACTTGAGTAAACAAAACCAATTAAATCAGATAAAATCCTATCCCTAAAAACGATTTTTATCTCCCCCAAGGGCGTCTTAAATCTATAAGGCTTGTAAATTTTTATTCTATTATTCGAATTTTCCCCTTCCAACGCAAGCGACTTAAGCAAAACTTCCTCATCTGTTGCGGTCCATTTGATGCCGTTTTCAACCATCAAATTTAAAACTTCTTCACTTACGCTTCCCTCGCTTGGCCACATCCCGTTTGGTTTAATTTTTAAAATTTCCAAACTAAATTCAATCGCTCTTTTTATTTGTTCATCTGCATCTTCCGGATGGATAAATCTCTTTGTGGGCAATTTTATCTCGGGTGAGGAAACCTTTGCGATTGAACTATCGCAAAGCAAAGGCAAAATCGGATGATAAAATGGACTTACGCTGATATCGATTTGTCCGCGTTCGTATGCTTCAATATGCTTTGGAATTATCCTCGATAAAATCTCGTAATGACCATCGATTAAAGTTTGTTTTTCTTCCTCTGTAAAGTTTCTACCTTTCTCAAAAAATTTTTTAAATGGTTCATCATACTTGCTATATTCCCCAACCCAGACGAGATTATACCAAACCTGAAGGTCAAGCCAATCTTGATACGTGAAATTTGCGTTCACCTCTTCGAATTTCTCGGAAGTATAGGAAAATCCGCCGCGTTTGTTGAAAAGTTCAAGATATCGTGGGTAAGGTTTTATCATCCTTTCAAAATTAGCCATAAAAAAGTTTTTCAAAATCTCAAACTTATCATCTTCGGTCAAATCCTTAACATTCTTTTTCGTGAGCTTTAAAATTCTGTCCTCCGCCCGATTTTTGACATAATCGATGATTTGAACGAGAAGTGAGGGGGTCAGATTAAAAGTTTGCTTTATCTTTGGATAATCATCAAGAATTCTTACCATATCCCAATAGTCTTTAACTCCGTGGAATCTCACCCACGGAAGAAGATACTCACCGTCTTCTTTATAATACGGTTGATGTTGATGCCAGAGAAAAGCAACTCTTATCGGTTCCAATTTCCATCGGGATCTTTATTTAAAGCGCGAATTTAAAAATTTCGCCGCATCTTTGGCAAAATATGTTAGAATTAAATCTGCGCCAGCCCTTTTTATTGCGGTCAATGTTTCAAGCATAATCCTCTGTTCATCAATCCATCCATTCAAAGCTGCTGCTTTTATCATTGAATATTCACCGCTGACCTGATACGCTGCAATTGGAACCCTGAACTCTTGCTTTGCTCTGTAAATTACATCAAGATATGCGAGCGCAGGTTTCACCATAACTATGTCCGCACCTTCTTGCAAATCGAGAGCTATTTCGCGCAGAGCTTCATCCGAGTTGGCAGGGTCCATTTGATGACTTTTTCTATCGCCAAATTTCGGCGCGGATTCCGCAGCCTCCCTAAAAGGTCCATAAAAACCAGACGCATATTTAGCTGCGTATGACATTATGGGAACATTTTGGAACCCGTTTTCATCGAGAATTTTTCTTATCGCAGAAACCCTACCATCCATCATATCGCTTGGAGCAACCATATCAGCCCCAGCTTCTGCATGGGTTAAGGCTTCCTTTGCAAGAAGTTCCACAGTCTCATCATTCACAATTTCATATTTCCCTGGTGCAACTTCTCTTACAATTCCACAATGTCCGTGTGAAGTGTATTCGCAAAGGCAAACATCGGTTATAACGACAAGCTCTGGAATTTCTTTTTTCAACGCGCGCACAGCTCTTTGAATTATACCATTTTCATCGTATGCCTCAGAGCCAAATTCATCTTTTCTCTCAGGGATTCCAAACAAAATTACCGCCGGTATGCCAAGTTTATAAACTTCCTCACACTCACGAATTATGTTGTCTATCGACTGCTGATAAACCCCGGGCATCGAGCGAACTTCTCTTTTTACTTTTTCCCCAGGGCAGACGAAAAGCGGATAAATAAAATCATCAACAGACAAACTTGTCTCTGCGACCATTTTTCTAAATTGTTCTGTCATTCTCAATCTGCGAAGTCTTACTGTCGGAAACCCTGCCACCTGCGTTGTTAACTGTGCAAGCCCCATTTTTCACCCCAAATTTTGTTTTTATTTTGAATCATCCGGGTCAACAACTTTTGGTTTTGGCTCAGGAATTAAAACGGAACTAAGAATTGAAATCGCAATTATCGAAAAAATGACAACAAGCGAAATTAGCGTCGGAACCTTGTAAATGTCCGAAATTAACATCTTTATTCCGACAAAAACAAGGACAACAGATAGCCCATATTTGAAAAATCTAAACAAAGTTATAAACCCCGCTATCAAAAAGTAAAGAGCTCTTAAACCAAGGATTGCAAATATATTCGATGTATAAACTATAAAAGGGTCTCGCGATATAGCTATCACTGCCGGGACTGAATCAACAGCGAACATAACATCGGTGCTTTCAACGAAAAGGAGAACAACAAACAATGGCGTTGCAATCAAACCTTTTCCGTGTCTGACGAAAAATTTGCCATCAACATAGTCTGGCGTAATCTTGAAAAATTTTCTGAACAATTTTATCACTGGGTTTCTTTCTGGATGAATTTCCTTTTCCTTCTGCGTAGCCATCTTTATCCCGGTGAAAATCAAAAAAGCGCCAAATAAATAGATAATTGGATGGAAAATTTTGATCAAAGCTATCCCAGCGAAAATAAAGATCGCCCTCATCATTATTGCTCCCAAAATTCCCCAAAACAAAACCTTGTGTTGATAAGCGGATTTCACGCCGAAATATTCAAATATCATCAAGAATACAAAGATATTGTCGACGCTTAAAGATTTCTCAATAAGATAAGCGGTTAAAAATTCAAGTGCTGCCTGCGTCCCATGCCAGAAATAAACAAGCACATTGAAAGCAAGCGCAAGCAAAATCCAAACTATACTCCAAATAAGCGCCTCTTTAAACTTTACCTCATGCGCTCTTCTATGAAAAACGCCGAGGTCAAGCGCAAGCATAGCTGAAATAAGAAAGCCGAACAAAATCCACATTAACGTCTCACTTAAGTGCATATATCGACGATACTTTAATTTTCAAAGTCCTATAAATCGAGGCGGACGCAACTAATTTCAAAGCGTCCCAAAACGAGAAAATTAAAAATCCTGACTTTATAGCTTCATTCCAATTGTGAATCAAAACGAGATTAAGTTGAATTGTCCCAAATGTGAAAATTATAATCAAACCGATAAACATTGAGAAAAGAACCCAGAGGAAATTATCTTTAAATCTCACCAAATATCCAACGACGAGCGCGGAAACCGGAAAGGCAAGAAGATAACCACCCGTCGGACCAAGCAACTTTACAAAACCAGCAACCGGCCCAGCAAATACCGGCAAGCCTGCGGAGCCAAGCGCAAGATAAAACAACTGAGCTAATGCACCCAAATAAGGTCCAAGAAATGCACCGCTTAATAGAACAAACATCGTCTGTAAAGTGTACGGAACTGGTTGAGTTGGAATTTCTATCTTTGCCCCAAGAAACGTAAGCCCTGCAAATGCAACTACCCAAATTGATTTTGTAATCACCCTTGCTTTGGTAAGTTCAAGTGAAAAAGCTCTGCTTTGCTTCATTTTTCAATCTGAATTTTGGTTTTTAATCAAATTTTTAAAAAATCCTACTGTCTCATCAATTGCTCTATTTAGATGTTCGCTTGGTTCATTCATCGGATGTTTTATGTTAAATAAATGAGTTGCTCCGTTAATTAAAATAAGTTTCGTATAATCTCGGTTGGCTTTCGCAAGCTGTTCCGCTTCAAGCGCTGGCACAATTACATCCGCAGTTCCGTGTATGATTAAAATCGGTATTTTCAGTTTGGAAATCGCTTTTATGATATCATATCTTTCTTGATTTTGAACGAAATCATCGTAAATGACCTTATCAATCCTTATCTGAATTGGCGAATCAGGCACACTGACAAAAATATAGCCGTTTTCTTTCAATTTTTCAATTTGACTTCTGCTATATCTTCTAAACGTCGCTATCGACGCCCATAAACCTAACGCCTTTATCCTTTCATCTTCGCTTGCTTTGATGACCGAAATCCCACCTCCACCCGAATGACCGAGCAAAAAAACGCGCCCATCATTTGGTATTTCAAACTCATTTGATAAAACATAATCAACGACTGCTGATAAATCCTCAAGCTGTTTCGATATAGTATTCTTTGCAAGTTTGTCAAACTCCGTAATTTTACCTGGGTTTTCGCCGATGCCGTTATGCGAAAAATTAAACCTTATAAAGATAAAACCATTTTCAGCGAACTTATCCGCAACATAAGGTATGAAGCCCCAATCTTTAAATCCCAAAAAACCATGTGAATAAACAACGATAGGTGCAGGCAAAAATTTTTCAACGAAATGAACATCCGCTGCAAAAACTTCGCCTGAAGAATTTCGTAAAGTTAAAGGTTTTCTATCAACTTTCATTTTTCCACTACATTTTTCTTGATATTATGCTTTCAGCAAGAAAAGCAAAAAGTGAAAGAACAACGAAAAATTTCCAAAGTTCAACTCCGTATCTCAACCTTAGAATCTCATCTTTAACTTTCAATCCTTCTGAATAGTTAATGAACTTAAACTGTTTCGCTCCGAATTTACTAAGAAAAGAACTAATTTGCGACTCATTCTCCTTTTCAAATATAGATTCCTCTTTTGGCGGATTAAAGGCAAGTTTAAAGAAACTTCCGCCAACACCATCGGAAATTATCGTGTAAATTCCGGGCAGAGTCGCTTGATTATCAATTTTTATAAATCCACCTCTTGGCTCAAAAGCGAAATCGCTACCATCCGGGCGTTGAAGTTTTAAATTCCTCAAACCTTGCTTATAAAATTTCGCCAAAAAATCACCTCCTACCTCAACAGTGTCTCCAATCGCATATTCAGTTTTAAAAATCGTCGGACTCGTCAAATAAAGTGCTGATTGAAAAATTAACGGGATGAAAATTCCTTTGTATGGGAGGTCAGAAAATCTATCTGTTGGTTCTGTTGTGAAAATTAAAATTTTTCCATTGCCTTCTTTCTTTTCTATTAAAAATGGGCTTCCATCCGAAAGTTCAATTATCGTTGTAAAGCGGTAGTTTTCACCAAATTTAACATATTCTCTTATCTCCGGTGAATCAAAACTCTTCGGCGTTTCAGTGAACACGCCGTCAAAAATCGGATGTTTAATATCAATTTTAGAAAACGACAACCTTTGTCGCTCAATTCTTTCGAAATTAGGCAATCCAAAGACGGAATTGAAACTTTGATTTAAACTTTGAACATTCGCATCCATCCCAACGAACGAAATCAATCCTCCACCGTTTGAGACGAAATTCCTCAACCTCTGGGATATCGACCTATCTATTTGTGATATCCCAACGAGAAATATGACATCAAAATCGGCGAAATTAAAACGTGATAAAAATTGTGGTGAAGTCTGTGTTATTTTGAAAAAAGATTTTTGATAAGCTTTTTCAACCGTTTGAAATGCAAGTTTTAAAAATTTTAAATCGTCATCCGTCCCAATGAGCAGAATTTTTATCTCGCCAGGTATATAGAAAGCAAAATATCTTTTGTTGTCGAAGGGGAAATCATCATCTTCAATTTCGGCGAATCCGTCGATGAACCCAGATAAATTTTCAGTTGATATGTTAAAATCGACCGTTTGCGATGTCCTGGCTTTTAAATTGATGCTCTTTTGCGCCACTCTTCTTCCGTTCAAAAACACGCTGACGACAAAATTAGTCACATCTCTCTTCGTATGATTTGAAATCAAAGTTTCAAGCCCAATCGTTCGACCTGAAAAAATTAGTTTGTTTCTCAGTCCAACTTTATCGACCGATAAATTTTGCCCAGTAAATTTTCCAACATTTATCAGAAAAATTTTTACATCCGCTGGCAACTTAGCTTTTTGACGAAGTGTATCAAACGAAGAAATTGAAAACCCACCGCTTTGGAAATCAGATATTATGTATATTTCGCGATTTAAATTTTTAGCATCTTCTAGCATCTGACTTGCTACTGGGAGAGCATCAGAAATTTTCCTGTGCGTATATGTAAATTCTGATTCATCAATCAATTTTCTCAACAAGGTGACATTGTGGATAAAACCACCTGTTGCGACATTTGGAATTTCAGAAAGGCGGAGAAAAGCGAATTCATCGGATTCGCTCAAAATATCCGCAATGCTTTGCGCAGATGCCTTTGCTTGCTCTACAAATCTTCCATTCTCATCAGATGAAGCCATGCTCAGGGTATTATCAAAAATTATCACGACGCTACTTTTGGTTTGCCCAGAAATCACAGGTTTGAAAAGATATCCCTTTATCACTGGCCTTGAAAAAGCAAGGACGAGAAAAGCGATCGCGAGAACTCGAAGGATTAAAAGGATAATTTGCTTTATTTTCAAAGCCCTTATCCTCGAGCGTTGTAGCTCCTTCAAAAACTTTACACTGCTGAACTCAACCGTTTTCAACCTTCTGAGGTTAAAAAGATGAATTAAAACTGGGATCGCGGAAGCAAAAAGTGCGAATAAAAAAGTTGGGTTTAAAAATGTCATCCTTTTCTGTGGTTATTTTCCTATGTCGATTTGATAGAGAAATTTTCGTTGTATTTCCCTTGCAGTTTTAGTATTTGCAAGTCCACCTTGGGCTGTCTCTTTAAGCCTTGGAGACATAAGTTCCGCAACTTCATTCATAGCAAGTATAACTTCATCAAGCGGCACAATTGATTCAACCCCGGCTAGCGCGATTTGTGCAGATGTGAAAGCATTTGCTACACCAATAGCGTTTCTGAAAATACATGGGATCTCAACCAAACCAGCTATTGGGTCGCACACAAGTCCCATAGCTCCTTGGATTGCAAAACATGCTGCGCTTTCGATTTGCTTATTGTTTCCACCGAGAAGATAAACAATTGCGGATGCACCCATTGCAGCTGCGCTTCCGGTTTCACCCATACATCCAGCTTCTGAACCAGCAACTGAGGC
>JBEPZK010000068.1:0-7417 GCA_041640855.1 Candidatus Kryptoniota bacterium
TTTAAGAATCCCTCTTGAATTAAATATGGTTCGTAGACTTCTTCGATTGTTCCCTCCTCCTCGCCAACTGCAACAGCAATTGTTCCAATTCCTACTGGACCTCCGTTGTATTTTTCGATTATCGTTAGGAGAATTCGCTTGTCCATATCGTCAAGTCCGTGCTCGTCCACATCGAGAGCTTTGAGCGCGTATTCCGCCACTTCTTTTGTTATGACCCCGCGATATTCTGCGAGTTTTTCATCTGCTTGGGCGAAGTCACGGGCTCTTTTAAGCAATCTGTTTGCTATTCTTGGAGTTCCTCTTGACCTGCGGGCAATTTCGTAAGCCCCTTCTTCGGTTATCTGAATTTGAAGTATTTTTGCAGAACGTTTTATTATCTTGCACAATTCCTCCGGCGTGTAATAATCTAATCTCGCGCTTATCCCGAATCGAGCTCTAAGTGGTGCGGTAAGTAATCCAGCTCTTGTTGTTGCCCCAACGAGTGTAAATCTCGGCAAGCTCAATTTGATGCTTCTTGCGTTTGGTCCGGTATCTATGACTATGTCGATTTTAAATTCTTCCATTGCTGAGTAAAGATATTCTTCGACGACCGGACTTAGACGATGTATCTCATCTATAAAAAGAACTTCTCTATCTCCGAGCGTTGTCAGTATTCCTGCAAGGTCGCCGGGTTTTTCTATAACTGGACCGGATGTAACTTTTATTCCAACACCAAGTTCGTTTGCGATTATATATGCAAGTGTTGTTTTACCAAGCCCAGGTGGACCAGTGAGCAATACATGGTCGAGGGGTTCGGAGCGCATTTTCGCAGCTTGTATGAAAACCTTCAAATTGTTTACAATTTTTTCCTGCCCGATGAATTCGTCAAATTTTAAAGGTCTTAATTGCTGGTCTACTTCGACGTCGATTTCGAGTTTTTCTGGGTTTGTATAGCCTAATTTCGCCATACATGCTCTTGGTAATTTTTGTTTAATTTAAAAACATTAAAGTTTAAACGCAACCAAGGGAAAGGTTATTTAGGCCGGTGAATTTGATTTGAAGGAAAATTTTTATTATAAATTTTATGCTGTTCGACAAAATAAATTAGGGCTAATATGAAAAACCTTCTCGAAAAACTTTTCCAACTCAGTCAAAGAAACACAACCGTTAAAATCGAATTTATCGCCGGGGTCACAACTTTTATGACAATGTCTTATATCATTTTTGTTCAACCTGTTGTTTTATCAAATGCGGGAATCGATTTCGGCGCTGGGCTTATAGCAACATGCATTGGTTCTGCAATTGGTTCGATTATAATGGCTTTGCTTGCGAATTATCCGATAGCACTTGCCCCGGGCATGGGCGAAAATTTTTTCTTTTCTTACACCGTGGTTAAAGGAATGGGTTTATCTTGGCAATCTGCGCTTGCGATAGTTTTCATCTCTGGAGTTTTATTTAGCATCCTCTCGCTTGTAAAATTACGAGAAGCAGTTATCGATGCTATGCCGATGTGTCTGAAGAATTCAATCGCAACTGGAATCGGTTTATTTATAACTTTGATTGGTTTTATTCAGGCTGGGATAATTAAAATTAACTCTGGAACGCATTTGCCACAGCTTGGCGAAATCCATAGGGTCGAGGTCATAATTTCAATCATCGGTTTGATTTTTACATCTGTTCTGCTATCTCGTGGGGTTAAGGGTTCGATTTTGATTGGGATAATTTTCTCTACGGTTCTTGCTATTGTTCTCGGTGTTGTTAAATTTGATGGCAAAATTTTTTCTCTCCCTGAGGTTAAAGAACCAGCTTTTTTAAAACTTGACTTTTCAAATTTCTTTGATATTTCATTTATCGTCGCTGTCCTTGTTTTTCTTTATATGGTTTTATTTGACACGGTTGGAACTTTAATTGGTGTGGGGCATTCAGCTGGGCTTGTCGGAAAAGATGGAAAACTTCCACGGGCTGAAAGAGCTTTGCTTTCGGATGCCCTTGGTACTACATTCGGAGCTTTGCTCGGTACCTCAACTGTGACGGCATACATAGAAAGTGCGTCCGGAGTTGCGGTCGGTGGGAGGACTGGGCTAACTTCGATTTTCGTTGCATTTTTCTTCTTGATTTCTCTTTTCTTCTATCCAATTATTAAATTGATTGGTGGTGGGGTTGAAATTGCTCCCGGTTATGTTCTTTATCCAATTACAGCACCAGCGTTGATAATTGTCGGAAGTATGATGGTAAGACCTGTGGTCAACATTCAATGGGACGATTATACAGAGGCGATTCCAGCTTTTATAACTATGCTTGGGATACCTTTGACATTCAGCATTGCTGATGGGATAGCGCTTGGATTCACATCTTATACGCTTGTGAAACTGCTCAGCGGACGAGCAAGGGATGTAAATCTTTTCATAATCATTCTCACGCTTATTTTCCTTGCGAGATACATTTTCATAGTTTTAAAGTAAAAAGGGAAGTAGCTATGGCGTATCAAATTGAAGTCAAACAACTCAAACCTTTCCCGGTTGCTGAGTTTGAAGTAAAAGTTTCTGGTAAAGCACAGACTGTACATATTGTCTCACTTGAGGAGAGTTATTTTAAAAAGTTGACCGAGGGAAAAATCACAGCGGAAAAACTTGTCTATCTTTCGTTCGAGTTTTTGCTTGACCGTGAACCGAACACATCGATTTTGAAGCGTTTCAATTTGCGCGAGATAAATCATTATTTCCCCGAATATGAAAACGAGATTGTGCAGATGTTTTAGCAAATTTTGAATTATGTGTTTCTTTTCTTATCTTAAATCAAACTTTTGAAGCAAAAAAACTATTTTGGAGGTTAAAGGTTATGTATCTTTTGTTTCTTCAGGCGCAACCTGATGCGACTAGCAGTTTAATCAGCACGATAATAATGTTTCTGGCTATCTTTTTGATTTTTTACTTTTTGATAATAAGACCCCAGCAAAAAAGAGCTAAGGAACATCAAAAGTTGATTGAATCTTTGAAGAAGGGCGATAAAGTTATAACTTCAAGTGGAATCCATGGGAAAGTTGTTGGACTTGATGATAGAACGGTTTTGCTTGAGGTTGACGATGGGGTTAAGATAAAATTCGAAAAGGCTGCTATCGCTGCTGTGACTCGCGAAGGCCAGGGATAAAGCGGATTTTAAATTTGCGTCTCTAATAAACCTTTTTAACACTTGGGACAGAGTTTTCTGTCCCAAATTTTTTAAAAAAGGATTTGGAGGTGATTATGATGCCAGGTGTCAAGTTTAACACGATTGAGGAAGCGATAGAAGATATAAAAAATGGGAAGATGGTCATAGTTGTTGATGATGAGGATAGGGAGAACGAGGGTGATTTCATAATGGCTGCTGAAAAGGTTACCCCGGATGATGTAAATTTTATGGCAAAATACGGGCGCGGTTTGATTTGCGTTGCTATAACTGAGCAAAGGGCACTTGAACTTGAGTTTGAGCCAATGGTTGAATTTAATACCTCAAGGCATGGAACTGCTTTTCTTGTAAGTGTCGACTATAAAAAAGGGACGACCACGGGTATTTCAGCTTATGATAGAGCTAAAACTATAAAAGCAATCGTTAGCCCCGATGCTAAACCCACGGATTTTGCGAAGCCTGGGCATATTTTCCCACTTCAAGCAGTAGAAGGGGGTGTTTTGAGAAGAGCTGGGCATACGGAAGCTGCGGTTGACCTTGCGCGACTTGCGGGATTGTATCCTGCGGGTGTATTGTGCGAAATTATGAACGACGATGGGACAATGGCGCGCGTCCCGGACCTTTTGAAGATTGCGAAAAAATTTGGACTTAAAATCATAACCATAAAAGACCTAATAAGTTATCGCCTTAAGAGAGAAAAACTCATCAGAAAAATAACTACGACTAAATTGCCAACTAAATATGGATTTTTTGAACTTCATCTTTACGAAAGTTTAACGGATGGTAAAGTTCATGTTGCTCTTGTTAAAGGTAAAATCGATGAAAATGAACCGATACTTGTTCGGGTTCATTCCGAATGTTTGACAGGCGATGTTTTTGGTTCGTTTAGATGCGATTGCGGGGATCAACTTCATTCCGCTATGAAAATGATCGAAAGGGAAGGTAGAGGAGTTTTGCTTTATATGAGGCAAGAGGGAAGAGGAATTGGTCTTGTTAACAAGATTAAGGCATATAGACTGCAGGACGAGGGCAAAGATACAGTTGAAGCAAATGAGATGCTTGGCTTCAAGCCGGACCTCAGAGATTATGGAATCGGTGCGCAAATTTTGGTCGACCTCGGTGTTCGAAAGATGCGTCTTTTGACAAACAATCCCAAAAAAATCATTGGACTCGCCGGTTACGGGCTTGAGGTCGTCGAGAGAGTGCCGATAGAGATTCAACCAAATGATATCAACATCAATTATTTGCGGACGAAAAGAGATAAACTTGGTCATTTAATTTTGCTCGATGAGAAAATAAAAAACACGAACGATGATTCAAATTTACCGTGAAATACTCGATAAGGCGCAGATAAAAAAAGTTCTCGAAAAGGCTCTTTCAAGAGGTGGGGAATTCGCGGAGATTTATTTCGAATGCAGGATTGAGATGGCGATAAATCTTTCTGAGAATAAAATTAAAACTTTGAATTATGGGATTTCCCCTGGACTTGGTGTAAGGGTCATCTCAGGTGCGAGAACTGGATATGCTTATACAGATGATTTTAACTTTGATAAAATTCTCAATGTTGCAGAAGTCGCTTCTTACATCGCTGAGGGAAGTTCGAAAGTTGTTTCTGTTAATCTTGAAGAAAAAAGAAAGGCGATTTCAAAACATCAAATTGAAAAGCCAATTTATCTACTTGATATCGACAAAAAAATTGAATGGCTTTGGCGTGCAAACGATTCAGCAAGAAGTTATGATGGGAAAGTTAAACAAGTTGATATAAACTATCACGAAAGCTCCCGATATTTTTGGATTGCAAATTCAGAAGGGATTTATGTCGAAAGCGAGGATTCTTTATTCAGGATTTTTATAACTTCCGTTGCTGTCGGAGATGGTTTGCGTGAGATGGGGGTAAGTTATCTTGGTGGAAGATATGGATATGAACATCTTCTTTCAAGTTCACCTGAGCAATTTGGGGTTGAATCTGCAAAACAAGCTGTATCAAAACTTTATGCGAAGCCAGCGCCTGCGGGAAATTTTCCTGTTGTGATAAAATCTGGTTGGGGCGGAGTTCTCGTCCACGAAGCGGTTGGGCATGGACTTGAGGGAGATTTTAATAGAAAGGGGATTTCGATTTATTCCGGAAAAATTGGTCAAAAAGTTTGCTCTGAACTCGTCACGATAATTGATGATGGGACGATACCAAATTCGAGGGGTTCTCTTCCAATCGATGATGAAGGAACGCCTATGCAGAGGACAGTTTTAATTGAAAATGGGATTTTGAAAGGCTATATGCTTGATAAGTTGAACGCAAAACTTATGGGTCTCGAATCGACTGGAAACGGTCGAAGGGAATCGTATAAGCATTATCCTCTTCCGAGGATGCGCAATACATTTATCGATGCTGGAAAAGATAAGCCGGAGGATTTGATAAGAGATGTCAAATTTGGAATTTATGCTAAATCGTTAGGCGGCGGTCAAGTTGATATCGTAAGCGGAAATTTCGTCTTTGAGATAAATGAAGGTTATTTGATAGAAAACGGTCAAATAACGCATCAAATTCGCGGTGCAAATTTGATTGGAAATGGTCCCGAGGTGATGAAAAAAATCATCGGCGTTGGAGATGACCTTGAAATTGAGAAGAGAACCGGAACTTGCGGAAAAGATGGACAAAATGTTCCTGTTGGAGTTGGGCAACCGACGATTTTAATAAGTGAGATAACAATCGGCGGAACACAGGTTTGATGAAAACGGGGTTGATTATACTTAGCATTGTAATTGAATCGTTCTTTTTGCTTGGTTGTAACTTTATCGTCAATATATCTGATGAAAGAGTTGTTGAGCGAATTCAAAATTATAAAAAAGGTTTCAACTTCGTCACTTGGAAGAGAACTGAATACGGAGCTGATTACGCGAAAAATTCACTTGACACTATGACCACAACAGGAGCGAATTGGGTTTCGATAATTGTGACGCTTTATCAAAAAAGCCCAAGTGATACATCGATGTTCGAGGATGTGTATAAAACCCCGAGCGTTTATTCTATTTCTCAAATTGTTGAGTATGCGCATTCAAAAAATCTTGGCGTTATGCTGAAAATTCATGTTGACCTTTACGATGATACGCCGCGTTCGAGAATAAAGCCATTTGAACCTTCAGCATGGTTTCGAAACTATTTAAAATATGTTTTAAACTACGCGAACATTTGTGAGATGCTTGGAGTTGAGATGTTATGCATTGGGTCGGAACTTGCTGGATTGAGTGGCGAAAGGGATTTGTGGGTTGATTTGATAGACAAGGTGAGAAAAATTTACAGTGGTAAGATAATTTATGCGTCAAATTTTGATGAATATAGGAAAGTTTCTTTCTGGGATGAGGTTGATTATATCGGGATTGATTTCTTTGCACCTGTTTCAAATAAGCGCGACCCAGTGTATGATGAGCTCGTTTTGGGATGGCAACCTTATTTGAATGATTTAAAAGAGTGGTTCAATCAAAATCATATTGGCAAAAAATTGATTTTCACAGAAATTGGTTATCCAAGCACAGACGGAGCAAGCATACAGCCTTGGAAAGTCGGAGATAGTGTTGACCTTGAGGAACAAAAATTGTGTTATGATGTCGCTTTTGATATAATTTCAAATATCGAATTTGTCGATGGTGTTTTCGTCTGGAATTGGAATGCAGATTTAAAAGCGGATTCGTTGAAAAAAGATTATACTCCTTATGATAAGCCAGCGATTATTTCGCTCAGAAAGCGCTGGTTAAAAGAAGCAATTTAAAACAAAAATTAGGTATCAAAAATGGCGAGCGGAAAGAGTGAGGTAATTTATCTAACGCGTGAAAAATACGAAGAACTTCAAAAGGAATTGAGAGAACTCAAAACGAAGGGAAGGGCAGAGGTAGCCCAAAAAATAGCTGAAGCGAGAGCGCATGGAGATATCTCGGAAAATTCCGAATATGAAGTCGCAAAACACGAACAAGAACTTTTGGAGATAAAAATTCAAAAGCTTGAAGAAACCCTCGCGAGAGCAAGGGTCATAGATGTCAAAGATTTGCCGACGGATAAAGTTTACCTTTATTCGAAGGTCAAAGTCTTAAATCTTAACACAAATCAAATTGTTGAATATACCATCGTTTCGTCCCAAGAGGCAAATTCAGCGGAGAAAAAAATCTCAATTCAATCCCCAATTGGAAAAAGTTTGCTTGGGAAACAGGTCGGCGATATCGTTGAGGTTAAGGCTCCAGCTGGGATCATTAAATATAAAATTCTTGAGATAAGCAGATGAAA
>JBEPZK010000069.1:0-7170 GCA_041640855.1 Candidatus Kryptoniota bacterium
CTTACCGAATCAACAAATTTCCCGCCGATGAAATTTTTAAGCTCAAGAACTTTATTTATAACTCCACCCTTCCCTTGAATTGCCTCCTTTATCTCCATCAGACTAATCTCCAATTTATGTTTTTCAACTCTTCTGAGATTAGATTTGCGGTCCTGACCACATATTTGGAATATTCATCATAGGTTGTCTCATTGATTCTGCTTGATGGACCCGATATACTCACAGCTGCTATGACTCTACCTTCACCATTAAAAACAGGCGCAGCTATACATCTTAACCCATCTTCAATTTCTTCATTATCAATGGCATATCCTTGTTCTCTGATTTTTTGCAACTCCTCAAAAAATCTTTTCTTATCCGTAATCGTATTTTTCGTGTATCTCTTTAAACCCTTTTCCCTCATAATTTGTTTCACTTCATTTTCAGGCAAAAAAGCAAGAATCGCCTTACCAAGCCCTGTGCAGTGCGCCGGGAGACGCTTCCCAACCTCCGAAATTATCACAAAATTTCTATCTGCTATGAGTTTATCAAGATATGCGACTTCGCCATTTTTAAGGGTTGCAAAATGAACGGTTTCATTTAAATACCAATGAAGGTCCTCAAGGTAAGCCCTTGCTCTATCAACCATTATTTTTTTCAAACATACACTATTCCCAAGTTCATAAAGCTTCAAACCCAGCCTGTATTTCCCCGTCTCTTCATTTTTTTCAACAACCCCGATTTTTTCCATCGAACGAAGGAATCTATGAACTGTGCTTTTATGTATTTTTAAAATTCTGCTTATCTCCCCAACCCCGAGTTCAAATTTGCCTCCATTTTGCGAGAAAACTGATAAAATCATAAAAGCCTTTTCAATCGAATTGTTCGTTGGCGTTCCTCTCACGATGAAAACCTGATTTTGTTCTAACCGCAAGATAAAAAAACAGGGAAACTTTGTCAACAGTTAAAAATTTTGCTGTCTCAATATATGAAACGATGTTTTAAATAATAAAACTGTAGGTTAAATCTCCCCATTCTTTATCTTCCCCCTCAGCTCGTGCAACTTCATCAACGCCTGAAGCGGGGTCATATTATCGAGGTCAAGTTTCAAAATTTCATCGCGCAATTTGCTATCGCTCAATTCAAAAAGACTTATCTGAAATCTCTCCCTTAAGGCTTCCTTCGATATCTTCTTTTTCGCTTTTATATTTGGTGTCAATTCTTTTTGTTCGAGGTTTGCAAGTATCTCCTTTGCCCTCTCGGTAACCTCCTTAGGAAGGCCAGCCATCTTTGCGACCTCAATTCCATAACTATGGTCCGCATAACCGGGGACGATTTTATGCAAGAAAATCACTTTATCCCCAACCTCCCTTACATCCGCTTTGAAATTTTTTATCCGTAGAAATATCTCAGCAAGCTCATTTAACTCGTGATAATGCGTTGCGAAAATTGTCTTCGCTCCGATTTTTTCATGAATATATTCCGTTATCGCCCACGCGATTGAGATTCCATCAAATGTGCTCGTCCCGCGCCCAACCTCATCGAGTAAGATCAAACTTTTCGATGTAGCGTTGTTCAAAATATTTGCCATCTCATGCATTTCGACAAGAAATGTGCTTTCTCCGCCAGCGATGTTATCTTCCGCTCCAACGCGCGTGAAAATTCTATCGACAATTCCTATCCTTGCATAACTTGCTGGAACAAAACTGCCAACCTGAGCTAAGAGAACTATCAAACCAACTTGTCTCAAAAATACGCTCTTCCCCGACATATTCGGACCGGTAATTATTAAAATCTGATTTTCTGAATTATCAAGATAAACGCTATTTGGGACAAATTTTTCCCCAGGCGGTAGGATTTTCTCAACTACCGGATGCCTCCCATCTTTGATTTCTATGACATCGCTTTCATCAACAATTGGGCAAGTATAATTGTTCTCAACCGCGACTTCTGCAAGTGAAACGAAACAATCAAGCATAGCTATCAATTGCGAATTTTTCTGAATCGCATCTATATGCTCTGTTATCTTTTCCCTTAATTCATTAAAAAGTTCTGCTTCAAGCGCAGAAATTTTCTCCTCCGCTGCGAAAATCTTCTCTTCGTATTCTTTAAGCTCAGGGGTGATAAATCTTTCAGCGTTCACAAGCGTTTGCTTTCGTATGTAATCATCTGGAACTTTGTCGAGATGAGCTTTTGTCACCTCAATGTAATAACCAAAGACAGAATTATAATCAATTTTTAAACTTGGAATCCCTGTCCTCTCCCTTTCCCTCTGCTGTAAACTTGCTATAAATTCTTTTCCTGAACGAGCTATATATCTCAACTCATCAAGTTCCGAGTTATAACCATCCCTTATCACTCCACCATCTGAAACAGTTGCAGGCGGGTCGTCGACAATCGCGCTTTCAATTAATGAGACGACGTTTTCAAGTGGGTCCAAAGATTGCTCAATCTTTTTAAGCGTATCCGATTTTGCATCGGAAAGGAGAGATTTTATCTTGGGGATTTTCTTGAGCGACTCTTTTAAATTTACCAAATCCCTTGGATTTGCCCTTCCGGTGGTCCCGGGCAAATGAGCACGAATAGCAATTCTCGAAATTAACCTCTCGATATCTCCGATCTCGCCGAGGACCTCGTAAATAGATTTTCGCAAGTTAGAATTCTCATAAAGTTCTTTAACTGCCTCAAGCCTTTTTCGTATCGGTTCAAGTTTTTTCAATGGTCTTAAAACCCACCGTTTCAAAAGTCGCGCCCCCATCGATGTTTGAGTTTTATCAATTATGGAAAAAAGCGTTCCATAGGTAGTCTCACCAGAATATGACACAGCTATCTCAAGGTTTCGCTTTGTAGCCGGGTCAAGTATCATATAATCGCCAAGATCGTAGCGAGATATTTTTCTTATGTGAACAAGCTTCGTCCTTTGTGTCTCTTGCAAATAATGTAAAACAGCACCTGCAGAGATGACACCAAGTTCAAGTTCGTCAATTCCAAATCCCTTCAACGACAAGGTTTGAAAATGATTCGTCAAAATTTCAAAAGCGTAATCATATTTAAAAATCCAATCTTCAAGTTTCGTAAGGGCTGGTTTAACCCGAGTCTTTGATAAAATCTCTTCGACTTTATCTTTATATTGTTTGCTGAAAAGAATTTCGCTTGGGGCTATCGTGTCAAGTAAATTTGCAATTTCAGCACTTGAAACCTCGGTTACATAAAACTCGCCAGTTGAGACGTCTGCAAATGCAACACCAATTTTATCATCTTTGAAGAACAAAGCGCAGACGAAATTATTAGCTCTTGTATCAAGAAGTTTATCGAGCACCGCAACCCCAGGCGTAACTATCTCTATAACATCTCGCTTGACAATTCCTTTCGCAAGTTTCGGGTCCTCGAGCTGTTCGCAAATGGCAACTTTATATCCTGCTTTAACAAGTTTCGGCAGATAAACATCAAGGGCATGATGTGGAAATCCAGCAAGTGGCACATCGGCTGCGGCACCGTTTGCTCTTTTGGTTAAGGCGATGCCGAGAACTTTAGAGGCTATTTTAGCGTCATCTTCAAATGTTTCGTAAAAGTCCCCCATCCTAAACAAAACTATCGCATCTGGATACTGTGCTTTTATCTTTTTATATTGTCTCATCAACGGCGTTGACATCGTTGCAAGCGATAATTTTTTACTAAAAAATTAAACTTTTCTCCCATATCTGATCTCAAATTCATAACTCTTGAACATCTTCACATCCGGATGCTCTTCCCGCAAATAAATTTCAACCTCTGGTGAAAATGAATAGCCAACTATAAATGCATGGACATCGCTCTTAAAATAATCCCGCAGTCTTTCTCTCTTTTCCACAAGTTTATCGATTTCGCGCTTGCTCGGCCTGGACTTGCACTCACCAATCACATAGACCCTTTCACCATTTTTTCGTCCTTCGACATAAATGTTAATTTCATCATATCTTCCGTCGGGATAGATTAAGTTTTTCCGCTCGATTACATCCGCTTCGATTCCATATTCATCTTTTACAAATTCCCTCATATAAAGCATAACTTTATCCTCAAGCCCATAACCAACCGTATCCGAAAGTCCAGCGAGTATTTCCCTCGTTCTTTGATGCTCAATGATAAGTTGATTTAATCTCTCCTCCGTTTTCCTCTGTGCCTCCGCAAGCTGATCAACCCTTTCGGTAAGTCTATTTAACCTCTCTTCTGTCCTCCTTTGTGCTTCTGCAAGTTGATCAACCCTTTCAGTTAGCTTATTTATCGCATCCCAAACCTTGTTGAAATTCTCTGCAGTCGCCCTCTCAAATGCTTCTAATCTTTCCTCCGTTTTCCTCTGTGCCTCCGCAAGCTGATCAACCCTTTCGGTTAGCTTATTTATTGCATCCCAAACCTTGTTAAAGTTCTCCGCAGTTGCCCTCTCAAACGCCTCCAATCTCTCTTCCGTCTTCCTTTGTGCCTCCGCAAGTTGGTCAACTCTTTCAGCAAGTTGATCAACCCTTTCGGCAAGTCTATTTAACCTCTCCTCTGTCTTCCTTTGTGCCTCTGCAAGTTGATCGATCGCAGCCCAAACCTTGTTGAAATTCTCCGCGGTCGCCCTCTCAAATGCTTCTAACCTCTCCTCCGTCTTTCGCTGTGCCTCCGCAAGCTTAAGAATGCTGTCACCCATTTCTTTGACTATTTCCTTCAGTTCATTGAAATCCTCACGCGTTAAATACACAGTCTTAACCCTTTCATCTATTAATCTTTCTATCTCGCTTATCAATTCAGGGCTTAACTTTAATCTAGTTTCTTTTCTCTTGACCCTCATAACTTGAAAGGTTTTATATTTCCGGCTTAAAACAAAATTAAAACAAAACAAGTATATTTCAAAATCGAGCAGTTTGAAATTGCAAGTTTTATTTAATATATTTTGACAAAAATTTTCCCGAAAACGAAAATATTTTTCACCCAAGCGATGAACTCTACCGGAATAATTCGGATTAAAAATGCCATCTTCTACGGATATCACGGTGTTCACACATCGGAGCAAAACTCTGGTGGAAGATTTGAGGTAGATGTCGACATCTACTGCGATATCTCAGAGGCAGTGGAAAGCGATTCATTGAAAAACACGATCGACTATGAACAGGTTTACAATTTTCTTAAGAGTTTGATCACGGAGAAAAAATTTTATCTCATAGAAGCGTTGGCTTCGAAGATCGCGCGCGGATTAATAGAAAAATTCGAAAAGATACAAAAAGTCATCGTAAGAGTTCGAAAACCTTCTCCGCCTGTTGGAGGCGTCGTCGACTGCGTTGAAGTTGAGGTCGAAATGGGAAGAGATTGAAATTAATTTCGATTAAGAATGCCATTAGCATATCTTGGGCTTGGCTCAAATATCGGAAATAAAATCGGATACATACGAAGGTCACTCGTCGCTTTATCGAGATTGCCCAAAACCAAAATAACGAAAGTATCTTCACTTTACGAAACCGAACCCTACGGAAAAAAGGAGCAACCGTGGTTTATAAACATTGTAGTTGAAATATTGACGGAGTTAAGCCCTCTTGAGCTTTTCAAAAAGTGCAAATCGATAGAGACGAAACTTGGTCGACAAAAGCGCGAAAGATGGGCTGAGCGAGAAATCGACATCGACATACTCTTATATGACGACATCGTTCTTTCGACGCCGGAACTTCAAATTCCTCATCCCGATATGCATAACCGTCGCTTTGTCCTGATCCCATTGAGCGAAATCGCACCAAATGCGATTCATCCAATCTTCAAAAAAAGCATCTCAGAACTTTTAATCGAATGCAAAGATACAACTCGGATAATTCACATCCCGGAAAAAATAGATTTAAAAAACATAATAGAGCCAGAAGTGAAGGAAATAAGGTACATAGCAATTGAGGGAGTAATCGGAGCTGGAAAAACATCACTTGCGAAATTGCTCGGCGAACGTTTAAACGCAAAAGTTGTGCTTGAACAGTATTACGAAAATCCATTCCTTGAGAAATTTTACGAAGACAGAGAAAGATACGCCTTTCAAACACAGATCTTTTTCCTTTTGAGCAGATACAAACAACAGATGGAACTTCATCAGATCGACTTGTTTCATGAGTATTTGATAACCGATTACATCTTCGACAAAGACAAAATTTTCGCCCATATAAACCTGAAGGGGGATGAACTGAAACTTTACGAGATGCTCGTCGGTATGCTCGAGAAAAATATCCCTGTCCCAGACCTTGTGATATATCTTCAATCGAGCGTCGAAAGATTGATGCAAAATATAAGAAAGCGCGGTAGACCCTACGAGAAAAATATAAGTGAAGATTATATACGCGAACTTTACAATGCGTACAACGAATTCTTTTTCAATCAATACAGAAAATCCCCAGTCCTTGTAATAAATGCGACGGAAATCGACTTTGTAAACAATAAAGACGATTTTGAAGACCTTGTGAACGAAATTTTAAGTCCGAGGAAATCATACTTCGAATATTACAATCCCGCAAAAAAGTGAGGTGAGAGAAAATGTTAAGATTTTTAATCTTAATTTTACTTGCTTATGTCGCCTACAAATTTTATCAAGTCTTCATAAGTTACAAAAGGAAAGTGGATGAACTCGAACGAGAACTCAAGAAAAGAAAAATAGACGAGCTCAAAGATACTGATTATGAAGAGATAAAGTGAGCAGAGTAAGCAAAAAAATCAAGCTTTTCATCATCAAAACATTAAAAAGATTTTTCAACGAGCAAACCGCCCTTGTAGTTGACAAGTCCACAAGATTAAACATCGACTTTGGTGAGGTAAAAAAAATTCTCATCGTAAGACAGCACAATCAACTTGGGGATATGCTCTGCGCTGTCCCTTTGTTAAGAGCAATTCGACAAAAATTTCCAAATGCTAAGATAACCTTGGTTACGAGTCCCGTAAACTATGAAGTGGTGAAGGATAATCCATTTGTTGATGAAGTTTTAAACTTTGACAAAGCGAAATTTTTTAAATCGCCGAAAGAATTTTTGGAATTCATAAACAAAATCAAATCAGGCTTCGATATAGCCATCGTTCCAGCCACGGTTTCAATTTCAACGACAAGCAATTTGCTTGCCTATATTTCGGGCGCACGAATTCGCATAGGTCCAAAATCTTTAAATGGGATTGAAAATCCGACATCATTTTTGTTCAACTACCAAGTTGTGCTTG
>JBEPZK010000070.1:0-6965 GCA_041640855.1 Candidatus Kryptoniota bacterium
CAGTGCAAATTTTGAGTTTAAACGTCAAAATGACTTATCATTGTATTTACTTCGAAATAGGGGAATGGTTGTTTAGTCCTATCTTGACAATATCCAATGAAATTTTTAACTTACTTTCAAGAATACTTTTTGGTAAATACTTGTACAAGGCAATTAAGGGAATGTCGCCGGACATCCCCATCGGTGACAGTTAAAGAATTCAAAAATTGATAATCGAAGTTTAATTCTATGATAAGGTTAATTTTTCTGATTTTTGTTTGCATTGAAATTGCAATTTCGCAAATAGCCCCGAATAATTGTGTTTTAATAGATACCGTTAAAGCAGGAACTGAAGATATTGATATCTCGGAACCAGTTGAAATAGATACATTAAACAAGCGCACAACCGCGGGGAAAATTGCACTTGTGATTGCTTCCGCAATCGGTGTTCCGATGGCGACGGGGCTTACTTTTTTGAGTTTGTTTCCACCTCATTACGCTTTGATTAAAACAGATGATTATCAGCACGGGTTTGGGTTTGAGATAGCACTTGGGTTTGGGGATTCGACAAGATTTAGGTTTTCAAATTATAGAATTATTTTAGGTTATACGTATTTTGATGGTCTTAAGAATAGAGTTTTTCTTGCTTTAAGTCGCGATTTTGTTGTGAAAAGATTTGGGCGAGCGAAAATTTTTGGGTTTGGATTTTCAACCGGGATATTTGGCTGGACGAATTTTAATGGTTTTAATACTTCAGGATTTGAATTTTCAATTTGGGCTGGAAATGCGATGAACGTTCCTTACATCTTTCTCTTCCCACAACATCATCTTTTTGTGAAAATTAGAGCGGGAACGAATTTCAAGGCAAAAACGATAAAAGAAATAAGTTTCGGGGTATCAAGTTCATTCACGCTTAAAAAATAAATTTGAAATTGGGTTCTGAAAGAGTGATATGTTAATAAAAATTCATTTGCATCAATCCGCATCGTTTATTAATGGGAAATTAAGGCGAGGCGATTATGTGCGAAATCTCAATATTCAAATGACTTCATTCATATCTCAGTGATTCAACTGGGTCAACGCTTGCAGCTTTCCATGCGGGATATACGCCGAAAATCACACCAATTGTCGAGCAAATCAAAAACCCAAGCACAACCCAATCATATGGTATCGTCGGAGCGACTTTCAAAATTAACGCGAGAAGATTTCCCCCGATGATGCCTAAGATTATCCCTATTATCCCGCCAAATTGACTTAACGCAACCGCTTCAAACAAAAACTGAGTTAATATATTTCTCTTCGTTGCCCCAACCGCTTTTCTTATCCCGATTTCACGAGTTCTCTCCGTAACGGAGACGAGCATAATGTTCATTATCCCGACACCCGCAGCAATTAAAGCGATCATACTTATTACAAGTGCTCCAACTTTCAAAGCAAAAGTTAAATCGTTGAACTGCTTGATTAGAGTTTCATTTGAAAATATCTCAAAATCGTTTTCAGCCCCTGGCGGAACTTTTCGAATTGTTCTCAAAAGAGCGGAAACCTGTTCGACCGTTTCATCATATAATTCCCGACTTTTTGCTTTGACAAGTATGTGTAAACTTCTATTTTTACCATATAAATTTAAAAATGTGGTAAGTGGAATTACCGCAAAGTTATCCATCCCGCTTCCAAAAAGTCCACCTTTTTGCTTGATTACACCAACGACGGTGAATTTATATCCATCGATTTTAACCTGTTTTCCAATTGGGTCTTCATTTTGAAAAAGTCTTTTAGCTACAATTGAATTTAAGACCACGACAAATCTTGAGAATTGAAGGTCGTCCTCGAACAAAGCTCTGCCGGATTCTATCGTCCAGTTATTTGCGATAAACCCCTCGGGCATTTCACCGTTAATGAATATATTCGGGTTTGTCCTTACATTTCCATATTCGATAATTTTTGGACCAGCCCAACCTTCAATTGCCACTACCTCCGGTAAGGTCGCATTTTTGATTACATATATTCCTTGTTCGTAGGTGATGTCTTTTCTATTTCTATATTTCGCCCAATTCGACGAACCGCCGATATGAATTGCTGGATATTTTTGAATTTGAAATGTATTTGAGCCGAGAAAACTAAGCGAACTTTCAACACCCTTCTGTAAAACCCTTACCCCGGTCATCACGACAATTATTGAAAAAACCCCAATGACTATTCCAAGCAATGTCAGAAATGTTCTAAGTTTATTTGCCTTGAGTGAGTCCCATACCATATTTAAACTTTCAAGCATCTCAAGCCAGAAAATTTGCCATCTGTTTTTTGGCATAATTTTTACATCTTTGTGTTTTATTCATATCTTAGTGATTCAACTGGGTCAACTTTCGACGCCTTGTAAGCTGGGATAAGCCCGGAGATAAGGCCAACGATAATTGAAATTAAAATTGCGACCAAGGCAATCCATATCGGCAACGCAGTTGGGATTATCTGGTCGACGACGAAGCCAAGCATAATTGCGAAAATCAAACCTATAATACCACCAAGTGAACTTATTAAAATAGCTTCGATTAAAAATTGGATTAAAATTGCAAACCGAGTTGCCCCAACCGCCTTTCTTATTCCGATTTCTCTTGTCCTTTCTTTAACTGATACAAACATAATGTTCATAACTCCGATTGCGCCAACTATAAGCGAGAGAATCGTTATCCCAAGCCCAACAGCACCGATAATTCCGACAGTTTGATTATATGCATTTAACAAAAGTTCTTGTCTATTGATGGAAAAATCATCTTCTTGCCATGGTTTAAGTTTTCTCAGGGCGCGCATTATTCCCCTTAATTCTTCGATGGCGTCTTCAATTTCGTTTATATCTCTTACTTTGACATTTATCGTCGTTCCCCATCTCCATGGAAACATCCTGATGAACTGCCCAATTGGTATATATACTCTATCGTCGAGGGATGCAATTCCCAGGAACTTTCCTTGTTTTTCGAGGACGCCGACGACTTTGAAACTTCTTCCTGCGATTTTTAAATCTCTTCCAATTGGATTTAAATTTCCGAATAATTTTTCCGCGATCTCTGCTCCGATGACGCAAACGGGTCTTTCCGCTTTTACTTCGACTTCACTCATAAATCTTCCCATCTCAACCGCTACGCCTGCGGTGTAAATAAATTCCTCTGTCGTTCCAATGACGAATACATTTTCCATAAAATTTCCGCCAAATCTAATTGTCGTCGATGCTCCAATTGATGGTGCTACTGCAACTGCGTAGCTTGATTTTTCTTTTATTTCTTTTGCGTAGGTAATTTGAATTTCGCGTCTATTTCTATATTTCCACCAATCTTCGCCAGCAAACCACGGCCATTTTTGAATGTAAAGGACATCCGCACCAATTGAAGATATGCTCGATTGAAAGGCTTTACCAAGCCCCTCGATTGTCATATTCATCAATGTTACGGAGACGATTCCAATTATAATTCCAAGCGTTGTAAGTGCTGACCTTAGTTTATGGGCAAGGATGGATTGTATTGCTATTTTAAAGGCTTCCTCTAATTGAAAGAGAATTTTCATGATTTTTAAATCATCCTTTTTGGGCGATAATTCTATCTACAACTTTTTCATCGCTTTCTATCATACCATCTCGAATTCTTATGATTCTATGAGCATGTCTTGCGACATCTGGTTCATGTGTGACCAAGATTATCGTATTACCCTTTGCGTGAAGTTCATCGAATAGGGCGAGAATTTCATTGCCTGTTTTTGTATCGAGATTTCCCGTGGGCTCGTCCGCAAGGATTATCGATGGTTTATTTACAAGCGCGCGTGCAATTGCGACTCTTTGTCTTTGTCCTCCGGAAAGTTCATTTGGCTTATGATGCAACCTATCTCCAAGCCCGACCATCTCAAGCGCTTCCCGTGCAAGTTTTTTTCTGATATTTCCGGGAACACCAGCATATATCAATGGCAATTCGACATTGTGCAAGGCATCTGCTCTCGGCAGAAGATTGAACATTTGAAAAACAAAACCAATTTCTTTATTTCTTATCCTCGCAAGTTCATTGTCATCCAATTCGCTTACATTTACACCATTGAGGAAGTATCGACCAGACGTTGGCGTGTCAAGACAACCTATTATATTCATAAGCGTTGATTTACCCGAGCCAGATGGACCCATTATAGCGACATATTCTCCTTTTTGGATTTCGAGATTTATTCCTCTTAATGCGTGGACTTTTTCCGCTCCGAGGTCATAAATTTTTACCACATTTTCAAGCTTAATTAAAGGCATCGTCATTGCACTTTTGTCATTTTGTTTTTGTTTTCTCTTTTTGAATTCTGACTTTTACACCGTCTTCAAGTTCCCTGTTTATCGCTTTAAAACTTCCGACGACAATATCTTCACCGCCTTTTAAACCTTCAAGGATTTCAACATACATTTCTCCGCTTATCCCTCGCTTTACCGGAACCATCTTTGCAACTCCATTTTCAACGATGAATACAACTTCAACCATATCATCTTTGTCATTCTTTTTTGCATTCTGCGATTCGGGATTGTCAGCAGGTTTATTTTTCTTCAAAGTTCTAACTGTTACCGCTTGAATTGGGACCGCAAGAACACCGTATTTTTTCTCGGTTTCGATGTCAGCGGTTACAGACATACCTGGGCGTAATTTGGGCTCTTTATCGATTATCTTTATTCTCACTTCAAAATTCACAACCTCCTCTTGTGTTCCAAGTCCTTTCGTCTTAGCCGAGTTCGAAATCTCATAAACCACGCCTTTAAGTTTTTTCTCTGGAATCGCATCAACCGAAAGTATAGCTGTATCTCCAATTGAGACATGTATTACATCGACTTCGCTTACATCAACCCTTGCTTCCATCTTCGATAGGTCTGCCACAACCATTATAACCGTTCCTGCCATTTGGCTTGTCCCGACAACTCTTTCTCCAACTTCAGCGTTAATTTGAGTTATGACTCCATCGATGGGCGAATATATCACAGTTTTTGCTAAATCTTCCTGTGCTTGTTTTAATGAAGCTTTTGCTTGCTCAACTGCGGATGTTGCGGAGGCATACTGTGCCTTAGCAATGTTGTAAGAGGTTTTTATGTTTTCATATTCAGCGTCGGATATCAACTTCTTGTTGTAGAGTTCTTCCGCTCTTTTAAATTCCGATTCTGCTTTTAAAAGGTTTGCCTTAGCTATATCAAGTTGAGACATCGCTGATTTTAAATTTGCTTCCATTGCTTCTTTGCGCGCGAGGTAAAAATCCGGTTTTATCTTCACAAGAAGTTGACCTTTCTTAACATTTTGGCCAACTTTAACTGGCATCTCAATTATCTCACCACTTACTTCAGCGCTTATTTTTACCTCGACCTCAGGTTGAATCCTTCCCGTTCCAGTTACAATTTGAGTTATATTTCTTCTTTCAACCTTTGCAACTTGTACAGCTACAACTTTTTCCCTTCCCCCACTTAAAATTACCGTAGCTACTAAGGCAATTACTAAAACGGAAATTCCGACAAGCGCAATTAACCTTTTCCTTTTTCTTTTGCTATTGTTGGGCATATTCGGTGAAAATTTTTTATTTTGAATTACGTGCTTTTTTCAATAGCTGTTTCATTCCACGTTGAACTCTCCGAGTGCATATTGAAGTTGTATTTTTGCAATGATGTAATCATAAATTGCGTTTACACGGGCGCTCACAGCGGATGTATAATTTGCAGTTGCAATCAAAAGGTCAAGCAATGTCCCCGCGCCGATGTTATATTTTTCTTCTGCTGTTTTTAAATCAAGTTCTGCTGATTTAACCTGTCGTTCAGCGACTTCAAGTTGTTTCATGGCTGATTCAAGATCAAGGATTGCTTTTTTAACATCTGCGGTTATCTGTCTTCTAGCTTGCTCAACTTGAACCTCGGCGTTTTTAACATTTAACTTCGCCTGCTGAACTTGTGTTTGGAGTTGAAGCCTATCGAATATCGGAAAACTTATGCTTATTCCCCAAGCAATTGAGCGGTTCTTTGTCAATGTTGAAAATTCATTGCTATTTAAATTAAAATTTCCAAAAGCAGAAATTGTTGGCATATAACCCGACATCGCAACTGTTACACCGGATTTAGCTGAATTTAAACTTGCAATCGCGCTTTTATAGTCGGGCCTTGAATCGATCGCCTTTAAAATTAAAGCGTCGAGGTCTTTCACCTGTTTTCTAAGCCCTTCAAATTCCGTTGTGTCAATCTCCATTCTTATTGAAGGGTCTTCAAATTCGTATTCATCTGACGGAATCAGCCCAAGGTAGACGAGAAGGTCTGCCTTTGCTTTGTCATAATTTGCTTGTGCTCTTATGAAGCTAAGTTCATCGTTTCCAACTTGAACTTCCTGTTTATAGACATCCGCAAGTGAAACCGAACCGACGCGATTTGCCTCGATGATTCTTTCAAGTTGCCTTTGGCTCCTTTTCAAATTATCTTCTGCAACCTTTAACAACTGCTTATTTCTCAAAACGTTCAAATAAAGTTGATACACTTGGAAAATTGCGGATTGTTTAGCCCGTTTGAAGTTATAATCAGATGATAAATAATTTGATTTTGCCCTGTTTAACGATGCAAAATTTGCAAATCCATTGAAAAGTAAAATGCTCGTGCTCGCAGTTGTAGAAAACGAGTTCAACGTTTGCGAAGTTCTAAATGGCACGGTTCCTAACCCTGGTATGTAAGTCAAGTCCGATTCGCGCTGAGTTCTGTTCCAGTTTCCGGAAAGGTTTAGGTTGGGTAAAAAGACGCCGTATGCTTGCATAACGCTTGCAGATTGCATCTGCGTGGAATATTCCGCTTGTTTTATTGTTATGTTGTTTTCAAGGGCGATTTTTATGCATTCGGAAAGGGTTAATGTTTTTTTCGTTTGTGATAAAATAAGCCCTGGGACAAGAACTAACAATAAAATTAGTTTTCTCATAGTTTTCCTTGCTTCTTAATTTTTGAAAATCAATCTGTTAGACGCATTTTT
>JBEPZK010000071.1:0-3806 GCA_041640855.1 Candidatus Kryptoniota bacterium
ATACAAATTCAATCGACGAAAGCTTACATCAAAATTGAACTCACAACCCCAGCATGCCCAGTTAGAGATAAAATAAAGGATGAAGCTGTTGAAAAAGTTAAAAAACTTGGTTTTGACGAAGTTCAAATTGAAATGACCGCCCAAGTTCCAGAGCATCTCAACCCACAAAAGAGCGCTCTTTTACCTGGCGTTAAAAATACAATCGCTGTAGCAAGCGGAAAAGGAGGCGTTGGAAAATCAACTGTAGCAGTTAACATTGCTGTTTCACTTGCTCTCGATGGTGCAAAAGTTGGATTAATAGATGCAGATGTCTATGGACCGAATGTCCCACTTATGCTTGGGGCTAATGAAAAACCCACCTTAACACCGGATGGGAAGAAGATTGAACCAGTGGAAAGATACGGCGTCAAACTAATCTCTATAGCTTTGCTTCTCGATGACCCTGATACCGCAATAATATGGCGAGGTCCAATCGCAAGCGGAGCGATAAAACAATTTATGACAGATGTGGAATGGGGCGAACTTGATTACCTTATCTTCGACCTTCCACCTGGAACCGGAGATATACAACTTACGCTTGTTCAAACAATTCCATTAACAGGCGCGGTAATCGTCACCACACCGCAAGATGTAGCCCTTGCAGATGTTAAAAAAGCGATAAAAATGTTTCAGCGTGTAAATGTACCAATTCTCGGCATAGTAGAAAATATGAGCTATTTTATCTGTCCAAACTGCGGTCATAGAGATGATATATTTGACCATGGTGGAGGGAGAAAGGCAAGTGAAAAATTCAATGTTCCATTTCTTGGCGAAATCCCAATTAATACAAGAATTAGAATAAGTGGAGATACCGGAAAGCCTGTGCCTATTTCTCACCCAGAGACAGAAGAAGCCAAAATCATCCGCGAAATAGCTAAAAAACTTGCTGCGCGGGTTAGCATCTTGAGCTTCAAACAACAAGCATTACCTAAAATTGAAATCAAATTATGAAAGATAAAGAAGAACTTAAAAAACGCGTTTTAAAAGCACTTGAAATCGTAAGACCTTATCTAAAAGCGGATGGCGGAGATGTCGAACTTGTGGAAATAACTGACGATAAAATCGTCAAAGTTAGGTTAATTGGCGCATGCGGAAGTTGTCCGCTTTCAATGATGACCTTAAGAGCCGGGATAGAAAAAATTATAATCCGCGAAGCACCGGAGATAAAAAGAGTCGAAGCAGTTTTAACTTATTAAATTTGTCTTATCCCGAACAAAGCCCACATCCTACCGGATTTTTCGCCATCCCTTCTGAACGAGTGAAATAAGTCCGAATTACATATCGTGCAATGTTTATCGACGTCTATATTTCTAAACTTCAGTCCTGACTTAACAAGTTGAGAATAAATCTCACCCTTCAAATCAAAATGATATTTACCATCTCTTTTAAATCTCAAAAATCTCACATCAAAAAAATTTTTAAATTCATACCCAACTTCATAACAACACACGGAGGCGCAAGGTCCTATGTATGCAATTATGTCATGGGTTTCGCTTCCAAAATTTTTAACCATAACATCGATCGTTCTCTCAACGATTTTTTCCCTTGCGCCCCTCCATCCACAATGAACCAACGCTATAACTTTTCTAATTCGATCGAAAATATAAACAGGCGCACAATCCGCAACACTTACAACCAAATAGATATCCCTTTTATCTGTAACGAGACCATCACAATTTTCATAAACCCCTGGCTTGTCAACTATACAAACATTTGAACTATGGATTTGTTTTGGCAAAGCAAGTTTATTCTCTGGAATGCCAAGTTGTTCAAGCAGAATTTTTCGATTTTTTCTAACTTCGTCGGGATTAGAATTTTTCGTCAACCCAAGATTAAAGCTCTCCGCTGGCGTTAAACTTTTCTTCGTGCTAATAACTGCGAAAATTTCGGGAAAATCCTCAAAAATTTTCGGTTTGATAAAATAATCGAGACTTAAATTCACCACCGAGAAAAATTTGTTTTAAATTCTCGCTAAACCTTCACTTAGGTCGAGGATTATGTCATCTGCTTTTTCAAGCCCAATGGACAATCTTATTCCGCCGGGGTCAATTCCCTTTTTAAGTTGTTCTTCTGCAGGAATTGTCGCATGTGTCATTGAACCTGGATGTTCAATCAAAGTTCTTATATTTCCAAGGCTTACAGCAAGCGTTATGCTATATGCGTTTTTTGCAAGATAGTTTATAAGTTTCTCCGCTTTTTTCCTTCTTCCTTCTGGTGATTCGTCTTTGACTATGAAATATAGCAAAGTGCCGGGGGCAAAGTTCCCTTCGTAATCTACCATCTGTTTTTTAGCAAGTTCATACTGTGGGAATGTCGGCAAACCCGGATAACTTACATATTGAATCTTTGGATGTGAACTTAAAAACCGTGCGACTTCCAACGCGGTTTTTTCCTGTTGGCGAACTCTCAAAGCAAGCGTTGGCAAGCCATAAACGAGAATTGTCCAAGCGCTTTTTGTCCCGAGAACTCCGCCAAAGTCTTTCCTATACAAAAGAAGTAAATCCCTGCTCCACTTTGGACCAATTACAGCTCCGCCCATGTCTGTCCCAAATCCACCAATATTCTTAGTCAGCGAATGAACGACGAAATCCGCGCCCAAAGTAAGAGGTCTTTGACAAAACGGGGTCGCGAAAGTATTATCAACAACGACATAAATTTTATCCTCGGGTTTTCGCTTTTTATTTTCTGCTCTGACAATTTCAGCCACGCCAGCGATATCAATTAATTCAAGCGTTGGATTAACCGGGGTCTCAAAATAAACGACGCGTGTTTTCGGAGTTATAGATTTTTTAAGATTTGATAAATCGCGCAGGTCGATGAACTTCGTTTTGATTTGATATCTCGGATACCAGTAAGTTATAAGTTCGTATGTGCATCCATATAAAAGCTTGTGCGCAATTATCTCATCACCTGTCTTTGTCAAAATTCCCAAGACAGCTGATATTGCTCCCATACCCGAAGCAAATGTCACAGCTGATTCCCCAAGCTCTGCATATGCTAAATATTCTTCAAGCATTTCTTTATTTGGTTCACCAAGGCGGTCGTAAATATAAATTGGCGCTTCTAATTCTACTTTTTCATCTTCGCTGGTATGAGCGAATTTCAAAAAACCAATAGCCCCGCGTTGAGCTGATTCAAGTCTAAATGTTGCAGATGCTGAAATTGGCGGAACGACATGATGTGAATATTCCCATTTCGGGGTGAAAGAACGACCGTAGATTAGATGGGTTTCCATTGAATACTTTGATTCGTTGATTACTTTTTTTCTCGGGGACTTCTCCCGAGCCGAACTCATTGAACCGTTTTCGATTTTTTTCGGGGACTTTTCCCGAACCGAACTCGCTGAACCATTTTGCTTTTTAGCCATAAACTCCCTCCTTAATGTGGGTTTGTGTTACATTTTTAATTTAACAATCGGTAAGATTTTATCAAAACTTTGAAAAACAGTGTGGATATTAAAGCAAGTGTATATGTAATGATTCTTTTCGTCTTTACAAATAAGATTCTACCAGAATATCACCGTTTTATACCGTAGATGCGTATTGCAATGCGTCTCTACATTTCCACGGTTGGATATTTGCCAACAATCTCTTTCCATCAAAGTGAAATTCTCCCTCAACACTATCTTTGCATGAATTGCGATTTGTTTTTAACCTTTAAAAATTTTAAATTTTAAACCGAAAAAGCTGGCGTAGCTCAGCGGTAGAGCAGCTGATTCGTAATCAGCAGGGCGTGGGTTCAAATCCCACCGCCAGCTCAATTTTCCC
>JBEPZK010000071.1:3906-6940 GCA_041640855.1 Candidatus Kryptoniota bacterium
GGTTCAAATCCCACCGCCAGCTCAATTTTCCCCATCTTTCTCTTGAATTAATTTTTCCCTTCTTTTATATTAAAAGCAAAAAATAATCAATCGATGAAACGCTTCCTTCTTTTGCTTGTTGCTGTTTTTCTATATAGTTGTGCTCCAAAACCATATTATGTAAAACCTTCCGACTGGCGAACTCAAGAATCAAAAGATTCCGTCATAAGATATTACTCTCAATTCCTTAAGGGATGGAAAATCTTCATCGACCCAGGACACGGTGGAAACGATAGACGAAATATTGGGATAAAGAAAAAAGTTGTAGAAGCAGATGTAAATTTGAAAGTTGCCCTTTATTTACGCGATTACCTTACATCAGCCGGCGCGGTCGTTTTTATGTCAAGAGATAAAGATACCACCGTTTCGCTCGCAGATAGAGTTAAAATGGCTACTGAAAGCGGAGCTGATATATTCATTTCAATTCATCACAATGCCATGCCAGGTGACCCAAACACCTATTATGCTTCTACCTGGTATCACGCTCGTGAAGGCGACCCAAAGTTTCATCCATGTAATAGAGACATCGCAAGATATATCCAAAGGGACCTTGCGTTTGCGCTGAGAATTTCCGGACCGCTTGCTTCGTTTGACGGAACAATGTCAGATTACCTCGTCTATCCAGGCCAAGGCTTCTATGTTTTAAGAAACGCGACAATGCCAGCGGTTTTGGTTGAATGCACATTTTTCACAAATGAACAAGAAGAAAGAAAATTAAGTATAGACGAATTCAATCAAATTGAGGCGTGGGGAATATTTAAGGGTCTGGCAAAATACATTCAAGCCGGCATCCCAAAGATTGAACTCTTATCCGACACAATTTTAACCTCGCCTAAACCAACACTCATTCTTAAAGTTTCAGATAAATTAGGGCTTGATAAAAAAAGCATCCAAATAAAAATCGACTCACTTTTAATCTCACAGGAATTCATCGCAACTGTAGAGAATAAAAACACTGCGATAATACTCTTTACCCCAAACTTCAACCTAACCGAAGGGGAACACACGCTCGATGTCATAGTCAGAAACAGAAACCACAATTCATCTTTCCCATTTAGGAAAAAACTTTACTTAATAAAACAAATTGGAGATTAGACTATGATGAACTACATTTGGCTGTTTTTGATAATCGTCGGGATTTTAACTGCTGTTGGGACGGATATTTATGAAAGCGCAACGAACAAATATAGAAACCGCGTCGAATTTATAGCTACGGTGGAACTTAAAGAAGAAGTTAAATATGGAAACCAAATCAAGGGAATCTTAAAAGTTAGCGGTGATTACTATAAAAATTTTTATTCGATAAAAAATTTCAATGCAGATTTAGTTGAAAACGAAGTTTTGATAAACATCAATCCAAACGGTAAAGGTGTTGCAATTTTAAATATCAAGGAAAATACCCCTGAATTTTGGAAGTTGATGGCAAAGGGAAAAGGAACAAACACGGACAAGTTGATTGCGCAGATTTTAAGATTTGAAAAATTTGGAGATGGGAATTATAAAGTTTCTCTCGTCTTTGAAGAAATATCGCTTGTCAAAATAAAGCAAGTGTTAAATGCGGTTATAGAATACGCCGATATTGCTGTCAAAATTGCGATAGGTTTAATTGGTATAATGGCTTTATGGCTTGGAATAATGAAAATCGGGGAACTCGCAGGATTAATAAATTTGCTTGCGAAAATCGTAAAACCCATCACAAAGCGACTATTCCCAGATATTCCCTCTGAACATCCAGCGATTGGAGCGATAATAATGAATATCTCAGCAAATATGCTCGGACTTGGAAATGCAGCAACGCCACTTGGACTAAAGGCAATGGAAGAACTCCAAAAATTAAATCCCAAAAAAGACACAGCAAGCGATTCTATGGTGACATTTCTTGTGATTAACACGAGTGGGATGACGCTCATACCTGCTACTGCAATAGCTGTAAGGGCAGCGCTCGGCTCAGGAGACCCAGCAGCGATTATAAGCACCACAATAGTTGGCGGATTCGCAGCGACGATTGCTGGGGTAACCGCTGCGAAAATTTTACAACGCCTTAAAATTTTCAGAAAAGAACTTGAAGAGAACAACAAAAGTGAGGTCGAAGGATGAGTTTCAAGGAAATAATGAACATAATTTCGGTCATCGCGATACCTTTTGTTATTTTTACCTTCCTAATTTACGGGTTTATGAAAAGGGTAAAAGTCTACGAATCATTCGTTGAAGGTGCGAAGGAAGGTTTCAACGTCGCAGTTAGGATAATTCCATATCTTGTTGCGATGCTCGTTGCAATTGGTATATTCAGAGCAAGTGGAGCGATGGATATCTTCGTCGCGATTTTGAGCCCTTTGACAAATTTAATCGGCTTTCCAGCAGAAGCTCTGCCTATGGCTTTAATGCGTCCCCTTTCAGGAAGCGGTTCACTTGGAATTATGACGGAAATAATGAAAACTCACGGACCTGATTCGTTCTTAGGTCTTTTAGTTTCAACAATGTATGGGAGCACGGAGACAACTTTTTATGTTCTTGCGGTTTATTTTGGCTCTGTTAACATCCGCAAGACAAGACATGCTGTCATCGCAGGTGTGATATCCGACATAACTGGTTTGCTTACAGCATTTTTTATTTGCAAATTGGTTTTCAAATAGCGAAATTTTAAACAAAAAACAAAATGAGGCTTCAAGATGAAAAAAGCAATATTTTTACTACTTGTTTTAGCCTTATTAACAACCGCTTATTCACAACGAAGAATTCAAAGAGATAGTCAACCACAAGGACCACAGACGAGTGGCGAATTTGCGGGCGGACTTGGACTTTCATGGTTTGATGGGGAGCCTTACTACTTGCTTAACATCTCACCGGAAATCGCATTTGGGAAAATCGGCGTCGGTTTTGATATCAACTTAAGAATCGGGGTCAACAGCGGGAAGATAAGAAAAGAGGATTGGAACGAACCATATGACTTTCTAAGGGCGATAAGATATGTCAGATATGGATTGAAAGGAGACCC
>JBEPZK010000072.1:0-6746 GCA_041640855.1 Candidatus Kryptoniota bacterium
TGAAAAATCTCGGCAGATAAGCATAATAATCGTTAACTTCATCAAAGACAGCTTCTTCAAGCCACGTCGATGTCATCTCGTAAAACCATAAATCATCTTCCCATAAGCCATAAGATAAAAGTTGAATTGCATGTCCCAATTCATGCGCAAGTGTCACCTTTAGAGCATCAATCCCGCGGGTATAATACGAACTTTCCGAATAAGAATTGTCAATTCGCATAAAACTTAAATATCTTTGTGCCCTTCCACCGCGAGGCAATGGGCTTGAGTAATCGAAAACGGTCTCGCCATACAATCCCGCCGGCAAATTTTGAATATAAATATCATATTCGCTTCCTCCGCCAAGCGTATCATCATCGAAATTAAACTCAAAACCCATAAAACCAACTTCAATTTTGTAAACCGAATCGATATATTTTGCCACCGAATCAACGTACATTCTCCATGAACCTGGAATTTTATTCCCAGATTCATCAAGTAAAAAGGGCTCGTTAACCCCGGTTGTGTCGAAGTGAATCCTAAACTTTCCGCTTTCGGTAACTATGCTGGTTTGAAGCGATGGTCTTTCAAGAGATTTTTTAATGTTTGTCTTTTGAATCTCGTTAAACTTATCCCAATTTCTCAAGGCTTCCACATAAAGTCCGAACCCACATTTGCCAGTGTCGAATGGTTTAAAATCGACCGGCTTTTCAACCTCAATCCCGGCTCTATCGCAAATGGTGATATAAATCTGTTCAATTTTTTTATCTTGTGAAAACGCAAACCCGAAAAACAAAATCAGAAGGACGAAAAACTTCATTTAAATTCATAACCTTTGTTGAGCAAAAAATTAATCGTTCCATTTGCCTCATTTAACAGAATTAGGTCAAGCGCTCCATCTTGATTAACATCTGCAACTCCAAGACAATTTATATTCTTGAAATTTCCAATCTCTCTTTTCTCAAAAGAATCGCCATCGTTTACGTAAAGATAAAATTTACCCTTCAATTTATCAAAAATGACGAAATCTTTTTTCCCATCCCCCGTGAAGTCAGCAATTTTTAGAAGTTTCTGAGTCGCCAAATGAATGTGGGTATCGACTTTCCTTCTTCTAAACTTTCCCGTCCCATCATTTACAAAAAGATTTATTTCACCCTCGGACATCCTTCTGGTCGAATAATCGTAATATGCTAATATGTCCACAAAGTTGTCGCCTGTGAAATCATCCACAAATAAAAACGCTCGATTTATCAGCCTATTCAAATTAACCGAGTGACCTCTTTTATATTCCCCAATTTCCGCAGCTCTAAAAAAAGAGCTTAATTTAACCCCATTAATATCTTTTGTCATAACCGCAACATCCAAATAACCATCCCCATTAAAATCACCGACGGACGAAGCCATGACTTTTACGCTGTCCAATTCTTTTATAGTAAACTCGTCAAAACTTGACCCGTCATTTGGTTTAATTATCAAAAGATTTGAATCTGAGACAGAGAGAAAAAGAAAGATTGTTCTTCCTTGACCTAAACCGATGAAAATTGGCTTCGGCTTGTCGAAATTGTATTTAAAAATTTCCCTTGCCCTTTCTCGACCTTTGAAACGAAAGAGAGAGACATCGCCCGTTTCATAATTTGTGCAGAAAAGATAGTTTAAATCTGAAACAGATAAAACTTTGACATCGGTAAATGCTTTACCAGTTTGATTTGAAAGCAAAGAAAAATTTTCATTTTCAGAATAAATCAGCAAAACGCTTGAATCCACTGGACTAACAAAAGCAAAATCCACATAACCATCTCTATCAAAATCAGCAATTGAAAGGTCGGACGCGTTAAAAGCAACTACCATCGAAAAATTTTTTGAAACATCAAATTTATCGACATAGCGAAACAGCCTCAACTTATTTTCAATCGAATCAAGGACGACAATTTCATCCATTCCATCCACGTTTAAATCAGCACATTCAATTTGAGATATACCCTCGCTTGCGAAATTGTATTGTTCAAATCCCGTCCGAGTGTTCAAAAAAATAAAGAAGCCTTTGTCATTGCTTACCACGACATCTTTCAAGCTATCTGGATTTACATAGCCAGCATAAACATTTGTTGGTTTCCGCACATTAAATTTAAACCTTGTGGCTATACCAGATTGAGATGTGTAAAAAAATTGAACTTGATCGAGATAATAAAATGCAATTACATAATCGAAGAACCCATCGTTATTTAAATCAACCACATAGAAATCTGTTGGTTCCTCCGGAAGCCCATAAGTATAAACCCGCCCAAACTTGCCATCTCCTCTACCGTAGGAAATTAACAAAGCGTTATTAAGCCAATCGATTCCGACAAGGTCCGGAACATCATCGTAGTTTAAATCGAGTATTTGAGCCTTTTTTATCGGGGTCTTGGGGAAAAAATTTACAGGCGTTGAAAATTTATTCAAATCATTTTGATAATTGACCGTAACACCGAGCATCAACTTTCCCGTTGTCACAATATCTTTTAACCCATTTAAGTCTATATCGGAGCAGATGAGCATTTCTGGATAGATGCCGGTTTCAAATGAGATAATTTTTCTAAAGTTGGATGTATCACTTTTAAAAATTTCAATTGTTGACGATGACTTGTAAACCACGATTATCTCTGCTTCTCCATCATTGTCGATGTCGCAAATTTTAATATCAGATGGGGTTTCCTTCACAGGCATAGAAAAGTAGAAATTGAACTCTAAATTTCGTTCATTTTTGATAAGCGTTATAGATTTTTGTGATGCGATAGCTATATCCGGAAATCCGTCTCCGTCAAAATCGCCTATTGAAAACCTTACGGAGCCTTTTGGAAGGTTGAACTCTTTAACAAGAAAAGGAGAAAAAAATCTATTTTGTGCGGATAAAAATTCGATATAAAAGGCGAATAAAAAGAAAAAAGCTTTATGAATTACTGCTTCCTTGTTTGCGTGCATTTTTCAACTCTTCTTTATGCTTCAATCTTTGTTGTCGCCTTATCAAAGCCTCTTCGTATCTTCTTTTCTCTTCATCCGTCTCCGGAATTATCGGTGGAACCGGAACAGGCTTTCCATTCTCATCAACCGCAACAAATGTAAGATAAGCTGAATTAGCATGGCGAACTTCACCGGTCAAAGGGTTCATCGCGAAAACCTTCACCCCAACCTCCATCGATGTTCTAAAGACGCGATTAACAGAAGCCTTTAAGACCACAACTTCGCCAATTTTTATCGGGCAGAGGAAATTTAATTCGTCAACGCTTGCGGTGACAACTATTTTTCCCGAATGTTTCATTGCAGACATTGCGGCGCATATATCAATCCAATGCATCAACCTTCCGCCAAGCAAAAATCCCAATGGATTTGCATCACTTGGTAGGATAAGTTCTGTCATCTCAACTTGCGAATCCTTTACATATTTCGCTCCATCCATTTTATCTGCTTGTCTGCAATTCTTTTCCGACATGAGCTTGTGCTTCTTTTTTTATCCTTCTAACTTTTTCAGATAATTCGCTTGAGGGAAACTTCCTTTCAAACTCCTCCGCAATTTTAACAACTTCGTTATAATCTCTCCTTTTCAAAAGGCATTCAATTTTGCCAGCGTAAGCCAGTTCAAGATAATCCGAATCAGGGTAACGCTCAATTATCGAATCAAAATAAATCATCGCTGCTTTATAAAATTCCCGTCGCATATAAAACAAACCTGTTTCATAATCCCTCTTCGCGAGTTTATTTATCAACTCGTGGATTTTTCTTTCAGCGCTTGGAACTAAATCACTTGTTGGGTGATACTCGATAAATCCCTGTAGTGCATCGATGGCTTTGTAGGTATACGTTTGATCAAGTTGAGATTTCGGAGAAAGATTATAATAACAAAGCCCGATTTTATATCTTGCCATCAAAACATATTCGCTCGATGGATAATTTTGGATTAGGTTCTCATACTCAGAAGAAGCAAGCAAGTATTCGCCTCGGTTGTAATAACATTCCGCAAGATAAAATTGAGCATCATCCGCGATAGCGCTTCCGGGATATTGAAGTAAAATATATTTAAAATCCTCAATCGCATCTACATATTTTTTCTTATCGAATTTTTGCTTTCCGATCTCAAACCTATCTTCCGCGGATAAATTTGAAAGTTCTTTTGATGATGAACACCCTAAAAATGAAAGAGCAAGCGGGAGAATTAGAAATAAAGCAAATTTAAACTTTAATGTCATCACTTACTCATCTTTATATTTATTTTCGCAAAATAAAAAGAAGATAAATCGCAATTCCAATTGACGATACAACAAGAAAACCCTCGAAAAATTTTCTCAAACTTGAGCTTTTTTCGATGAATTCACCGCGCGTAAACTTAAAATTTTTATCCTCAATTTTTTCAATTTCATCTGGATTTATATAGTCTGAAAACTTCCTTCGAAGGCTATCGCTCCAAATGAGCCTCCCACTTTTGATTACAGAGCAATAAAGGTTTATTTCTACCTCCCTTTTCAATCTTGACCTTTTTAAAAACCCTGTCTGTTCAGCTATGTAATAAATTTTACTTTGAAACGCATCGAGCCTTACAATATCATCTACATCGTCATCGAAGAAAACAATAAATCTTTTGAGAAGCGAATTTAAAATTCTATTCTCGATGAGTTTATCTTGTAAGTTCGATTGAACTTTTATCTTTTCGGAGCTAAACTGCGATGAAATTTCATCAACGATCGAATTTATCAAACTGTCGACGATTTCAAAATTTGTCAGATTTTGAGAGAACAGAAAATTAAAAGGTAAAAGACAAAGGCAAAATAATTTGCGAACGAAATTAACCATAAATTCCGCGAATCTTCAAGGTTTTAGCAACTTTATCGACCGCAATTATATACGCAGCAAGTCTAAGCGATACTTTATAATCCTTCGCGGTGTTATAAACATTTTCAAAAGCGGATAACATCATCCTCTCAAGTCTTTCGTTGACCATCTCAGTAGTCCAGTAATAACCCATTCTATCTTGCACCCATTCGAAGTATGAGACGGTCACTCCACCTGCATTGGCAACTATATCAGGCACGACGAGAATTCCTTTCTCTTCAAGTATCGGGTCTGCGCTCGCAGTTGTCGGACCGTTTGCGCCCTCAACTATCAACTTTGCTTTGATTCTGGAGGCGTTGTGTTTAGTAATCTGGTCCTCGCGAGCAGCAGGGATTAAAACATCGCATTCGAGTTCCAGAAGTTCTTCATTCGTGATTTTTTCGCCTCCGTCAAAACCCTCAAGCGTTCTGTCGGGATTATTTTGAACATATTTTATCGCTTTTTCTACATCGATCCCTTTCTTGTTATAATAACCGCCTGTTATATCGCTTATGGCGATTATTTTAAGTCCTTTCTCGGATAAAAGCTTCGCTGAAACTGAGCCAACATTTCCAAATCCTTGGACAACAGCTGTTGATTTTTTAGGATTAAGCCCTAATTTTTCCATCGCAGCAAGCGTAACAATCATAACTCCTCGACCTGTGGCTTCACGTCTTCCAGGTGAACCGCCAAGTATCAACGGTTTTCCGGTTACAACCGCGCGCTCAGTTCTTCTTACATGCATGCTATATGTATCCATAATCCAAGCCATTATCTGCTCGTCGGTATTTAAATCCGGTGCTGGGATATCCTTATCGGGCCCGATTACATCGAGAAGATTTGCTGTATATCGCCTCGTTATCTTTTCAAGTTCAACTTTTGTTAATTTTTTGGGGTCACATTTCACAGCTCCCTTTGCACCGCCGAATGGAATGTCCATCACCGCGCACTTCCAAGTCATCCACGCAGCAAGAGCTTTAACTTCGTCAAGCGTTACATCTGGAGCATATCTAATTCCGCCTTTTGCGGGTCCGAGGGCATAATTATGTATCACACGATAACCTTCAAAAACCTGAATTGTTCCATCATCCATTTGGATTGGAATTGAAACTATAACTTGTAGAGCCGGGGTTTTTAAAAATTCGTAAACGCCGGGTTCCAGTTGAAGTATTTCTGCTGCCTTATCAAATCTTTTCATCATTGATTCGAATGGATTCTCCTTGTCCGGGATAGGTGCTGGTTCTTTGTATGACATTATCTCTCACCAATGTTTTTTGTTATTAATAATAAACTCCCATTTCCCTTGCAAGCTTTTCAAGTCTTTTAACTCTCTCACTTATCGGTGGATGTGTTGAGAAAAGCTTAAGTATTCCCTCGCCGCGCAATGGATTAACTATAAACATATGCGCTGTCTCTGGTCTCGCCTCCATCGGGATTGTTTCAACACCGCGTTCAAGTTTTCTCAAAGCATTTGCAAGCGCAAGTGGTTTGCCAGAAATTCTCGCTCCGCCTTCATCAGCTGCGAACTCTCTTGCTCTTGAAATAGCAAGTTGAATCAAAACAGCAGCTATCGGTGCAACGATAATTAAAACAAGCTCAGCAATCCAATTTGCGTTATTTTCTCTATCTCTACTTCCGCCGAAGAAGATAAGAGACCATTGAGCCATACGCGCAAGAAATGTTATAGCTCCAACCATCGTTGCAACTATCGTCGCAGTTAAAATATCTCTATGCTTAACATGGGCAAGCTCATGCCCAAGGACGCCTTCAAGTTCATCATCGTTTAAAAGTCTTAAAATTCCCTCCGTAACTGCAACAGCTGCGTTTTCGGGATTTCTTCCGGTCGCAAAAGCGTTTGGTGTCATGCTCGGTATGATGTAAAGCTTTGGCATCGGAAGTCCCGCGCGGGTTGTAAGGCGTTTTAC
>JBEPZK010000073.1:0-6546 GCA_041640855.1 Candidatus Kryptoniota bacterium
AAAGTTATTTAACTTTTGGCAAATTTTGAAAATTAGCGGGAGAATTTCAAACAGTTTGCTTTTAAAAATGGCTTTAAAAATTGGCTTAGAAAAGAGAAAAAGCTCGAAGGTTTTATCAGCCTTTGCTTATGTCATATCTTCGATTTTAGCTTCAAATTTTGTAGCCTTTCTATACGTATGGGTTTACGGTGTTGGGGAAATTGAAATTTCTTACTTTTCTATATCAACAATATTGGGGACAGTTTTCGGATTTGCGCTTTTTGTTCTAAAGCTTAGAAGCGACAAAAATATAGCGGATGCGGAGAAATTTTGGGAAAGCATTTTTCAATCGTCCGCAAATGGTATAATTTTCACAGATTTGACGGGCAGGATAGAATATGCCAATAATTACGCATTGAATTTCCACGGTTATACGCTTGATGAGATAAGAGAATTCTTTATTTTTGACCTTGTGACAACTGATTTTATCGAAATAGTTCGTGAATATATCAAGGAAGTGATTGAAAGCAAGGCTCAAGAGGTTTTGGAGGTTGGTTTTTTGGCGAAAGATGGCACGGTAAAATACGCTCAGTTGAGCGGGCAACTGGTGAAGTATGGAGATTTGGAATTAATTCAATTTGTAGAGGTTGATATAACTGAGAAAAGGAGATTTGAAGATGAATTAATTGAAGCTGAGAAAAAATATAGAGATCTTTTTGAGAACGCAGTTATAGGAGTTTACAGGTCGACACCGGATGGGAAAATAATCGATGTGAATCCGGCGTTTGTGAAAATGTTTGGAGCGAAGGATAAATACGAAATTATGCAGAAAAATGCTTCGGATTTTTATCCGAACCCAGAGGATAGATTGAGATTTATTAAAGCGCTTGAAGTTTTAGATTCTGTCTCTAACTTTGAGAATAAACTAAAACGGCTTGATGGAAAAGAGATATATGTTCGAGAGCATGTTAGGACAGTGAGGGACCCAGCCGGAAATGTTTTGTATTATGAGGGGATGATTGAAGATATAACTGAGCAAAAGATTTGGGAGGAACGGCTTAAGGAGTCAGAGGCGAAATACAGAACTTTGGTTGAAAGTTCGCTTGTTGGAACGTATATTTTTCAGGATGGAAAATTTAAATTCATAAGCGGACAGCTGGCTTCAATTTTAGGTTTCGAAAGTTCAGAAATTCTTGACACAAGGGCAATACTTGAACTTGTCTATCCGGACGATAAGCGAAGGGTTATGGAAATGTTTGCCGAGAACATAAGTGGGAAGTTTACCTCTACAAGTTTTTCTTTTAGGATAATAAAGAAAAATGGCGAAATTGCATGGGTTGAAGTTCTTAACAATCTAATAACCTATGATGGTAAGCCAGCCCTTCTCGGGACGATGCTCGATATAACAGATAGAGTTAAGGCGGAGCAAAGAAATAGAATTTTATCAAATCTATTGTTAAGGCTTAACGATGCGGTAGTTATCACTGATGAACAGGGGAACATCCTTGAGGTCAACGACGCTTTTTGCAGAATAACCGGTTATTCAAAAGAAGAAGCAATAGGGAGGAACCCAAGGATTTTAAAGTCTGGCTATCATAACGATGAATTTTACAAAAATATGTGGGAATCGATTTTAACCAAGGGATATTGGTCAGGTGAGATAATCAATAAGAGAAAAAATGGGGAAATATATTTCGCTTTTCTATCGATTACTTCTGTCAAAGATGAAATTCACGGGGTCACATATTATCTTGGGATTCAAACGGACATAACCGAAAAAAAGAAATTCGAAGAACAATTAAAATATCAAGCGAATCTTCTTGACAACGTAAACGATGCAATAATCGCAGCTGATCTAAATTACAGGATAACCTCGTGGAATAAAGCTGCTGAGAAAATGTATGGCTATAGGGCAGAGGAGGTGATTGGGAAAGAGATAGCTGAAGTTGTGAAAGTTGAGATTCCAAATTTAACTCGTGATGAACTTAGGAAGATAATTCAAGAAAAAGGCTTTTGGCAAGGCGAGGCGATACATTATAATAGATTTGGCGAAAAAATTTATGTTAGCTCATCTATATCTATAATCCGGGATTCGCAAGGAAAACCGATTGGAACAGTTGGGATAAATCGAGATATAACGGAGCAGAAAAAGGCTGAAGAAAAATTGAAATTATACGCAGAACAACTTGAACTTGCTAACGCACAACTTCAGGAGTTGAACAAACTTAAAAGCGAGTTTCTTGCAAATACTTCGCATGAGTTAAGAACACCGTTGAATTCGATTATTGGATTTTTGAATCTTATAAAAGATGGATTGTATGAGAGCCATGAGGAGATGATGAAATTTGTTGATAACGCTTTGATGAGTGCTAAGCATCTTTTGAATATAATAAACGATATACTTGACATAGCAAAAATTGAAGCAGGGAAACTTGAACTTAACATTGAGGATGTTGAAGTATCGGAGCTTCTAAACGAAGTTTGGACATTGTCTCATGTCCAGGCAGAACAGAAGAAACTTGAGTATAAAATCGTATATCCCGATAAGCAGGTCTTCATAAGGGGCGACAAAAACAGGTTGAGACAAGTTTTGTTGAATTTAATTGGAAATTCGATAAAGTTTACGCATAGGGGTGGGATAACGGTTAAAGCGGAAGTTTTCGATGATAAAGGATTTTGTCGATTTACCGTTGTGGACACTGGCATCGGGATATCAAAAGATAAACAAGCTAAACTTTTTCAAAAATTTGTCCAAGCGGATGGGACGACGACAAGAAAATACGGGGGAACTGGACTTGGTCTTGCGATTACAAAAAGTTTAGTCGAGTTGATGGGTGGAACGATTGAACTTTATAGCGAGGGTGAAGGGAAGGGAACAACGGTTACATTTACAATTCCGCTTTCTGAGATTTCCTATGCTGAAAGAATCGAAATGGAGCAGGGTAAAATTTATGGTGATACAGGTTTGTTAATCCTTGCTGTGGATGACGATGTTAAATTTGCTGATTTTTTGAAAACTTTGCTTGTTAAAAATTCATTTAGATTTGCCTGGGCTAATAATGCAGAAGATGGGTGGAATTATATCTTGAAATTAAAACCAGATATTTTGATACTTGATTATGCAATGCCACATAAGGCTTCAGCAGTGATAAAAAACGGGTTTGACCTTGTCCTCAAAATTTATGAAACACCTGAGGTAAGAGACACGCCGATAATAGTTTTAACTGGCCATCCTCAGAAAATCAGGGAACTTCTGAAACTCTCGTTTATCAACCTTAATCCAAACATAATTGAAAAACCTGTTGACTCAAACTATCTTTTGAGTTTGTTGAAGCAGTTTGTTAAAGATAAAGATGAGTTGCGTATCTTGCTTGCGGATGATGACCCAAATGTTGAACTTTATTTTAGAAAAATTCTACCACCACAATACAAAATTGATTATGTCAAAAATGGTAAGGAGGCGATCGAGAAGGTAAAAAACTTTAATTACGATTTGCTTTTGCTCGACCTTATGATGCCGGAAGTCAACGGTTACGATGTCATAAAAGAACTTAGGTTAAATAAGCTTGCCCCAGAGCTTCCAATTCTTGTCATAACTAACTATCCGGAACCATCGACACCAGAAGAAAGGGAATTGCTTTCGAAAAGTATGGGAATAATCATATTAGATAAAAGTGAACTTAATTCCGAGCCCAGAAAGCTGATCGAGCTGATAAATACGCAGGTTAAAACAAAGAAAGGTCTAAATTGATGCCCCATATCCTTGTGGTAGAAGATGATGCTCTAACGGCGCAATTTTTTGAGATAGTTTTGAAACGAAAGGGAGGTTTTGAGGTAACTGTAACAGATAACGGCGAAAAAATTATGGAGATTTTAAATTCAGGTAAAGTTGATTTAATCATTATGGATGTTTCCCTATCAAATACATTTGTAAATGGTGCACAAGTTGACGGGCTCAAACTTTCTAAGATGATTAAAGAAAATGAGACTACCTCAAAGATTCCGATAATACTTGCGACTGCACATGCGATGAGAGGGGATGCGGAAAGATTTCTTGAGGAAAGCAAAGCGGATGATTATATAGCCAAGCCGATTGCAGACCATAACTTATTAATTGAAAAAATTAAGGGTTATTTAAAAAGTGGATGAGAAGGGAAAAGTTTTGATCGTCGATGATGATGCAAGTTATGCTGAAATTTTGAAGCGTGTCATCGCAAAAAATAATTATGAAGTTAGAATTACTTACGATGGCACCGAAGGGTTTGAACAGACGCTTGAGTGGAAACCCGATGTTATCCTCGTTGATTGGATGATGCCAGTGATGTCAGGGATTGAACTTGTCAAAAAAATTAAAGAGCATCCGGAGTTAAAATTTTGCTATGTGATTATGCTTACCGCAAGAGTTGAAACCGAAGACAAAATAACGGGACTTGAATCCGGAGCTGATGATTTTATAGCTAAGCCTGTAGATTTCGCCGAACTTCTGGCGAGGATAAGGGTTGGCTTCAGAATTAGAAAGCTTCAATCTGAAATCGCGGAACTTCAACATGAGTCGGCCCTTCTCGAGATGGCGAGAACCCTTGGGCATGAAATAAATAACCCTCTCAACGTAATCTATCTTGCGCTCGAACTTGTAAATCGTTCTCTAAAAGAAGGCGACATCGAAAAAGTTAAGGAAAATTTAAACAGAGTTTATCAAGCTTCCGAAAGGATAAAAAACATCGTAAATAAACTCACCACACTGCAAAAACCCACTTTCAAGGATTATGTAAATGGGAAACGAATGCTCGACCTCGGCGAATAAACACTTTCAAAATTTCCATATCTATTTGTAATTTTTACAAACAGAATTTTAAAAAATCTACAAGATTTCAATCTATTTTATAAATCATTGGGGGCAAATATTTGCTGGCATATTAATTGTTGTTAATATTTCTGAGATTTAAACTTAAACCTTTGTGAGATGTCGCTTGTTTTCAAAATGGTCGTTTATTCCAATGATGAAAATTTTTGCTCGAGAATTAAGAGGATTTTTAACAGTGAAAAATATGTGGTGAAGACGGTAAGTTTGTTCACAGATGTCGTCGAGTCGCTTCAAAAAGAATTGTTTGATGTCCTCATTGTAGATTTGGGAAGTGTAAGGGAAGTTTATAGCTTGTTGAGGATATTTGACAATATCTTGCTTGGGATGCCGATAATCGTTGCAGGCTATGAAAATGGATTGAAAGTTGAAGAGGGCGTTAATTCGAAGTTTTATTTTTTGAGCAGGTTCTCGGGTGAGAATGAATGGAGGAGTCTCATAAAAGTAGTTGCAAACGAAAATTACATAATAACAAGCAGAGTCGATTTAAAATGATTTCAATTTTAATTCAAAATATAATTTTTGCGGTTCTTGTTGTAGGGCTTGTGTTCGTGCTTAAAATTTTAGGTAAAAGATTTAATGGATTGGTAAGCATACTTATTGGTGTGCTTTTGCTTTGGTTTGATTCGGTGTTAAATTTTATGCTTGGTGTTGGTGCGTTTTCTTTGCTTGTTCTTATCGTTGGGGTTGCGGTTAATTTGTATGGTTTAATTTCACTTTCGAAGGAATTAAAAGTTAAAGGATTGAGCATAAATTCGTTTGAGTCTGCGATAGAATCGATAATTAAAGAGGCTGGAGCAAAGACTTGTTGGGTTTTCTCCGCTTCTGATGTTGGTAGAAACTTGGACTGCGTTTATAAGGTCGGAGATGTTATCAATGGCTCTAAAATGGTAAGTATCCCTTTGGAAGGTAAAGATAAAGTTATCGGTTACATCGTTTTATGTGGTGACAAAAAGTTAAATAGGTTTGACGAGAAAAAATTTGAGACGGAACTTGGCATCATAAAGTTTTGGATGGAAAATTGGAGGTTGAGTGAGAGAATTAAAACGGTTGAGAAAGAAAGGGAAAGCCTAAAAATGGAAATCAAGAAAGTTAAGAACGATCTGTTAAAACATATTCATTTCGCCGCGCACGAGTTGAAGAAGCCATTGACAGGGATAATTGGATTTTCGGAAATTTTAAGGGATGAATTTAAAAATTTGTCAGAAAATGATGTGCTTGAATTTGTCGGGAATATAAAACAGGCTGGCAAAGAGATGTTAGAAACGATTGAATGTCTGCGGGAAATATTCGAGATTAAACTTGGGGAATATAAGTTGAACTTTGAGGAGCTCAATCTTGCTGACGAGATAAATAAGGTCGTGGGTCGTATAAAAAAGGAAATGGATGAGGGAGATTGGGAAGTGGTTTTGAATGTTTCAGAGGATTTGGAGATTGAAGTGGATAGAGAAAAATTTGCTGAGATAGTTTATCAGTTGCTTTCAAATGTTAGCAAAATTTCGCGTGAGAATTCAAAGGTTAAGATATCTGCTTGTAGAATAGGGAATTGGGTTGAGTTAAGCGTAGAAAATGAAGGATTTAATCAAAACACAAAGTTAATTCCGAAGCCACTCGGACTTGGTTTTGAAATTATAGAGCTTCTCGCTGAACTACATGGTGGTAAAGTAAGTGTTGTGAGCGAGAATAACAAAGTCAAATTTAAAGTT
>JBEPZK010000074.1:0-6031 GCA_041640855.1 Candidatus Kryptoniota bacterium
TACCGTTTGCAGACATAATTCCACTTTGTGTTATGGATGCTGGAAATATGGGTGTATTTTTCATGGCGAGCAGAGTTTTTAAACCGAGAAAATATCATATCCTCTTTCCGGGTCCATGGTCTCACTGGGTTAAAGTATGGTTTGAGAAATATTACATTTGGAAGATGAAGAATGGTTATTCTAATTTGCCATGAAGTGCTTGAAATTCAATGGAAATTTTGTAAATTTGTATAACTTTGCACAAGCGAAACATTTGCGGTGCTTCAATTGTTATTAAAAATTGAACGGTTTTGCAAAAACTTAAAAATGGAGGTAGGAATTGGCTACGACACCTGTAAGTAAACAGAAGGCGAAGGTCATCGGGATGGTTATAACGGACTGCCCCAATTGTAAAAATCAGATTTTTCTTGAGAAGCAAAGCGTAAAACTTTGTCCATATTGCGAAGCGGAAGTTCATCTTGATATTGAAAACATCGATGTCCGTGTTTGGGCTATCGTTCCTGAAAGACCAGCCCGGAGGAGGAGAAGGAGAAGCAAGACGGAAGATATTGACCTTTTGGCAAATTAAATTAAAATAAGGAGACTGAGATGAAAGTAAACGAAGCAACATGGGATAGGGTTATTAGAGTAATCATTGGACTTTTTCTTCTCTCACTTTTGTTTTGGGTTGAAGGTAACTCAAAATATTGGGGACTGATCGGGCTTTTACCGCTTATAACAGGTCTTGCTGGATATTGTCCCGCTTACTCTCTTTTGAAAATTTCTACTCTTAAGAAGACCCAGAGCTCGGGGAATTAAATTTAAATCAGCCCCGATTTTCGTCGGGGCTTTTTAATTAAAAATCAACTTGAAAGATATTTGATGCCTTTTCTATATATCATCATCGCTGTGTTTGCGTTTTTTGTTCTGATGAATTTAAGCATTGTGTTAAGAGCCAAGTTTAAAAAGGGTAAATCTGTGCCTGAACTCGGGGGGAAAATCGGCGAAGCGATAAAGAGAAGAGAGAAAGTCGTGCTTTACTTTTATAGCCCAACTTGTTCCGCGTGTAAAATCCAAACGCCAATAATTGATAAATTTTTAAAAGAATCTGGTTTAAAAGCGAAGATATTTAAAATCGATGTGAGCCGAGACGCAAACGTTGCTCTAAAACTTGGAGTAATGGGCACGCCTTCAACGGTTATAATTGAAGATGGCAAAATAAGAGAATTTTTCGTCGGTGTAAAATCAGAAGAAATTTTAAGGAGGTATCTGCAATGAAATACGGGATATCAAAAACTTTGAACTTAAATTATGATGAAGCGGTAAACAGGGTTATCGAAGAGTTGAAAAAAGAAGGATTTGGTGTTTTGACGACGATAGATGTAAAGGAGACGTTGAAGAAAAAACTCGACGTCGATTTTGATAGGTATATCATACTTGGGACTTGTAACCCGCCTTATGCTTACAAGGCTTTACAAGCGGAATACGAACTTGGACTTTTCCTCCCTTGTAATGTCATCGTTTATGAAAAAGATGGCAAGGTAACTGTTTCTGCTTTTGACCCATTTATTATGAGTCAAATTGTTGATAATCCAAAGTTGAAAGAAATTGCGGTTGAAGTAAAGGAAAAACTTGAACGGGTTATTCAAAACATTTGAAAACCAAAATTAGGAGCTGAATATGGTTAAAAAGACGCAAAAGAAAAATGTAAATCTCCTACCAATAGTCGGATTGTTTCTCATCCTTTTTGTCGTCGGCTATCTTGGATACAGTGCAAAGACGAAAAATGAATTGGATGAAAACGAAAGTTATTTAACTGTAAATTTAGCGCTTGCGAACACGCCTTTCGATTTTAAACCAGCGCCAAATTTTGAGCTTCCAGATGTAAATGGGAAAAAAGTAAGATTGTCTGATTTTAAGGGGAAAGTGATAATCCTTGACTTTTGGGCTACATGGTGTCCACCGTGCAGAGCTGAGATTCCGGGATTTATTGAACTTTACAATAAATATAAGGACAAAGGAGTTGTGGTAATTGGAATTTCGCTTGATGAGGGTGGTCTCAGAGATGTTTTGCCGTTTATAAGGGAGTTTGGGGTCAACTATCCGATTTTGATTGGGAATTATAAAGTTACGCAAGATTATGGCGGGATTCGAGGCATACCGACGACATTTGTCATAGATAAGAAGGGCAACATCAGAGCGAAGTACGTTGGATATCGACCTAAGGAAGTTTTTGAGAGAGATATAATAATGCTTTTAAACGAAAAATGAAGGTTTGATATGGTCACGGGCATCATTGGAGCGATAATCGGAGGAATTTTTGGATTTTTAACAGGGAAATATTTTTCAAAACTTGGCGGGATGTGTCCACTTCTTTGTAATCCCAAAATCAGCACAATTTATTTCGCTTTACTTGGATTTTTATTATTATATAAAAACTAAAAGAGGAAATTGAAATGCCAAAGGTTGAGGTTAAATTCGTAGATGGGATGACATTTATAGGTAAGGGAGATTCAAATCACTGGGTTGTGATGGACGGAGCGGAAACAGTTGGTGGAAGTGATGCGGGAACGAGACCGATGGAACTTCTTTTAGTTTCGCTCGGTGGATGCACTGGGATGGATGTGGTGAGTATTCTGAGAAAGAAAAGAGTTAAATTTGATAGATTCGAAATCAAAATCACGGGTGAAAGAGCAGAGGAGCATCCAAAAGTTTACACTAAGGTTGACATAGAATATTTAATTTATGGCAAAGATATAAGAGAAAAAGATGTTGAACAGGCTATCGAACTATCTCAATCAAAGTATTGCTCCGTATCCGCTATTTTGAGAAAATCCGGGGCTGAGGTCAATTATACTTACAAAATAATTACACCGGAGGTGGTAAAAGATGAATAAGATAATTTTAACCCTTGCCTTGTCTCTTTTAGTTTTGCTTCAAGCGGATGAAAAGGTGCAAAAAGCAGTTGAATTTAGCAGGAAAATTTCCAATCAACTTGTTGATTCAGTGAAAGCAGTTTTGTTTCAAGAACTTGGTAAAGGTGGATATTTAAATGCAATTAAAGCATGTTCGAACATCGCTCAAGATATAATCAAAGCGCATCAAGAAAATTACGGCGTTTATATAAGAAGAATAAGCGAAAGATATAGAAATGAACTTGATAAGCCAGACGATTACGAGTTGACCATTTTGAGGAAACTTGACGAACTTAACAAACAGGGCGAGTTAAAAGAGGATTATTACGAAGTTGTCGAGGAAAATGGTGAGAAGTATTTAAGGTATTTTAAGCCTTTAATCGTTCAGCCTATGTGTTTGAATTGCCATGGGACAGACGAGTTTTTGAAAAAAGAGATAAAGGAGTTCTTAAAGGAAAAGTATCCTAATGATAAGGCAATCGGATATCAAGCTGGTGATTTCAGAGGTGCTGTGAGTGTGAAAGTGAAATTAAGTGAAATTAAGTGAGATGCATAAGTTCAGCCCAGAACATGCACATAGGCTTAGTGAGGAAGAGCGCAAAAAGATATTGCCCCCAGAGGAAGTTTTAAAATCGTGCGGATTAAATCAAGGTATGACCGTTGTCGATGTTGGTTGTGGAGTCGGTTACTTTACAATTCCAGCAGCGAAAATTGTTGGCGAAGGTGCAAAAGTTTACGCAATCGATGTTCAAGAAGAGATGATTAATAAATTGAAACAGAAAAAGCTCCCTCCCAATGTAATCCCTATCCTTGCTGAGAGTGATTATAATTTCCCGATCGATGATAAAATAAGCGATTTCACATTTCTTGCATTTGTTGTTCATGAGAATGAGGATATTGAGAAGTTTTTAAATGAGATTAGAAGGATTACGAAAGACGATGGTAGGATTGTGGTTCTTGAGTGGAAGAAACAATATGAAGAATCAGGTCCGCCTTATGAGGAAAGGATTTCGATGGAGGAACTTGTGGAGAAATTTAATGAGCTTGGTTTTGCGGTCATCGAGTATGGTGAAATAAATACATCGCACTATAAAATTATTTGTAGCATTAAAAAATGAATCCAAATTTAAAAAATTTTCTATTTGTTTGGCTCATTTTTTTATTTTCTGCATGCATATCGCAGCTAAACGTAAAACAAGAGGTTGTTTATTTTGACATAAGCCCCACTGAGGCAAAGGAAAAAATTGAAAAAGGTAAAAATGTTTTAATACTTGATGTTAGAACTGAAAGAGAATTTTTGGATGGACATATTAAAGGCGCGGTGAATATACCTGTGGATGAACTTGAGAAAAGGTTAGATGAATTGAAGAGGTATAAAAATTTTGAGATAATTGTTTATTGCAGAAGTGGTGCAAGGAGTAAAAGGGCAAGCGAAATCCTTGTGAAGAATGGCTTTAAGCGAGTTTATAACCTCTCCGGCGGAATCATCCAATGGAGAAAAGAAATAGTGAAAGAATGACATCAGTAAATAAAAAAGATGAAAGTTTTTATGAGACGCATTAAAAGGTTTGTTTTCGTTCTTTTCATTTTATTGCAAACTTTGGTCGCACAGGATAAAGTAAGGGTTGTTCTTGATAGTATTTATTCTTATTCCGTTGGCGGGTATAAAAAATTCAATGTTATTTTGCCAAAAGATTATCATCAGTCAGAGCGTAGGTATAGGGTTATTTTTCTATTGCATGGTTATTCCGGCGACCATAATGATTGGATAAACAGAACTAGTCTCGTTGAATATCTAAATAATTATTCGTTTGTTGTAGTCACACCTGAGGCGGATAATAGCTGGTATGTAAATTCTCCCGTTGTAAAAAACCGTAATTATGAAGATTACATTATCAAAGAACTCATCCCTTATGTTGAAAAGAAATATCGCGTTTTAGCATCGAAACATGGCAGAGCAATAGCAGGACTTTCAATGGGAGGATATGGCGCAATTAAGTTTGCTTTTAAGTATCCTAATTTGTTCTATTACGCCGGTTCATTCAGTGGCGCATTCAGGTGGCCAAGCATGATTGAGAAAAATAGGGGCCTTTTAAGTCAAAGTCTAAAAGAGGCTTTCGGTGAAACTCGCTCTGAACATTGGGATAAAAACGATGTTTTGGCGATAGCGGATACAATTAAGCCAACCAATCTACCATATCTTTACATTTCATGTGGTGCAGATGACCCACTGGAAGGATTACTGGATTCAAATAGAAAATTGGTTGAGAAACTTCAGAAAAATAATGTGTTATATGAATATCACGAGTTACCAGGTGAACATAATTGGCTATTTTGGGATAGAGAAATCAAAAACTTTCTGCAGAGGCTTTCGGAATATAAAATCAACTAAACTATAGGAGGGAATATGAAAAAGGTAACGAAAGATATAACAATTGAGGACCTTGTCACCGAATTTCCTGAATCTGTCGGTTTTTTGATGAAAAAGGGCATCAAATGTATCGTCTGCGGTGAACCGATTTGGGGAACGCTTGAGCAAGCGATAAAAGAGAAGGGCAAAGAAGATGAAATGGAACAAATTATCAATGAGTTGAATGAAATGCTCGGTTTATCCGAAGAATCATCAAAAGAAAAAGATGATGTAAAATGAAAAAGGCGATGCCATTAGTTTTTATTTTCTCTGGTGCTTTGTTGGGTTACCTTTATTATTTCTTTATTGGGTGTCGTGTCGGGACTTGTCCGATAACAAGTAATCCTTATCTTTCGACTTTTTATGGCGCAGTTTTAGGAATTGGATTTTACTGGGCATTTTTTACGGGAAAAAAGAAAAAAGAGAGTTGAATTTATGCCAGTTGCACTTCAGGTTAGTCTATATCCATTAAGGCAAATGGATATAATAGAGCCGATTAATAGTTTCATCGACATTTTCAAATCATATGGGCTGGAAACGCATACGGGTTCGATGAGCACGCTTGTTTATGGCGATGATGAAAAAGTTTTCAAAGCCCTTCAAGAGGCGTATAGAAAGGCGACGGAATTCGGCGAAATAGTGGTTGTAGCGACGCTTTCAAATGCCTGTCCTTTACCCTTGAGATTTGATATAAAATAAAAAGTAGGGGACTAAAGTCCCCCATCTT
>JBEPZK010000075.1:0-5488 GCA_041640855.1 Candidatus Kryptoniota bacterium
GGATTTGCAATCACTATATCGAAGCCACCTTTGTGGCGGAATACTTCTGAAAAATAAACTTCGAAATCAAATTCTTTATTTCCGTTCGTTATTTCAAAAATTATTTCATCTATTTCCCTTTTTAGGCTTCGCTTTTTCTCTGGGTTTGTTTCGCTGAAATATGATGTTTTTAGAGATTCAAGTCTATCAAATGCTTTATAATTAAATAAATTTTTCTCCACTCTCAAAAGTGAGTTCCCGCAGACAACTTTATAATCAAGGTTTGGGAGTGGTTTTATATTGTAAAAATCCTCTTCATCCACAATGAGCGAGAGCCAGAATCTCAACTTACAAATTTCAACCGCGCCAGGGTCTATATCTACTCCATAAAGTGAATTTTCTATACAATGGCGCTTTAATTCGTATGTATTCGTAGTTTTTCCAATATACGTCGAAAGTAATTGTCTTAATTTTACAATCTCATGCATCATACCTATCAGAAAAGCACCGGAGCCAACAGCAGGGTCACAAATTTTTACGTCCGCAAGGAGTTCATCAATTGCTTTTGCATTTTCTCTTATACTTTCGGGGATTATGCTTTTATAGTTTGTTGTTTTTTGTTCCCCAAATTTTATTTTTTCTTCTTTTTCTACCGCTATTGATTCATACTCCTGAAGTAAATCTGCATGTTTGACAAATTTTTCAATATCTTCTCTTGAAACCTTTTTGTTTAACTCTGTCTCAAGATAACTTATCAAACTTTGCTGACACATATAATGGACAATCTCTCTTGGAGTATAGTAAACTCCATACTCTTTGTTAAATTTTGTCTCTTCTCCTTTTCTACCAGATTTTAAAATCTTTACATATTCATCAAAGTTATCTGGTCTTATAGCATTTAATTTCTCATAGATTTTTCCGAGTAATTCAGGGTCGAGGGCAACCTCTTTTTCTAAAGGTTCATCTTCGTTTACTGTGAAATTATATCTATCAAACACATCAAGTATGCCGTCACCAATATCACCTTCTTTTGTCTTATTTCGATTTGAAAAGAGTTCATTAGGAAGCAAAATATCTGTATTCACCCAATCAAAGTTATTTATTGGGTCAAAAAGTCCACCATTTAAAAATGGGATTTTGCAGTCAAATCTGCTATAGTAATGATCATCAGCGCTTCTATCAGTTCTTAATGCTTCGTAAAAGAGTGGTTCAAGGATGTCATTGTAAAAATTTTTATAATCTCCAAATTTCTTATCAAACAATTGCCTTATAAAATCTTTTGGACCTGTTCCCCAAGGTTTACCTTTTTCGACCCCGAACCAACCTTTCTTCTGCAAGAAGTATAAAAAGATAATTTGACCCAAAAGTTTTTTTGCAAAGTCAACTGTGTTTATATTTTTTGCTTTAAATTCTTGCTCTACCTTTGGATCTTTTTTAACAATTTTATCGAGCTCGGATTTTGTTCTTATGAATAAATCCCTATATTTTTCAAAAAATTCTTTTGTGACAACCTCAACGTTGAATGCTTCCTCTAAGTCTTCAAGGCTTGGTCTTAGATCATCATTTTCAAGTATCTTGATGAATCTACTTTGAGCGGTATGGCTCTTTTCGTTTTTACCGACGAGGAATGACCATCTTTTCGCTGGTGTAAATTCTTCTTCTGGTTTAATCTTGCCTGACTGTGTTTTTTTAAATTTATAATCAACCTTGACGAGGGAGAACCGCCAATCCTCACTATCTGGCGACACAAAGGCAACCAGTGCAGCGTCTTTCAGTTTTCCATCTCTGCTTCCTTTTAAATACCATGCAATGAAGTTTCTTTGCGTCGTCCTTGCCCGCACAAGCGAGGTTCCTCTTTTTAGGTGGGCAATCAATAAATCAATCTCATTATCACCGTCATTGTATTTCCCAATCCTTTTAAACATCCTTATGTATTGCTTAAATGAGTCAGGAATATAATTACCTTGATAAGAAAATGTTTTTTCTTCGTAAGATTTAAGTAGATTTTTTATGAACTCAACAAATTTGCTTTCGTTAAAAGGATTTTCAAATGTTTCGATTATTAACCGTTTTGCCTGTTCCCTGTTCATTATTTTTCCTCCGTTAAATAGAGAGATAGTATAACTTCTCTTTTTCCCTCTATTGAAATAGGGGTTTCAGCATAGTGGCTTTCAAGGAATTTAGACGAAATTTCTTTTTGTAAGATATCGATTACTTTTAACGGATTTTGTATTCCGTTTCCAAGCTTGATTAGTTTCTTCAGAATTCTCTTTACTGTATTTTTAGGTAATTTCCTTTCTTCAATTAGGTTTATGATTTTTTTAAGATATTCCTCTTGGTCCTCGGTCAGTTGTTTTGCATTTCTTAGCGACGCCTTCAGGATTTTTAAAAGTTTGGTTTCACTGTCTGCACCTCTACGCCGACGGGTTTCGATAATTTCTTCAATAGTTGCATTAAAGAACGCAGTTTTATTCCTATCAAGGAGTTCGTAGTAATCTTCAAGGGACAATTTCGCCTTTTTCTCATCCACCGCACTTTCAAGAATTTTAGCCGCTGTCAAAAAATCAATCTCTGTAGTTGATTTGGTCTTTTTATCCGAGAGGAAGAATTTCATTAATTTACCTTTTTTGAAGAAGGTGATTAAGGCGGGGGTATGTATTTTGCTTATGATGGTGTTATCTTTTTCATCGCTGGTAGAAGTGCCCTTGGTACATAATTTTGCAGAACGAGCTTTTTTGGGAAGGCGCTTTATTCTTTCAAAGAGTTCGGGATTATTATCCCTGATATTTTCGATAACTCTTAAATATTTGAGCTCACTTTCTTCTTCCTCCTCTTCCATAAGGATTTTGTTAGAAATTAATTTATCGAATAGTTCATGAGACGATACAGGTTCTCCTTCAGTAAGAATTGCTGAATCACCACCAAGCAATGTCAAGAATGCCTCTATTTTTGAACGAGCGATATTTGTGAGTTCAATTTCTGAGTCTGCTTGCTTTGTTGGGAAAAAGTTAAATATATAAATCTTCTTAAAGGGTGTGTCTATGCGATTAACTCTTCCTATCCTCTGCATTAATTTTGTGGGGTTCCATGGAATGTCGTAGTTTATTATTATGTTAGATCTATGCAAGTTAACCCCTTCCGAAAGTACATCAGTGGTGATGAGTATTTTGAAATCATCCTTTTTATTTCTTGCCCTTGCATCAAAATTCTCTATAACTTTGTCTCTAACCGCTTCCGGTGAATTACCATGAAATAGTAGTGCAATCTCGCCAAATTCTCTGTTTATATTTTGAGTCAAATACTCTGCGGTCTCTTTTGACTCTGTAAAAATGATTATTTTTTGGTTTTTCAGGAGGTCGTTTTCTTTTAAATTTTGGAGCAAGGTTTCAAGTTTGGGGTCCCTTTTTATATCTTGCCACTTGGATTCTATTCCTTCTAAAATTTCAAGATCGTTTTTCAGGTCTATTTTAAACTCATCTATAAAATCCTCTTTTTTATATCTTTGTGCACCCCCTCTATCAATAATTTCCTGGATTGCTTCATCATCCCCAAGTTCTAAAAGTTCAAAAATCTTATTTATGTATTTTTTGCTTATATATACATTTCCTTTTTCATACTCCTGAATAAAGTTTTTATAGGAGTGGATAAACCTACCGATAGTTTTTCTGAATGCATAAAAACTGCTTTCGAGTCGTTTTACAAGGAGCACTTTCATAAAACCAGCCATATTCCTTTGCGATTGCTCTTCCATTGCTGAAATCCCTCTCTTTAAATAATGCAGTGGCATATAACGGGCATACTTAAATTCCTGTGTTATTAACCTTACGGTTTCCATAAAAATCTCGTCCTCTTCCTCATTTAACTGGTAATAAAAAGGCTTTGGATCTTCTACTTCTGGGAATTTAATATTGTTCTTCTCTAAATCTTCAGCAAAATATTTTTCGATCTCACTTCTTGTTCTTCTAACCATAATATATTTTAAAACCTTATCCCTGATTTCTTTAGCGTTGCTTTTCGTTATTTCAAGGAACTTATTATAATCTTTATGGCGGTCAATGTTTTCTAATTTTCTCTCAAGATTTCCAAAAAATTCTTCAAGATTTGAGACCCCCGGAATGGTGCTTTTCGTGGCGCTTTGGAAAAGTTTTATCTGGGCAAGGATATCTTTTGGAGAGTTATTATAAGGAGTTGCGGAAACCAAAATCACTCTTTTTCCTCTGCAAATTTCAGCAACCTGCTCATATCCAATAGTTGTCTCATTCCTAAAACGGTGTGCCTCATCGATGATAATATTTTTATACTCTCTTTGCTCGATTAATCTTTTTGCCTCCTCAAGCTTGCCAATGGATACAAATTCCGCTGGTATATGAAAATCGGAAAAAACATTTGGCCATGAGCCGGGATTATTTCTATTAAGAAGAGCGGGCGGTGCTATGACTATGGTTCTACCATCGAGCTGTGCTGCGAGCATAGCGGCGATATAGGTTTTACCAAGTCCAACTACATCAGAGATGAAAACTCCTCCATATTCTTCAAGTATTTTCTTCGCATTAAGAACAGCCTGCTCTTGATAGTTAAATCTTTTGAAATCTTGAGGTAAATATTTCATTAAAATTTCATCGGTTCTTGATAGCTCATCTTTGAAATATTCATATAAAAATTTGAGATAAAGCTCATAGGGAGTGATATTTTGATTAAACCAGGTTTTCCCCTCAATCGTCTCGATATATTTCTCATTAACATCTACAGCTTTATTCCATAATTCTTCGAATTTCTCTTTTGCAAATTCATAATCAGACCGATTTTTTAATTCGACATTAAATTCAAAATTGTCAATAAGTCCGGATTGACTAAAATTGCTTGAGCCTGTGATAACCCTTCCTACATCTCTATCTCCTTCTCTAAAGGTCATAATATATAATTTGGCGTGGATATTCCTTGATGGATAAGCCCTAATTTGAAGTTTCCCTTCTTTTATCCATTCAATAAACTTATGAATTCCTTCTTCAATCTCTTTTTTATCTTCCGAATTAGCCATTTCATTTTCAATGCTCTTTTCAAGCTCTTGCTTTACCTCTGAATGCGATGATTGAGTAGAGTTACCTTCTGCTTCCTTTATTAACTCATAAGTTTCCTTGTCTGTCCCAATTCCAATAAGAATCCTTATTCTCTCTGTTTTTTGTAGGGGTTTATATAGAAGATGGAATCCACTTATATAAAAATAGGCAACCAGACAATCGAAAAATTTACAATCTTTTATTAGCTGTTCAAACCTATCCCTAAGCGTTATGTTTGGTTCGTTTACTATAAATGTTAAATCTGAAAATCTTTTGTCAGTCATATATCCGGTTGCTGATTTGTTATATTAATTTATTTTTGACCTCCGGTTTCAATCCCTCGTGAGTAAGCAAAAGCCAAAGAACTAAATTTTTGAAATAAATATAATATTTTTTTGTTTCAATTCATCATGGGCGGGTTAAAAACGCAAGTGTTTTTGATTGGGATTTAT
>JBEPZK010000076.1:0-5485 GCA_041640855.1 Candidatus Kryptoniota bacterium
GAACGAATAAGTCTTTTGAAGCAATATGTCCAAAACTTGCAATAGAAATTTTTAGTTCGTATATTTTAATAGGTTTTGCGCCCGTAGCTCAACTGGATAGAGCGTCTGGCTACGGACCAGAAGGTTGGGGGTTCGAGTCCCTCCGGGCGTGCTAAAAATTTTTATTCTTCTTTTCCTTCATCGCTTGGGTTTAACCCAAGATCGCCAAATAACATCATCTTTGCTTTCTCAGACATCATACTTGGATTCCACCTCGGCTCCCAAACTATGACGACATCAGCATCTTTAACTCCGGGGATTTTAAGCAGTCTCTCGCGAACTTGCTGGCTTATAAAGGTGTGCGCCGGGCATCCCGGAGCTGTAAGTGTCATTTTAACTCCGACCCAATCATCGATGATTTTAACTTCATATACAAGCCCAAGGTCGACAATATTTATCGGAATTTCTGGGTCATAGCATTCTCTTAAAGCCTCATATACCTGTTCTTCTGTTACCATGGTTTTTACACGAATTTTGTTTTCTTTGAATATAAAACATTTGAAAGACTTTTAAAAATTGTACGTAATCATTTATTTCAATGGGTTCGATGGAAAATGACAATTCACATCGGCAAGCAATAATCAAGTGATTACAAACTTATCACTTTTTCTTTTTACTTTTTATGCTTGATTCGTAAAGTTCGAGCTTTTCAAGCATTTGAATTGTTTTGTTTATCTGCTCGCGAAGTTCGGTGAAAGATGAGACGATTTTATTTATTTCATCGCTGGGCAAATCTGTTTCAGAGTAAATTTTCGAGAGCAAACTTTCAATGCCAATTCTCATCTTTTGATAACTTTTTAAAAAGGCTTCGCGGAGCAATTTTGGGGTTAACTCAATTGAGCGGAGTTTTACCCTTGGACCTGTTCCATAAATTTCAACTTGCATAAGTAACTTTTCGATGCTCTCGGGAAGATCATAAAGCGTTGTTTTTTCTGTTTCTATGACCTCAAATTTTTTGCTTCGTTTTAAAGTTTCAACAAAGCTTGAAAACGGTGGGAGAGAAATTTCTGGATGGTGATATTTTATCATAAGATAAATTTTTCTTGCTGGGACGAGAAGTTCGTTATCTTTAGTAATAATTTCTTCGACAATTTTCATCAGCTTTCGCGAAGGCATAATTCGTTTAGTATAAAATTGATTTTTCCGTGTCCTTATCAAAAAAGTGCGCTTTTCTCATATCGATTGCAAGTTCTCTGTAAGTTCCTGTTTGAGGTTCCTCATGCGCTGGAATCCTTGCAACACATTGGGCTGTTTGCGTGGAAAAGTAAATATATATTTCATTCCCCATTGGCTCGACAACATCGATTAGAATTTTTATTCTCTCTGCATTCGTAATTTGAGTATAAACCGGGTCATAGATATGTTCGGGTCTTATCCCAAGGATTATCGGTTTATCGATATAATTTTTCAACTTGTCATAAAATTCCTGTGGTATTGAAAGTTTGAGACCGTTGTTGTTTTCAATAAATTTCAAACCATCTTCATGAATTATTTTCCCCTCAAGGAAATTCATCGATGGGCTTCCGATAAATCCAGCCACGAATTTGTTCTTTGGGAAGTTATAAAGATTTAAGGGGGTGTCGATTTGTTGAATAATTCCATCTTTCATTACAACGATTCTATCGCCCATAGTCATTGCTTCAATTTGATCGTGGGTTACGTAAATCATCGTAGCAGAAAGTTTTTGATGAAGTTTTGAGATTTCTGTTCTCATTTGAACTCTAAATTTTGCATCAAGGTTGCTCAATGGCTCGTCGAAAAGGAAAACTTTGGGATTCCTTACAATAGCTCTTCCAACAGCGACGCGTTGCCTTTGTCCACCGGATAATTCTTTCGGCTTACGGTCGAGAAGGTGTTCAATCCCCAAAATTTTTGCAGCTTCTTTAACCCTTTTATCGATTTCACTTTTGGGATATTTTCGAAGTTTAAGTCCGAAAGCCATATTTTCATAAACAGTCATATGCGGATATAAAGCGTAGTTTTGAAATACCATTGCTATGTCTCTGTCCTTTGGGGGAACATCGTTTACGAGCTTGTTATCGATGTAAATATATCCACTTGTCACATCTTCAAGACCGGCTATCATCCTAAGTGTTGTGGTTTTCCCGCAACCTGATGGACCGAGCAAAACCATAAATTCTCCATCTTTTACCTCGAAAGTTGCATCTTTTACTGCGACGACATTGTTCGGGTAAATTTTGCTTACATTTTCAAGTCTTACCTCGGCCATTTTTGTTATACCTCCAAGTTCAGTTTTGTATGTTTTTTAAAATTTCATAAAAGTTTGGAAAGGAAATTTTAACACAATCGGGGTTATCTATAATTGTTTCTCCTTCTGCAATTAAGCCTGCGATTGAAAAAGCCATCGCAATTCTATGGTCGTTAAATGTTTCGATTAATGCACCTTTTAATCTTCTCCCTCCCTCAAAAGAAAAACCATCTTCATATTCTTCGACATCAATTCCCATCTTTCGTAAATTTTTAACTATAGCTTTTATTCTGTCGCTTTCTTTGTTTCTAAGGTCTAGGGCGTCTCTAACTTTAAATTCACCTTGAGCCATAGTTCCGGCGATTGCAAGTATTGGGATTTCGTCGATGATGTTTGGGATTATGTCTCCAGAAAGAGTTAAATTTTTCAAATTTATTTCGTCCCCAGATTCGACAAGCACATCACCAATCGGTTCGTTTGCTACTTCACGAAGGTTTTCTATCTCAATTTTAGCACCCATCTTTTTTAACACCTCGATAAAACCTGTTCTGGTTGGATTTAACCCAACATCTTTTATAAGCAAATGCGAATTTGGGATGATGGAGCCAGCGACGATGAAGAAAGAAGCGGATGAGATATCGTTTGGAATGAAGTAATAGTTTGAGTTAATTTCTGCTCCGCCTTCAACTTCAATGATTTTCTTTCCATTTTCATATGTGATTTTCAACCCAAGCAATCGTTCAGTGTGGTCACGCGTTGCAATCTTTTCGATTATCTTGGACTTTCCTTCTGAGTGTAGACCCGCAAAAATTAGGCATGATTTTACTTGGGCACTTGGTATTTCAAGTTCATATTCGATTGGGTTTAAATTTGGGACGCCGAAAATTTTCAAAGGCGCGGTTCCATTTTTCGTCGTTTCAATTCTTGCTCCCATCATTTTTAATGGTTTTACAATTCTCATCATCGGTCTTCTTCGCAGAGATTCATCGCCAGTAATTTCTGAGTCGAATTTTTGTCCTGCAAGAATTCCAGCAAGAAGACGAATTGTCGTGCCAGAGTTTCCAGCATCAAGCGTCGTTCCCGGCTGAGAGAAATTTTTAAAGCCTTTGCCCTTTATTTTTAATTTTTTTGAGATTTCAATTTCAACCCCAAGTTTTTTAAGGCAGTTTAATGTGCTAAGCGTGTCATCTGCGATGAGAAAGTTTTCGATTATGTTTTCGCCTTTTGATAAGGATGAAATTAAAGCGACGCGATGCGAAATCGATTTATCCCCAGGTGGATAAATTACGCCTTTGAGTTTGGTTGATTTTTCAATTTTCATCATTATTTAAATTTTGTAGTTTACACAAAAGCAAAGGGGTTGCATAAAGCAACCCCCTTTCATAACCTTGACCGAAATTATGCTTCAGTTTCAGTTCCAGGCGCTCCAGCAGTTTCTTCGACTTTTTCTTCCTTAACGCCAAGTTTCGCTTCGATGGATTCGAGCCTTTTTAAAATTTCATCGATTTGTTGCTGGAGCGATTTAAACTTCGTGTCGACATAATTTTTTGAAACACCGCCAGCCTTTGCCGGAGCTTTCTTGGCTGGCTTCTTTGCTGTTTTCTTCACTTTCGCCATGCGTGCACCCTCCTGATTTAGTTTTGATTAAATTTTTACTTTGCCATCTGCGGCACTTTTTCAAGAAGTAAAATTTCGCCATCCATTTCAGGAGGTATAGGGAGATTCATAATTGTTAAAATTGTCGGGGCTATATCACCAAGTTTGCCATCTTTTTTGAGTTCACCGTGATAATCATCCATCACTAAGATAAATGGGACTAAACTTGTCGTGTGTGCAGTGTGCGGTTCGCCAGTTTCAGGGTCTATCATCTTTTCAGCGTTCCCGTGGTCAGCGGTTATAATCATCACATAATCATTTCTTTTCGCAGACTCATAAATTCTACCGATGCATGTATCGATTGCTTCTATTGCTTTAACAGTTGCAGGAATTACTCCCGTATGACCGACCATATCGGGGTTGGCAAAGTTTAAAACTATAAGCGAGTATTTTTGCTTGTCCATTTCTTCGATAACTTTGTCAGTGACTTCGAAAGCGCTCATCTCCGGTTTTAAATCATAGGTTGCAACCTTTGGTGATGGAATTAAAATTCTATCTTCCCCTTCAAATGGGTCTTCTCTTCCACCGCTGAAGAAATAAGTCACATGCGCATATTTTTCTGTCTCTGCGATTCTAAGTTGCTTAAGCCCATGCTTTGAGATAACCTCCCCAAGCGTGTTAGTAAGGTAAACAGGTTTAAATGCAACCGAAACATCGAAATCGTCATCGTATTCGGTCATAGTGACAAAATAAACATCAAGTTTTCTTCTGTTAAACTTGTCGAAATTTTTATCAATGAAGGCTCGCGTCAATTGTCTTGCTCTGTCCGCTCTGAAGTTGAAGAATATAATTGAGTCGCCATCTTTTACTTGTCCAATTGGATTTCCATTTTCATCGACGACTATAAACGGAACAACAAATTCATCGGTGATTCCCTTTTCATAAGATTTTAAAACGCCTTCTTCGGCGCTTTTAAATTTTTCACCTTGTGCTTCTGTCATTGCTCTGTAATATTTTTCTGTTCTTTCCCATCGATTGTCTCTGTCCATTCCATAATATCTTCCACCGACAACAGCGATTTTGCCAACCCCAATTTCTTTTGCTTTTGCTTCAAATTCCCTTATATATTCAATCGCGCTTGAAGGTGGGGTATCTCTTCCATCGAGTAGGGCATGAATATAAACTTTTTCAATGTTATGCATCTTTGCGAGTTCTAGCAGAGCATAAAGATGCTCCATATGGCTATGAACACCGCCATCGGATAAAAGTCCAACAAGATGAAGAGAAGTATCGTTTCTTTTCACATTTTCAATTGCTCCAAGAAGAGCTTCATTCTTGAAAAATTCACCTCTTCTTATAGCCCTACTTATTCTTACGATGTCTTGGTAAACTATTCTTCCTGCGCCAATGTTAAGATGTCCAACCTCTGAGTTCCCCATTTGTCCATCGGGTAAACCAACATATTCGCCCGATGCATGAAGCGGAACCCAAGGATAGTTTTTGTAGAGAAAATCAAAGTTTGGTTTTTTAGCAAGTGCTATCGCGTCCGCTTCGATCGGTATGTTTTCATCTCGGAGACCGAATCCGTCAAGAACTATAAGTATGACTTTCCGCATTTTGAAATCATTTTGTTTTTAACTT
>JBEPZK010000077.1:0-5156 GCA_041640855.1 Candidatus Kryptoniota bacterium
CTCTCTCTTTGTATATCCCGAATTGCGTTTATAAACTCTCGTCTAAAATTTCGCTCAAACACAACAACCTGAGCAATTTGCTGTTCCGTCAAGATATCTCTTAACTCCTTATAAAAATTGAGACGCATCTCATATTCCTTTTTTTCAAGTTCAAGCAACTCCTGAATCGATTTATCATAACCTTCTTTATCCCCGCGCTTTAGCTTAATCTCCATCTCATTCACAAGCCTTTCCCTTTCAAGCTCAAGTTGCTCAACCTCATTTGAAAATTTCGTATACTTATTCAAGAATCTAACAGAATTTTGCTCATCGAGCTTTAAAATTTCGAGAAGCCGAACTTTTTTAAATTCAAGGATTCTTTCCCGCCACCTCTGGCCCGGGAAACCTTGCGCAGATAAAACATTCACCAAGAAAAAAGTCATCGCGAAAATTAAAATTGCTTTTTTCATCTCAATTTAAAATTTGTTTGAAATTCTACTTAAAACCTCATCAACATCAATTTGTTGATAATCTTCCCTCTCTACATCCAAATTCGGCAGTTGATATTTTTCATAGAGGTAAAAAACCGCTTGCTCCAATGTTTCTTCGCTGTATTCCGAAAACTCATAAGATTTGACAAAAACACCCGTAGTTCTTATATCGAAGTTTTGTACAACGTAAATTTCATTCTGTTTTATCGATATACCTGAAAAGATCAGCCCAAACAAAAATCCAATAATTATAGCGGAAAGTGAAGGCGCAAGAAAAGCCGGTTTAAGAGCGAAAACCCCGGCATCGTTCATTCGTTTTGTTATCTTTCTCTTCACGCGCGAGAGAAAATTCGCCCAATAAAATTCTGACGGTTCTTCAAAATTATAATCACCTAAAACAGAGACAAGGCTCTTTATCTCTAAAAATTCAACCCTGCAACTTTCGCATTTCTCAAGATGCTGTTTTATCGCGTTAGATTCAATTTTCCCTGTTGCGAAATCTACGAGATTATTTCTTACATCATTGCATTTCATCTTTTATGAACTTTTGTATTTTTTTGATAGCGTGAAAGTAATTTGCCTTTAAAGTTCCAACCGGCTTGTTAAGTATCTTCGAAATTTCTTCATAATCAAGGTCCTCAAAAAAACGCATAACGAAAATCATCCTTTGTTTAGGTGGAAGTTTTTCAATCGCCTTTTCAATTAAATTTTTTCTTTCTTTATCAAGAAATTCCTGCTCAGGAGTTTGACTAAACTTCAAAAGGTTCGCTATCTCATCAATTTGGACAAATTCTCTTATCTTTTTCTTTCTTAAAACATTGTTACACTCGTTAACTGTGATTCTATAAATCCATGTGAACAAACTTGATTGACCTTTAAAATCGCCAAGAGAATAATAAAGTTTGATGAAGACCTCTTGCGCGACATCGTCCGCGTCTTCATGATTTCCAAGTATCTTTCGCGCAAGCCCATAAACTTTTCTTTGATATCTTCGAACGATTTCATCAAAAGCCGATATATTTCCATTTTTGAATTCATTTACAAGGTCTATATCAGATTTATTGAGCATTCATCCATCTGTTTATGAATTTAAATAAAAACAAGGGCAGGCTTAAGCCTGCCCCTTATTATATCAGAACACGACATAAGGTACGCCCCAAACCGAAACAGATATAGGTGCGGAATCATCATATAAAGATTCCCTCGAAATAGCGTGAATCATCGCGTTGAATGAACCTCTATGCAAGTGAACTCTTACATCAGCCTCATACACTTCTTCATTGTTTGCAGAAGATACAAGTTTAAATAACTTTCTCGCTCTGAAAAAGCCAAATCGGTCAACCCCATAAGTCATAGAGACAATATCCGTGTCAGGCGTTGCACTTTGAACTGTGACTGTGAATTTAACAGTCGCAGATGGATTGAACGATGGAACCCCATCGCGATATCCCAAAAATCCAGGACGATAAAATTGATTTAACGGATCGGTTACTTCAACAACATTACCATTCGGCAAAGTTAGAGATATCTTCTTAATGGCGATATTCGAATTTTCAGTTCCACCTTGCACAAGCGAAACAGCCCAAATCCTCCATTTCCTCGCTCTTGTAGTATCAGCGCGGGAAACCTTAACAACTTGCACTTTTCGCTTGAAGATTTCCTTCAAAGGCTTTGTTATAACTGTGTCTGGTATGGTTTTACCCGATGTATATGAGCCGGCGATTTTTAAATCAGACTCAACAGTTCGAGTCACAGTTACAACGACAAGCGTATCATTAACTTGCTCATAATCATATTCTTTGGTCACCTTTTTCACAACTCTCCCCCATCGCAGTGGATAAAACTCTTTTGAAAATGAACCAAAATTAAAATCTGGCGGTAGATATGTTCCATCATTTAATGCAGCATCACTCGAGGCGATAAAGTCATCGTCTTCAATTATTTGCTTTATAACTTCTTTGTCAGCATCTGAAAACGATGAAACAATTTCTGATTCTTTTGTACAACCGTAAATCAACAAGATTAGCGAAAGCGCTAGGAATAAAAATTTTGCTTTCATGGCACTTTTTCATTTTGTTTTTGTTTTTGTCTTCACATAATTTGATGCGGTAAAACGAGGTATGGTTTAATCTGAAATCAAAGCGAGTGAGTTCTTAATTTTTTTGTAAGTGTCCGAGATAAGTTCTGAAATTACCTTTGTTTCGGAGATTACGGGCATAAAGTTCGTATCGCCGTTCCATCTCGGGACGATATGAAAATGAATATGTTCGTCAATCCCGGCCCCACTTACTCTGCCAAGGTTTGCCCCGATATTAAATCCGTGAGGTTTGAGAGCTAATTCAAGCGCACGAATACCTTTCTTTATAACCCGCATAATCTCAAGCATCTCATCGTCTGTCAAATCGGAAAAATTCGGAGTATGTTTATACGGCACAACCATTATATGTCCCGAGTTATAAGGAAAAAGATTCATTATTATGTAGCACTTTTCCCCGCGAAAAAGGATAAAGTTTTTCTCGTCCTCATTCGATCTCGCCTTCTCACAAAATAAGCACTCTTTTTTCTCATCTGAATTTGAGTTTGAAAAACTTTCAATATATTTTGCTCTCCACGGAGCCCAAAGACGATCCATTGATAACTTGCAGTTTATTTTTAGTCATTCAGATTAAAAAATAAATCAAAAAAAGAAAAAAACGAAATTTCTTAAGTTTCGTTTTAAATTGAAATCGATGCTTGATAAATTATAAAAAAATGTCAAGAAACCTATGAAAATAGCTTTTTTAATCGAACCTGAATCAACAGCTGAACAAACGCAAGCATATAGATGGGCAAAATCGAGACTCGGATGCGTTGTTAAAGTCGAAATCGAAAAAATAACACAAGTAAAACCTGACGAATTCAACATCATCTGGTGGCACTATGAAAAAGATTTAAAACTTCCAGAGATTGTAAAAGATGAAAATTTCAAATCAACTATCTTGGATTTCATCGATCGAGGTGGCAATTTGCTTTTAACCCTATCAGCGATAAAACTTTTAAATGAGTTACAAATTGAACCCGTGGAACCGGACTTTGAAAGAGTTGAATTTCACGAACCCACAACAAGTATTCGAAAAGGCTTCGTCTCTTTCCTTGGTCATCCAATTTTTAAAAAACTTCCAAATGGAATCAACACATTCTCCCCATCTCATGGGGGAAAATTTTTAGAGGTTGCCTATTCCAACAAGAATCCGGAAAACTTAAAAATTATCGCAGTCGAAAAAAACGGGGAAAAGATAGATTACAATAAAAAAATTCTGTTTGAGTTCGAAAACAATGGGAGAATAATCGCGATAAGTAGCAATGTCTATTTTTCGCAAGTTGAAAACCCTTTCTTTTTTAACCTTGATCGTTTAATTTTAAATTCACTTCTATATCTCAATAATCCCAAAAAATTTAACACGCCAAAAACTTACTGGAACTTCACGAAGGAAATTCGGAAAGTCGAACTTAAGCTTGAGGATAAATCTTTAAGAACAGCGCAGAAAAAACTTGGTAAAAAAGATACGGGAATTTATCTTGAGGTCAAAAACGCTTGTATTATCCACGGGGAAAAAATCATCGGGAATGTTTCTGAAACTGAAATAAAAGACATATCGATTCCGCCATTTCAATTTGTCCAAGAGTTAAAATTATTTTTGAAAAAAGAAGATAAACTCTTACCTCCAGCGAATGCAAAAATCATACTCAAACCAGAGGCTATCGTGCGCAATTTTCAGATAAATTCTGTAAGGTTCCGAGAGACGAGCTTTACTCATCCACAAAAACCAATTCTACTTTTGAATTATTTAATCACAACCCCCAAGGATATTGAGATTTGTCTACAAATTAAGGTTTCGCCCAAAATTCTAAACTCGCCAAATATACCGATAAAAAATTTTTCCTTCGGATTCGATGAAAAATTAAAATGCGTCTTCGCCTTTAACGATGAGATTTTCGCTTTGATTTTCGGAAGCTCAAGAAAGCCCGAATCAGTTCAATTCGATACCAACGATGATTTAGCGGTAAAAATTTGCTATAAAATTGAATCTGGCGAAGAAAAATCCTTCAACTTCGCAATTATCGGAGATATCAAACGCCCGGGGATAGCAAAAAAAACAATTTTACTTTCAAAGGAACTTTACAAAATCGCATTAAAATTTCCACACAAAATTTTTAAAGAAAATTTAAAAAATATCAAAGACAAATTCCGAAAACGGCTTATAATTTTGACACCTGACGAAAATTTAAACAACGATTACAAACTAGCACTTGCCTTTATAACCAAATTCACTAAAAACATAGAAACGCTCGGAAGGTTTTTCGCAAGTGACGCAAGAAGCTACGAAGTAAATGTTAAAGAGGTTTTAAACGCAATCCCAACATTGCTTAAAATAGGGGAACATGAAAAAGTCAGGGATACGCTTGAGTTCATCGGAAGGTTTATAAATTTAAAAAACGAGGTTCCTTCAAAATTTTCGTTTTCAGGGATATTTGAGTACGATGAAGAGTTAAGATGGGATTACATCAAAGCATGTGGAGATTATCTGCGATGTTCGAAAGACAAACTTTTCGCAAAGTTCACATGGCCAAGGTTAAAGAAATTAATTGAAAACGAAAAAATCGAAGATAAAACCAACATCTTTGACCCACTTCATCTGTTTGCAA
>JBEPZK010000078.1:0-4727 GCA_041640855.1 Candidatus Kryptoniota bacterium
ATGTCTGGTTCAAATGCAATCTCCGGAATCACGATTATTGGTTCGATAATTGCAGCTGGAGCAAAGTATACAACTCTCGCAGCTGTGCTTGGTGTTATAGCTGTTACGTTTGCAACTATAAATGTTGTCGGTGGTTTTCTTGTCACCCATAGAATGCTTGAAATGTTTCAAAAGCCCAAAAAAGACCAAAAACCGGAAAAGAAATCATAAAAACAAACAAATAAGAACCTGGTTATGCCACAAGCACTTGTAAATATAGCATATTTAATATCGGCGGTTTTGTTCATCTTTGCGTTAAAAGGTTTGTCACATCCGAGAACCGCGGTCAGGGGAAATCTCCTTGGTGCTTTGGGGATGCTCATAGCGATAGTTGTTACGCTCATGGATAAATCAATTGTAAGTTATGAACTTATAATTTTAGGTTTTATACTTGGTGCGGTGATTGGGACAGTTTCTGCTTTAAAGGTTCCAATGACATCGATGCCACAAATGGTTGCTATTTTTAACGGATTTGGTGGAGGTGCATCTGCTCTTGTTGCAGCGCTTGCTTTTATCGAAGCATTGGAGATTGGCAAAATCATGGGAACACAGGAAACAGTTGCGACCGTAGCATCTGGCATAATTGGCGCGGTGACTTTTTGGGGAAGTATGGTTGCTTTCGCAAAACTTGAAGGCTTGATAGAAGAAAGACCAATTCGATATAAAGGCGAGCAAATCGTCAAAGTTCTATTCTTTGTTGCATCAATAATCTTTGGAATTATATTTGGAATTGAAAAAGAGTTAAACTATTACTGGCTATTAACTTTTACCGCTTCAGTTCTTGGTGTTTTGCTGACGATTCCAATTGGTGGTGCGGATATGCCTGTTGTAATTTCACTTTTGAACTCGTATTCGGGACTTGCAGCTTGTGCGACAGGTTTTGTGCTTAACAATAATGTTCTCATTATTTCGGGTTCGCTTGTTGGAGCCTCAGGAATTATATTGACGAACCTTATGTGCAAGGCTATGAATAGGTCATTGTTAAATGTTTTGTTTGGTGGATTTGGTGAGATAGTTGCAGAGGCTGATGAAGATAAGGTCTATGGTGGAAAGATAAAGTCCGCTTCACCTGAGGAAGTTGCAATGTTGCTTGAAAACGCAAGGCGAGTTGTGATCGTCCCCGGATATGGAATGGCTGTATCACAGGCACAATTTGCTGTGCGTGACCTTATGCGAGTTCTTGAGTCAAAAGGAATTGAAGTTGAATTTGCAATTCATCCAGTTGCCGGTAGAATGCCCGGGCATATGAATGTCCTTCTTGCAGAAGCTAATATCCCTTATGAGAAATTAAAAGAGATGGACGAAATAAATCCAACTTTTGAACAAACCGATGTTTCCATTGTCATTGGTGCAAATGATGTTGTAAATCCGCTTGCTCGCACTGATTCGAATAGCCCGATCGCTGGTATGCCCATACTTGATGTTGATAAATCTAAGACTGTTGTGGTCATAAAGAGAAGTTTGGCTCCTGGATTTGCTGGGATACCAAATCCGTTGTTCGCAGCTGATAATACTTTGATGTTATTTGGGGATGCGAAAAAGATGGTTCAAGAATTGATAAATGCTCTGAAGGAATCGTAAGCAGTTAACTTGACTTTTAATCTTCACAAGTTTATATTTTTTGCGGAGAGGTGGCCGAGTGGTTGAAGGCGCACGCCTGGAGAGCGTGTATCCCGGCAAAAACCGGGATCGTGGGTTCGAATCCCACCCTCTCCGCAAATTTTTTATTATGCGAGAAAAATTTTGTTATCTCTGTCCATTTTTTCGTTGGCATTGCTGAATGGAAATTGAAAATGGCAAAAGGTTTGGGGGTTGAATTAGAAAACGAACAAAATTCTTCAAATGCGCATTGCTTCAATTTCTCATCTAGATTCATTTCTTGCTTATGATTTCGATTATCTTTATATTTTCAATTGAAATTTAAAACAAAAATTTAAATCCGTTTTCAAAATGTTTCTCAAACTTTTGCGAAAGTTATTTCCGACAAAAAACGAAAAAGACATCAGAGAACTTATCCCGATAGTTAATCACATAAATCAAATCTACTCCACACTTAGTAATCTCACCGATGCGGAGTTAAGAGCGAAAACCGACGAGTTCAAAGCGAGGATAAAAGAAAGAACGAAGCATATCGAGGACCGTATAAGTGAGCTTAAGGTTAGAGTTAAGGAAGATAAAGAGCTGACCCGAGAGGAACGCCTTGAGATTTACGATGAAATTGAAAAGTTAGAAAAGGAACTTTTTGTTGAAGAGCAGAAAGTTCTAGATGAGCTTTTGCCTGAGGCATACGCTGTCGTCAAAGAAACTTGCAGACGTCTCGTTGGAAAGAGTTGGGAGGTGACAGGGCATAAAATCGTGTGGGATATGGTTCCGTTTGATGTGCAGTTAATGGGTGCGATTGTCCTTCATCAAGGTAAAATCGCGGAGATGGCAACGGGTGAGGGTAAAACGCTTGTTGCTACTATGCCAGCGTATCTGAACGCTTTAACAGGTAGAGGCGTTCACATAGTCACTGTTAATGATTATCTCGCTTTGAGAGATAGTCAATGGATGGGGAAAATTTATGAGTTCCTTGGTTTAACAGTTGGATGCATTCAAAATTGGATGAACACGGAGCAAAGAAAAGCGCAGTATAATTGCGACATCACCTATGGAACAAACAATGAATTTGGATTTGACTATCTCAGAGACAACATGGCTATAGACCCAAATGATATTGTCCAGCGTGGGCATTACTATGCAATTGTTGATGAAGTTGACTCAGTTTTAATAGATGAAGCGAGAACCCCTCTCATAATAAGTGGTCCAGTTCCGGAGACGGAACATAAATTTGATTGGATGAAACCAAAGGTCGAAAGGCTCGTTACCGCCCAGATAAATCTTGTCAGCAAGATTGTTGATGAGGCGGAAAAATTGTTAAACGAAGGTAATCTCAAAGAGGCTGGGGTTTTGCTCCTTAAGGCAAGCAGAGGGGCACCAAAGCATAAAAAACTCAGAAAAATTCTCGCTGAACCAGAATATCAAAAACTTCTCTATGATACCGAGCTCGAATTCTTGAAGGATCAAGGCGTTAGAATGCGTCAACTTGATGAGGATTTATATTTCGTCGTCGATGAGAAAAACAACATAATCGATTTAACTGAGAAGGGCCGAGAATTTCTTTCAAATCTTTCCCCCGAAGACAGAGAATTTTTTGTCTTACCCGACCTTGGTACTGAGATAAGCATAATTGAAAATGACCCGTATCTAACCCCTTCGCAAAAGCAAAGAAAGAAAGAAGAGCTTTATCGTCTCTACTCCGAACGAAGCGATAAAGTCCATACAATAAGGCAGTTGCTACGAGCTTATGTTATGTTTGAAAAAGACGTCGATTACATTGTTCAAGATGGAAAAGTTTTGATAGTCGATGAATTTACCGGAAGAGTTTTGCCTGGGCGAAGGTATTCAGAGGGATTGCATCAGGCGATCGAAGCCAAAGAAGGTGTAAAAGTTGAACAGGATACGCAGACATTGGCTACAATTACGATTCAAAATTATTTCAGGATGTATAAAAAACTTGCTGGTATGACCGGGACAGCTGCGACTGAGGCGCAGGAGTTTTGGGAAATCTATAAACTTGATGTTGTCGTGATTCCGACGAATAAGCCATGTATAAGGATCGATTACGATGATGTCATCTATCGAACGAAGAAAGAAAAATACAACGCTGTTATCGATGAGATAGAAAGGATGCACAAGATTGGAAGACCGGTTTTAGTCGGAACTACAAGCGTTGAAGTATCTGAGCTATTGAGCAGGATGTTAAAGCGTCGTGGAATTCCGCATAATGTTTTAAATGCAAAACATCATCAAAAAGAAGCAGAGATCGTCGCAAATGCTGGACTTCGGGGCATGGTGACAATAGCAACGAATATGGCTGGGCGTGGAACGGATATAAAACTTGGTCCTGGTGTTGCTGAACTTGGAGGACTTCATGTCATCGGAACGGAAAGACACGAAGCCAGGAGAATTGATTTGCAGTTAAGAGGTCGTGCAGGAAGGCAAGGAGACCCCGGGTCATCAAGGTTTTTCCTTTCGCTTGAAGATGACCTACTTAGATTGTTTGGGAGTGAGAGAATTGCAAACATTATGCAGAGACTCGGTTATAAAGAGGGCGAGCCGATTCAACATCCGATGATAACTAAAAGTGTTGAAAGAGCACAGAAAAAAGTTGAGCAAAACAATTTCGCTATAAGAAAAAGATTGCTTGAATACGATGATGTCTTAAACAAGCAAAGGGAAGTTGTATATAGTTTAAGAAGACATGCGCTTTTGGGTGAACGAATTGAAGATGACCTGCTTGATATGCTTGAGGATTATATCGAAGATGTTGTCGAAAGATATTATGATGCTTTGGATTATCAGGGTTTGAAGGATGAAATAATGAGGACTTTGCTTATAGATTTAAAAATCACCCCGGATGAGTTTGAAAAACTTGGTAAAGAAGGTTTGAAGGAAAGAATTCGTGACCTTGCTCTTGATTTTTATGCTCAGAAAAAAGAGCAACTTGGCGAGGAATTGATGCTTGCTTTGGTTAAGATGGCTATACTTCAGACTATAGACCAAAGATGGCAGGAACATCTACGTGAAATGGATGAGTTAAGGGAAGGAATTCATTTAAGAGCATATGCGCAGAAAGACCCGCTTGT
>JBEPZK010000079.1:0-4566 GCA_041640855.1 Candidatus Kryptoniota bacterium
CTGCTAAACTTGCGCTTTCAATTGGCTCATCGAATACAAACTTCATCTCTGCATAAATGCTGATATTATCGCCCGACGGATAACCTTTCTCAACAACAGGTGGAGATAAGTCCGGTTCAGTCGTGGTAAATTCGACATAATACGGGTCGCCTGGAAAGCCATCACCATCGCCGTCAATTCCTAAACCGAAGGCGCTCTTTGCGCCCGTGTCGATTTTTATTGTGTAATGTGTTGAAAACTCCCAAAACTTGTTTGGCTTTATCTCAAGGGTGCGATAGTCCGAGCTCCATATCAATGTCACGGTATCCACAGGAGTTATGACAAGATTAGATTCAACGGATAGCTTATCCATTGGCAAAGAAAATTCAATTTTAACAGATTTGTAAGCCTTGAAATTGCTACTTCCGGATTCAGGCGTAACCGCAATAACTTTAGGTGGTTCTTGATTTGCGCGAATTAAGCTCAAATAATATTGCCAATTCCAACCAGGACCAGGGTCAGTGTGGGTATTACAAGAAGTTGGATAAACTGAAGCTGGGTCGTAAGTTGCAAAATCCCATTCTTGCCTAACGATAGGCCATTGCGGCTGTTGCCAAAAATTATGCCCTATGATATGATTGTTATCAACCGGGATACCCCATCTTCTAACTATATTCTGAACAAGTTTTGCAGATTCACGATACATAACCGGAGTGAACCAAACATCAGGATGTGCTGTTTCACCCTCATGTTCAATTCCTATCGTAAAGCTATTCCAACATCTTGCATGCCATGCCTTGTCTTTCTCCCGGACGAGTTGGACAATGTACCCATCCGAACTTCTTATCACGTAATGAGCGCTTGCCTGGGATTCCGGATTTTTAAGCCAAGAAACAGAGCCGGCAAAACTACCCTCTGTGACATGTATTACAATTCGCGTTGTATACGGTCTATTCACACTATAATTTGGACTCGGGTCCCAAACAGCAGGGGGATAATCTTCTGAGTTTATTTCATCTGGATTTACAATTTTTAACCCAGCTTTTTCAAATAAATCCTGCGGGAAAATCGACATATCTATTTCTTTTCTCTCGATCTTTATACCGAACCCTTCGAATCCCGTCGATAAAACTTTGTAAACATCATAAGCAAAAATTTGTGCTATCTCAGGCTGTGAAATTCCGCTAAACTTTGCAACCACATCTTTATAATCTTCAAGTTTCGCAACGCCTTTCCTCAATCCCATTTCGTTTGAAAGTTTCACAAGTAAACTTGCGCTCGCTCTTATATTTTGATAAACATCTTTCTTCACAACTTCAACTGGAACGCCTATCAAATTTGCCCCTTCAATTAAACTATGCCCGAACCAATCATCATCTCTAAGTCCCATAATTCCGTAGACAGGTGGTTTTCCATCACAAGGCGGGTCAAGTTTTTCTGGTTCGATATGGGCCCATCGCGTGTTTACAAATGCTATCGCTTCAAGAATCTCATATGGAACCCCGAACTCTTCGCCGGCAATTTTGAAATAATTTTTAATTTCATCCCTGCTCTGCCCCAGAATATAACCTTGAAATAAAATTAAGAGTGCAATGATTACACGCATCTTAGAAAATTTGCATTTATTTTTACCATTTCTAATATAAAAACGCTTCTTGCGCAAGTCAACAAATTTCGTTAGAAAAGTGCGATTTAAAAAAATTCACAATTATCGAGATTTTGCGAAATTTTGCCGGAAATCGCTTGAAAATTTCAGCTAAAATTTTTATCATTTATGAAAATTTAAAACCCAATGGTAAAGCTTGTGGAAATTCTCGACACAAGTCGCTTTAATCTCTCGTCAAAAAGGCTAAAAAGCCTGCAAAATTTAAATCAACAGCAAAATTAAAAACTAATCCAAAGGAGGCGCAATGGCAGAAAGAGAGCGTTGGGCTACTCGAATTGGTTTAATACTTGCGATGGCGGGAAATGCAGTTGGGCTTGGGAATTTTCTTCGATTTCCAGTTCAAGCTGCGCAAAACGGTGGCGGAGCTTTTATGATTCCCTATTTTGTCGCTTTTCTTCTCCTTGGAATTCCACTTATGTGGGTCGAGTGGGCTATTGGAAGATACGGTGGAAAATTCGGGCATGGAAGCGCCCCTGGAATGTTCGACGCGATGTGGAAAGCTCCAATATCAAAATATCTTGGAGCGCTTGGACTTTTCATCTCAACAGTGATAATGATATACTACACATACATTGAATCTTGGACGCTTGCCTTTAGCTTTTTCTCAATCACAAAAGCCTATTTTGGTGAAACAACTTTTGAAACTATGCGAAGTTTTTTGCAAAGCTATCAAGGCATAGAAAAAAATTACTTCCAAAGCATTCTGCCCGCATATCTTTTTATGTGCGTAACTTTATTCCTTAACTTTTTTATTTTGTATCGCGGTATATCTCGCGGGATAGAGATGTTCGCGAAAATCGCGATGCCGACACTTTTCTTATTCGCGATTATCTTGGTAATAAGAGTTGTAACTCTTGGAACACCTGACCCTGTAAATCATCCGGATCGGAGTGTTGAAAGTGGTTTCGCCTTCATTTGGAATCCCGATTTCTCAAAACTTGGCGACGCAAAAATTTGGCTCGCTGCAGCTGGTCAAATTTTTTTCACATTGAGCGTCGGAATGGGAACGCTTCAAGCATACGCAAGTTATCTCAGAGAAAATGATGACATCGCATTAAGCGGTCTTTCAACCGCATCAACAAACGAATTTGTCGAGGTAATACTTGGAGCGAGCATCGCAATTCCCGTTGCAGCTGCCTTCTTCGGGATTGAAACAACTCAGGAAATAGCAAAGGGAGGTGCCTTCAACCTTGGCTTCGTATCAATGCCGATAATTTTCCAAAAACTTCCATTTGGTGAATTCTTTGGTTTTCTTTGGTTTTTGCTTTTATTCTTTGCAGGTATAACTTCATCTGTTGCGATGGCTCAACCATTAATTGCTTTCCTCAAAGAGGAATTCGGAATCTCACACGGCAGAGCAACTACGCTTATCGGTCTTTTTGTTTTCATCGCAATTCATTTCGTTGTCTTCTTCCTCAAACATGGATTTCTTGATGAAATGGATTATTGGGCTGGAACCTTTGGCTTGGTGCTTTTTGCCATGTTTGAAATCATAATCTTCGCGTGGATATTCGGAATGGACAAAGGATGGGCTGAGATTACAAAAGGAGCGGATATAAAAGTTCCACCCATCTTTTATTACATCATAAAATATATCACTCCCCTTTATCTCCTTTTCATTATGGTAAACTGGTTAATTCAAGATGCCATCCCTACCTTACTTATGGAAGGCGTCAATCCAACCGATATCCCGTACAGATGGGGTGCGAGGATATTGATGCTTTTAATTTTCACAACAATGATTCTAATGGTTAGAATCGCATGGAAAAAGCGCGAAAAAACAAAATTGGGTTAATTAAATGAAACTCACAACGGAAGGAATTATCTTTATGACCCTTGCATGGGGGATTGTAACGTCGCTTACAATTTATTGTTTCTCAAAAGTTCTTAAGACAAAGACAAGGTATGATAATAACCAAGAGGAAAGTTAAAAAATAAAGCCCGGGTCGATGCCCGGGTTTTTAATTTTTATTTAAGAAGCATCATCTTCTTCGTTTGTACAAACTTACCCGCCTTCATAACATAGAAGTAAACGCCTGAAGCAACCGCTCTTCCACCTTTATCTAATCCATTCCACCTCACCCTATATTTACCAGGTTGGACAAATTCATTTATAAGCGTCGTAACTTCTCTGCCAAGCACATCATAAACCTTTATCTCAACATTTACAGCAACTGGAACTGAGAACTCAATATCCGTTGTCGGGTTGAATGGGTTAGGATAGTTTTGACCAAGATAAAATTCTTTTGGAATCTCACCCGAAGTTATCTGCACCTTCACCGGTTTAGGCGCCTCGCGGATTTCAATAGCATCTGCCCTTATGACGAAACTATCTTGTTTCGCTCTGTTAACAAGCGAATCCGCATAATATGCATTCACAAGCGCGGTGTCATTTTCAAGCCTAATATATCCAAAGATTGCGGTCTGCTTCGAGCCCATCGTATAATCGCGACCACCGCGTCTGAATTGGAACCTACCAAGATAAATTCTCTCAACGCCAAGTTGGCTTACAATCACCGTCTCAGGTTGTGCTCCGCCTTGTTGATAAATCAGATATCTTGCTCTTGGGGTAGAATTACTCGCTGCAAGACCAGTTCTTGCGTAAACATCAAAACTATCAACATCCGCAGCACCCTCTCTGAATGGGATGAATGGATACCACTCAGCGAACGCTCCAGGAGCACCGTAAATATAAGCAAGTAGCCTTGAATTATTAATACCGCTTCCGGCTACTCTATTCCACTTGTTATAAGTCGTATCATTCGGCGGATAAACATAATCAACTATCGATGGCTGTGCATAGAAGTCATTCTCAACGTCGTTGTCCGCATAAACAAGCGTCCCTCTGCCAGTACCAGTGAAAACAATTGTCAAAACACTATCATACTTGGAATTTGAGATTATATAAAGCGTATCCCTGT
>JBEPZK010000080.1:0-4513 GCA_041640855.1 Candidatus Kryptoniota bacterium
TCTTGAATCGATAGATGTCGGTAAGCCTATAAAACTTTCAAAGGGGATGGAGATACCGCGTGCGTCTTATAATTTTTCTTTCTTCGCTGAATTTGCAAAATATGTTCACACTGAATTCTACGAGACCGATGACCGTGGGGCGATAAACTATGTTTTAAGGCGTCCCGTTGGCGTCGCTGGACTTATCACACCGTGGAATCTTCCGCTTTTGTTGACGACTTGGAAAGTCGCTCCGTGCCTTGCCGCTGGAAATACCTGCATAATAAAACCTTCTGAACTTACCCCTATAACTGCGACAAAGCTTGCGGAAATAGCAGCTGAGGCTGGGCTTCCCGATGGGGTTTTAAATGTCGTCCATGGTTTTGGACCAAATTCCGCAGGTGAATTTATCGTCGCACATCCCGAGGTCAAGTTAATTTCACTTACCGGGGAAACGACGACAGGCCAGGCGATAATGAGGACAGCTTCACAACATCTTAAAAAACTTTCGTTTGAACTTGGGGGTAAAAATCCAAATATAATTTTTGCAGATGCTGATATTGACCAAGCGCTTGACGTAACGATTCAATCGAGTTTTTCTAATCAAGGTGAAGTTTGTTTATGTGGTTCAAGAATTTATGTTGAAAGAAAAATTTATGATGAATTTGTCGAAAAACTCGTTCAGCGCGCGAAAAAAGTCAAAGTTGGAGACCCGCTTGACCCGGAAACTGATATGGGGGCATTGATAAGTGAAGAACATTTGCAAAAAGTCCGCACCTACCTTGAGATAGCGGTTGCAGAGGGAGGGGAAATTTTAACCGGCGGAAAAACACCGGAGCACCTTCCGGAAAAATTCAAATCTGGAAATTGGCTTGAACCTACCGTGATAGTGGGGCTAAATGATAATTGTAGAGTTGTAAAAGAGGAAATTTTTGGTCCTGTTGTCACTGTTTCGCCATTCGATACGGAAGAAGAAGTAATTGAAAGAGCAAATAATACGCATTACGGTCTTAGCGCAACAATTTGGACGAGGGATTTGAGCAGAGCACATAGGGTTGCAGGGCAAATTGAAGCAGGCGTTATCTGGATTAACACTTGGTTCTTAAGAGATTTAAGGACGCCATTTGGTGGGATGAAAATGAGCGGAATTGGAAGAGAAGGAGGAATATATAGTTTCGAGTTCTACACAGAGTTAAAGAATGTATGCATAAAGTTGTAGATAAGTTCAATCGATTGAAAATAATCTTTAGGCGTAATATGCCAGACTATATTGAGACATTTGCGGAGGAATTATACTCCGCGGAGATAAATCTCACGGCGATTGAGCCTTTGACCTCAAGAAATGGAAATATCACGATTGAGGATGCATATAAGATTCAGTTGAAAAATGTTGAGAAAAAGTTGAAGAAGGGGTGGAGGATAAAAGGCAAGAAAATTGGAATCACAAGTTTTGCTGTGCAGAGAATGCTAAATGTAAACCAACCTGATTTTGGATATCTCTTCAATGAGATGTATGTGGAAGATGGTGGTGTTGTGAAACTTGATAGTTTAATTCAACCAAGAGTTGAAGGTGAGATAGCGTTCGTTATGGAAAAGGATTTGAAAGGTCCTGGCGTGACGGAGGCGGATGTTTTGAGGGCAACTGCATTTGTCGTCCCATCAATTGAAATTGTCGACAGCAGGATAAAGGATTGGAAGATAAAAATTCAGGATACGATAGCTGACAACGCATCATCTGGTTTGTTTGTCTTAGGTGGAAAGAAAACACTTGTTGATAATCTTGATTTCAGATGTCTTGGGATGCTCCTTGAGCAAAACGGTGAAGTTGTGGTTTCAGGGGCAGGTGCAGCATCGCTTGGGAATCCAGTTAGAGCTGTTGCATGGCTTGCAAATAAACTTTCAGAGTTCGGAGAATACCTTAAGGCTGGTGAGGTTGTCCTGTCCGGAGCCCTTGCTCAACTTGTCGTCCCAAGGAGAGGCGATTTCTTTAAAGTTACAATCCAAAAACTCGGAAGTGTAAGTGTAAAATTTGAATGAAGGTTTAATATGTATGCAAGATTTACAAGATTTCTGGATAAGTTCGTCGAATTCAGGCTTTCACATTATTCCGATTGGCTTGAATCGGGCGAACTTGTGATGCCATATAAGATATTTGAAGATTTCAGGGTTAGAAATAAAATCATTCTTGTTGCGGATACAGAGGAGGACAGGCGAAAGATAAACGAGTATCTAAGGCATCTTGTGAGATTGAACATAAAATCTCCTGATGAAATTGATATCGACGAATATTTTCCAACAAAATTTTAAGAGATTAAAATGATTGAAGGACAGAAAAATGGTAAGGTTAAATGTGTAATTGTTGGCAGCGGAAACATTGGGACGGACCTTTTGATAAAGATTTTGCGCTATTCTAAATATCTTGAACCAGTTATGATGGTTGGGATAGACCCAAACTCCGATGGGCTTGCACGGGCAAAAAGGCTTGGAGTAGAGACGACTTATGAGGGGATAAACGGATTTTTAGAGAGAAAGGACATCGTTGATGAGGTTTCGATTATTTTTGAGGCTACGAGCGCTAAGGCACATTTGCAAAATGCGCCGATTTATAGAGAACTTGGAAAAATCGCCATCGATTTAACTCCAGCAGCAATAGGTCCGTATGTCGTCCCGCCGGTCAACCTTGGTGAACATCTCGATAAATTAAATGTTAATTTGATTACTTGTGGAGGTCAAGCAACCATCCCAATGGTTTATGCTGTATCAAGAATTACAAGGGTTCACTATGCTGAAATCATCTCATCCATTGCGAGTAAAAGCGCTGGACCTGGGACAAGGCAAAACATAGACGAATTCACACAGACGACAGCAAAAGGACTCGAAATCATAGGCGGAGCTAAGAAGGGGAAAGCGATAATAATTTTAAATCCAGCTGAGCCACCGATTATTATGCGTAACACAGTTTACACTATAACGGATGAATGTGACCCTGATGAAGTTTCTGAATCGATTTATCAAATGGTCGATGAGGTCAAAAAGTATGTCCCGGGGTATAATTTGAAGTCTGAGCCAATTTTTGACTCGCTTGAAAAGTATCCGATTAGAATACCAGGATATGGTGAATTTAAACGTGGATATAGGGTCACGATCTTGCTCGAGATAGAAGGAGCAGGTCATTACTTGCCTAAATACGCTGGGAATCTTGATATAATGACATCAGCAGCGCTTCGAGTTGGAGAACTTTTTGCCGAAAAAATTTTGGAAAAGCAAACTGTTCAATAAAAAGGGATTCAAAAATGGACGATAGAAAAATCATCATAAACGATGTAACACTTCGAGATGGGATGCATGCTATGTCCCATCAGTATGAGATTGAAGATATGGTTGAGATAGCAAAAGCACTTGATGAAGCCGGGGTTGATATAATCGAGGTTTCTCATGGCGATGGACTTGCCGGGAACGCGATTAATTATGGTTTTTCAAAGTATACGGAGGTGGAATATATCCGCGCGGTTGCGGATGTGTTGAGAAACGCAAAACTTGACGTGCTGCTTTTGCCGGGAATTGGGACGATCGCTGACCTTGAAGTTGCGGTCGAACTTGGCGTCAAAGTTGTCAGAGTTGCAACGCATTGCACGGAGGCTGATATAGCTATTCAACATATTGAGTATTCTAAAAGTAAGGGTCTTGATGTTGTTGGCTTTTTGATGATGGCTCATATGATTTCGCCAGATGAACTTGTCAAACAAGCAAAGATAATGGAAAGCGCCGGAGCTGATTGTGTTTATATTGTTGATTCGGCAGGGGCGATGCTCCCACAGGATGTCGCTGATAGGATAAAAGCATTTAAGGACAATTTAAATTGTCAAGTTGGTTTTCACGCGCATCATAACCTTTCGCTTGGGGTTGCGAACTCTCTTTCGGCGGTGCAAAATGGTGCGGATAGAATCGACGCGTCGCTCTGCGGGCTTGGCGCCGGGGCCGGAAATGCTCCTCTTGAGGTTTTGATAGCTGTCTTTAACAAAGCCGGGATAAAGACGGGATGCGACCTTTATAAACTTATGGATGCTGCGGAAAACATCGTAAGACCGATGATGAAAAGAAAAGGAGTTGAAGTTGTAATTGACAGGGATAGTTTGTCGCTTGGATATGCTGGCGTTTATTCATCGTTTTTATTGCATGCAAAGAGGGCTTCGAGAAGGTTTGGTGTTGATACAAGAGATATACTTATGGAGCTTGGTAGAAGAAAAATGGTCGGAGGTCAAGAGGATATGATAATCGATGTCGCTGTTCAACTTGCAAAAAAGATGGGAAAGGAAATTGAAGTTGAATGAATCAAAAAACAAAAATGAAGCAAAAGAATTGTGCCAGCAAAAACTGGGAAAAATAAAAATGACAAATTAAAACAAATCGCGGAGTATCTTCATCGATGTGAAATCGAAAGAAGGGAAGCGGAACAAATTGTTAAGTTGCATCCAGAGATAACAGTTGATGATGCATATTTGATTCAACAGGAACTTGTCAAGATAAAACTCTC
>JBEPZK010000081.1:0-4284 GCA_041640855.1 Candidatus Kryptoniota bacterium
AGCAGAAAATAGGTTTGGTAGATTACAAGAAGGAACGGGAGAGAGCGGTAATAGTTGGTGTTATATTTCCGCATCTGACAAGAGCGCAAGTCGATGAATATCTTGATGAGTTGGAATTGTTGGCGGATACAGCTGGTGCTGATGTAGTTTGTCGGGTTTATCAAGAAAGAGAAAAACCCGATCCAGCCTTCTTCATTGGGAGGGGGAAAGCAGAGCAAATTGCTAAAATCGTTGAAGATGAAAAAATAGATCTAGTAATTTTCGATGACGAACTTTCCGGGGTCCAAGTGCGAAATCTCGAGGAGATGATAAATTGCAAAGTTATAGATAGGACAACCCTCATACTTGATATTTTTGCCTCGCATGCGAAGACAGCAACCGCAAAGATTCAAGTTGAGCTTGCGCAACTTGAATATCTTTTGCCAAGATTGACCGGTAAATGGAGGCATCTTTCGAAACAATATGGTGGAATTGGAACTAAAGGACCGGGTGAGACAAAACTTGAAACAGACAGACGGCTTGTGAAGAGAAAAATCGCCATATTGAGGGAAAAGTTAAGTGAAATTGATAATCAAAGGAAAATTCAGAGAAAGGGAAGGCGGGATATTTTTAGAGTTGCGCTCGTCGGATATACAAACGCTGGAAAATCTACACTTTTAAATGTTATGGCGGATGCAAACGTTTATGTTGAAGATAAACTTTTCGCGACGCTTGATGCCACAACTCGCGTTGTTAAATTATCTCCATCTCAAAAAATCCTTCTCACAGATACAGTTGGATTTATAAGAAAATTGCCTCATCATCTCATAGCATCTTTTAAGTCAACGCTTGATGAAATAGTTGAAGCAGATATATTAATTCATGTCGTTGATGTCACTGCGTCTAATTTCAGAGAACAGATAAAAGTTGTCGAGGAAACTTTGGAGGAGTTGGGCGCAAATGATAAACCAACGATAATCGCATTTAACAAGATAGATAAACTTGAAGATAGGGGATCGATTTATAGACTTGCGAACGAATATAAAGATTGTGTATTTATCTCCGCATCCCGTGGGCTTAACATTCAAGCCTTGAAAGATAAACTCTCGCAGTTAATCGATGATTATTATGTAGAAGTAACCGGCAAAGTTGACTTATCGAACCCAAAAGCGATGTCGGTTATATATAAATTTGGGGAAATCCTTGAGGTCAAATACGAGGATGATAATTATCTCACCTTAAAGATTAAAGTTGAGAAAAGGCATTGGCCCAAGATATCGTCTTATCTTCTAAATTAAATTATTTCCAACTGTTATATTCAACTGTGCACCACGCTTCATCGTCAAGATAAAGGTCACGCATAGACTTTAAACGAGGCAATTTTTTCAGATTGATTTTATCATATGCTTCAATCCTAAAGAAGGATGATCTAAACCAGTTTACATTTGGGATGCCAATTTTAAGTTTTTTGTTGATCAAGTAATGATTATAGTTCTCCACCCATTGATTCTCATCCTCAGGATAATAAGAGAAATCACGGATTATATCAGTTATGACCATTCCTGTTGAAGTGATGAACTTTTGGATTTTATGCCACTTTTCAAGGTTAGCTTCAAGATGTGTAAGCCCAAAATATCCACTTGAATTTCTCTTTTTTAACGCTTGTAAACAGCGGTAAATAAAAAGAATAAAGCCGTTCAAAGTTTCGACTGGGTCAGTGAGAAATGTATCGTATTGGTTCATTTCACGTCTTGGGAAGGAGTCAAGCACATCGTGAGTTATAGTTTTTATATTTAAGTTATATTCTTTTGAGACATCATTTATGAAATCGGTTAACCTTTTATCGATTTCGAGCACAGTTATTTTTTTGGCAACCCCAAGAAGTCCAAGAGCGATGCTTACAAGGTCATCATCTCCAAGGATGAAAATCGATTTATCCTCAACATCTCCTCTCTCATACATAAAAATCGCCCTTCTTAAGGCATCTTCCGCGCTTATAAAACCTTGGTCATATTCGACGGATGGAAGGGGTCGGTTTTTGACGATGTTTTTATATGTTTCAAAAATTTTCAAGTATTCGCCTTTTAATTGAATTCCACCCCTGCATTTTTCGCATCTCGGGTCAGGATAAAATTTTCGAGGTGGTTGTCCATTAAGGTAGAAATGTTCGTTTTCCCTTCTTATGATTTTCTCTTTTAAAAGTTTGTTTATGGTTTGATATAATTCTTTTAAAGTTCCATCCTGTCTATCCACAAGTTCCCAGAAGGTTTTAGGTCCGGAAGAAAGCGAGCGCAAAATTTGGTTTTTTATCTTCTCATAAATCATAGCACCTCTCGCCACCATTAATTTTTTAAAAAAATTTACGATTTACTTTGTTAATTTACAAAGGTTGAAATTTGCTCTTTCGTTATTCAGCGTGTGACATCTTTACACATTAAATTGAAGTGAGTTATCGTTTCCGATGGATTTAATTCAAATTTTGCTTGGCATATTATTTGCATTTTAGTAAAAATGAGGATATATTAGAATTGAAAAAATCAAAACTTTTGGACTTATGATGAAAAAATTTGAGTTTGCGGAGAGGATAAAAAAGGTCAGGCAATATTTCAGAAGGACTTCTAAGGAGGAGGTTATAATTTTGATCAATCAGGCGATAAAAGAGCTTGGGGAGGTTGAAAGGAGAACGGATGAAATTTGGGCTCATGTTATGGCGATGAGTGAGAAGAAGAGGAAGAAGATTTATATTGATTTAATAGGTGAGGAGCTTGATAAAATCGCAGAAAGCGTTGAGACTGTAAAGGAAATTTTAGGTAAGGCGAAGGAAAACATCCGTCTTTCCCAGAGAAGGGAAAATGAAATTGACCTTTGGATTTAAAACGAAAAATGGAAAGTACGATGCCAGTTACACTTCAAAAAGCCCTTATCAAAATCAACAAAGAACAATGTAAAGGTTGTACGCTTTGCATTGAGACTTGTCCAGTTAAGGTTTTAAAGGTTTCCGATAAGTTTAACGCGAGAGGATACCATTATGCTGAGTATGTTGGTGATGGTTGCACAGGTTGTGGAGTTTGTTTTTATGCATGCCCTGAACCCGGGGCTATAACGGTTTATAAACGAGGTGCGATAGTAGACGAAGAAATTTTAACAACTTTAAATTAAGCGAGGCTAAAATTGCCTCGCTTTTTATTTTTAAAAAGAAAATAAGAGTTGAAGTATGGCAAAACAATTGATGAAAGGAAATGAAGCAGTAGTAAGAGGTGCAATTTTGGCGGGTTGTAGAGCTTTTTTCGGTTACCCAATTACTCCCGCAAGTGAAATTGCAGAGGCCGCTGCGCTTTTGATGCCGGAGGTGGGCGGAGTTTTCATCCAAGCTGAGAGTGAAGTCGCTGCAATTAATATGCTATTTGGGGCAGCAAGCGGAGGTGTTAGAGCAATGACCGCCTCATCAAGCCCAGGAATAAGTTTAATGCAAGAGGGAATATCATACGCCGCGGGAGCAGAACTTCCAATGGTTATCGTCGATGTGATGCGTGGAGGCCCTGGGCTTGGAAATATAGCGCCTGAGCAGGGTGACTATTATCAGGTTGTGAAAGGTGGTGGGCATGGAAATTATAAGGTAATTGTTCTCGCTCCGAATTCCGTTCAGGAAATGTGTGATTTGACTTATCTTGCGTTTGACCTCGCTGAGAAATATAGAAATCCTGTCTATGTCCTTGCGGATGGATTTATTGGGCAGATGATTGAGCCAGTTGAGTTCCCTGAACCTAAAATTCCACAAATTGATAAATCTTGGAGCGTTGATGGAACCGCCGAGACTAGACATAATCTTATAACTTCGATTTACCTCGCCCCTGAAGAACTTGAACAGCATAATTTGAAGTTGAAAGAAAAATATGAAAGGATTAAAAAGGAAGAGGTAAGATACGAGGCTTACAGGACAGATGATGCTGATGTTATACTTATTGGTTATGGTATTGTTTCAAGAATTTTAAAGAGTGTCGTTGATATAATGAGAGAAGATGGATATAAAGTTGGCTTGTTGAGGCCAATTACATTGTTCCCATTCCCAGAGGAAAAAATTCGTGAACTTGCCAAAACAGCTCAAATTTTCTTTGTCGTTGAATTAAGTACGGGGCAAATGGTTGATGATGTGAAACTTGCGTTAAATGGTATGCGCGAGGTTAGATTTTATGGCAGGTGTGGTGGTATGGTCCCTTCATCTGAGGAGATAATTGAGCAGGTTAAAAATGTATTTGAAGAAATTGAAAAAGAAATTGAACATCAAAAGTGAGGTGAGAAAATGGC
>JBEPZK010000082.1:0-3982 GCA_041640855.1 Candidatus Kryptoniota bacterium
GTTGAGATGGTGATGCCAATGACGCAAAAGTTTAAAACTGTTGTCACCCTATCGAAGTGAATTTAAAATGTATCTTGCTGTCCGTATATCGTCGGTTATGATTCCATCGACCTCGAAGTTTATCATCTTTTTGATATCTGCTGGTTTATTTACTGTGTAAACAAAGATTTTGAAACCTGCGTCATGGATTTTTTTAACGAGTTTTGGGGTGGTAAACTTGAAGTTGTGAATGAAGACAACAGCGCCGAGATTTTCGAGCGTTTTGACAGGGTTAAAGTAAACAGGATAATGATATAAAAATCCCGTTGGAATTTGAATTTTCAATTTTTTTATTTTTCGCAAAACCCTCGGGTCGAAGGAACTGATTAAAACTTTTTCTTCGACGCCAAGTTCATAAATGGTCGCGATAACTTTCTCTGTTACTTTGATGCCAGAGCTTTTTATTTCAATGTTAACCGGGACCTTTCCATTGATAAATTTTAGTGCTTCTTCAAGCGTTGGAACTTTTTCACCTTTGTATTTTGGGTCGAACCAACTTCCCGCGTCGAGCTCGCGCAAAGACCAAAGATAAAAGCTTTTTACCCTCCCAGTTCCGTTTGTCGTTCTATCAACCTTTGCATCGTGAATAACTACCGGCGTTCCATCTTTTGTCGCTTGGACATCCAGCTCAATCATATCTGCTTTTGAGCGAATTGCGAATTTGAAAGCAGAAAGAGTATTCTCTGGGGCGATTGCGGAATAACCACGATGGGCGATGATGATCGGTGTATCAGATTTGAAAAAATTTTGAATTATCTCAATTTGGTTCACAGCAGGACTTCAAGATAAATTGTTTTTAAATAGAGTGTCTCAGGGATTTGCAAAATCCATGGATGATCATCCGGTTGAAATGTCACATCAATAACTCTTAATTTTCTACCTGTATCGCTACTTGCAAATCTTATCGCTTCTTGAAGTATGTCCAATGAAATGTGATATGCGCAGGAAGAGACGACAAGTTTTCCGCCTGGCTGAAGCATTTTAAGCGAATTTAATATTAATTTGTGAAAAGCCCATTTGACACCCTCAGCTCCTTTTTTGGTCTTTGTCATCGCGGGTGGGTCGATGATTATTATGTCAAATTTTTCGCCCGAATTGGCCATGGATTCAACTGTTTCGAATGCATCGGCGGTTAAAAAAGTTGTTTTATCTTTTAAATTGTTAATTTTTGCGTTTTCCCTTGCTAAATCGGTCGCACTTCTATCTGAATCAACTCCAATTACACTTGCACCAGCGCTTGCACAATATATGCTGAAAGCGCCCGAATAACAAAAGAGGTCAAGAACTCTGTTTCCTTTTTGGACCAGGTCTTTAACCTTTTTTCTGTTATCCCTTTGATCAAGATAGAATCCGGTTTTTTGCCCATAATGTAAGTCAACTAAAAATTTTAAGCCGTTTTCCTCTATTTCCACATACCTTGGCACATGTCCGTAAAGTTCACCGGAGTTTATCTCAAGCCCTTCTTCTCTCCTTGATTCCATATCGCTTCGCTCGTAAATTCCAGCAACTTTTACAAGTTCACTTAGTATTGATGTGATTTCATGTTTGAAGTTTTCGATCCCCGCAATTCTCGATTGAAGTACGAGATAATTATTGAATTTATCGACGATTAGCCCAGGGATTTCGTCCGCTTCAGCATGGATTAGGCGAATTGCGTTTGATTTTATTTTAAGTTTTTTTCTTCTGTTGATCGCGTCCGCGATTTTTTTCCTAAAGAATTTTGTATCGATTTTTTCGTCATTTCGAGTTAGGACTCTTGCGACTATGTGAGACTTCGGATTGAAAAATGCCTTTCCAAGGAATTCTCCGGTTGAACTTTTGAGGTTTACGATTTGAGCGGGTTCATTTTTTATTTTTTCAAAGTTTTCAACTTCGTCTTTGAAAACCCAAAGGTAGAAGTTTTTTATTTTTTTCTCTTTTCCTTTTTTAAGTTGGAGGTCCATCGAGAATTTGATTTTTCAACGTTAGTTTAATATATTTAATACAAAATTCGGGGCGTAGCGCAGATGGTTAGCGCGCTTGCCTTGGGAGCAAGAGGTCCCCGGTTCGAGTCCGGGCGCCCCGACATTTAAATTTATCTTTTCTTTATAAATCCATCAATTGAAATTCCTTCCCCTCCTTTGAATACAAACAAAAGCGCGATGAGAAAATATAGACCACCAAGTTCAATTCTCATGTCAGTTGTGAAGTGTCTATAAAGCACAACCGCCATATTTATCAAAACTAGCAAAGCGCTATATCTTGTCAAAAGTCCAATCGCAAGCAATATACCACATACAAATTCCGCAAATGTCGAAAGCAGCGCAAATATAACTGGCGCTGGAAATCCTATATTTGAAACTAAATTTATGAAACGCCATTCTTTTCCTTCGGCAAGATAGCCATAAGCGCCGATAACTTTTCCAAGCCCATGAAAATAAGCAAGCATAAGCCCAGATGCGAAGCGAAGCAAAGATAAAGCGATATTAGATAACTTAGCCATTTTTATTCTCCTTTTTATTTTTATCGAAAGATAAAATTTTCACAGATAAATTTCAACCTTATGGACTTCGTCATCAGCGCAAACGGGCAATATGTTGGAATCCAATAATTCCCCGTCGAATTTTATTTCATTACGCCCATCACGTTTTAGTTTAATGTCATAATTACAGCCCCTAAATTTTCTTTTGATTCTAACCTCCGACCAATTTTTGGGAAACGCTGGTTCAGTTATCGTAAGACCTTGATAATCAGGTTTTACCCCGCAGATATATTCCACAAAAGCCTTAAACATCCAGGTGGATGAACTAGTGAGCCAAGTGAAAGAAGCCTCTCCAAAGTGAGGTGAATCTTTACCGCAGATATATTGTGGGTAGACAAAGGGCTCTGCTTTGTATCGTGAATTATTTAAAAATTTTATCGGCAATGTTTTAGTGTAAATTTCAAAAGCTTTTCCCTCAAAAACATCTTGCATAAGCGAAAATGCCATTATAGCCCAGGCATTGGTTTGCATAAAAAAACTTGCGTTCTCTTTTTCACCTGCGATGAATTTTGAAATTATCCCCAATTTATCGCTTGGTTTTGTGTAAGCAGGATCAAGCAAAAGTAGACCATATGTAGATTCTAAAAATTTAATCGCGGAATTTAAGCATTTAACCTTTCTCTCCTTATCGCACGCATCGCTTAACACAGCCCATACCTGTGGCTCCAAATAAATTTTCCCTTCATTCGAAAAATAACTTCCGATTTTCTCTCCATCGTCTGAGATAGCTCTTATAAACCATCCGTCACCTTCAAGTTTTTTGTATTCTTCCCAACAGTGTTGATTGATTGAGTTTTTAAGGGCGTCGCGTTCAAGTTTATAATTTTCTACTTCGATTTTCAAGAATTCATTTAATTTTATCCATTCGTTCAGTGCATAAAGCAAGAGCATACTTGCAAGCGTTGATTCACCTTCGCCTTTTATTCCGGCTAAATTTAACGCATCGTTCCAATCACCCCGACGCAATAGCACAAGACCGTTCTTTCCACGAAGGTTTAAGACAAAATCGAGTGCTTTTTTAATGTGAAGATAAATTGGTTCCGAAATATCGCAATTATAATATTTTGCGCTTTGGTTTAAAAACTCGAAGTCGCCGGTTTCTTTTAGATATTCAAAAGTTGCTATGCAAAGCCAAAGAGGGTCGTCTGATTGTTCTGAAGGTTTTGCGGAGTTATCCATCGGGTTAAAATTATGACATGTGTTTCCATCTTTAAATTGAAAATTGAAAAGATAAAGAAGTTTTTCTCTGCAAATCGATGAATCAATTGGTAACATCCCGATGATTGATTGAAGCGCGTCACGATAACCAACCACTTCAAAGCCAAAAACATAATTACTTGCTGAATACCTGTGCCAGTGGAAGCAAACCCAATTTTGATACTTGTTCCAGGAATTTATGAAAAAGTTTATCTCGTCATCAGG
>JBEPZK010000083.1:0-3941 GCA_041640855.1 Candidatus Kryptoniota bacterium
TTGATCGCGTAATAACCACACAATCACAGTGTTGCTGCTAAGGTAGATAAATTTCGATACTATAATTGGCTTTATATTTGCACATTGCTCCTTAATTTTGATTTTAAAAATTGATTTTCTTAAATTTGTATAACTTCAAAAACAAAAACGGTTTCACGATTTAAATGTATAGTGTACTTATCGCGATTGAGATAATTGTTGGGATTTTTCTCATAATCGCGGTTTTGCTTCAGGCTGGCAGAGGTGGCGGGCTTGCAGGAGCATTTGGTGGTGCAGGTTTTGGAACTGTATTTGGTGTAAGAAGAACTGCTGATTTTCTGAGCAAAGCAACTATAACGCTTGGAGCGATTTTCTTATTGCTTGCGGTTATAATCAATCTTTTCTTCCTTCCGGGGAGAACGCCTGAAAGTGTTCGCGAGAGCATAATACAGCAAAGGGCTAAATCGGTTCCACCGGTTTCTGTACCTGCTCCCCAACCGGTACAATCGCAACCAGCTGCGGTTCCGCAGGAGAAGTAGTATGCATAGTTTTAACTGTACAAGTTGAAGATGTTTTTAAGATCAAGTAGCCGAAAAAATAATTTACCTTATATTGTAGAAACTTATGGAGACGCATTTAATTGGGATTGTTAGGGAAGGGTTAGAGTTTTTATATGTTCTTTTACCTGTGATTTCTTTGACATTTCTTGCATATAGGCTGACTTCTGAAATCGGAAGAAGGACTGGTTCATCGCTTTTGTTCTTTTCTACCGTTTTTTATTTTATCGCGGTTTATGAATCTTTTTATATAACTTCAAAATTTGGGGTAATAATAAATGCAGAGTTGATTCTCCTTCAATTTGTTTATCTCATCGGTGGTTTTCTTTTGCTTTTCGGTTCTTTTTCGCTTTATAACTCGTTCATCAGGATTACAAAAATAGGTGACTTGAAAAAAGCGGTAAAAACGATTTCATTTATCGTTTTGATTTATTTACTTTTGTTTGTCCCATACTTTTTAACTCAATCCTACGATAAACCTTTACATATCTTTAACGATGTGTTTTATATTTTAATTCAAGCTCAATTTTTCGCCTCTTATTTTACGCTTGGCTATATCATGTATACGAATAAATTAGTTTGCGAAAAAGCACCTAAAAGAAGTAAGCAGATAAAGTTTGCTTCATTTTACTATTTGGCAGAGCCTGTTTTATGGCTGTGGCTTTTGAACTCTAAAGCTTCTGAGACGACGCTTAATAAGACATTTTTAATAACCGAAATAATTGGCGCTGCGGTCGCTGGATTTTTGACATTTAATATCCTTCATATACTGGTTTCTCATATACCATTGATACTTGACAAGTACAAGTCAAGATATCTCGTTGTTGCTAAATCTTATTTTGTTAGGCAGATTGCGATTATTGCTGTATTTGTCGGGGTTACGATTATTTTGGCGGGAACATTTGCATCGGTGGTTTTCTTCAAATTTCAAAAAGAAAATTTTTATGCCAAGGTTAAAGATGAGGCAAACATAATTAATACATTTGCCAAAGTAGGGGAACGTGAAATTGAAAGTTTGATGATGAGAATTCAACTTTTGAATGTGGAAGGCTTGAAAATTGAAAAGATAAAGGACACAATTAGAAATATAAGAGAAAGATATAGTGAGTATGTATCAAATGTTTTCTATTTTGATAAGGAAGGAAAAATTTATTATTCATATCCTGGCGTTGTCAAGGTTAAAATACCTTTTGAGAGTTTCTCCCCTTATAAAACTAGTGTATCTTTATTTGAAAAGGACGAAGAGGGCCGTTTCAATTTATATATTTTCTTCCCTCGCTTTGATAAGGATGGGAAAGCATTCTCCGAAGGCATTGGTGTTGAGTTAAACTTCGATAATTTGAAGGAAAAGTTGAAAAAAGCACTCGCTCCAAAATCAAACATTTTCTTAATAGACACATCGAACTTAATTGTTTCTTCAGACGACAAGAAAAAACTTGGTGAAAATTTTCCGCGATATTTGACCTCAATTGTTGACCAACCCGAATCAATTTCTTCCATTCTAATCGAGTTTAAAAATATAGACAAAGAACAAGTTTTCACGAAAAGTTTATATAAAAATTCAAGGCGAACTATTTTTGCTCTCGTTGCAGTCCCTGTTAATTTCAACGGAAATAAAATTATAGTTTGCGATTACCATTTTCTTGAAGATTTCGCGCTTTTTGAGTTGATTTCAAGAACTGAATTTCTTTGGTTGATTTTAGGTGCGATTGGGATAATCATAAGTGTAGTCGCGGTGCTTTATACCAATTTCAAGTTTTCTGAACATCTTGAGAGCGAAGTTGAAAATAGGACGATAGAACTTTTAAAATCAGAGGAGAAATACAGGTCGATTGTTGAGAACCCATTCTTTGGAGCGTATTTGATAGATGAAACTGGATTTAAGTATGTAAATGACAGGTTTTGCGAGATTTTTGGCTATACAAAAGAGGAAATTTTGAGTCTTAAAGATTATTTAGTTTTAATTCATCCGGATGATAGAGAAAGGTTGCGACAACAGTTGAGTCGTAGGTTAAAGGGCGAATTTGAAATTAACAAGTGGAGCGCAAAAGGTTTGAGAAAAGATGGTCGAGAAATTTTTATTGAAGGGTATTCGAAGAGAGTTGAATATGAGGGAAAGCCAGCTGCGCAGGGGATGATAATCGATGTAACTGAAGAGAAGAAGAGGCGAGAGGCTCTTCAACGGTCTCAGAAACTTGAAGCACTTGGGACGCTTGCAAGCGGTATCGCGCATGATTTTAATAATATCTTACAGATAATAATCGGCGCGGGGCAACTCCTTGAAATGAAGTTGAGAGATTTGGAACCTGAGTATGCGAAATGGCTCAGCACAATCAATTCTACAGCTTTACGTGGCGCTGAACTTGCAAAACGACTTCTGCTCTTCTCGCGAAAGAAACCATCTGGGGAAATGAAGCCAATCGATATTCACCATCTTATCGATGAATCTGTGCGAGTTTTCAAGGAAACATTTCCACGGAACATTGATATAATCACTCAGTTTGAAGCTAAAAATTATGTAATTCTTGGCGAGGATGCGCAAGTTCAGCAAATAATTTTCAATCTCGCTGTAAATGCGAAAGATGCGATGCCGGAGGGAGGTAAGTTAATTTTTAAAACTCAAAATGTTTTTCGCGAAAATGTTGAATATTTAGTTTTGGATGTTATAGATACAGGAATTGGAATGACAGAAGAGGTGAAGCAGAGGTTATTTGAACCTTTTTTTACAACGAAACCGCCAGGGAAGGGAACAGGGCTTGGGCTTTCGACAGTTTATGGCATTGTTAACTCATACGGTGGGTTTATAAAAGTTTATAGCGAAGTTGGAAAAGGAACGAGGTTTTCGATTTATTTGCCCACGTATGAACAAACTGTAAAAGAAAGCGATAAATCAGAGGTAAGCGTTAAAAAGACGGGGACACTGCTTTTAATCGATGACGAGGAAGATATAAGAATTTCTTCAAAGGAACTCCTTGAAGCGAACGGATTCAAGGTTTATATCGCTGGCGATGGAATGGAGGGAATTAAAATTTATAAAGAGCGAAAAGATGAAATTGACCTTGTGATACTTGACCTCAATATGCCAAAGATGAGCGGTAAGGAAACGCTTGCGCAACTTTTGTTGATAAATCCTAATTTAAAGGTAATAATTGCAACGGGCTTTATCGCTGAATCGGAAAAGGAAGAGGTTGAGGGAGTTGCCGGATTCATCGAAAAGCCGTTTGATATAGACAAACTCATTCAGATGATATCAAAGATAATATGATGAATGTGATTCGTATCACAATTGCTTGTTGGGTTTTATTAGAAGTTTTTAATAAAGATTCGATTTTTCTGGGAAAAACTTGACAAAGCTCTTGGATTTTGCTATATTGTAAGTGTGAAGTCGAGTTTTCATTTTTCAAA
>JBEPZK010000084.1:0-3894 GCA_041640855.1 Candidatus Kryptoniota bacterium
TCTTATCGATAGCCTATTTTATGGTGATTGTGTTTTGAAGTGGCTTCTTGTAAATGCTTTGACAAGCATGGGAGATACATATAACAAAAATTACTACCTTTATCATGATTCCGTTTTGAATAAATGGATTGTGATACCTTGGGATTATGACCTTTCATTTGGAAGGAATGGCGACCCAAATCTACCATATCCTCTCAACATCTTGAGCGATAAATTTACTTATTATTTCCCGCCCAATTTGACAGGTCCGGACAACCCTTTGAAGTCGAAATTTTTCGGTAACCAAGTACTGCGTCAAAGATTTAATGAGAACCTCGATTCACTTCTGAGATATGAATTTAATGAACAGAAATTATATCCGTATATTGATTCGTTGAAAACCTTGATAAGAGATTATGTTTACAGAGATAATTTTAAATGGGGAACGAATGAGGAATTTGATGAACAAGTTGAAGCATTAAAATATTTTATCACCGCGAGGAGGCTTTATCTTTATAAATGGCTTTCGAATTATTGGCCAGGCGAGATAAATAGTGCTACATTGAAAATTACGGACGTAGATACAGTTTATCATTTCGTGGATAAACTTGGGCGATTGCTTGCAAGCATTTGGCTTTATGAGGCAAGTGGACTTGATAGCATTAAGGTTGAGGTTTATCCTGATAGCGCGTTTCAATGGTTGCCACAGGAAGTTATGCCTGATAAGTTTGTGAAAAGATTTTATAAAATTACCCCTTACCCACAAAGCGCAAAGTTTAAATTCAAGTTGCGAGTTGAATATATGGATAGGAACATAGTTAAAACAGAGGTAGGAAATGGAATAATTGATGAAAGGTTACTTCAATTGCATTACTATGAGGGTAATTCATGGCATATGCTTAAAACTAAAGTTAACGCTCATGCGAACACATTGACCGTCGATACGCTTACAGATGAGATGGTAAATGGCAAGATTCTTTGCGCATTTTTGCCGGTGGAATATAACTTGAGGTGGAAGAAGGTAGACTCTTGGACTTGGAATAAACTTAATAAGGTTAAATTCTATGATGATAGAATTGGTTATATTGTCGGGGAAACAAGCACAATTTTCATAACAACTGATGGTGGTTCAACTTGGCGTAACTTTACGGTGTGGAGAGAAATTCCATTTAAAGATATTGATTTTAGCGATTCAACAGTTTTTATAGTTGGAGAACAAGGATTGGCTTATAAATCCAGGGTCGGCGATACAATTTGGACACAAATTTCCCGCGGGACGAACGCCGATTTTAAACGCGTTGAATTTTACAATCGATCAAAGTATGGGGTTATATTTGCGCCCGATTCTGGATTTTTCTACACCGTGGACGGAGGAAATGTTTGGAAAAAGTTCAGTTGGGTCGGGAAAGATATAGCGATGGTTGATACGAATGTAATTTATATGGCTGAAAAAAATGGAATTGCAAAGTTAAGGATTGATGCTGATAGCGTTTCCGTTGAACACATTTTCGTTGATTCGATAGAGTTTGACTTAATAAGGTATAAAGAAGGAAGGTTGATTCTATGTGGAAATGGCAAAGTTTATGTTTTCAATCCAGATACTAATTTAGTCAATAATCTTGGTTTTAAAGTAAACGATGCAAAGTTTATCGATACATCGCGTATTTTCATTGCTGGCAGTAGTGGAAACATTTTTTATTCAAAAGATGGGGGCAAAACATGGCATAAACAGCCGGTGGGGACAACTTTGGATATTTATTCGGTTGATTTCGTTGATAGTTTGCGTGGATGGGCGACAGGAATTTTCGGGACTATACTATCAACCGACGCAGGTGGAGTTACTTTTATTCGCTCAAGGTCGTCGATCTTACCCGAAAAATTTGTGCTTTATCAAAATTATCCAAATCCGTTTAATAGCATGACAACTATTCAATTTGAGATTCCTTATGGTGATTATATCACAATTGAGGTTTATGATGTTCTAGGGAGGAAAGTCAAAACGTTATACTCAGGTTATCTCGAAGCAGATCGATATACTTTGAAATTCAGCGCGGAAAATATCGCAAGTGGTGTTTATTTCTATGTTTTAAGATCGAGCAAGACCTTTATAATTAAGAAAATGGTCTTGGTAAAATGAAAAGGTATATCTTTGCTTGGCTTCTAGCTCTGCATAATTTGTTGTTTGGTGGCGCTTGGACGAGAAAATCAGGTGAAATTTTATTAATCCCGTATTATTATTTTTATCAAGCGGAAAATCAATATGACATTAATTGGAAAGTGAAAGAAATTGATAACGAAGGATATTTCGACTCGAATCGATTTGGATTGTATTTCGAATATGGTTTGACGAGTGCTTTAAATTTTATCGGTAATTTAGCCTTTGTCTCACAGCGATGGATTGATAACTTTAACTACAAAATTAACTCTGGATTCAGTGATGTCGAGCTTGGGTTGAAGTTTAAAATTTTCGAAGCTGGGATTATATCAAGCGTTCAATTTACCGGCATAATACCAACTTATTCAGTTGATAAAGAGCCGATTCTTGGCTTTGGGAGATATGCTGGTGAGGCGAGATTTCTTTTTTCCGGTGGAATAAAACTGTCTAATTTGGACTCGTACTTCAACCTTGAGGCTGGTTTTAGAAAATTTCAGAAAGATATAGCTTCGCAGGTAAGATTTCAGATTTTATATGGTATTCACTTGAACAAAAATTTGCAAGGTATAGTTCAGCTCGATGGGGTGCATTCAATAGGCGAGGGTAGTTTCGCAACAAAATTTAATCCATCTATTGAGACAGATTATGTCGAGGGTAAATTAACCACGTCTGTGGCGTATAGATTTACTCGTAAGGCTTGGGTTAACGCTGGCTTTTATCATAATTTGTATGGCAAAAAAATTGGCGTTGGGAGAGGATTTTTTGTTGGGATGTGGATAGAGATTTGAATTTGATTAAGTGTTTTGTTTTTGCATATATTTGTTTAAATTTCATAAACATAAAAAGGAAATTTGAAATGAAAAAGTCATTTATTTTAATCGTTTTCTCTTTAATCTTTTGTTCGCAAATTTTCTCTCAACAAATCACGTTAAGGTTTCAGCCTGAGAAGGGGAAAGTTTTAAATTACTTGCTTTTGGTCGATGGTACATTGACACAATCCGCGATGGGAATGGAACAAGTTGTAAATTCTAAAACTGAAGGAAAGTATTCATATTTTATTCAGAATGTCTCTCCAAAAGGAGATGTTGATATTATTATCACAGTTGACACGATTAAAACAAGTGTAAAGTCTCAAATGTCACTGCTCGATACGACATTCGTTATTCCGCTCGGTTTAAAATTTAAGCAAACACTTGATAAATATGGAAAGATTGTGAGTTTTGAAACAATTGAAATGAAAGAGTTACAACTGCCTGGAGGGGCGGAAAGAAGAATTGACAAGCGAAACTATTCTCATCCGGTTGTTTTTCCTGAAAAAAACGTTTCTCTCGGAGATGAGTGGACTTTTTCTTATACCGATACAAACGCAACTGAAGATGGGAAAGTGATTTCAAAGACGACGGGGAAATATAAATTTAATGGAGTTGAAGAAAAAAACGGGGTAAGATGTGCTAAGTTAGGTATAGATGCGAATATCTCTGTATCTGGACAAGGAGTAATTCAAGGTATGAATTATGGCCTTGAAGGGGACGGAAAAAGTATGGGGACTTTGTGGATCGATTTAAATAGGGGAACTTTAGTTCATATGGAAACGGATACCGAGATGGAAATGGCTATGGGAATTTCCGGGCAGGTTGAGATGGTGATGCCAATGACGCAAAAGTTTAAAACTGTTGTCACCCTATCGAAGTGAATTTAAAATGTATCTTGCTGTCCGTATATCGTCGGTTATGATTCCATCGACCTCGAAGTTTATCATC
>JBEPZK010000085.1:0-3831 GCA_041640855.1 Candidatus Kryptoniota bacterium
ATTTTTCCATTGTCAACAGGCCAAGGAAGTTTACCTCGTAATTTGGCTAAGTCTCCCTCGACCTTTGGAATTTTGATTTTTTCTTTGCGCTCGAGTTCTTTTTTTCTTTCCTCTTCGATTAATTTCGCAATCATCCGTTCAAGTTCTTTCACAGCCTTTTTTCGTCTTTCAAGTTGTGCGTATAGGTTTTGTTTGTCCTTTCTAATTTTATCGAGAAGCTTTCTTTTCTCTTTGATGCTTTCAGAAAGATTTGCCTCTTCTCGTTCTTTCTCGGCGATGAGCTCCCTTTGTTTCGAAAGTGCGATTTCAAGTTCGTTCTTTTGCTGTTTTAACTTTTCCTGCGCGGTGTAGATTGAATCGATAGTTTTCTTCCTGTGCTCTGAAAACCTTTTCAAATAGGTTATTCTCACAAGCATTTGATTAATCGAAGCGGATGTCAAAATCAACTCAAGGTCATGGGTTCGCCCTCGCTTGTAGAAACCCCGAACATAATTTGCATATTGCTCCTTCAACTTTTGAATTTCATTTGTTGAGTTTAAAATTTCAATTTGAAGTTTATCTATGGTACGTTTGTTTTCGTCCGCTTGTTTTTTGAGTTCAAGTATAAGTTTTCTCAAAAGGTTGTCTCTTTTCTCGTAATCGTCGATTAATTCGAGAGTTAGTTTTTCCTGTTCTTGCGCCTGCTTAATTTTTTTCTCATAGATTTCAATCTCCTTGCGAAGACGATTTATTTCGCTTTGCTTTTGTGTCAACTTATTCTGCGATAGGGCAAGCGTTGCAGTCAAAAATATGGCTATACTTATAATCCAAACTCTTCCCATCTCTTTGTGACTTTTTCTTTTATTTCCTCATCCATCTTTATCACCTTGAGCCATTGTTTGAAATGTCCTTCTTCTTGCGATTTTCTCGTGCAATCGATAGCCATTCTTTTCCCAAACTCTGGAAGAACTCGATAATTTAAAGTTCTTTCGTCGAAAAATATATCTCTTTCGGGGTCGAACCTCGTAAACAGTCCCCATAAAAGTTCTGTTTTATTTTGAATGTCAACCTCGTCATCGACGATAAAGAGCATTTTGACTCTTTTATCCGTGTCAAGATTCCAAATTTCCTCCGCGATTTTTCTCGCTTTGAAAGGCTTGTCTTTTTTTATTTTGACGATGAGAATGCCATCGAGTGGTCTTATTTCATCTATGATTTCGCCTTTGCCTTTCAGCTCGGGCAAGTTGATTTTTTCTATTTCAAACGGTTTCCTCTCTTTTTTGGGCGTTGCATCGATGCCAAGTTTTGAACCATGGTCTGTAAGTGGTCCGGCGACATCAAGTGTGTCTGTGTGTGCATCTCTTATGAAAATTAAATCTTGCGAAAAATCAACCCACTTTAAAACTTCGATCGCGACCGATTTCAAATCAGATGGTTCGACCGTCTTATCGACCGCAATTAAAATTTTCGTCAGAGATAATTGCCCAAGCCCCCATACTCCCATCATTGCTTTCACCGCCTGCCGAGGGAAATAACTTTCTATCGATATAATCCCAAGATTGTGGAAACCTGCTTCGATGCTTAAATACATTTTTTCAATTTCTGGAAGTTGCATTTTTATGAAAGGGAAGAAAATTTCAGATATCGCTTCCCCAATCCATGCGTCTTCCATCGGAGGTTTGCCGACAATTGTTGCGGGATATATCGCATCCTTTCGATGTGTTATCGCTGTGATATGTAAAACCGGAAACGGCTCTGCAAGGGAATAATAACCGAAGTGGTCTCCGAAAGGTCCTTCAATTTTTCTTTCGAAAGGTTTTGCATAACCTTCAATCACAAATTCTGCATCAGCTGGAACAAGCAAAGGGATTGTCTTTGCCTTTACAAGTCTAATTCTTTCGCCAAGCAAATATGAAGCAAACATTAACTCGTCAAAATTTGGAGGAAGTGGAGCTATAGCTGAGAAAATCAGCGCTGGATGTCCGCCGAGAGCGATTGCGACGGGAAGAGGTTTGTTAAGTTTTTCAGATTTCCAATAATGATAAGCGCCGGTTTTATGGCTTTGCCAGTGAAGTCCAGCGGTTTTTTCATCGTAGATTTGAATCCTATACATTCCTATGTTTCTTTTCCCTGTTTCGGGGTCATGCGTTATCACAAGTGGAAGCGTTAAAAATCTTCCACCATCCTCAGGCCAGCACTTTAAAGCTGGGATTTCAAAGAGATTGGGATTTAAATTTACAACCTCTTGAACAGGTGCTTTTTTGACTATCTTTGGTTTAAGTGATTTTAAAAGTCGAGCGATGAAATTTCTCTTTTTGAATATGCTTTTAATCGATGGTTTCTCGGTTAGAATTTCGACAAGCCATTTAAATGTTTCGCTTGGTTCTGTGCCTATCGCAAGTTTAGTTCTTTCGTACGTCCCAAATAAATTTATCGCGATGGGAAATTTGCTGTCTTTCACATTTTTAAACAAAAGCGCTGGACCCCCGGACTTTACAACCCTATCTGCGATCTCAGTAATTTCGAGTTCTGGTGAAACTTCCGCTTCTATCTCCTTCAGTTCGCCACGTTCCTGCAGAATTTTTAGGAATGTTCGTATATCTTTCGGCAACCCTTGAGGTTTTTTGTTTGAAAAAATTTTTGTATAATTTAACAAAATTGAAATGGGCTTACAAATAAAAAATAACAAATCTGGTATGCCAGCTGCATTGGTAACAGGTTTTCCGGGGTTCATAGGGACAAGGTTGCTTGAGTTATTATTTGGTTACAGGGGCGACATTGAAAAATTTTATCTACTCGTTCAAGAAAAGTATATGGGCCTTGCTCAAAAAGTTATGGAGAGATTTCGCATCACTTATCCCGTAAGTTTTAAATCCCTTGAAATCGTAAAGGGCGATATAACTTTGCCAAATCTCGGGCTTGAAAATCCGGAAAAAATTCAAAATGAAATCGATGAATGTTTTCATCTCGCAGCTGTCTATGACCTTGCTGTAAGTTTTGAACTGGGGTATCGGGTTAATGTCCAAGGAACGGAAAATGTTGTAAATTTTCTTTTAAAATCTAAAAAATTGAAGCGTTTTCATTATGTTAGCACTGCTTATGTTTCTGGCTGGGCGACAGGTGTTTTCACAGAAAACGACTTCGACCATGGACAAGGGTTTAAAAATTATTATGAAGAAACGAAATTTTTGGCCGAAAAAGTAGTTCGACAAAATATGCGAAGAATTCCGACAACCATCTATAGACCTGGAATAGTTGTTGGGGATTCAGTCAAAGGTGAGACTGCGAAATTTGATGGGCCTTATTATGTGATTTTGCTTATGCTAAAACTTCCGAATCATTCTCTGTTTCCAAAGGTTGGCTCCGGTGAAGCGGAGGTTAACATCGTTCCGGTTGATTATGTCGTTAAATCAATTGCTTTTTTAAGTGGGCGAGAAGAATCAGAGGGCAAAGTTTTTCATCTCACCGACCCGAAACCACATAAGGTTTTCGAACTCGTGCAAATTTTTGCTCAACGCCTTGGGAAAAAGTTTAACTACTTCCAAATATCGCCGGAAAAGCTCAAAAAGTTGATGTCGCCGAAAATCGTCCAGAAAATTGTCGGTATGCCGGTTCAATTAATAGATTACTTCGACCATCAAGTTCACTATGATTCTAAAAATGCGATCGAGCTGTTAAGCAAGGGATATATAGAATGTCCAGATTTGCTCAATTATGTTGATGTTATAATTGATTTTGTGATTAAAAACAGGAAAAAAATCGCAAAGCATGGTTTAGCTTGAGTTTAATCTTCCGCACTTTTAAATTTATCAGGTGTGAACAAATTTAGAGTTGTATTGAATTGCATGTTAT
>JBEPZK010000086.1:0-3660 GCA_041640855.1 Candidatus Kryptoniota bacterium
AGAACCTTTCTTTGTTCACCCGGGGATGAATTTTGATTTTGAAAAGAAAAGTAAATCTCCATCCTTCTCTTCGATATTGCAAGGAAAAGCGAAAGAAAAAGCGTCGTTATAAAAAGCCACTTTGAAACGATGACTTTAATCGCATAAGCCCCAACCAAAACCCTCAGCATAAAACCAATCGCTATCACGAAAACATCAAGAATGACGATATGCTTTAGCTTAAAAGAGTAAAGAAACATCATCAAAAAATATGAAATTATCAAAGCGAACGCTTTAAACGGAAGCTTAAGAGCCAAAATAAACCCCAAACAAAAAAGCAAAATAGAAAATAAAACACCCTGCCAAATTTTAACTCGACCTGAAGCAATGGGTCTATTTCTCTTTATCGGATGGATTTTATCTAACTCCCTATCAGCAATGTCGTTTATAACATAGACAGATGAAGCAATTAAAGAGAAAGAGAGAAAAGCGATAAATTCAATTTTTACACTTTCCAAATTTAAAAGGTGATGCGAAAAGATAAGTGGGGCAAAGATGAAAAGATTCTTTATCCATTGTTTCGGTCGCGCAAGCCTTATGTAATCAACCACAAAAATTTGCCGTTCTTATTTGGTTTATTTAAAAAACAAGTGGTTCCTGATAAACGCCCCAAACTTCTTTCAATGTCGATGTCATCTCTCCAAGCGTGCAATAAGCCCTGACACAATCGAGAATTTTCGGCATTAAAGGTTGGTCCTCTTCAGCTGCTTTTTTAAGCTCAGCGAGCGCGCGCTCGACCTCCGCTTGATTTCTCGTCGCTCTGACCTCAGCAAGACGCTTCTTCTGTTTTTCCGCTACCTCAGGCGGAATTCTCAAAATCGGAATCTCAACCGGCTCATCATCGATAAATTCATTTACTCCGACAATTATCCTCTCCTTTTTGTCAAGTTCCTGTTGATATCTATATGCAGACTCCGCTATCTCCCTCTGGAAGAAACCATCTTCAATAGCCTTTACAACTCCCTCAAGCATCGAACCATTCGAAGAATACGCTTCGATCTTCCTGAAATACTTTTCTACTTCCTCTTCAATTTTGTTCGTCAAAGATTCGACATAATAACTCCCACCAAGCGGATCGATGACATTAGCAACTCCGATCTCATATGCTATGATTTGCTGAGTTCTAAGAGCGATTTTAGCAGCTTTTTCAGTTGGCAGTGCATAGGTTTCATCCATGGAGTTAGTATGCAAACTTTGTGTTCCGCCCAAAACAGCTGCGAGAGCTTCGAACGCGGTCCTCACGATGTTATTTTCGGGTTGCTGTGCTGTCAACGAACATCCGGCAGTTTGAGTATGGAACCTCAACATCCACGAGCGAGGATTTTTTGCCCCGTATCTTTCACGCATATATCTTGCCCAAATCCTTCGCGCAGCTCTAAACTTTGCAATTTCCTCGAAGAAATCAAGATGCGAATTGAAGAAAAATGAAAGTCGCGGAGCAAACTCATCTACATCCATCCCAGCATTTATACATGCTTCAACATAAGCAAATCCATCCGCAAGCGTAAAAGCAAGCTCTTGAACAGCGGTTGCCCCAGCCTCGCGAATGTGATAACCACTGATTGAAATTGGATTCCACTGCGGGACATAATCTTTCGCAAATCTAATTGTATCGACAATCAATTTAATCGATGGTTCGGGTGGATAAATCCATTCTTTTTGAGCTATGTATTCTTTCAAGATATCGTTTTGAATCGTCCCGCGAAGTTGCTCGAATTTAACCCCTTGTTTTTCCGCAACAACAAGATACATAGCCCAAATCATCGCAGCTGGAGCATTTATAGTCATCGATGTCGAAACCTGGTCAAGCGGTATATCTTTAAACACTATCTCCATATCTGCAAGCGAACTTACTGAGACACCACAAACTCCAACTTCTCCTTCCGCCATCGGGTCATCTGCATCTATCCCCATTAAAGTTGGTAGGTCAAAAGCAACGCTCAAACCAGTTTGTCCATGCTTCAACAAAAATTTAAATCTTTGATTTGTATCTTCGGGAGTTCCAAATCCAGCGAATTGTCTCATCGTCCACAATCTCCCGCGATACATATTATAATGAATTCCGCGAGTGTAGGGATATTCCCCGGGGAAGCCAAGTTTTTCCATATAATCAAAGTTTTCGAGATCATCAGGAGTATAAAGCATCTGAACTTCCATATCGCTCAAAGTTGTAAACTTTATCCCCGTTCTTTTCAGCCCTGAATTTTCAGCTTTTTCAAGCCATTTTTTCTTTGCCTCACGGATTTTGTCCGTGTTGTTCATGGCAACTCACCTTTTTAATTTTTCTTTCTTTAATTTAAACAATCACCTACATTTTGTCAAAGAAAATATAAAAGTACCAATAAATGCAAAATAACAGCTTCAGCACATTGTAATGGTAAATAATCGTTCATCCCAAATGTATACTTAATTTTCACCTAGCATTTGCAAGTGCCTTTTGCAATTCTTCAAAATGCTTTGGGTCTCTGACATCATATTTCCAATTTATATATGCGATTTTCCCGTTTTTATCTATGACGAATACAGTTCTCTTGTTATATCCGGAGTTTTCATCGTAAGAGTTGTAAAGTTTTGCAACTTCATGCTTATGATCGCTTAAAAGTTTAAATGGCAGATTTAAATTTTTCGCCCATTCCCGATGCGAAAAAACATAATCCCCACTTATCCCTAAAACTTCAGCATCAAGTTTCGAAAGTTCCAGAAAATTATCTCTAAAGGTGCACATTTGCGTCGTGCATCCTCCGCTCCAATCCGCTGGATAAAACGCAAGGACGATTAATTTTTTCCCAACGAGTTCGGACAGCGAAATCCCGGAAAAAACAATTGTATCTTTTGTTGCGTATGGAAGTTTAAAATCCGGAGCTTTATCTCCGACTTTCAAAGTTTGCGCGACTGCGCTCGCCAAAAACAAAATTAACAAGATTAAAGAATTTATCATTCGCATATTTTTCTCCCTTTTTTGTTTTTATTTCCACGTTTTTATCCTCCGCGCATCCGCCTCAATTTTAGCCCCAATAAATAGGTCGCTTAACGCATTAAAGAAATTTTGCACCTCCGTCATAGTTTCTACCATACTTAAATTTTTTATTCTCTCCATCAACGGTGGCTTTATTTTTATCACGTTAACAATCTAAAAAAATTTCCCTGTTTTTCAAAGCTTAGCGGGAAATCGCAAGCTTAGCTCAACTTGCCTCAGCAAAATTTTATCAACCCTTACTTCAACCCCTCCTTAAATTCTTCCCTAACTTTATCAAGCCATTTGGAGAGGACATCATATTTATATGCGCTAACTATCCCATATCTTCCGTTTGCAACAAGCGTTGGGATGCCGTTTATGTGGTAATGCCTTGCAAGTTCAATGTTGTAGGCAAGATTTTGAAAAACTTCGTCGCTATTGTAATCGCTTCCCCATTTTTCTACATCAAGCCCGATATCCTCCGCGCATTTCTTCAAAATATCAAAATCACCTACATTTAAACATTCAACAAGATGAGCCTTTTGAATTCTATCAAATATATCCCAATGCGATTTTTGTCCGCTTTGAAGTTCCGCATCTTTACACGCAAGGAATCCAGGCAGACAAATCGTTCCTTCTACCCTCTTCGACAAGCAAAGTTGGTA
>JBEPZK010000087.1:0-3604 GCA_041640855.1 Candidatus Kryptoniota bacterium
TACGTATGATAATCCTGTGACTCCTGATAGGTTGATGAACATAAGGATTGTATTTGCCAAGACTGATGTAAGTGGTAATTTTGATGTGAATGACCCGAATGTTTCATATGGGTATAGATATTTGAGGAGGGCTAGTGCAGCGCCATCAACCCCCGATCCTGGTTTTGTTGTGGATCCTACGAAGTTTAACAATCCATCCGGTGGTTATGCATTCCAGAAGTTTGAGAAGAATGTTCCTCTTGCGGTTTATGATATAGATTCTGATCCACCGAGAAGGCTTGCTGTTGGATTCCTTGAGAATAATGTTTCAAAGGGTTTAGTCGATGGTAAGTATTGGCCTGCTGATTTCAACTTTTTAAGCGCTAATAATACAGATAATACTGATCCTAATGGACCTCGTGAATGGTTGTTTATCTTTGATAGGGAATATAGTGAAACGGAAAGCTCTGATCTTGAGGTAAATATATTGAGTGTTCCAGTGCCTATAATTTACACTGCTACTTGGAATCGTCGTGGAAATGTTGCCTTTAGCCCGTATGCTGATTATCCATCTAGTTATGACGAGATGGAATTTTATGCGAATCATCCGAACACTGTAGCAGATGTATTCAAATTGAGTGTGCCATCAGCACCAACTTACAACATAGAAACTGCTAAATCTGATATTGAGAAAATCAATGCTTTCCCGAATCCGTATTATGGCTTTAACCTTATGGAAAGCAGTAGGCTTGTGAAATATATTACCTTCAATCATCTACCTAAGAAGGCTACGATAAGGATATTTAACCTTGCTGGCGTTCTTGTGAAAACGATCTATAAAGATGACGATAGCCAATTTGCGAGATGGGATTTAAAGAATGAACATAACTTGCCCGTTGCAAGCGGTATCTATATTGCACATATCGATATGCCTGATATTGGTGCGACAAAAATTGTTAAGTTGATGATAGTTCAAGAAGAGCAAATTTTGCCAACGTATTAAAAACAATTCCGCCCCTTTGATGGGGCGGGTTTCTTTAAAAAATAAAAAATGGGAGTGTTTAGCTATGAAAAAGATTTATTTAATACTGGTTTTGACGGTTTTGATAGCGGGAGTTCTCTTCCCGCAATCCAAGGCAGGGACATCTGCTGCGCCTGAGCTCACGATTCCCGTTGGAGCTAGATATACCGCAATGGGTGGAGCAACTGGAGTTTTGGCTGTTGGGGTGGAAGCGATCACTTGGAATCCGGCTGGGGTTGACCTTTTGAAAGGAAATGGCGAAGCAATTTTCTCATACCGTAGATATATTGCTGATATTGGAGTAAATTATCTCGCTGTCGTTGGTAAATTCGGATTTGGTTCATTTGGTCTGTTTTTGAGGACATTTAACATTGGGGATATTAATGTTACTACAGAATTTCACCCTGATGGTACTGGTGAGAAAATAAGCCCTAACTTCTTTGTTGCTGGTTTGACTTATTCGAGAAGGTTATCGGATCGCGTTTCGGTTGGTGCTAATTTCAATCTTATCAGTGAAAGTTTCGGCAGAGTTAGTGCGATTGGGGTTGCTTTTGATGCGGGAGTTCAGTATCGGAATATGTTGAACATCCCTGGCTTTTCACTTGGTGTTGTTGTTAAGCATATAGGTCCGACGATGAAATATGGTGGTTCGGGTCTATGGGTTCAAGCAGCGGTTCCAGGTTCTGAAAGAGGCGTTACATTTTATAAGGTTGAAGCAGCTTCGTTTAGTATGCCTACATCATTTGAAATTGGGCTCGGGTATGAGTTCAGAGCGGGGGAATTTAGTAACTTCTCTGTGACGGGAACATATCAAGCGAACAATTTGTATGCACTTGATGCATATAAGTTTGGATTTGAGTATTCATTTAGGGATGTGTTCTCAGTTCGTGCTGGGTATAACTTTAGCAAAACAGGTGACGTTACTTCAATCTGGCATAATTACACATTTGGAGCTGGCGTAAATGTTGGGAGTTTGGTTGGTGCAAATGTAGTCTTTGATTATGCATATGTCCCTGTAAAATATTTCTCCGCTAATCATTTGTTTAATCTCAAGGTTGGATTCTAAAATTATTGAGGCGGGCTTTGTCCCGCCTTTCTCAATTTAAACTCCTTCACTTTACCCCCTTCACTTTACCCCCTTCAATTTACCTGCTTTGAATTTTCATCATTTTGTTTTTAAATTTTGACACTACGAATCGTCCAAAACAAAAACCTGTTTTATTATGGTAGAAAAATTTGATATCGTAATTATTGGCGGAGGTCCTGGGGGTTATGTTTCTGCAATAAGAGCATCTCAACTTGGGTTTAAAACTGCTTTGGTTGAAAGAGACCGCGTGGGTGGAATTTGTCTTAACTGGGGCTGTATACCGACGAAAGCGTTGCTGAAGTCCGCAGAGCTTTTCAATCTTATGAAGAGGGCGGATGAGTTCGGGATAAAGGCTGAAAATTTAGGATTTGATTTTAAAAAAGTAATTCAAAGAAGTAGACAAGCTGCGGAGAGATTGTCTAAAGGGGTTGAATTTTTGCTGAGAAAAAATAATGTGACGAAATTTTCTGGATATGGATTTATCTTGAAGCAAGGTGTTGTCGGTGTGAAGAATGAAAAAGATGAATTTGAAATTCAAGCTGAAAACATAATCATAGCAACAGGCGCACGTCCAAGAGAATTGCCTGAAATTAAAATTGACGGGAAGTTTGTGATTACAAGCAAGGAAGCAATGCTGCTTGAAGAACCTCCAAAATCGATGATAATAATCGGCGCTGGAGCGGTTGGAGTTGAATTTGCCTATTTTTATAATTCCTTCGGGACGAAGATAACTTTAATAGAGATGATGCCATCAATTTTGCCAAACGAAGATAAGGAAATAACCGATATACTTGCGAAGTCATTCCAAAAATCTGGGATTGAAATTCTAACCGAGACAAGGGTTCTTGGTGCGAAAGCAGTCGATGGGAAGGCCGAGGTGAAAATTCAAAATAAAGATGGTGAAAAAGTTTTAAACGCCGATGTCGTTTTGGTTGCGGTTGGTGTTCAAGGGAATTCTGATAACATTGGGCTTGAAAATGTTGGTGTTGAGGTTGAAAATTCGTTTATCAAGGTCGATAAAAAAACTTATATGACAAATGTTGAGGGAATTTACGCAATTGGAGATGTAATAGGCCCACCACTTCTTGCTCATGTCGCATCCGCTGAGGGTATACGATGTGTCGAAGGTATAGCTGGGGTTGAAACTTTGCCAGTTGATTATAACAATATTCCAAACTGCACGTATTGCGTTCCGCAGGTCGCAAGCGTTGGTTTAACAGAGCAAAAGGCGATTGAAAATGGTTATGAAATAAAAATTGGAAGGTTTCCTTTCAGGGCTAATGGAAAAGCTCTTACCATTGGTGAAACAGAGGGAATGGTAAAAGTTATATTTGATGCAAAATATGGTGAATTGCTTGGGGCTCATATCATCGGACCTGAGGCTACGGAGTTAATTGCTGAGTTCGGAGTCGCTAAGACTCTTGAAAGTACAGCATTTGAGATTGCTAAAACAGTCCATGCGCACCCAACCTTATCCGAGGCTTTAATGGAAGCCTCAGCAGATGCTTTGAAAGAAG
>JBEPZK010000088.1:0-3542 GCA_041640855.1 Candidatus Kryptoniota bacterium
GAGATAATTTCTTCTGCAAAGCAAAAGGTTGAAACTATAAAAGAAGCAGTGAAAGCTGGGGTTGAAACCTACAAGGAAGAGACAAAGAAGAAAAGTTGAAAGCTCTGAAGAGGCAAGACTTAACGTCTTGCCTTTTTTGTTTCAAAATTAATTTCGGTGTTCAAAATGGAAATTCTAAAACAAATTCTGATTCTACTTTTACTTGCTTCCGCAACAACAGCTTTGATTTATCTTGTCGTGGTTTTCGTAAGACTTAAGACATTGCTTGAAAATATAAACAAAACCACAGAAGAGATTAATTCAAAACTTCCTTCGATACTTGAAAACGTTCAAAAAGCGTCTGAGCAATTAGCGGATGTCGCATCAAAAGCACAATCGCAGTTTGAGGTGATTGAAAATTTATCGGGTTCAGTTCAATCTTATTTCCAGCGTTTTAAAAACGTTTTCTCGTTGGATAGTTCTTCATCATTAGAGGGACTTCCACCTACTTTGACGAAAATTTTTGCATTGATAAAAGCAATTCGAGCGGTCATCGCAAAGTTAAAAACATAAAGATCAAGGGAGGGCAATGGTGGTGAAAGAATATCAAACGGAAAAAATCAGAAATATCGGATTAGTCGGGCATGGGGGCTCAGGAAAAACATCCTTTGCGGAAGCAATTCTCTACAGCGCAGGAGTTACAACACGGCTTGGAAGAGTTCAAGAGGGAAATACCGTTTCAGACTATCGTCCAGATGAAATAGCTCAACAGGTCTCGATTAACCTTTCGCTTTTACATTGTGAATGGAAGGATACGAAGATTAACATCGTTGATATGCCCGGTTATGCTGATTTCATCGGCGAGGTTAAAAGTGGGTTGAAAATTACTGATACCGCTTTGCTTTTAGTTAAGTCTGTTGAAGGTGTTGAAATTGGAGCTGAGACCGCATGGGAATCTGCAAAAGAGACGGGAAACAGCGTGATTTTCGTCGTGAATAAACTTGATGCTGAACATTCAAACTTTGATAATGTGGTTGACCAAATTCGAGAGAGATTTGGGCATGAAGCTGTTGTCGTTCAATTTCCAGTAAATCAAGGAACTAATTTCGATTCGATAGTCGATTTGATAAGAATGAAGGTTTTGAAGTTTTCAAAGGATTTATCAGGGAATTATGTAGAAGAAGATATACCCCCAAATTTAGCTGAAAAAGCAGAAAAGCTCCGTGAGGAGTTAATTGAATCAATTGCGGAAACCGACGAGGAACTTTTGAACAATTTTTTTGAAAATGGAAGTTTATCAGATGAAGAATTGAGAGTTGGTTTTATAAATGCGCTTGCGGAGCGGAAAATTTTCCCGATTTTCTGTGCGGATGCATATCATAACATTGGTGTTAAACCAATTCTAGATTTTATCGTTGATTATTGTCCAAGCCCAAATAAAAAATCAGTTGAGGCTGCTTTAAAGGGAGATACAACTCAAACGGTAAGGTTAAATTATGACTCAAATGGAGAACCTGTTGCTTTTGTATTTAAAACCGTTTCAGAAGCACATGTCGGAGAGTTCTCGTTTTTCAAAGTTTTCTCCGGTACAATAACTCGAGGCATTGACCTTATGAATCAAAGCAACGGGACGCTTGAAAGGTTAAGCCAGCTTTACGTTATGAATGGAAAGGAGAGAAAAGAAGTACAGAAACTTTATGCTGGGGATATCGGAGCGGTTGTGAAGTTGAAAAATACACATACAAACGATACCCTTTCGTCGAAAACTTTTCCTGTTGTAATTCCACCGATTAAATTCCCAGAGCCAGTCATTCAATTTGCGATTATTTCAAAGAATAAAGGTGAGGAGGAAAAAATCGCAGCAGGATTACATGCGCTTCATGAAGAAGACCCGACTTTCGTTTTCACAGTTGATAATGAACTACAGCAGACTTTGATAAGCGGTCAAGGTGAAACACATTTGATGATAATTGCAAAAAGGTTGAAGGAAAAATATGGCGTTGAAGTTGAGCTTGGTGAGCCTAAGATACCTTATCGTGAAACGATAAAAGGCAGAGCAAGAGAACAGGGGAAATACAAAAGGCAAACTGGTGGAAGAGGTCAGTATGGCGATGTTTGGCTTGTGCTTGAACCTTTGCCAAGAGGAGCTGGATTTGAATTTGTCGATGCGATCGTCGGCGGAGTCGTCCCAAGAAACTATATCCCAGCGGTTGAAAAGGGCGTAAGAGACACTATGGCAAAAGGTGTCCTTGCAGGATATCCAGTTATCGATGTTAAGGTCACACTTGACTACGGTTCATATCATCCCGTCGATTCATCTGATTTGGCTTTCCAAATTGCAGCTTCGATGGCGTTTAAGAAAGCATTTATGAATGCAAACCCAGTTTTGCTTGAGCCAATTTATGAAATTGAAGTTAAAGTTCCAGAAGAGTATATGGGGAGCGTGATCGGCGATATTTCAAGCAGAAGAGGAAAAGTCATTGGCATGACCGCAGAAGGTCCTTACCAAGTTGTGAAAGCATATGTCCCGCAGAAAGAACTTTATAGATATTCATCCGCTTTAAGGTCTCTGACCCAAGGACGTGGAATTTTCACCGCAAGATTTTCTCATTACGAAGAAGTTCCAAAGGAAATAGCGGATAAAATAATAGCTGAAGCACAAAAGCAGAAAGAGGCTGTTGAAGAGGAATAATTTGACCTTTCAAAATTAATCCCTCCCTTTTTTACGGGGAGGGATTTTTTATTATATCTTCGATCGCAATAGCGATGTTCTTCGAGAAGAATTCGCCTAAATTTTCATCGAAAAATTTGGTAATCGCTTCGGATAATTTCTCCGGGGGTCTATTGACAAAGTGAAATAGATTTTTGCCTGCTAAGCTCTTTAAGATATTCACTTCTATATTTTCTCATTATGAAGGGGTTTCAAAATAGATATTAAAGACGTGCAAGAAGAAAAAATCACTTGAAGGAGAATGATAATACTCTCGCCCCTTGACAAAAAGAATATTTTTTTATACATTCACATCGAGAGGAAACGACATAGGGAAAAGAGTTGTTCGTTTAAATTTCGTTTATCGATTTCGATGTGTTTGTTTTCGAGGGGGAATGGATGTGTGGCAATCTTTGAATTTTAAGTTTGCTTTAAAAACTTAAAATGAGGAGATAACTATGAGAAAATTATTTTTTATTTTCATTGGCTTTATATTCCTTTCAAGCTTGAGGGGACAAGTTCCATCTGAAAAAGTAAACAAATGGCTTGGGGATTATGTCGGTTTTGAGCCAAATCTTGGACAAGTTCAAGATTTTGAAGGAAAGAAAGTTAACGATGTCCTCTTCAGAGCAAAACTTCCTGGATATGGGATATTCATAACAGAAAAAGGTGTAAGCTATGTTATTTACAAGATAGAGGAGAGAAAGGGAGAAAGATTTGATTTTGTTTTGAAGGAGAGAATGATTGAGGAGGAGACAAAGGTTGAGTATGCGAGATTAGATATTGAGCTTTTGGGAGGTAGGGTTAGTTTGTTTGATGTTGAATATGAGGAGCCATTGCCTGGGTATGCGAA
>JBEPZK010000089.1:0-3348 GCA_041640855.1 Candidatus Kryptoniota bacterium
GGTTTGAGAAAGAGGGGGATTCGATGAACTTAGCGGTTGGGATTTACCAAAAGTTCTTTCACAAAACAAGCAAAAAACTTGCGGGGTACTTAATTCCATGCGCTTTAATTATATGCCCAGAAAAGTATGTTGAGGATAAAAGGAACGAAATTGGTAATGTAATAATGATAAATTACAAAGCGGCAGGAAGGTTACTGAAGGTAGGGAATCGAAGACGTTACTTGCTTCCATTTGTCAACAACGCATTGAGAAACTTCTAAAGACTTATTTAAACAGCGCCTCAGATAGGATTTTGGTAGAGCGCATATAATTTTGAGAATTAGCTCCTTGAAAAATGTTGTGATGTTGACTTAGATTTTGAAAAACTTAAAATAATAGCAAGAAGACACATATTATTATACTGACAATGCAAAAGTTGAAAAAGCTCCTAAGATGGCAAACAAAGTTAAGGATTTTATTTTTCAAAAGCTTTAAATAAAAATAAAAAGGAGATTAAACTATGATCCCCAAATTTAACGAAATCATGAAGCCAATGCTTGAATTGTTAAAAGACGGCAACATTTACCATCAAAGAGACATAATTGAAAAACTTGCGGAACATTTTAAGCTTACTCCCGAAGAAAGGAATGAACTGCTTCCAAGCGGTCAGCAATCCGTTTTCGACAATAGGGTGGGTTGGGCGAAAACATATTTATTAAAGGCATTGCTTATCGATTCACCTAAACGAGGCTATATACAGATAACGGAGAGAGGCGAAAAGGTGCTGGAAGAAAATCCTGAATCAATCGATGTAAATTTCCTTAAAAGGTTCAACGAATTCAAAGAGTGGTTGATATCTTCTTCTGGGAAAAAACATAAGGATTTAGAAATAGAAAAAGAATCGGGGTCCCCTGAAGAGTTGATTTATGAAAACCTTGAGAAAATAAACTCTTTATTGAAAAAAGATCTTCTAGATAGGTTATTAACTCTATCATTTAATTCATTTGAAAAACTCGTCATCGATGTAATCGTAAAAATGGGCTATGGTGGTTCTTTTGAAGAGGCAAAAGAACATTTAGGAAAAAGCGGGGATGAGGGCATCGATGGTCTTATAAAACAAGACATTCTTGGTTTAGATAAAATATATATTCAAGCAAAAAAGTGGAAAGAAGGTTCAGTTGGCAGACAGGAAATTCAAAAATTTGTCGGGGCGCTTCATGGTAAAGGGGCGACAAAAGGGATTTTTATAACAACTTCAAAGTTTACAAGCGATGCTATAGATTACGCTAGTAAATTGAACGATATTACAGTCACATTAATCGATGGAGAAAAACTCGTTGATTATATGCTCAAATTCAACGTAGGGGTGCAAGTTAAAACCACGATTGAAATTAAGAAAATAGACGAAGACTATTTTGAGGAGCTCTAAATCAGCCTTTATGTCCTCCAGAATATTTTCAATCGTGTGCAGAGAGCAACGAAAAGTGAAAGCAAAAATGTGATTATCAAACCTTTGATAAAACCAAGCCATGGAGTTATAGCCATTGCATTTAAAAATCCCATTAACCCAGTTATCGAAAGCAAGGGAATTATGAAATTGTTAACCCCAGCATAAGCTATCATTGGATTTTGACCGTTGTCTATAAGCAATTGCACATACTTTCGTTTTTTGAAAACATCGATAATTACCGAGAAGAAAATCATTACGCAAATCGCAAGTCCAGATGTTATGAAATAATAACTCAACGTCGGCTTATCTTTTTTAATCCCGCCTTCATAAGGTTCAAAGAACAAACCAAGGACGAGCCAATAAATCGCCCAAAGAAAAAGTTCACGATATAATTTCTCGATCTGAGTTTTAGGTCCACTTAACAAAAGATAAGTGATGAAAAGTAAAACGAAAGTTAAAATTGTCGTCTCAACTACCCAACGATTGTACAAGCCAACCAACAATTCCAAAACAAATAAAAACATCATAAAAGCAATTAGGATGTATCTAAAATTTGACCATCCATTCGTTGTATCCTCATCTTTCGACTTCATCCATTTGAGAAGAATATCCCCTGCAATCGTCCCTGGTATAACAATAAAAAGATATTGCAAGTAATAAAGTCGATATATCCACGGTGCGGGTGAATAATTCCAAATTTTACTTACCCAGCCTTCAATTTGCGTCGGCATATTCGAAAGTCGAATCGCAAGCAAAATCCCCAGTAGACCAAGCCTCAACAGTAAATTCGTCTTAGTAAATAACCAAGCAAACGAGCCAAACACAGCCATATTCGCAAGCACAACGATTATAATATCGCTCCGATACAAAGAAAACCCTGAACCATCAGGATATTTCAAACTTAGCAACAAAACAATCCCAACAGCCCAACCAACCAATCTAATCGAAAACCTCAACCATTTATTCCAATCTTGAGGCAATCTCGTATAAATCATAAAACAAACTAAGAACGCAAACAATGCGATTAAATGAACTATCACAGTTGGTGACTTGCTTATGACATATGGCCTTACCGCTTGAACATAGAGAGCAAAAAATCCCAACAAAAATCCACGCTCAAGAATCGATAAAGATATCCTCCATTTTGGAACCCCTTGCTCAAGCCTTCTTGATAAAGCCAGTGGGAACGCACATCCCATAGCAAACAAGAAAAAAGGAAAAACAAGGTCAACCCAAGTTATCCCAGGCAAAGTTGGAATCCATTTATGCTCCGGCGGTGGAACTTGCGCGTGGTACATCCACGCAGGAAGCGTATTCTTGTGAAACGGAATTTGCCCCGAAAGTATCATTGCAAGAATTGCAAACCCCCGAAGTGCATCAAGAGCTAAAGCTCTTTTCGTCGTGATATCAATTTTTGATTCCATTTTTTCCAAATTTTTATTTTTTGTACATCATTAATTTACAACTCAAAAAAATCTCTCAAAATTGAAATGTCCGGCTGACAAATTTTAAATAGTACTAGCCTCGTTGTCTTGCAATGATATCATATTTTTTATCATTCGTATTCATTTTTCCCCACACGCTTAAACCAAAAGGATATCCACCATCTGAACGAGGATAAGTAATCATATCTGAATCAGAAATTTGAAATTTTTTTAGCTTAATTTGACCTGATAAAATGTCTAAAAAATTCTAACATCATCCAAGAAGTTTCATAGGTAATTCTGGATAAATATAAAAACGAACGAATTTGACGGATAACCCAAGACAATTTGAATTCTGGCTTGCTTAAACTAAATGTATCCGCATCATCTTTGATGATTTGAACAGAAGAATAGGCGACAAATAAGAATATATCTGTTTGCCCAAAGAAATATTCAAGGACAGCTACAAACTATGGGTCTTAGAGTGACTAAACC
>JBEPZK010000090.1:0-3061 GCA_041640855.1 Candidatus Kryptoniota bacterium
AACTTGTTCTTCTGTTATGTCGCCATGAACTATGCGAATTAACTTTCCGTTGATTTTTGTTTCATGTAAAACTTTGTTAGCCATTTTCTTTCTCTTTTTATTTTTCAAAATTTAACGGTTTTGCTTTCGAGACGAACGGATTTCCAACGATGAAAAATCTCCATTTCTTATCAAGCCCGGATTTTACTCCAACCCTTGGGCTTCTTCCAATTTTAAATTTAACGTTGTCAATCGATTCAACGATGAAAATTTCATCCCCAAGTAAAGATTTACCATTTAAAGATTTATCGATCGCAAATGCTTGACAAAATTTTGCTGGTCCATTTGTCAAATTTTTTATCTCATCATTTCTTCGAAATTTTTTCATCAATTCTATTCCCTCGATTGGTTTGACAGCCCTTATAAGAACTGCGGAAGGAAACCCCTCATTTTCCGTAACTACATTAAAGCAGTAATGCATCCCGTATGTGAAATAAACATAGATATGTCCACCTAGTAGATACATAATTTTATTCCTTTGGGTTATCCCACCAAAGGCATGAGATGCGGGGTCGTCTTCGCCTATGTAGGCTTCGGTTTCAACGATTTTGCCGGCGAGAATTTGCCCTTTGAGTTTTCTTACTATAATTTTTCCAAGGAGTTCTTTTGCGACTTTGAGGGTTGGTTGTAAGTAGAAGTCAAGTTCAAGTCTTTTCAAGTTCTCAAGGTTTAATTTCTCCATAGTTTTTATTTGTTTGATATCTGGGATTGAAACTCTCTAATTATTCTTTCGATCTCTTCTTCGGTTATACCAGAGCCATAGATTCTTCTTTCTGGGCTTTTTGATTCAGAAGATGCGTTCGGTGACCAAACGGGCATATTTCCAGCTTTTAATTTGATTCTCTCTTCAATTTCCTCAATTATGCTTTTAGATTCTTTTTTCACCTCGGAAGCAAACGCTGTAAATCTTTTTGCGTCAGATGTTTGAATTCTATTTCCTTCGATATCGTGTAATGGGATTAGTTCATAAGCAAGTCGTTTTATTTGAATTAAATGTCGCGCTGTTACATTTTCTGAAATAATTGAATGTCCGAGTGTTCCGGGTCCAAGCGTCATCGACGGGTCAAGTCCAGTTGTGTAGCCAACCGCACCAAGTGCAGCGACAGTGTTGACGAGCACTCTAAAAGCTGGTTTTTCAAGCGCAAATTTTACGATTATATCCGGGTCGCTTGAATGGATTACCATTGTGTGACCAAGTCCGCCGAATTCGAGAAGTTCGATGCACTTATAGCAACCTTCTCTCCATCCATCGACAGTGTAAAATGCAAGGATAGGTGAAAGTTTTTCAACGGATAGAGGATATTGTTTCCCAACGCCTTCAAGTTCAGCGATTAACACAGTTGTTTGGTCTGGCACAGAAAAACCTGCTTTTTGTGCGATATATGCTGCTGGTTTTCCAACTATTTCAGGATTAATCCCACCTTGCGGTGTTAGGATAATTTTTTCAAGTTTTGCTTTTTCATCGGGATTGCAGAAATATGCCCCGCGCTTTTTGAATTCATAAATAACTTGTTCTCTTATCGGAGAATCACATACAACAGCGTTCTCTGCGGAGCATAACGTTCCGTAATCGAATGTTTTTCCAAAGATTATATCTGCGACTGCCTTTTTTATGTTTGCAGTTCTTTCGATGAAAGCGGGAACGTTTCCGGAGCCAACTCCATAAGCTGGCTTTCCAATGCTATATACCATTTTTACCATTTGAGTGCTTCCTGTGGCGAGGATGAGTGAAACATCGCGATGTTTTAGAAGTTCCATCGTTCCTTCAATTGTTACTTCGGTCATACATTGAATTAAATTTCTTGGTGCACCTGCTTTTTCAGCTGCACTTTGCATAATTTGAATTGCTTCACATGTGCATTTTACAGCTCTTGGATGTGGACTTACGACCAGAGCATTTCTTGTCTTCGTTGAGATTAAAGCTTTAAACATCGCGGTCGATGTCGGATTTGTCGTTGGAATCAACGCAGCTATGACTCCCATTGGCTCTGCAATTTCGACGACGCGTTTCGATTTGTCATAGTTTATCACTCCAACTGTTTTAAGGTTCTTTATCGATTCGTATGTAAATCTCGTCGCGAATTCATTTTTCACTTTTTTATCTTCCCATTTCCCGATTCCTGTTTCTTCAACCGCAAGTTTTGCGAGACGCTCTGACGCCTCATATCCAGCTTCGAACATCGCACGCACAATTTTATCGACTTGCTCCTGTGAATAGTTTTTATATTCGAGAAAAGCTTCTTTTGCCTTCGCAACGAGTTCGCGAGCCTGCTGGATTGAAATTAAATCTTTGTGTGTGATTTCAAATGACATAAAAATCTGCGAAATTGTTTTTTATTCCATTAAAATTAACCCCGGATGCCAAAGGCTTAAACCTGTCCGTTCGTCATAAACCCTCTCGATGGGTTCACCTTCGAATTCTTCTATTATTAACTCACATACGAAAATTTCTGTACCTACCATCAAATGTCCTCCGAAGCATCTGCCTTGTTCATCCGCTAATGATATATGGCAGTGAACAAAAGGCTGTCCATTTAGGATGCTTACATTTCCGATGCAACTTACCATTTCCATTTCTTTATTAAGTTCAAGATTACGATATTTTTTCTCGACTTGGTCATAAATAGCAATCACAGCTTTTTTAACCGCGCCTATAGCGGTTATCTTTCCGATTTTTATATTTTCTTCTTTGCAAATTTTTGTTATACTTTCAAGCAAATCAGCCCCCTGTGGGAGACGACCAATATAAGTTCTTCGAAGGGAATATTGTTTCCTTGACATTAGTTTCTCCTGTTTTAGTTATCAAATAAACCGGGTTGTTTGTCTGATTTCGTTTTTATGAATCCAAAATGTTTATACGCAAGTTCTGTTGCTACTCTGCCACGCGGAGTTCTCTTTAAGAATCCCTCTTGAATTAAATATGGTTCGTAGACTTCTTCGATTGTTCCCTCCTCCTCGCCAACTGCAACAGCAATTGTTCCAATTCCTACTGGACCTCCGTTGTATTTTTCGATTATCGTTA
>JBEPZK010000091.1:0-2988 GCA_041640855.1 Candidatus Kryptoniota bacterium
CTTCCTCATCTATATCCTTTCCCGTCTTAAATATCAACCTACGGATTTCCTTTGTAAAGTAGAGCGCTTCATGAATAGCTATTCTACCTTTGTATCCACCATGACACTGGTCGCAACCAACAGCTTCATAAAAAACGGTATTTTTGATCTCCTCTTCGGTAAATCCCAAGCTTAAAGGTATTGACGGATCGAGGTCTTCTATCGGTCTTTTACACTTATCACAAAGTTTACGAATCAACCTCTGAGCGATTATTATGTTTATAGCATATGCGATTAGGAATGTCTCGATGCCCATTTTGTACAATCTCGATATAGCACTTGGCGCATCGTTGGTATGGAGAGTTGAAAGGGTAAGGTGACCAGTGTTGGCAAGTTTAATCGCAATTTCTGCGGTTTCTTTATCTCTTATCTCGCCAACCATTACAACATCTGGGTCATGACGCAAAATAGCTCTCAAGGCTTGTTCAAAGTTCATCTTTGGTCCAATCTTCAATTGCCTCGCCCCAGGAATTATATACTCAACTGGGTCTTCAACAGTTAAAACATTTATTTCAGGTTTCATAATATAATGCAAAGCGGCCATAAGCGTCGTAGACTTACCACTTCCAGTTGGACCCGTAACTATAATCATCCCCTGGGGTTTTGATATCGCTTTTATAAAAAATTCCTTGGCCTTTCCTTGAAAACCAAGTTTGTCGAGGTCAGTTATGACTTTTCTATCGTCGAGGACTCTTATTACAATGCTTTCAAATTTATACTGAAACTCTCTACCAACTATCGGCAAAATGGATACCCTATACCTTATCATATGCCCGTCAACCTTTCTCTGAATAAATCCATCTTGCGCCATTTCACGTTCAAACCTATCGACATTTTTCGACCTATCTTTAACAACCGCTGCAATTGCCTCCGGTCTTATCCCCTCTTGCACATGCCACAGTCTCAGCTTCCCATCAATTCTAAAATGAATCTCCGTCGTCCTCGCATCTTTCGGAATTATATGGATATCGCTTGCACCTTTCCTCACAGCTTCAACAAGCATACCTTCTACGAGATTGACAAGCATACTCTTATTAATCTCAGCTTCGATCGCAGCTTCATCAAGCGTTTCCTCGCTTTCGAGTTGTTCATCTACAACCTCAACCTTTGCTGACTCTTCAAGTACCCTTAGAAATTCATTTTCAGGCGGGAAAACTTTATCCACCAAACTTTGCATATCTTTAAACCTGACATAACAAACCTCATATCTTTTCGCACCAAGCGAACGAGCTATCAAAGGTATACTTCTACTCGTTGGGTCTGCTGAGATCAAAATAAGTTTATCAGGTCTTTGTTCATCGTATTTCAATGGCAAAATTTTTTCTTCGCGCATCCTATCCTTCAAAGCTTGAGGCAATGGGTCGACAAGTTTTTTAATGAAATCAATCCTGTTTTTATCTATGTTCTCGTCCGCAAGGTAAATCTCCCGGAACCCATACAAATTTGCCACTTCTTTAAAAACAAAGTCATGGTCGATATTGAAATCATATACAAGTATCTGCGCCAAACTTCTTCTTGTTTTTGCATCTTCTTGTTCCTTTATCTTTAAAGCTCTTTCAAGCGTTTCATAATCAACTATGCCCTTCTTTAATAGAGTATACCCAAGTTTATCCGTGATGTCAACTCCACCTTCAATCATCTTGATCCACCTCTATTGTTAATGAATTTAATTTAAAAACGGCAGTATAATCGAATAAGGTGTCTTCGGTTTAACCATCGCAGTCTCACTCGAAACAAGCGTCAAAAGCGTCATAACTATCATAATAATCATTGCTATCCCAAGTTGTATGAAATCGATCGCATTTTTAAGCTTGTAAACCGTTTCCTTTTCGTAGTAATTTGCAATTTGAAGTGCTGTTTGTTTAACTGTTCCTGTTTCAGCCCCCGAATGAAATCTTGCAAGTGCTGTTTTTGTAAAAACTCCTGTTGCTTCAAATGCTTCAACAAGCCCCTTACCTTGGCTTAACATCATAGGTATGGCTATCGTCTTTATCTGATGCTCCATATACTTGTTCCCACACGCTTCAGCTGCCAATCTAATGGCATCAATATTTTCCCCCGAACCAGCATATAATGCGTAGAAAACCCTGCAGAAAATTTCTATCGTTGTTTTGTGAATCAAAGGACCAAGGATCGGAATTTTTATAATATACTTATCTCGAATGAACTGTCCTTTGGGGGTGCGAAGGAAATAAACGAAGAGAAGGACAAAAATCAATGTGCCAAGTCCAATGTATAGCATATTATCAAGAAAGAAATAACTTAACTTTAAAGTTGCAGCGGTCATCGGTGGAAGTTCAACCCCAAGTTTGAGGAAAAGTTCCGCTGTCTCAGGAAAAATGTAAGCGACATAAAAAATCACAGCACCTATCAAAGCTATAAGTGTAAAAATTGGCATTATAAGAGCGCTTTTCAAATTCTTTCTAAACTCTGCATTTCTTTCTAAGAATTTCGCGGTGCTTTCATAAATCTCAGCCATATTTCCACTTTTCGAAGCCAACCCAAGCATACGCGCCGTAAACTTACCTAAAACTTTTTCCTGTTTTATAAATGCCTCTTCACTATCCTTACCTTGCCTTAAATCATTATTTATTTCCTTTAAAGCTTCCCTCAAAGTTGGATGCTGAACATCATTTATTAAAAGTTGCAAAACTTCGTTATAAGGAAGTTTCTCGCGTAAAAGGTCCGCGCTAACCCGGACAAACGTAACGATTTCGGTCTCGGGCGGTTTTAATTTAAAATCAATAATCTTAGGCTCAATCCTTACGACTTTGTATCCAAGTTTTTCAAGTGCCTGCTTTACTTCTTCCTTTGTAAATGCTTTCTGCTCTCCCTTTATCGGTTTTTCACCATCACGCTGGACAGTATAGATAAAAGTTTTTCGCTTCTGAATTTTGGTGACCTTAAACTTCCTCTGTTCAGCAAGCTTTTTTATCTTTGCCTTTGCAT
>JBEPZK010000092.1:0-2870 GCA_041640855.1 Candidatus Kryptoniota bacterium
TCTTGCCAACGATAGTATCACGCTGTCAACTTGTTAAGTTTTCTTATCTCTCAGATGACGAGATATCTAAAGCGCTTGTTGAAAGATATGAATTAAGCGAGGCAAGGGCAAGACTTATTGCACGTCTCGCAAATGGAAGTTTTGGCAAGGCAATTGAACTTCTTGATATCGCAGTTAAAGATAAAAGAATAAAACCGGTAGATTTTCTTGCTACCATCGCGTCTGGAAAAGTTGTGAAGTTATTGATTGAGATAGAAAAAATTGTCACGGATTACGAAAGAAGCGAAGTTGAAAATTTCTTGCGAATCATTTTGACATGGTTTAGAGATGCGCTTATGCTTAAGGTTGGAATGGAGGACAAGATCATAAATGTGGACATGGTGGATAGATTGAAAAAGTTCGTACAAAATTATGGAGAACTCGATTATCAAAAGGCGATTTCGCTTGTTGAAAGAGCCATCTCACAGGTTGAGAAAAATGTTCAATTGAATTTGGTTTTGATAAATCTTTCGATAGAACTTTTTGAAATTATGAACGAGGGATACCTTAAAACAAAACAAATTAGCTTAATGCAATGGACAGAAAAATAGATTCACCATTTTGGCTCGATGAAAGTTGGGACTCATTTGAAAGTGGATGGGAGAAGTTGGACAAGGAATTCGTTGCTGGAATAGAAGCTGAAAACGTTGAAATTGAGGAAGCAAAATTACCTTGCGAATCCTGCTTTAAAAAACCCTTTGACCCCGAACTTGCAAAAATTGAGCATAGTTTAAATCTTGTCGAGGTTGAATTTAAAAACTCGCGTAGAGATTTCTTTATAAATGACTCCAACTTTGACTTGAAAATTGGAGATTATGTTTTGGTTGAGGCTATTCGAGGAATTGACCTTGGAAAGGTTCATCTTGTTGGGGAAAGGGTTCATCACAAAAGGCAGTTCCTCGGTATAGTTGGACAACTAATGCGCAAGGTTATCCGTCCAGCGAATGAAGAGGATTTGAAAAAGTTGGAGAAAAATAGAGAGGATGAGATAAAAGCCTATTACATATTCAAGCAGAGGGTGAAAGTCTTTGGCCTTGAGATGAAGTTGATTGATGTGGAATATCAATTCGACAGAAATAGGTTGATATTTTACTTCACCGCTGATGGAAGGATTGATTTTAGAGCTTTTGTCAGAGACCTTGCGAAAATTTTTAAGACCAGGATTGAGCTTTGGCAAATTGGGGTAAGGGATGCCACGAAGAAAATGGGAGGAGTTGGTAGTTGCGGGAGAGCTTTGTGTTGTTCTACGTGGCTTGAAAAGTTTAATAAAGTCACACTTATCCATGCAAAATTCCAAAATCTGCCCTTGAACCCGATCAAATTGTCAGGACAATGTGGAAGGTTAAAATGCTGTCTTTTGTTTGAGATGGAAACTTATCTTGAAGCGTTGAAAAATTTCCCACCGATTGATTATGAGATTCAAACCGATAAAGGTGTCGGGAAGATTGAGAAGTTCGATATCTTCAAAAATTATGTCTACGTCCATTATGGAAATGACATTTGGGAAAGATATACGCTTGATGAGATAAAGAAACTCGTTCCACCCGAGGCGTTTGAGATTAACAAAACAATTTTCCCTAATGGTTTGGTATAATGGCATAAATTGTTTTAAAAGTTTCATTTCTTTAAATTCTTAACGAATATCAACAAAAAAGAGCATCAAGCCTTGAACAAAAACTTTAAAAGGATACTTGTCACAGCAGCTCTTCCTTACGCAAATGGACCAATTCATCTTGGACATCTCGCTGGGGCTTATTTACCGGCAGATATTTATGTTCGTTATCAAAGGTTGAAGGGTAGGGATGTAATTTACATCTGTGGTTCCGATGAGCATGGCGTTCCGATTACGATTACAGCTGAAAAAGAAGGCATAACTCCTCAACAGGTTGTGGATAAGTATCATTATATGAACAAGGATAGCTTTGAGAGATTTGGGATGAGCTTTGATAACTATTCGAGGACTTCGCTTCAAATTCACCATCAAACCGCACAAGAATTTTTCCTTGAGCTTTACAAGAAAGGAATTTTAAAAGAGAAAACAACGAAACAACTTTATTGCGAAAAAGACAAGATGTTTCTTGCGGATAGATATGTTGAGGGAATATGCCCTGTATGCGGTTCCCCAGGAGCGAGAGGAGATCAGTGCGAAAAATGTGGCAGTTGGCTTGAGCAAACTGATTTGATCGAGCCGAAGTGCAAAATCTGCGGTTCAACTCCATTTATAAGGGAGACATCGCATTGGTACTTGCCGCTTGGTGATTTTCAAAAACAACTTGAGGAATGGATTAGCACGAAAACCGATTGGAAGGAAAACGTCAAGCAATATGTTTATTCATGGTTTAAGGAAGGTTTACAGGATAGGGCTGTGACGCGGGACTTGCATTGGGGAGTTAAAGTTCCAATTCCAGGGGCGGAAGGGAAGGTAATTTATGTTTGGTTTGATGCTTTGCTTGGATATATTTCTTCTACAAAAGAATGGGCTCAAAAAATTGGCCAGCCGGAAAAATGGCGTGAGTATTGGCAGAGTGAAGATACGAGGTTAATTCATTTCATTGGAAAAGATAACATCGTTTTTCATTGCATTGTTTTCCCAGCGATGCTGATGGCATGGAATGAAGGGAGAGAAAATGAAATTTATGTTCTACCAGATAATGTTCCGGCGAACGAATTTTTAAATCTCGAGGGGAAAAAATTTTCCACAAGCAGAAATTATGCTGTATGGTTAAATGAATATCTTGAAAAGTTTGAGCCAGACCCACTTCGTTATGCTTTGGCATGTATATTGCCAGAGACAAAAGACACGGATTTTTCATGGAAAGAATTTCAAGCGA
>JBEPZK010000093.1:0-2732 GCA_041640855.1 Candidatus Kryptoniota bacterium
TACCATCGAGCGTATAAATTTTAAGTGTGACAAATTCATCCTTTGGAAGCATAAACTCAATCCAAGTCGTTGGGTTAAATGGATTTGGATAATTTTGAGCAAGATAATAGTTTGTTAAAATTTCACCCTCAACTTGAACTTTAACTGCAACATCGCTTTCGAATACGATAAAGAAAGCCCTAGTTGAATCAGGTCTTTGCAAAGAACCAATCACAACCTCCCTTTTGCCGTCGCCATCCATATCCCTTCGTGGAATGCTTACGTAGTAATATCTTGGCACCCCAATTGTATCTTCAAGAAATAGGCTCCATTCCCAACTTGTCGAATCAGCAAATGAACCTGAACCAGTATACCTAACATGGTAGACATTTCTATAATTTCCGGCAACTATTACGTCCAAATTTCCATCCCCATCAAGGTCACTCCAATCCGCTCCCCTGCAATAATCCCATCCACCAACTCTACGAAAATACGTCGAATCGATTTCGCTTACATCGTTTGGCTTTTTATTTTCGATAAAGACAAGTTGTCCATTTGTCGCAAAAGCAAAACCTTCCGGATATCCATCCCCATCCATATCCATAAATTTAAGATTTCTCAAAGTTCCAACCGCTGTTCCAGAGCCGATATGTGAATTTGTGACAACTTTCTTAACCACATATACATCCGGTCCCTCAGCTTCAACTATGACCCAGGTGAAGTTTGTCCATGTCCCAAACCAAACTTCCTTCTTCCCATCGTTATCAAAATCTGTCACAGCAATATCAAAAGCCCATGTGGCTGTGAGAGAGCTATCTTGAAATTCAACTTTAAAACTTGAAAATGGGTCAAGTTCAGATGTTTCAAGTGAGATTATCCACATATGAATTCTCGATGTTCTATCTATTAACGCTATCTCTTGCTTACCATCGTTGTCGAAATCATCCGCAATTAGATATGTCAACCTAAAACCCGCATTTCCATCAGCTGGATAATCAAGGTTCCATGCAAAAGTCGGTTCGTTTGGGAATGTTCCTGTGCTCGGGTCATATTCATAAAAGAAAATTTTATCCGGATTCAATACACCTTGAGCTGGGTCCGCGTTTGACGGATTAGCAAAGCATATCTCATAATTCCCATCTCCATCGACATCTGTTATATTAACTCCCGGAAAGCTATACCCAGTTGATATCGATGTCAACGGTAATCCAACGCTCCACAAAAGTCTGTAATTATCATTTCCATCGTTTTCAAACCAGAAAATCCATTTCGTTGTATCATTCGAACTTGGGCTTGAAACTGTCGGGTCATTAATAGCAAGTATTTCCAACTTCCCATTTTTGTTCAAATCAAGTCCAGCGATGACATCATCACACCCATCAATTTTTGGAATTGTTGGATAATTAGCAACATAAGAAACCTGAAAGCCTGGCTTTAAATAATAAAGAGGATATTGAACCTGTGAAATAGCAAATGAAAGAACTAAAATTAAGCCAATGAAAATCATACTCAATTTTTTCATATCTCCCTCCGCTTTTTTTGTTTTTAACTTTTAATAGTTGAGAAAGAACCCCAAATTCAAGTGCTTTGGAAAGTTTAGGCGTCGAAAAGTTAAAAGAGATGTGCTTTTTACTTTTTCAAGTTTATTTGATAAATAAAATAAAACAAACGCTCTAATTTGTCAACAAAAAATCGGTAAAAATAGGCAAAATTTTAAAATTCTAATTTTGCCCCCTTCCTTATCTCTCCATCAAAAGATACATCCAATTTTCTTCCTTTATCTCGCCAACAAGTGTTGAATGCAAAAGTTCAAAATTCCCAAATCCTCTTCTATCACCAAAGACAAATATAACCCCGCCTTGAAGATTGTAGTAATGCCATATTTCATACGGCTTCATATTTTCAGTGTAAGGATATCTTTCGACATCATCCGGAGGTCCATAAACTATGTAAACCCTACCTCTATCGGTCTTCCAGCCCGGGGCAAATCTTGTTTTAAATTTTTCATCAGCTTCTTGAACACGCTTCAGATATTGACGCCTGTAATCAGCACCTCCCCTTCTCGCCCAAAATGCCGCTAAAAATCTTTGTTTCGCAGATGCCCCTCTTAAATCCGAATATATTCTTTTCTCCTCCTGTGTCGCTATATAACCAACCTTTGCAAACTCATCATCAAGTGCCTTTTCATCTAAAATTGCAAGTTCTCCAGCGACTCTCGTTGTATCAACGCGCGGCGCTATATTCGGGTTGTATATGAAAAACTTCCTTCTATTCACCGCAAGCAAACTTCCGTCAAGTTCAGACACTGCGACATCAAGATAATAAATCCCGGTTGGAAGATTATGAACATTTACAGTTCCAACTTCAACAGCGGAATCATAAACTTTGTCCTTGATGAATTTCTTTTCCCTAACCTCTTGAACTTTTTGCTGATAATTATCAAGAACATTAACTGCAATCAAATACTTGTCTCCCTTAACCCCCTTTAAAATGTTATAAAGTTCAAAGTAATAATAAAGCACAGGCACATTCAAACCATAGGTTGCAGTTGGATTCGGGACAACTCGGAAAGAATTTTTATAAAAAACATCTGCGGTATCGGCTGACTTATTTATCGAATAGCAAAACTCCAAACTGCTAATTAAAAGCTTGTCCCCCTTTGAAAAGATTGGAATATTTACATCAAAAGCAACGCTGTCGTAACTTTGGGAATTGTAAAGGTCAATCGCCCTCATTATGACCCGATATTTTCC
>JBEPZK010000094.1:0-2555 GCA_041640855.1 Candidatus Kryptoniota bacterium
CCCTGAAAATATCGTCATCATATAAATCTCTCGTCGACCTAACCCCGTGAAACAGATACATTTCTTGTTTGAATCCTTCCGCTATAGCATCTAAAATCATCGCTTTTATCGGCGCAAGCCCAGTTCCTCCTGCAAGAAAAAGTATAGGGTTATCAAATTTTTTCCTCAAGACAAATCTGCCAAATGGACCAGCAAATTTAACTTCATCATTCGCTTTCAATTCCTCAAAAATATATCTTGAGCCAAGACCTCCGGAGACCTTTTTAATTTGAAGTTCTATAACTGAATTGCCTTCTTTCAACGGTCTCGATGCGATTGAGTAAGCACGATTTTGTTTCGTCCCTGGAATGTAAAGTTGAATATATTGACCTGCAAGATACAAGATTTTATCATCTTTGATTTCAATGTAAACTTTGCGTGTATCCCTTGCGCAGTCATCGATTTCGATTACTTTTCCGATGAAATCTTTCACCGGATAAAATTCAAGCCCTTCTTCAATTTCAACATCGGCTTCGATCACAAGATCGGACCTGGGCTTTGCGCAACAAAGCAGTGCGTATCCTTCTTCCCTTTCAAAATCCATAAGAGCGAAATTCGATGCAAGTCCGAAATCTACTTCGCCTTCGACTATCTTTGATTTACAAGTTGCACATGTGCCATGTGTACAAGCATGTGGAACCCAAACGCCATTTCTTAAACACGCATCGAGTATTGTCTGATTTTCATCGCAGACCAACTCAACTCCAAGCGGTTCAATTCTAACTTTGTACCTCATAAGTAGCCCAAATTTTTATTTAAGCCGGTTTGAACTTAACCAATGACTTATGTCTTAAACCGAGTTCTGATAGTGTTTTCTCATCATCAGGCTTGAATTCATCATCAAAGTGATACCATTTCCATGATTTAACATTTTTAAAGTCCGGGTCAAGCGAATAAAGTTGTCCAAATATCTGTCCGATGAAATCTTTCCACTTCATATTTTTGGGGACCCTCCAAGCAGAAGCAGCACAGAAAAATGTATTATCTATCCAATATGCGTATACCAAGATATCGTCTCCAAAAACCTCTGCTCTGTCTCTTGGTGCAAACTTATAGTTATAAAGCGCTTTGACAGGCATTTTTAACCTCCAAATTTTTTGTTTTTAATGAAGCAGGCGGGCACGATGCCCGCCAAATTTAACAAATTTACACTACAACAGTCACCATATCCTTATGCCATTCTTTCCAATTCTTATAATCCTCGGACACAAAGTAATCAAAGTTATCGGTTTGAATGTTATACCACCTCAAAACCTGCGGCACTACATCATCAGGTCCTTTTGGTGGTTCCGCAAAACAATTGCCTTTATAAATCTCATGTACAGGCAACCATGCTTGAACGTATTTCTCCGGCTCCTGCTCAAAAATCCACTTGCAACCATCGGAACAGAAATGATAAATTTCACCTTCATATTCAACATGCCTTTGGACAACATTCTTCGGGTCATCTGGGTCGGTAAAGCCCATCGGTATCTGGCAAACTTGGCAAAGTTGTGGCAATCCAATGTAATAGAACCTTCCACCTGGAAGTGGCGTCTTGGCTTCCCTCGCTTTTTCATATCTCCAGCGATAATACTTGTCAAATGTGTTCGGATATTTCTCCGAAAGCCAATCCATCTCCGCTTCCGTCGGTATCCAACTATGAAAAGCTGCTGCATATGTGAAGCTGAAAAGTATCCAATAGACATCATGAGATAAGAATTCTTTCTCCTTAATTGAATGCTCCATATGCAATGGCGGTCTTATACCATATCTTTCAAGATCGCGGAAAAGACCCTCAAGTATTTGGCTCTCGATGTAAAGTTCAAACGATTCCTTCCAACTCATAACTCTCTTCGGCAACATATAATCCATCATCGCTCCAACAAGCGAGGTCAACCTGTAACCACGCCACCACCATTTATCTATCCATCTTTGAATTATTGGGATGTTATCTTCATGTTGTTCGAGCAAAAACTTTACAACTTGAAGCCCAAGGGTCATATGTCTTGATTCATCTGATTGTGCGCTAAAACCAAATGTCATCGTTGGAGTATCACCGTTATACGCAGCTCCCGACATAAATGGGACGAATAGAAGATTTGTCAAAGCATACTCAAATGAGAAAGAGATAGCAGTGATATACTCGAACGGTCCAGCTGTGACAGCATCGTCGAAATATGACTTCGGAACGCTCAAATACCAAACCCTATCATGCATATGTGTCATCGAATGAAAACCATCGTAATATCTGTTAAAATTGCTCCCAGCATGAACTTCAATTTGTGTATGCCTTAGCTCATCCATCGATTGGAAAAACCCTGCAGTCCTCGGTCCAGCTCCAGGAAGATGCCTTGCGACGAAGGCAAATCCACGATGCGCCATATATTCAAGCGGGGTGACACCTTGAATGAAAAGTTTGATCGAGTTCAAGTATCTTGCGTCGGAGAGAGTAAGATGCCCCTGGTTCTGGATGAATCCATCAAGTATCGCATAAAAGCGTCTGTCCTTCTCCGCTTGATATTTCCAGTAAGCGT
>JBEPZK010000095.1:0-2477 GCA_041640855.1 Candidatus Kryptoniota bacterium
GGTCATTTATTTAGTGTGCCATTCAAAAAGAATTACTTACGAAGGTAAACCGGCGGTTCAAAGTGTTATTTTTGATGCGACCAAGGAGAAAATTCAAGAGGACATAATAAAGCATTTGCAAAGGGTTGAGTCGATCGGAACATTTACAATGGGAATGGCGCATGACTTCAACAATATCTTACAGATAATAATTACTTCCGCCCAGATGATTGATATGAAGATATCATCAGGGGAGGTGAACAAAGATGAGTTGAAGAAATATATTGAGAATATCATTTCAATTTCAAATAGAGGTGCGGAGCTTATCAAGCGTTTGAGAATTTTCGCGCGGAAAGAGATACCAAGCGCGGAGGTTTTCAAATTTGACGAAATTATTTTGACGACAGCGGAGATTTTTAAAACCGTTTTTCCAAAGTTCATAGAACTTGAAGTTAGAACTAACACTGGCAACGTAAAAGTTTACGGCTCGAAGACAGAAATTCAGCAAGCACTTTTAAACATTGCAGTTAACGCAAGGGATGCAATAGTTGAAAAAAAGGAAAAGGGAATAATAAAAGATTATCAAGGCAAAGTGGTGATTGAAACTTGTACTAAGGATGTATCAGCAGAAGAAGCTGAAACTTTCAAGGTAAATCCAGGGAAATATGTGTGCGTAGCTGTGGTTGACAACGGAATTGGGATGGATGAGAAAACGAGGTCGAGAATTTTTGAGCCGTTTTTCACAACGAAAAAACCGGGAATTGGAACTGGACTTGGAATGTCGACAGTGTTTGGGATTATAAGTTCGCACGGTGGATTTATAAAGGTTGATTCGAAACTTGGTGAAGGGACAAGGGTTGAATTCTACCTTCCTGTCGCGGAAGTTGAAGAAACAGTTCCATTGGTTGAGGAGAAAGTCGAATCAAAGAAAGAGGTTAAAAACACTGTTATGATTATATCTGAAGATGTTGGGTTGAAAGCAAAGTTGAAATCGATTTTTGAATCCATCGGTTTTGAGATTTTGTTTCCTGATGATAAAGTTGTTGCTGTGAAGATGTTAAATGAGAATTTTGATAAAGTTGATTTGATTTTTATCGATGCGAGAAAGCCGAGGTTGGATTTGAGGACGACGGTTGCGGAATTTAGGATTTTAAAGCCGAAGGTAAAAATCGTTTTGCTCTATCCAGCTCCTGAGGACGAAAATATCGAAGGAGTTGAAATTTTAAGAAACCCTGAGGTAGAATTGGGAAAATTTCTTGAATTGACAAAGATAAATGTCAAACGATGGGAAACTAATTAAGCCTGGAATTATGAAAGCTTTTAATTTTGAGATCCCCGAGTGCAAGAATTTTACAGGTTATAAGCCGTGCTATTCTTATGTAAAATGTCATGAAAATGGTTGCGTTGACCCAAAGCCGTTTGGGGTTAAAATTTTGATAGTCAATCTTGATGCGATGGGCAATGTTTTGCTCACGACATCGATACTTCCGGCAATAAAAAGGAAATATCCTGAGAGTTCAATTTATTGGCTTACGCTTAAGAATACGCATCTTCTTCTTGAAAACAATCCTTATCTTGACGAAGTTTTTGTTTGGGAACCTGAGACATGGCTTATACTTGAAAATATGAAGTTTGATGTTGTTATGAACGTGGATAAATCAAGGAGGTCTGCAAGTTTTGCGATGAAGTTGAAAGCGGATAAAAAACTTGGCTATGGGATGAACGAGCATGGGCAGATTATACCTTTGAATGAATCCGCAAGTTACGATTATAGACTTGGGCTTGATGATGAGTTGAAGTTTAAGTTAAATCAAAAAACGCGGCAGGAGATTTTGTGCGAGATGTTTGAGCTTGAATATAAACGGGATGAATATGTCCTTGTTCTAAGCGAGGAGGAGAAAAAATTTTCGCAGGAGTACAAGAAAAAAGTTGGGATAAGGGATGATGAACTTGTCGTTGGATTTAATACCGGTTCTTCGCCTTTATATCCAAACAAGAAGATGACGATCGAACAACATGTTGAGTTGATAAGCAGATTATCGAAATATGATGGTATAAAACTTGTTCTTCTCGGTGGACCTGAAGACACGGAGAGAAACGAGGAGATATTTAGGCGTTCGATTCGAATTGATGGGGTCGCTGGGAAATTGATCAACACTCCAACTACGGAGGGCATAAGGCGGGGGATTTGCTATGAAAATATATGCGATGTAGTGATAACTGGCGATTCATATGGTATGCATCTTGCGATCGCGTTGAGGAAGTTTGTGATAGCTTGGTTTGGATTAAGTTCGTGGACGGAAATTGACCTTTACGATAGGGGTGTTAAGTTGATTCCGGAAGGACTTGAATGTGCACCATGCTGGAAAAAAGTTTGTCCGTATAATCTCGAGTGCATAAAGATGATAGACCTTGATAAGATTGAAAAAATTGTCCTTGAGTATAAAGAGAGGGCTTTTGTATAAGTTTGGAAAATTTGCTAAATTTTAATTGCTGAA
>JBEPZK010000096.1:0-2178 GCA_041640855.1 Candidatus Kryptoniota bacterium
GGGAAAAAGTATTCAATCATAGTTCCTGAAAAAGTTGACAATGTAGCCTTGCTTCCAAATTTTCTGCCCTTTTACACTTTTTTCGTATCAGCAACGCCCGGAACGAGGGTTGAGCTTTTGCAATGGGAATTTGATGAAATTGATTTGGAATTTCCGCTTTTTGAGGTAAAGGAAAAGGCTTTGCCATATGATATCGAGTTTAATGAAATTTTATTTTCAAACGATAAACTTTACGATTTCGCCTATCTTGGCAAGATGCGCGGTGTTGATGTTTTCAACTTGCTTGTGTTTCCATTTAAAGTCAATGGACAAAAACTAACCTATGTTAAAAAGATTAAGCTTAACATCATTTCGAATACATTTTCAAAAATTGATGAAGACAAGATTTTCTCCAAGCCAAAGATAAATAAACTCAACATTGGATTTAACATACAACAGACGCAGGAAGAGTTTGAGTATAAAATTTTTGTCAAAAGGGACGGGGTTTATAAAATAACCTATGAAGATTTGAAAAGTGCTGGAATTGACTTAAAAGGTGTTCGAGCATCGAGATTGCAAATCAAAAACAATGGCGTTGAAATTCCAATTTATGTTTATTCGGGCGGAGATGGGGTATTCAACGAGGGAGATTACATTGAGTTTTATGCAGAGCGAAGAAAGAATAAATTCGCTGGCGGAAGAGATGATTTATACAACGATCCTTTTACGAATGTAAATGTTTATTTTCTTGAGGTTGGAGATTCAGACGGTTTAAGGTTGGCAGAAGAGCCTGGGGCAAAGGTATTTGGAAATCCGATAGACCTTCGCGGTGCTTCTTTTTATCACGAAATTCACTTTGAAGAGGATTGGGAATTTGAAAGATTGAAAAACTCTGATGTTGATTTGACATACGATGTTCGTGACCATTGGTTTTGGAGGTCTTTAAGTTCAAATCAACAGGTCGATTTTGATGTCTATATACCAACGCCAGATCAATTGTCGCTCGATGATGTTAAAATTAAGGTTGCGTTTCATGGAATCACGTCAACCCCGTCGCTTAACCCCGAGCACATCGCCCATGTCTTCATAAATGATAGAAGGATTTTGACCACCCAATGGAACGGTGAAAATATAAATATTGCTTCGTCGGAGACTTCCGGTTATCCTGTGCCAAATAGTGTTTTAAAGCATGGTATTAACAAAGTTAGGGTTTTCAATGCAAATGATGGTAAAGTTGCGACGACGATTTTTGCGGTAAATTGGTTTGAACTTGCATATAGAAGGCTTTATCAGGCGGATAAGGATGAAATAAAATTTAAAATCCCGCCCGAGTATAAAAGTGGATATTTTAGATTTGAACTTTTCGGCTTTCAAGACCCGAACATAAGCGTTTACAGAATCGGGACATCACGGATTACAAATATTGAGGTTGCGAAGGTTAAAGATGAAAAGATAGGTGAAAATTATCACGCGGTTTTTTATGCAGATGTTTTATCTCCGGATGTTGAGTTCATCGCGGTAAGTGAAAAAGCAAAACTTAAACCAGACAGCATCGCAAAAGATTTAAAGACAAACTTAAAAAATCCGTCAAACGCTTTCGATTACTTGATTATAACTCATCCAATTCTCTATGATAAACAAAAAGATGTAAACGACCGAAACCACCCGTTGAATCAACTCAAGAGTTTATACGAATCAAAAGGTTTAAGCCTCAAAATAGTCATCGTTGATGATATTTATGACGAATTCAACTACGGGGTAAAAAGCCCGTATGCGATAAAAGATTTTTTAAAATACGCTTACTTTAACTGGACAAAAGCTCCAACTTACGTCTTATTTGCTGGTGGAGCGGTTTATGACAATCGCGGTTTTCCTAATTTGGATTTGATTCCGACGATGTTTTATCAATCTTATTGGTATGGTGCGACATCCGCAGATGCTTGGTTTACATTTCTCGATGGGGATGATTTTCTTGGCGATGTTTTATTGGGAAGATTGCCTGTAAGAGATAGAGATGAACTTAAAAATGTCGTTGATAAAATAATATCATTTTGGAATCAAAAGCCTCAAAGCTGGCATAGAAATGTGCTTATGATAGCCGGTGAGGGGAGGGATTTTGAGTTACAGACGGATTATATGGTGAAAAGCGTCTTGCCGAAATATCTAAATATAAATCGTCTTTATGTAATTGCCGGTTCG
>JBEPZK010000097.1:0-2126 GCA_041640855.1 Candidatus Kryptoniota bacterium
ATGAAAAGTTTGATCGAGTTCAAGTATCTTGCGTCGGAGAGAGTAAGATGCCCCTGGTTCTGGATGAATCCATCAAGTATCGCATAAAAGCGTCTGTCCTTCTCCGCTTGATATTTCCAGTAAGCGTCAACCGTCATCCTAAACGGGTCCTCCCATTTATCCCAGTCCTTAATTTTTATCCCTTCGTATTCCGCATAAGGATAGATATCTTTCTTGCTTACATAAGTTGGCTCCCAATCCAAACCCCTCGTGTAGATATGATACTTTTGAGCCAGGGTTAGTTTTTTCTTCGCCATAATTTTTACACCTCCTTTGTTTTTGGTTTTAAACTTTACATGTGAGTATCCCATTGAATCAGGATTTTTTCATCATCCCATTCAGCAAAATTCCCGGCGTAAGAGATGATCACGAGATTAAACTCTTGCGTATCCCAAGGTCGCCCCATAAAACTTTCCACCGTTTCTCGTTTGACGATAAGTTTGTCCGGATGTTTAACTTTATAATATCCAGGGAATTCGTCAATTTTAGTACCCGGGTTATCTTTTAAAATCGCCTGCATAACATTATAACCTTCCTCCGTTTTCTGAAGGTCAACCGATACAAATCTTTCTCTTTTTGTTTCTACTGTTGCTACCATCTCGCACCTCCGTTTTTAAATTTTGATGTTTAAGCCAATTTTGCTGTAAACTTCGCGAGCATAATTCAACACATTCTCCTTTGCCTTCTTGAAATCCCCTTTCTTCTTCGGCATTTTAAAGACATCCGCGAATTCATCAATTGCTTTCGAAACTTTTCCGGCGTAATCGTTCAATTTCGATTCAATAAATCTCCTGTTACTTTCCCCATAATTTGAATCGTTAAGCAAGACATTAAATAGTGCTTCCGTCCACCGCATGTTGTCCTTATAAATATCGAAAAAGTATTTGCTAAAGAATGAGAATACCGAAACACCGTTTTCAACAGCGAGATTATCAAGTTCAATATGCACAAGTGGGTTGATGAAAACATCAAGTGCGAGATTCTGCCCAATCAAAACTTCGCCCCAATCTTGAACTGTGAGCAACTTTTCAACATATTCACGCAACGGTTGGAAAATTTTGTCCTCAAGCCATGTCTTTTTAGCATTTTCGAAAATATCACCATCTGGTTCAGGAAGTTCAAAAGCAATCCTCGTTATAAGCTGAGCATTCCCATACTTATCGCAAGCGTTAAATTCCGCACATTGAGTTATCGAAGTTCCATAGCCAAATCTTGCAACACCGACGAGCAAAATCCATCCAGCATATTCAAGATGCCTCAGCGGTATAAAATATCGATTAAAAACCTTGAGCCAACTCTCATCAATTTTTTCAAACAACCTCCTTTCAGCACAAAACTCAAAATACTTATCGACAGCCTCATAATTTTTCGCCCTCGTAGCGTTGTAAGTGTAGTAGTAATACTGCCTTGGGTCGAGAAAAGCGTAATAATCCGTTAATTTCAATTCAGAATAATTCACATCGAAAATCTCAACTCCCTCTCTCCATGTCGGTCTGTAGTGAAAATTTTCCCTTTGCTGGATGTCAACCGTAGCCTCTTCATACCGAGAAGCAAGTCTGTTGCCATAGCGTTTCAGAAGATAATCAAACGCAAGTCTTTTCGGCTCGATTACCTTCTGCTTGATCTCATACTGCGTTGACATAGTTGCACCTCCGTTTTAATTTTTAACTTTATTTTTTGCTTCCTGCTTCGAAAGACCGTTTTGCCTCTCCCTATACTCTTCGATTGGAAGACCAGCGACAGCAAAATTTTCCTTTGGAACTTCGTTAATTATCACGCGAACGCTATCGGGCTTAACTCCAAGCGATTCGACAACTGCATTTGTTACCTTCTTTATCAAATCCCTTTTCATTTTTCTCGTCCTTCCTTCGAGCATATTTATAATTACAACTGGCATAAAAATCCCTGCTTTTTTATTTTCTAACAATGTAAGTTAAAACCTCTCCAACCCCACAAATCGTAACTTTTACAAAATCACCTTCCTTGACATCGATCGCCTCGGTTATGCTACCTGTTAAAATTATGCTCCCTGCTTTCACTTTCTCCCCACGTTTTGATAGAAACTTAACAAGTTGAGAAACAGCTAT
>JBEPZK010000098.1:0-2100 GCA_041640855.1 Candidatus Kryptoniota bacterium
AGTTCCTCGATTTTTGAGAGCAAATCTTGAATTTTTACAGTGCTATCGATGTTCGCAAGTTGAGCGATGACCATTTCAAGTTTTAATCTTGGCTGTGGCGACCATTTTATAGACACTTCTGCATCGTTTACAATTTTAAGCATTCTCAAAATGTCAAATTCGTTGAAATTTTTGACTTCTTCCAGATATCGGTTTTTGTAATACTCCGTCGCCTCAATTAATTCGCTTGATCTTGTCGTTATCGCAACCAAGATATTTCGCAAATGCTCGGATAATCCGCTTAAAAATTCCTGAAAATCATAACCTTGTTTGACTATCTCGTCGACAAGTTCAAAGCCAGCACGTATATTTCTTTCTTTGATTATATCCGTAACTCTGAAGAAGATTTCTTGGTCAATTATATTTAATGCTTTAAGCACATCCTCAAACTGTATCTTGTCTCCGCAAAATGAAACAATCTGATCAAATATGCTAAGTGCGTCCCTTAAAGAACCGTTCGCTTTTTTAGCGATCGTGAATAAAGAATCTTGATCGATTTGAATTTTTTCTTGTTGAGCAATTAGGGTTAAACGCTCAATTATCTTTTGTATTTCGATTCGTCTGAAATCAAACCTTTGACATCTTGACAAAATCGTCGGAGGAACCCTATGTGGTTCCGTCGTTGCAAATATGAAAAGAATGTGGGGTGGCGGTTCTTCTAGAGTTTTCAAGAGGGCGTTAAAAGCTTCTTTAGTTAGCATATGGACTTCATCGATGATGTAAACTTTATATTTTGCTTTTGTCGGCGTGTATCTGACGGATTCGCGCAGGTCTCTTATTTCATCAATTCCCCTATTTGACGCCCCGTCTATTTCGAGGACATCGATACTTCTCCCGTTGGAGATTTCTACGCACATTTCACATTCGTTGCATGGTTCGTAATCTTGCGGATTGAGGCAGTTTATAGCTTTTGCAAGGATTCGCGCAACGGTTGTCTTTCCAACACCACGGGGTCCAGCAAAGATATAAGCGTGGGCAACGCGCCCAAGTTTGAGGGAATTTAGAAGCGTCGCTGTGATATGCTCTTGACCAACAACTTCGCTAAATTTCGTTGGCCTCCATTTCCTTGCGGTTACAAGATAAACCATCTTTTGATATTTCCTTTTTTATTTTGAAACAATATAACAAAAATCGAAAAATTGAGCAATCCTTTAAAAGGTTAATGGTGCTTGTACAAGGGACAATGTAGGGGGTAAATTCCCTGAATGAGTTCCTACAGAACGACAGATTATATAGAAGTGATTGTTTGCCAACTCGGTTAATTTATGATTTCATTTGCACCACTCATACACTTGCGCTCATTTTATAACGGTTTGATTAAGTAGTGTTGAAAATCAATGGATTTTTTTGTATTTTTTAAAAAAGATTTTTGGTAAAGGTGGAACTTGTGAAATTGTTAAATCAGACGACAGAAAATATAGCGGGAGTTAAAATTGAAAAAATTGTCCCTTTACCTTTTTGCGATTTTGAACTTTTCATTTGCTCAACAAATTTTCTTTTCAAAATTTGGCTACGACGATTTGATTCTTTATGGCCCAGACCCAACCACAACTTTGTTTTTAAAAGTTGGACAGGATGTGGACCCATCTAAAAGTTATTTGGTTTTAAAAGTTGAATCTTCGCCCGTTTTAAACTTTAACGAGTCTTTCATAACTATTTACATTTGGGACAAACCAGTTCTCACAGTTAAGCTGCGGAGAACGCAAGATGAGATAGTGATTCCACTTGAAAAATTTTCCTTTGCCTTCTCTGAATTTTTAAAAGTTGGGATAAGAGCTTCTCTTTTTATAAGTGGTGATAGGTGCAAAGATATCGAAACAGGCGGGTTATGGATAAAGGTTTTGAAAGATTCTTATGCTTATATAAAACGTTTACCCGCGGAACATCGCGAGATTAAAATTTACAACTACTTCAATTTGCCTTTAGAGCAAATTTTAATCCTTCTCCCATCTAAGCTTTCAACCACAGAACTCGAAGGTGCTATTTGGCTTTATTCTTTTCTTAAGCTGAAATTCAACGTTGAAAATATCTCGTTTCGAACTTTTTCGTGGCTACCTGACA
>JBEPZK010000099.1:0-2056 GCA_041640855.1 Candidatus Kryptoniota bacterium
GAATTTGTTTGGACCGCTGGAAAGATAAATTTTAAAAGATTTGCGGTTTTCCCAAATTGGGAAAATATCGAATTGATGATGTGGGCTGGCGAGAAAGAGCCAGTTAAAAATATAATTTTGAAAAAATTTGATTCGCTACTTTCCTCGGGGATGAGCGAAGTTGAAGCACTTGAAGAGTTAGAAAGACATGGGCTTATTGTTATAAAACGTGGCGGATACATTGATAATTCAATTGCAAGTGGAATCACGAGGATAGGCGGAAATGAATTTAACGCATATCTTTTGTGTGAGTTTCTCCTCAAAGCATCGATAATTGCTTCAGGCGCTGAAATAACTGTCTATGACGAAGGCGAATTTATAAAAAGTGGGCTTGTTAAAATGAAAGCAGGCGAAGTTTACGTTTATAAAACCGAGCGAGTTTCAGAAGAAAAATGGGGCGAGATGAGAAGATATAAAAAAGTATTTTCGATCGTTGATCCATCGAAGTACGCTAATTATCCATCTTTAAAAAATGTAATCCCAAATTACAACTCACTCAACAAAAAAGATAAACTTACCATTCTTCACGATTGGAACTGGCTTGGATACGGCAACCCATACGATTTTGAAGGAGATGACCTCACGGGTTATGACTTGAATAAAAAAGCAAGAGCAATTATATTTATAGACAAAAAATAGAGTTGCAAAAATGCTAAGGATTTTTCTCTTTTTCGCTTTTCTTTCAATTGAATTTTCCTGGGCTCACGATTACTGGCTTCAGCCGAAAAAATTTATGCTTTCTAAAGGTGATACTTTAGTCGTTCACCTTTATGTTGGGGACAGGCTTAAAAAGGAGATAGAACGCGAACTTCAAAAGGATATGACTTTAAAATTTGAAATTTTAACCGACACTAAGAGCGTTAATCTGCTTGATGAATTACCAGATAAAATGCTTCCCGTTATTGAAAAGAAAGTTGATTTCGAAGGTCTGGCGCTTATCGGGATGGAGAGGAGTTATGCTTATATAGAGCTAAACCGAAAGAATTTTTTGGAGTATATAAAGCATGATGTTGGCGAAAAGGAGCTGGGCGAGATTAAAAGGCTGTTAAGAAAGCTTCCAAAAAGAGAGGTTGAAAAGGAAAAATATACAAGGTATATCAAGGCTTTGATAGTTTCAGGGGATGATTTTGATGGTGACGTTTATAAAAAGGTTCTCAATCAAAAACTTGAGATTGTTCTTTTGAATAATCCGTATAAATTAAAACCTGGAGATATCATAGAGGCGAAAATATTATTTGAAGGCAAACCACTCCCAGATAAGACGGTTATGGGATACAACTTTTATGAGGGTAAATTTTTCGAGTATAAGGCGAGGACAGATAAAGAAGGTAAAATTAAGTTTAAAGTGAAAAATCCTGGTTTATGGCTTATTCGACTCACACATATTTTGCCTTGCAAAAATTGCAGTGATGCGGATTGGGAAAGTTTTTGGGCTTCTTTTACCTTTGAGATTCCTACTTCACCTTGACCTTTTTCGTTTTACCTTGTTCGGGTTTTTCCTCAAGAAGTTTATCGGCGATGGCGATCCCGGCATCAATTATCGACCTTATTGCAAGTAAAAATTCCTTATTCATTTGAATGAAATGTTTTTTTGACTCATCTAACTCCGGTGGCAATGACTTAAGTATCGCCGAAAAATCCGGAAGAGGTATATAATATTTCGGCATTTGTTTTTCTTTCTCTTGAGCCATTTTTAGCTCCCTTTTATTTTTTCAAATTCGATTGTCAAAATCCCGTCGTTTAACCTTGCCTCTTTCACTTTTGAAGACGCAAGCGTATAAGGAAGAAAGATATTTCTTCTAAAGTTTGGTAGCTCAATTATCAATTCGTCGTTTTTGGCCCAGACGTTTATATCTTTTTTTGAGAACGAGGGCATTTTCAACTTTAAAATATACTTTCCGTTTAACTCCTCAATTTGTATCGGTTTGTCCTCGTAGTAAATTTTTGTTGGGTCATCTTCACCGTAAAGATTAATTGCAAGTTTCAAAAGCCGATTTAAACCAGTTACTTCATTCTC
>JBEPZK010000100.1:0-2037 GCA_041640855.1 Candidatus Kryptoniota bacterium
TCTGTAAATCACTGCACCAGCGGAATGTTCTCTCGTCAATGAACTTTTCAAACTTAATTTTTCTTTTTAAATTTGTCAAAAAAATAAAAAAATTCCAAAAGTGAATCCATCCAAAATTTTAATCACAAGACTTCGCTTTATCGGCGATGTAATCCTGACAACACCTGTTATCCGAGCTGTTCGCCAGAATTTCCCAAACTCTCACATTGCATACCTTGCGGATAAAAACGCCCTCACACTCCTCGAAAATAATCCATACCTTGACGAACTCATACCATTTGATTTCAATTGGAATTTAAAAGAACAAATTTCGTTTTTTAAAAAACTTAGAGAGAAAAAATTCGACATTGTCATAGATTTATTTGGCAATCCGAGAAGCGCAATTATAACCTTTTTAAGCAGAGCGAAAATTAGAATTGGGGGTGAATTTGGATGGAGAAAGTTTTTATACACGCACACAATTCCACGAACAAATGAGAGAAAGAACGCCATAAAATTTCACTTTGATTATTTAAAACCACTTGGAATTGAAGCCTCCGACTTCAAAACCGAAATTTTCTTGCTCAAAGAAGAGATCGATTGGGGAAAAAATTACTTGAAAGGCAAAGGGCTTGACCCAGATGAAGAAATAATCGTCGGTTTGCATCCTGGAGCGACATGGCCCGCGAAGATGTGGCTCAAGGAAAATTTCGCAAAACTTGCAGATCAAATCGTTTCAAATTTTAAAACAAAAATAGCCATAACACACAGCGAAAGCGAAACAAAACTTGCTTACGAAGTCTATAACTTAACTTCGAAAAAAGATATTGTCGTTTTAGATGCGCTTAACCTTCGACAACTTGCCTCTGTCATAGCAAATTTTGATTTTTACATCTCAAATGATTGCGGACCAATGCATATTTCCGTCGCCGTCGGAACAAAAACAATAGGTCTATTTGGTCCTGGAGAAGAAGATATATGGTTTCCTTATCCAGAAAGCGAAGGACATAAAGCTTTAAGAGTTGATGTCGAATGTCATCCTTGTCATTTAAATTTCTGCGATAAAACAGGCGAAAACTATATGAAATGTATGAAACTTCTCACAGTCGAAATTGTCTTCAACGAATTTTCAAAAATTTTCACAAAACATATTTCATCCCAGCTTCGATAGCTTTTTTATTCAACTCACCAAGTTCTTTTCTTTTAACAGTTATATCGTGAGCGTCAAACACACTTTCTTTCGTCAATATGCCTGTATAACCAATATAAGCTCCAAGCATAACCATATTTGCAACTTTCGTAGAACCGATATCATCAGCTATTTTAGTCGCTGGGACAGGCACAACTTCAACGTCTTTCCTTGAAGGTTCGATGTCAATCAAAGAATTATCGTAAAATATTACTCCTCCTGGTTTAACGGTGCTTTCAAACTTCTCAAGCGAAGGTCTATTCATTGCGATCAACACAGTTGGAATCGAAACGAGGGGTGAAGCAATTTCATGTTCGGAGATATTGACATGGCAATTTGCAGTTCCACCTCTCATCTCGGGTCCATAAGATGGAAGCCAAGACACATGATATTCCTCAAGCATCCCAGCCTGTGCAAGCATAAGTCCAAGCAAAAGAATACCTTGTCCTCCAAAACCAGCCACTTTTATCCTCGGATTTTTATATTTTTCCGCAACTATGTTCCGAGGATATTTCTTTGTTACCAAAGTTTCGGAATCAACGCCAATCGCTTTTTTAATTTCCTCCGGTGTTAAAACTTTCCTTTCAAACTTTACAGGCTCAACTTTATCCGAAATGTCTTTAAAAACACCAAGCGGGAAATATTTCGTCATAACCTCATTTATCCATTTCTCCGCGTCGGGTGGATTCATTCCCCATCCTGTCGGACAAGCTGAAAGCGCTTCGACAAATGCAAAACCCTTTCCTTCCATCTGAATTTGAATAGCCTTCCTCACCGCTTTTCTTGCCTTAGCCATATTCTTTGCATCTGTAAGGGCAACTCTCTCAACATAAACTGGCGCATCAAGCGTCGCGATTAACTCTGCCATT
>JBEPZK010000101.1:0-1993 GCA_041640855.1 Candidatus Kryptoniota bacterium
CGCCATCGACTGCTAATCCTGGTTTTGTTGTAGACCCTGCGCAGTTTATCAACAAAACTAGTGGTTATCCATTCCAGAAGTTTGAGAAGAATGTTCCTCTTGCGGTTTATGATATAGATTCTGATCCACCGAGAAGGCTTGCTGTTGGATTCCTTGAGAATAACGTTCCGAATGGTTTAGTTGATGGTAAGTATTGGCCTGCGAGTTACACGCTTTTGAGTGATGCTGGAACAGATAATGTTGCTACCTCTGGACCTCGTGAATGGTTGTTTATCTTCGATAGGGAATACAGTGAAGCACCGGACCCTGAGCTTGCTAAAGAGATATTGTTTAACCCAGTGCCTATAATTTACACTGCTACTTGGAATCGTCGTGGTGATGTTGCCTTTAGCCCGTATGCTGATTATCCATCTAACTATGATGAGATGGAATTTTATGCGAATCATATAAACACTGTAGCAGACACATTCAAATTGACCACCCCATCAGCACCGACTTACAACATAGAAACTGCTAAATCTGACTTTCTTGAGAAAACGTTGGCATTTCCAAATCCATACTTTGGCGCTTCGCCGCTCGAGAAGGGGATAACGGACGCATTTATCACGTTTACATCGCTGCCGAGGACTTGCACGATAAGAATCTTCACAGTTGCCGGTGATTTGATAAGGACGATAAATAAGGATGACGATAGCCAATTCGCAAGATGGGACTTAAGAAATGATGCTGGTGTGCCTGTTGCAAGCGGAATTTATATTGTTCACATCGATGCACCTGGGGTTGGGAGCAAAGTTCTGAAGGTTGTCGTGTTCCAGAGAGAAGAAAGATTGAGATACTTCTAAGGTTATGTTCCCGATGCTCGGGATTTCCCGAGCGTCGGGTTTTGATTTAGAGTTTAAAAATTAAAAAATAAACAAACGGAGTGAAGAAAATGTTGAAAAAAATAATACTAACATTGGTAGGTTTAGCAATCCTTTTGAGTTCACTTGAAGCTGGAACAAGTAAAAGAAAAGGGACAGCGGGAGCTGAGGAATTAAGGATTCCAGTTGGTTCAAGGGGAGTTGCGCTTGGCGGAGGAGTTGTTGCAGAGGTAAATGGTGTTGATGCTCTATATTGGAATCCTGCTGGTGCAAGCTTTGTGAATAAATCTGCTGAAGCAATTTTTTCGCATGTCACTTGGATAGCGGATTTAAAAGTTAACTATCTTGCAGCCATAGCAAACTTTGGAGGCGTTGGTGTATTTGGTTTTAGTTTGAAGTCGCTCGACTTCGGAGAAATACCGATCACAACTGTTGATGAACCGGAGGGAACAGGTGAGAAATTTAGTCCAACATATTTGACAGCTGCAGTTTCCTATAGCAGAAGGATGACAGACAGAATTTATGTTGGAGCAAATTTCAAATTAATAACTGAAAGAATTTTAAGGGAGTCCGCAACAGGCTTTGCTGTCGATATTGGCTTACAATATCGTCTTGAAAGCGGATTAAGATTTGGCGCGGTGATGAAAAATGTCGGTGGAAATATGAGGTTTGATGGACCAGACCTTGAATGGGGAGTTGTCATCCCGGGGTCAGAGCCTGGTGCACCTGTTAGGTCTTTGCGTATCCCGCTTCAAAGCTTCGAACTCCCAGCTGCCTTTGAACTTGGATTTGCCTACAACTTTAAAATTGGCGAAGCAAACTCTATTACCTTCGCTGGAAGCTTTCAGAATAATAACTTCTCTCTCGATGAATATAAAGGCGGAATTGAATATGCCTTTAGCAATATCTTTTTCGTGAGAGTTGGATATAGTTATGTGAACGAGAAAGATTATATATTCAATTCACCCTCATTTGGAGTTGGTTTAAACATACCGCTTGGAGGAACGCTTGAGGCAAGCGTTGAGTATACATACAGGAAAGTTAAATTTTTCGACAATAATCAATTCCTCACGCTTAGATTTGCAATGTAAGAGGTTTTTAATGGCTGTTTAATTTAAGGGGTGGGTTCTGTG
>JBEPZK010000102.1:0-1932 GCA_041640855.1 Candidatus Kryptoniota bacterium
AAAATTTATCCCCAATTTTAAATGGCAGAGAAGACGTGATTTTTGCAGGGGTTTTAATTTTGTTTGAGTTTATGAGGAAATTTGACTTCAGGGAAATAATAGCAAACGATAGGGGAGTAAGATATGGTGCTATACTTAACGTTGCCTCAGGAGACTTTCTATAACCTTCTGTAGTTCAATGAGATTATATGGCTTTTGAACGAATCCAACATTTCGATGGGTCGCAACTACATCTTCCACCTTTTTTTCGTATATCATGCCCGAAGTCAACACGACTTTTACATCTCGATTTAACTTTTTAAGTTCTTCTAAAACTTCTAACCCATCTTTGCCCGGCATAACAACGTCAAGGATCACAAGCCCAATTTCATCTTTTCTTTCTTGATAAATTTTCACAGCTTCATCTCCGTTGCTTGCCTGAATCACATCATATCCAAGTCCATTCAACAAATCAGTAAGTATTGCACGAAGAAATTCCTCATCATCAACCACAAGAACTTTTAACTCTGAACCCCCCATCTTTCAACGCGCCTTTGTTCCTTATCAAGCCTTTGCACAGGCAAGAATATATCAAATCTGGAACCTTTTCCTGGCGTGCTTGAAACGGTTATAAAACCGTTGTGATTTTTTATGACACCATAAGCCATCGATAAACCGAGTCCGCTTTTGCCCAATTCTCTTTTCGTCGTGAAAAATGGTTCAAAAATTTGCTTCATAACATCCTCCGTCATACCAACCCCAGTATCTGAAATCGAAATTTTAACATATTCACCTGGGACAAAATCGGGGTCTTTAACTTCAGTTTTATCGAAATATTTAAATTCGGTTTCTATACCTAAGGTCCCACCACCTTTCATAGCTTCAATTGCATTTTGAATTATATTAAGCAAAACTTGTTCAATCTGCTCATAGTCACACATAATTTCAGGAAGCCTTGGGTCAAATTCAATCTTTACCGAAATTTCGTCTTCAATCTTGACTTTTTTAAGCAGTCCGGTTATCATCTCATTTAAATTGACACTTGAAATTCTAAACTTACCTCCTCTTGCATAGCCGACCAATTTTCTCACAAGTTCAGCGCCTCTCAGGGTTGACCTTTCAATTATATCAGCCCAATAATAAATCTTCCCTTCTTGCGGAACTTTCATCTTTATAAGTTGAGCTGAGCCAAGTATTGAAGCAAATACGTTATTAAACTCATGCGCTATACCCCCAGCTATTTGAATAAGCCCACGCAATCTCTCCGCCTCATATGCTTTTTCTACAGCCTTCAAATACTCTGTTAAATTCACAATTATCCCATCACAATAAACCTCGCCATTTGAGCCAACGAACTTGCTCATCGAAATTTTAACGTTTAAAACTTCATCTTTTTTGTTCTTCAATTTAGCATTGAAATCAGAAACTCGCTCACGGAGCAAAATTTCCTCCCTAAACTTCTTCGCAACTTCATTTGAAACGAACAATTGATAGAAATTAACTTCATCTTCAGGAGAAAAGCCAAAAATTTCAACAAATGCCGGATTTACATCGATAAATTTCCCATCTAAATTCATCCTGAAAATTGCTTCACTTGAACTTTCAAATATAACCCTGTATTTATTCTCCGACTCCAAAACAGAGCGATACATCCTTGCATTGTGAACCGCTATAGAAAGCATATCTGCTATTGTTCGAAGTATAAGGATATCAATATCATCAAAAGCGTTTACAATCCTGGATTCGCAATTTATCGCACCGATAACTTCATCTTTAATCATCAAGGGAACGACGACTTCAGAAGATGTAGTTGTGTAAAATCTCTTTGCGTCGCGCTCCAGCGAAATTTCCGGGACATAAACAAAACTTTTCTCTCTAACAGCTTTCCCAATAATCCCCTCCAAAACCAATTGGGAGTATTTAACCGGGATTGGCTCTTTTAAATTTCCATAG
>JBEPZK010000103.1:0-1930 GCA_041640855.1 Candidatus Kryptoniota bacterium
TGCGTCGCGCTCCAGCGAAATTTCCGGGACATAAACAAAACTTTTCTCTCTAACAGCTTTCCCAATAATCCCCTCCAAAACCAATTGGGAGTATTTAACCGGGATTGGCTCTTTTAAATTTCCATAGGCACTTTTCATAACAAGCAGGTCTCCAACTCGTTCGTAAATTTCAACGACAAGTTCCTTCTTTTCAAGGATAGAATAAATGATTTTAACAGCATCTTCAAAAATTTTATCGACATCCCTAACCAAGACAAGCTCACGCGTAAGGGTATAGACAGTTTCAAGCTTAAAAATAAGACGTATATTTTCCATCATCGAGTCAAACCTTTCAAGCGCAAGTGATATCGTTTCTGCTATAGTTCTGAAAATTTTGACATCCTCCGAAGTGAAAGCATTTACCTTGTCTGAGGCTATATCCAAAACCCCGATGACTTTTCCCTTTCTCCTAACTGGCACCGCTGCTTCAGAAGCTATTGGAGCATTATAAAGTGGAACAAATTGAGGACTCTTCCATACATCATTTATCACGATGACATCGCCAAGCAAAACAGATGAACCTGATATACCATGTCCAACTTCGATCGTGTAATCCTCATCTAAACGATTTTCAAGGTAACCTGCAACAGCCTTCACTTTCAATTTTCTCGGCAAGTCAAGAGCATAATAAATCACACTTAGAAAACCGAACTCATCCCTTATCAAAGAAACCACTTTTTTAAAGAACTCATCAACCGATTTTATCTCGAGACCAAGTCGTGAAATTTCGGAAATTAGTTTAAATTGCGATTTTTGCCTTTCCAGCCTTCTCTCTTTCTCGTCGATTAACCTTACCATTTGATTGAAATTATCCGCAAATGAATGAATTAAGGAATGCTTCGGCACTTCGATTTGTATATTATAAATACCACGCGCTATATCCCGCACAAATTCAGAAACTTTCGAAATCGGCTCAACGATTCTACGATTTAAAATTGCTACTATCCCAATAAAACTGACAATAATTAAAACTGCGATAGCGCTGAAAATAAACAAATTCATTTTTTTCATAGTCCCGACATATCGACCAGGCTCAAGTGTGAGAGCAACCCAACCGATTTTTCGATTCTCAGATTCAACCAATGATATCGCTTCATAAATTCCTTTCTCAGCAACATACTTTACTGACTTAGATTGCCTCGGAAAATTTTTAAATTTTATTTCCACAGGGTCACCAGAATAAAGCAAGATTGTACCTGCATCATCAAATACCACAATCGATTTCACGCCGTTAAACTTTTTGTAATGAGAGAGAATTTCCCCAATCTTTTCCTTTTCACCATTGATAAGGTGAGGTTTAAGTTCTCGGTTCAAATTCGAGATGAGAATATCAACTTTTTCATGAATGTGCTCATTAACCCCCCTTATCAAAATATGCTCGTTAAAATAAATTAATAAGCCGACGAAGGCAACCAAAACAAACGTTATAAAGCCAGTTAAACTTCTTTCACTCATAAACCGAAAAGTTAATTATCAAAGTTTAAACATTTCCCTTCCCGCCGATTTCAAAAAGAAATGATTAACCTTCAAGAATAATATAATAAAACTTTCATCAAGACGCAACCCTCCCTGTGAAATATAAGTGCAAGACTGGCTCAGTTAGGCATTTTGTAAAAGTGTTGCTCTACTGGGGCTTATTTAGAACTTATTCCTCCGTGCTTCCTTCTGTAATCTCTTGCTACCTTCTTTCATCTCAACCTGATCAATCTTAATTATTCGTTTTATAGAGAAGATCAAGTTTTTCGAAAGTTTGAATTTTATCAGAATAAAATTTAAAATTAATCAAAAACAAATCGTAAACTAAAGATGCTAAAGAAATTGATCTCCGTCCTCGCCCTACCGCTTTTTATCTCCTTTTCTCAAAATTTAATCATTTTAAATAAGTCCGAAA
>JBEPZK010000104.1:0-1929 GCA_041640855.1 Candidatus Kryptoniota bacterium
CTTGACTTTTGACAAAAACTTTTTAAATTTTTCAAAAAATTCATCCCAAAACTATGAAACTTAGAATTTTCTTCAGCATAGCATCATTAATTGCCTTCATATCCTGCTTTCAAATCGTTGGGCAAAAACCTCAAACGGTTGAAGATGTATACATTCCCGACCCTCCGAATGTAAAAGTCGAAGTCTGGATAGATAATCTCGAAATCCCATGGTCGCTTGTTTTCCTGCCAGATGGAAGAGCTTTGGTCAGCGAAAGACCCGGAAGAATCCGCTTAATTGAAAACGGAAAACTTTTCCCCGAACCATACATGAGGATTGACGTTAAGCATATCGGCGAAGGCGGATTAATGGGACTTGCAGTTCACCCAGACTTTCCACAAAAACCATATATCTACGCGATGTATACTTACGAAACGAGAGATGGAAAAATTTTTAACAGAGTCATAAGAATCAAAGACAACGGGAAGAATGGAGTTTTCGACAAGGTTATAATCGATAGCATACTTGGTGCAAGATTTCACAACGGAGGAAGGATAAAATTTGGACCTGATAAAATGCTTTACATTACAACTGGAGAAATTTTCAAAGGAGAACTTTCGCAAGATTTGAATTCTTTGAACGGAAAAATTTTACGCTTAACACCGGAGGGAGAAATACCCAAAGACAACCCATTCCCAAACTCCCCAATTTATTCCTACGGACATAGAAATCCTCAAGGGCTCGCATGGCATCCGGAGACGGGCGACTTATTTGAGTCTGAACATGGTCCATCGGGCGAATACGGTCGATTTGGTCATGATGAGATAAATGTGATCGTAAAAGGCGGAAATTATGGATGGCCTAAAGTGATCGGCGCGCCCGGAGAAAAAGATTACATCGACCCAATCGTCGTATGGAAAGATGCAACCCCACCTTCTGGGATAACATTTTATAAAGGTGATTTATTCGTTGCAACGTTGAGAAGCGAAGCGTTGATAAGAATCAAAGTGAAAAAATCCGGGAAAAGTTATAAAGCTGAACGAATTGAAAGATGGTTTGCCTTCGACAATAGAAGAGGAAAATTTGGAAGATTGAGAGATGTCGTTGAAGGTCCAGATGGAAATCTATACGTCCTAACAAGCAATAGGGATGGCAGAGGAAATCCACAACCGGGCGATGACAAAATTTATAAGCTCATCTTCAAGTAGCGATTTACTTTATCTTAACTGCAATCATCGTTATATCATCGGTTTGTTCAGCGCCTTTGCTGTGTCGGTAGATTAAATTTTTTACGTGTTGGATAATTTCAACTGTTCTAAGTTTTCTTATCGTGTTTAACGATTCGACAATTTTGTCGATTCCAATCTCTTCCCCATCGAGGTTTGTCGCTTCAACTACCCCATCGGTATAGAGAAAAATCAAATCTCCACTTTTAATTTTCAATGTCTCGGATTTGTAATCGTCCTTGATTATCCCGAGGACCGTTCCCCCTTCTTGAAGAAATTTAACCTCTCCATCTCTTATTAAAATTGGTGGATTATGACCGGCGTTCACATATTCGAGAAGAAGATTTTTTAAATCGATTTTACAGATGAAAAGAGTTATAAACTGTTCCGATGGCGTGTTAAGCAAAACGACCTCGTTCAGCAATTTGACTACCTTTGTTATATCATCTGTGAAAAGCAAAAAACTTTTCAAAGAGGCTTGCAAATTTGACATCAAAAGCGATGCGGGCAAACCCTTCCCACAAACATCCGCGACCACAACTATAAATTTGTCCTCCCCCAATTGAACGACATCATAATAATCACCGCTTACAACTTTAGATGGTATAGTCAAAGCGTGGATGTCAACTTTGGGACTTTGTGGAATTTTTTTCGGAAGGAGATTTTTTTGAATTTCATAAGCAAGTTTAATATCATAACTTAAACTCAACATTTTCAAACTTTC
>JBEPZK010000105.1:0-1912 GCA_041640855.1 Candidatus Kryptoniota bacterium
TACTTTTCTGGGCATATAATTAAAGCGCATGGAATTAAGTACCCCGCAAGTTTTTTGCTTGTTTTGTGAAAGAACTTTTGGTAAATCCCAACCGCTAAGTTCATCGAATCCCCCTCTTTCTCAAACCAAAAAATATTATCTCTTTAAGTCCCGGCCGAGTTTCCGCTAATGCCTGCAAAACTATTTCCTTGATTTTTTCTTGATATCTTTTTTATGCTCTGACTTCGAAGTTTTTAAAATTTGCTCAAAAGGAAAATAAAAAAATTGCAACTGAATTGCAAGACAGTGAAATTATTTTTAAATTTTAACGACCGGTGAATTTAAACATATTTTTAAGCGATGCCGGAATTTAGGCAAAATAGAGCGACAAAAAATTGGGTTATCGTTGCAACTGAGCGAGCGAGGAGACCGCATGATTTTCAGGTTAAAGAGGAATCAAGGGAACTTCCTGAATTTGACCCAAACTGTCCATTCTGCCCGGGCAATGAACATATGACACCACCCGAGGTTTATACTGTTGAGAAAAATGGAAAGTGGTCAATCCGAGTCGTCCCAAATAAATATTCCGCGCTTACACCTAAGATTGAGCTAAAAAGAGAGACAAAATTTCAATTTTTTAGAAAAATTACAGGATATGGTTTTCATTATGTGATAATTGAATCGCCAAAGCATAATTTGACTATCGCGACGATGGAGCCGGATGAAGTTTGTGAAATTTTCAAAGTTTATCTTGCGCTTTATAAAAATTTTATGACGCATCGAGAATTGAACATGGTGATAATTTTTAGAAATAACGGCAAAATGGCTGGGACTTCAATTGAGCATCCACATTCGCAACTTATAGCAACGCCGATAGTCCCAACGCACATAAGACATCTCCTCGAGGAGGCGACGAGATACTACGATGACCACGGAAGCTGTGTCTTTTGTGATATGATAGATATTGAGTCGTACTCCGGTGAAAGAGTTGTTTATCAAGATGATGATTTTATTGTGATAGAACCTTTTGCTTCAATTTCCCCTTTTGAGACTTGGATATTGCCTAAGAAGCATAATGCTTGCTTCGGGAATATAACAGAGGAAGAGGCGTGTAAAATTGCAAAGGTCGTACGTTTGATTTTGAAACAACTCTACGATAAACTTAACAATCCGGATTACAACTATGTCATTCATTCCTCGCCGTTTAAAGATGCGAATGAAGAGTTTTATCACTGGTATATTCAAATTTTACCGCGCCTTACAATTCCGGCAGGGTTTGAGCTCGGCTCGGGGGTTTATATAACGACTGCACTACCTGAGGAAACAGCAAAATTTTTAAAAATAAATAACGGTATAAATTAAATGCGACTTGAGGTATGCCCGCACTGTGGTAAATTTGGAACATTGCACAGGTCAAGGTCGAGAAATTTTAAAGAAAGAATGATAAAATTTTTCCTGCCTTATAAAATTTACAGATGCAAGGAATGCGGATGGCGTGGATTTGTTTATATTGGATTTAAGGAAAAGTTCTTTGGTAGCGATGGGCGTAGAAGGAAGGTTGCAAAGTGGCAGATGTATTCTTTCTTCGTATTGCTTTTTATTCTTGTTGTCATTGTGTTTTTCTATTTTGAAAAAATTGGGACTGCACTTGCACCGTTTTTCAAAGAAATTCTGCAGAAATAGTTTATGAAAAAAGAAAATCAAGTTGAACTCGCGCTTGACCTCGGTTTGACAGGAGACGAATATAAAAGAATCATCAAACTTATCGGGAGGGAGCCCGGATTTGAAGAACTTGGGATGTTTAGTGTTATGTGGAGCGAGCATTGTAGTTATAAAAATTCGATTTTGTTGTTGAAGACTTTGCCGAGAAGTGGTGGACGATTGCTTGTATCTGCTGGAGAGGAAAACGCCGGGTTGGTTGACATAGGCGATG
>JBEPZK010000106.1:0-1579 GCA_041640855.1 Candidatus Kryptoniota bacterium
ATATTGTCATAACAAACCTCCCAAATTTAGTTTACATTTTTTTATTCACCTTCTCAACTTTTAAAGTTAATCCTTCAACTCCTTTTACTACAATTTCTTCATTCGGATTTATATTATCTTGACTCATCGCCCTCCATATCTCACCGTGAACCCTAACTTGACCTATAGCCCAACCATTGGATGTAGGTTTAAACTGTGTAAGAGCTATGCCGACTTCGCCAATCAAGCCTTCTTTTCCTGTTGTCGGTCTTCTTTTTTGAGCTTTTAAAGCCATGCCTATTGCAAAGAGGAAAAATAAAACAGTCAAAGCAACCGCGGTTATTATTACAGTTAAAGAAATCTGCATAAATTCAAATGGCGAGTTTATTAGCATTATAGAACCAAGCAAAAGCGAAATAGCCCCACCAATGGTCAATAAACCATGACTTACTATTTTAAGTTCAAGTATCAGCAAAATTATCCCGAGAATTATCAACGCAAGACCTGCATAATTTATCGGCAACGCTTGAAGCGAATAAAAAGCAAGTATCAAACAAATAGCACCGAGCACGCCCGGGAAAATAGCTCCAGGGTTGTAAAGTTCAAATAAAATGCCATAAATCCCAAGCAAAAGCAAAATGTACGCGATATTTGGATCGCTTATCAAAGCAAGGAGTTTCTCACGCCAATTCATCTCGACAAACTTTATCCTCGCATCCTTAAGGTTTAAAACAACTTCTTTTGAATCAACTTTAACAGTTTTACCATCGATTTTGTTTAGCAAATCCCTTAAATCGCTCGCTATCAAATCAATTACGCTATCTCTCAAAGCTTCCGTTTCGGTTGAAGATATGCTTTCGCGAACTGCTCTTTCAGCCCACTTTACATTTCTACTTCTTTTCTCCGCTATCGTCCTGACAAACGCAGCTGCATCATTTACTATCTTCTGTTCCATAACCTTTGATGTATCTCCCATACCACCAATTCCGACTGGATGTGCTGCGCCGATGTTTGTCCCCGGAGCCATCACCGCGATATGAGCTGATAAAGTTATAAACACACCCGCAGAACCCGCCCTTGCCCCGGATGGATAAACGAAAACAACGATAGGAATTTCCGATGATAAAATCGACTTAACTATGCTTCGCGTTGACTCAAGAAGCCCGCCTGGGGTATCAAGTTCTATGATAAGGCATTGCGCGCCTTCTTCTGTAGCTTTTTTAATTGAATTGGAAATATATTCAGCAGTTGCCGGATTTATCGCACCTTCAACTTTTATCACGTAGACAAAATTATCCGCATAAATCTGACCTGCCCAAAAAAGCAAAAGCAAAGTTAATCTTTTCATCTCGGTGATACCTTTGTTTGTCTCTAAATCAATTTTACAAAAAAACTTGCTTTGTTGCAAAAAACTCAAAAGCACTTTAATTCAACTTTGCTTATAAAAATACGTTTATTTATATTTGTCCAAAACAAAACCTTACTACTTTATGCCTAACCACGAAATTCACTCAAACATTCAAAAAGAAATCTGGCTTGAAATAAACATAAACGCACCCGAAGAAACAAAAGAAATCATAATAAACCTTGCAACCGAACT
>JBEPZK010000107.1:0-1520 GCA_041640855.1 Candidatus Kryptoniota bacterium
TATACTTTCCGTTTAACTCCTCAATTTGTATCGGTTTGTCCTCGTAGTAAATTTTTGTTGGGTCATCTTCACCGTAAAGATTAATTGCAAGTTTCAAAAGCCGATTTAAACCAGTTACTTCATTCTCGTATAGTGGTGTTATCTTTATTGGTATCGGCGAAAATGCTTCTTTTACAGTTTCAATGTGTTTCGCTTGTGTTTGCTTCCATTTTTTAAAATGTTTGTCTTCGATTTCATCTGGAAGCACCTTGTTGACGATTATTAGGTCAACCGGGAAATCGAAAAGGCTAAGGTAGGTATATGTGCGCTGTGATTCTTTAATTACCATTTTTTCTGCGTTTACGACTATCCTCACGGATGATATTTTTGCGTTCGTTAGGATTTTCTTTGTATGTTCGATTTTTCTGTAAAGTTCCTCAACTTGAGCATAGACATCGTCTGTGGGGAGAGGGAATTTCACAACTTTTTCTGCTACAGGTCTTATTGTTTTTACAAGTTTTCTCTCAAGGGGAAAGAATCTCTCCATATACCAACTCACAATGTCTGGGAAACTTAACATTCTTATTGTGCTTGCTGTTGGGGCGCAGTCGATAATTATGACATCATAACTTTTATTGTCGTGGTATTCACTTATCTTGAGCAGGCTGAACAGTTCTTCGAGCCCCGGAAAGATAGCGAATTCTTCGGCGATGAATTTGTTAAATCCTTGATAGGATAAAAATTTGACTATAAATCCCTGAATCTTATCCCAATTTAACCTCAATTCTTCATTTACATCGAGTTCCTGTGCCCATAGTTTGTCTGTTATTTGAGTGGGATATTTACCAACTCTTTTTCCGAACGAATCACTTAGACTATGTGCTGGGTCTGTGCTTATGGCGATGGTTTTATATCCAAGTTCTGCACATAAAAGCCCTGTTGCTGATGAAACTGTTGTTTTCCCAACTCCGCCTTTTCCCGTGAAGATTAGGACTCGCATATGAAATTTGATTTATTATTTCAATTTAAAGATAATTCAGCTGGATTTTAAAACCAAATTTTCGAATTCAAACATGTGCACTTGGTGTCGCTCCAACAAAGCTCAATTTTAAAAAAGAACTTCATTATATGGTTTCATTATTTTGTTGTTGAAAAAGTATATTGCGGTTACGCTTATCTATAATTTTGTTTAATTCGATTTTGTTTCGAATTGCTGAGGCAAATGATTATTCTCCTGTGTATAGAAATCCCAAGAGGTGAAAGATTAATAGAGCGTAAAAACATGATTAGCCTTAGCATAGCGACACTTGTTCACATCCTTACCAATGTCTTTGAGGAAAGCTCAGAAACTTGATTTTTAAATAAACTTGTTTAAATTATTAAGTGAGGAAAGAATTAAAAACAAAGCCGGAAGAGCAGAAAATAGGTTTGGTAGATTACAAGAAGGAACGGGAGAGAGCGGTAATAGTTGGTGTTATATTTCCGCATCTGACAAGAGCGCAAGTCGATGAATATCTTGATGAGTTGGAATTGTTGGCGGA